>CAWJAS010000001.1:0-770905 GCA_963840935.1 Candidatus Magasanikiibacteriota bacterium
TTACCCTTATAAAAACATTTGTATGGTTTAGGCTGTTCTCTCTTCGCTCGCCGCTACTAAGGGAATCTCTTCGATTTCTTTCCTCCGGTTACTGAGATGTTTCACTTCACCGGGTTGTCTTTACGCACCTATGTATTCAGTACGCAATATCTCGATTAAATCGAGATGGGTTCCCCCATTGGGAGATTCCGGGTCACGGGTTGCTTGGGACCTCTCCGGAGCTTATCGCACCCTGCAACGTCCTTCTTCGTCTTTTAGTGTCAAGGCATCCACCGTATGCTCTTAATGAAATTGCACACAACGAAAACACCAAACAGTGCTTTGGTTATGTTTCTACCCAGCAATTTGTTCCGACTAACTCGAAACAAATCTGCTTTACTTTGTTGAGCTATTGAGTAAGTTGTCAACGTACTATCCGTTTTCAACCTCATTGCTCGTGCCAATAAATTGGCCTGAGCGTGAGATAAAAAAAGAGCCGCCACAAGCGACTCATTTTCTATGAGTTTAAACCGCTTGGATGCTATGAGTAAGATTTAAATTGTTTGATAATGTTAAACATCATCTGTCCCTTAAAGGGTCTTACCCAGAGGTCCAAGTCGGATACGATTTGTATCCACTAAATTATTGGACATGGTCCGCCTTGGGCGGAGATTAATCGTAAGCAAAATAATAACAAAAAAATAAAAACCTGTCAAGAGCCGGTTATGTGGATAGGGTGTGGATATTCAGGGCTCTTAAAGCCTTAAAACAGCTTTTTTATTATAAAACAACGATAATTTCACCGTTTTTGACAATAATATCATCAGGAGAAAAACGGCCATGTAAATAACCGATTACGATGTTTTTAATAACCCCTTTCCCAATACCGGTTATTATTTTTGCGCCAGATAATTTTTTATCGACGCATTGACACAAAAATTGATCAACTTTCGCTTCAATTTCATCGAGCCGACATAAATGCAAATCAATAGATTGCAAATTATTATCTATTTCAATTGCAAATTTTTTTGCTTCTAAGATGTCCATATGCGTGCATGTTTTGTGCCGGGGAGAGGACTCGACCTCGGCTCAAATTTTCTTCCGAAAATTTGGCCTAGCCACCGCCTCGCGGTTTGTCTCGCCCGCAAGCTCGCCAAACATCGCTCCGGCGTTCTCGTCCTCTCGTAACTAAAACCATTTAGTTACGAGTGCCGGGGAGAGGACTCGAACCTCCAATCCCTTTCGGGAACATGCTCCTAAGGCATGCGTGTCTACCAATTTCACCACCCCGGCGTACAGCACAATATATCATATAATATGTAAAAAATCAAGATAAAAAATAACCCTTGATATTAATCAAGGGTTATTTCAAATATTTATTATCTACTGCCTCTAAAACCTCCGCCACCTTTACGATCGCCTCCTCGACCACCACTTCTATTAAACCCGCCTCGGCGTTCCATCGGCGGTTGTTCCACATAGCCTTCCGGTTTTGGCAACAAGGCTTTCATGCTCAAATTAACTCTGCCCAAATTATCAATTTCTTTAACCACCACATTTACTTTATCGCCCAAATTTAATACGTCGCTCGGTTTATTTGTGCGCGCCCAAGCAATATCAGACACATGAACCAATCCGTCCTGCCCAGGCAATATATTTATAAACGCTCCAAAATCCTCCAAACGAACAACAGTGCCTTCATATTGTTCTCCGGCGGTTATTTCGTGAGTAATATCATTAACAATTTTTATCGCCTTCTCGAGCCCAACCGCGTCCGATGAGGTAATATTTACGCGTCCATCCTGTTCAATATCAATAGATACTCCGGTATCGGCAATAATCTTATTAATTATTTTTCCACCCGGACCGATAACATCGCGTATTTTATCCGGATTAATTTGTATCGTCACAATTCGCGGGGCGTATTTTGAAAGCTCTTTTCTGGGCTCTGACAAAGTTTTACTCATTGCTTCCAAAATCTGGAGTCTCGCTTCGCGCGATTGTTTGAATGTTTGTTCTACAATATCCCAATTCAAACCATCAGTTTTGGTATCCATTTGGATTGCTGTAATACCATCGGCAGTGCCGGTAATTTTAAAGTCCATCCCTCCCGGACCGTCTTCAATATCCTGCAAATCAGTCAATATTTTCCAATTTCCATTGTTGTCACTGGCAAGACCCATGGCAATACCCGCCACCGGTTTTTTTATCGGCACGCCCGCATCCATTAACGCAAGTGTTGAACCGCAAGTAGAGGCCATTGAGCTTGAACCATTTGAACCCAAAACCTCGGAGACAACGCGAATAGCATAAGGAAAGTCTATTTCATCGGGCAATACCGGAATCAAAGCGCGTTCGGCCAATGCGCCGTGCCCGATTGCTCTGTTTCCCGGTCCGCGAAGAGGGCCGGTTTCACCATAAGTAGCCGGAGTATCATTGTAATGATGCATATAACGCTTTGTGCCTTCTTCTTCCATGGAATCAAGTGTTTGTACATCACCCGGCGCACCCAATGTTACGACCGAAAGAACTTGCGTGTCTCCACGTTGGAATAGGCCGGTGCCATGCGTGCGTGGCAAAAGGCCAACTTCAGAATTAAGTTCACGAATTTCATTCAATGCTCGCCCATCCAAACGTTCATTCTTTTCCAAAATTCTTTTAGTAATGAACTCTTCGATATATATTTTTATCCTGCTTAAAATTACAGTGGTAATTTTTTCCTCAGTTTCCTCTACTGACAATTTTTCTTTTATTGCTTCAACAAACCGTTCAACCATTGCCACTCTTTCCGCCCGGCTCTTTTTGAAGAATCAAAAATCCAATCATTTTCGTGGCCAGAAATAAATTCTCTCACCTCTTTTTCTTTCTCCTTTAATTTAATTTCAAGCTCGGTTAAATTATTATGCAAATCGATTTTTTCTTGTCCGATTTCGGCCTGAATTTTTTTGATAAATTCAAGAACCGAAGCAGATTCCTTGGCGCCAAACTGCATGGCAGAAATCACTTCATTTTCCGGTTCCTCTTTGACTTCCGCTTCAACCATTATTATTTTGTCCGGGGTGCCCGCTACCACCACATCGAGCGTACCTTTTTCTCGTTCGCTGAAAGTCGGATTTAATACAAATTTTCCTTCAACTTTGCCGACACGAACTCCCACAATCGGACCATTCCAGGGAATTGGTGAAATGGCAAGGGCAATAGAAGCGGCAATAAAAGCCGGCACTTGTGAATCATTTTCACCATCCCAAGAAAGCGCGGTTAAAATCACCTGAACATCGTTTCGCATTGAACTTTCAAACAACGGCCTGATTGCTCGATCAACCATCCTGCCCGATAAAATCGCTTCTTCACTCGGACGACCTTCGCGTTTAATAAAACGACTGCCTTTAATTTTTCCGGCAGCATAAAGTTTTTCCTCAAAATTAACCATTAAAGGAAAAAAATCGATTCCTTCACGAGTTTGTTTGCTCATTGTGGCAGTCGCCAAAATGACCGTGTCGCCATATTGCACCACGCACGAAGCCTGAGTTTGAAGAGCCAGCTTTCCAATTTCCACCGAAAGCTTGCGCCCACCCCACTCCATGGACCAGTTTTTTACGTTCATATGTTTCCTTTCCGAAACTGATCCGCGCACTACAGACGCCTCAAAAAGAGTCTATCTGTCCGCGCACCAGTTTCGTTTATTAATTAATTATTTATTTTTTTTAAGAACATTCCGGATCAAAAATTTTGCTTTATCCAAGCTCAAATCCGTAAAATCATCAGCTACTTCCTTTAATTTTGACGATGTATTTTCGCCAAAAGCCATTACTTCGACTTGTTTACCTTGGTTGTATTTCAAATATTCAACCAAAGGCAAAAAATCACCGTCACCCGAAACAAGTATTATGGCGTCAAGGCTATTAGACAAACGAATCGCATCAACCGTTAAGCCGACATCCCAGTCCGCCTTTTTTTCTCCACCCCAAAATATTTGCAAGGGTCTTTGTTTGGTTTCAATGCCCAAATTATTCAAAGCGTCAAAAAAAGGCTGTTCTTCTTTGCTTTCTGTGCTAACCACATAACCGATAGCCCGAATTAATTTTCTTCCACCCACTGCCTCGGTCAAAATATTACCAAAGCTGACTTTAGCCCCAAAAAGATTCTTGGCGCTATAATACATATTTTGTACATCAATAAACACCCCGACTCTTTGCTCGGGGTGTTTCAAAGGATTCTTTTTATTCTGGTTGGACTTCATTTTCACTTTCAATTATTTCTTCTTCCAGATTTTCTTCCTCGTCTTCTTCCTTGGAATTAAGACTTTTTATTTCTCTGGATTTCTTAATTTTTAACTTTTTTACCAATTCCTCATAGGACTCCGGATTTTCTTTTTTCAGATAACGCATCAAACGTCGTCTTGTGCTTACTTTGCGAAGCAAACCGCGCCTGGATGAGTGGTCCTTGGGGTGCATTTTGAGGTGCTTAATAAGCTCCTCAATCTCGGATGTTAAAATTGCTATCTGCACCTCGCTTGAACCGGTGTCTCCTTCGTGGACCGCATATTTCTTGATAACTTGCTGTTTCTTTTTTGTATCTAACATACATGCATAATTTTTACCGAGCGCGCCAAAGGCATGTCTTTGCCGGTTCGGAGGATTTTCCCTTAATTTAAACAAATAAAGCTTATCAGAAAAACGATTGTTTGTCAAGGTGAAGCATCGTTGGCTAATCACAAGTGCCTATTTCTACAGTATCTCCATCGGCAATGCACTTTTGCTCATCAGAGTCAGTTAATATGGGGGTACAGCGATGGTCCATTGTTGTACATATTTTGCTTTCGCCTGATTGGCTAACGCCTGTTACGCGCCTTAACACAAAAGTGGCAATGGCATAAGAAAATACCACAACAATCAAACCAATAATAGCTGCTTCAAGAATACCTTTGGCTTTGGTTACAAATTCCTCTTTGCCTCTTGCCGTTAACCAAATAATACCACCATATAATGTCAAACCGAAAAATACTAACGCCATTAATCCCAAAAAGGCGGAAATTGCCACTTGAATTCTTCCTTCAATTGAAGCTGATGTGCCTTCGGTTTCGTACCCGGCCTGAACGGCAGTTTTATCAAGGCCAAAAGCCCCGGCTGAAAAAGCGGTTTGGACACAAAAAAAACAAGCAAAAATCGCTAAAAATATTATAATTTTATTCTTCATATAGAATATTTATATAGCATATTATACCTTATCTTGATTTTTTCCGCAAAACATGCTAAAATGTTGCTTATAGTCGCTTGCGACCCCGTAGTTCAATGGATAGAACAAGAGCCTTCTAAGCTCTGGATCTAGGTTCGATTCCTAGCGGGGTCACAAATTTCTATACCTGTTAAACAGCTAATTTAAAAAAATATGCGCGAAGGCGATCCTAATGTCGAGCCAAAAACAACAACTGACAGCGAGACTCCAGGAAACAATGAACAGCATAAAAAACCAACAAAAGAAGAGTTGGAAATATTGGAGTGCTTCACAAAAGACCATCCCAAATCGGCCGTTCAGGTGGAAACACGGCGTCATTGCGAGAAAGAAAAAGACCAGTTTCTGCGGATGGTTGATGAATTCATGCATAATAACTCGCTCGAAAGACTTAATGCCGTTTTGGATGTATCACCCGCACTTTATGATTTATTGGTCCACTATAAAGGATGGACTGCAGAAAAAATTGAAACTGCGCTAACTAACCTTACTCCGGAAGACGCAACAAAATACAAAGACCGATTAACAGCCAACAATGACCTAATACCGATCGTGGCGTTGATGAATAAAATAGAAAAAGAGACAGACATTACGCAGGCCGAATTCGCCAAATTGGAGGACGCTTATAAAAAATTGTCTCGTGCTGTCGGCATAATAAACAATAACAAGGTCGACCACACCAGATAAATGATGATTCGTGGCATATCTTGCAAAGCTTCAAGCATTACGCGTACATCTTGATTTGTACAGCAAATTCTGCTAAAATCAAAAGGTTAAAAATTACATGGCGGCCATAGTTCAACGGCAGAACACTGGTTTGTGGCACCAGTTACCTGGGTTCAATTCCCAGTGGTCGCCCAAAAACGTAAAACTTCTCGCGGTGGTTTATAATTCTGCATATTTGTCACCTGATTTGGCAAACTATGAACCAGGTAAAAAAAATTCTATTTGTTTCATGTTCCGCCGGCGCCGGTCACAAAAGAGCGGCGGATGCTTTGCATTTAACCTGCAAACAATTATACCCGCATATTGATTCGGAACACATTGATATTATTGAATATTCCGATTGGCTAATAAAAAAATCCGTTTCGTCAGGATATAATCTTTTGGTTAAACACGCTCCGGAATTGTTTGGCCTTTTGTATGACGCCGGAGATTTTTCAAAAACAGCCGAGCTTCTTAACAGCTTTTCTTTACTTTTAAAAATTAACACTAGACGTCTCAATAAATTCGTGGCGAATTATAATCCGGACATAATAATTTGCACTCATTTTTTGGCTACGGCTTTTCTAAGAAAATTTGCAGAGCGAATCCCTGTGGATATGCTCATAACGGACTATGAATTAAATAAAATAATGCTTAACCCATCTGTGAGATATTTTTTCGCACCAAGCGAAGATATCGTGTCTGATTTGACGCGATATGGAAAAAAATCTTTTGCCACGGGCATTCCTGTTCACCCTGAATTTAAAAAGGAAAAAGATTTGAGCCTTTCGGCAAAGCATTTTCAATTGAACACAAAAATTCCAACAGTTCTTCTTATGACCGGAGGCGGAGGATTGACCGACTCAAGCAAAATTATGGCTAACTTAACAAAAAATATTTCGGACGCGAATATCATTGCCATTTCCGGAAAAAATAATAAAAAATTATTCGACAAGCTCAACAAAGCTCTTCATCCTAATAATTCATATTCAAATATTATTGAATACACAGACCGAATCGACGAGATCATGAAATTATCGGATGTGATAATAACAAAACCCGGTGGATTAACTGTAACAGAGTGCCTTTTTTTAAAAAAACCACTATTGCTTATTTCACCTATCCCCGGCCAAGAAAAAGCGAATATAAAATTCGTTGAAAAAAATAATTATGGCCGGCATATTACCGACCATAATTTAATCCACATTGAAACAAATAATTTATTAACCGGAAAAAATTCTTTTTCTTCTCCGTCTTTGCCGATTGATTCGTGCGAACAAATATTGAAAATATCTCTCGATCTCCCTACTCAAACGGAATAAACTCTTCTTGAGACGGCTGTGTTTTCACCGCATTACGGTTCCCTCCTGTTGCCATATAGACCACAAAAGTGGTAATCGCGTAAGATAAAATAACAATAATAAATCCTATCACCGAAGCGGTGATTATTTTTTTTGCCTTTCGCGACTTGTTCTTCGTTTCCTCCGGCCGTCATCCAAGTCGCCCCTGCATAAATCATTAATATCAAGAAAACAGTGCCAACAACGCCAAAAGCTGCACGGATAATTACTGCGGCGGTTGTACGCGGGTCTTGTGGGGAAGAATAACCGGCTCCTTCTTCCGCAGCTGCTTTTAATTGACCTTCGATGGCAGTAATTTGAGCGGAAGTGGATATCGCCGCAAATATTCCGACCGCCAAAATAAAGAGAAAAATAATTTTTTTATTTATTTTCATATATTAAAATTACATACTTGCTTCAAAAGCGCATCCTGTTTCTTGGGTAATATATGGGGTGCAGGATTCACCCGGATACCAGCGATTACCTGTTCCTGACCATTTTGTGTTACAGTGCCCGGCGCTGGCTGTTTGTGTGCATTTCTCTTCATTTGCACTTACACAACACCCAAGTTTTGGCGAGCTTCCCGACCCACCCACATCAGCGCTGGGCGCTTGAGCGCCAATAATAAAATTAAAAACCAAGGCGGTAATACCATAGGCCGCCACGACTATTACAAGCCCCACGAGCGACGAGGTAATTATTTTCTTCGCTTTGCTTATCGACTCTTCGTTGCCAGATGCGGTCATCCAAAGAACGCCGGCATAAATTGTTAAAACCAAAAATAAAACACCAATAACAGACAAAACTCCACGAATAATTCCGCCCACTGTTCTTGAAAGTGCGTATTCATCGCTCGCTTCATAGCCGGCCTTTTCAGCTATGCTTTGCGCCATGCCGTCATCCCCAAAACCGATATCAACCGCTAAAACCGGAGTAATAAAAACCAACAAGCAGGCAAATATGATAATTATCGATATCTTTTTTTTCATAATTAAAAAAAATTATTTTTATGCAATTGGCGCGCTAATACGACCAAGAATAAAATTAGTTATAGCGTATGACGCAAGTATAACAACCATTCCAATAATTGATGTCATAAGTATTCTCTTTGCTCTGTCAACTTCCTGGTCACGACCCGCAGCCTTTAACCACACATAACCGCCGTAAATCATCAATAACAAAAATACTGTGCCCAAAACATAGAATACTCCAGCCAAAACAGTTCCGGTTAATCCTTCAAAATTCCTTGATAAACCAACGCCTTTATCTTGCATAAACTCCAATTTATCACCAGCGTCTTTTAATCCTTGCGCCAAAACAACCACGGGCATAAGCACGAGCAAGGAAAGAGAAATTTTACCGATTATTTTCATATGCTATTCGCAACATTGTTGACCTGATGGGCAAACACCATTTACGGGCCTATAAGGACATGGTAAATCAGCCGGTAAACAACCGCCGCCGGCATCAGCGCAAGATTTGCTTGAACCACCAACACGCAAAGCGACAAAAGAAGTAATTGTGTAAGCCGATAAAGTTATGGCAAGCCCGATAACAGCACCGATAATAATTTTTTTCGCTTTAGTAATTTTTTCTTCATTGCCGGACGCCGTCATCCACATTAAACCACCCACTATGGTTAGCACCAGGAAAATAGTTCCGGTTATGGCTAATACCGCCTTTATAACATTGGCGACGCTGTTTTCGAGGTCACTTTCCAAGCCAAGCCCACCCACCGCGGCATCCAAACGAGAAGTGCCGAGGGGATCAGCCGCAAAAATAATAACTGGTATAATCAAAAAACCAACTCCTAATAGTACTCCAACCAAAAATAAAATATTTTTTTTCATATTATAAAAAATGAATATTAATCTTTAATCTCTCCCGTGCAACAAAAATAACCTTCATAAGCGCCGAAACAGTACCCCGCCTTAATTGCGTCACTCGACTTACAGCTTGATTCCTCTTTGACACACCATCCGCCCGCAGACCGAAGGCAATCTTTGCAACAAACGTCGCCCTTTGCGCAACCACTTTCACCAGAAACCGTACCATTATGAATGGCAAGGCAAGAACTTTCGTTTACACAAAAATTACCGGCTTTTTCACAGGCATTTTTTTCCGGGGCTTGCACATTAATATCGGCAGAAACGGCACCTTTATTAACTTCTTGCTCATATGTCTTATATTGATCGAGCGGAATACAACATTTAGTGTTTATCGAACCATAACAATAACCGCTTAGTATTTTACCTTGGCACTCTCCAACATCTGAACATTTTCCACCATATTGGCCAAAAATAATTTCGCATTTATCTTCACAACATTTTTTATTATTTTCAATACTATCCCAAACACATTCATTTTTACTAATACAAACTTGAGTATCTGGGCATGTCGGCTCGCACTTTGAATCGCTAACTTGAATTAAACTGTCAAAAATAAAGCTTGTCAAAGCGTAGGCCGACAAAACAATAACAAGACCGATCACCGCGGATATCATTTTGCTTTTGGCGCTTTGAACCTTTTCCGTGGAACCGGCCGCTGTCATCCAAATAAAACCGGCATACAAAATTAATAAAAAAAAGAAAATTCCGGATAGTGATAACGCAATAGAAATCAAGTAGCCCAAAATTGAAGGAATGTCACCCGATTTGCTCAAAGCATTGCTGGACAAACCTGATTCTCGGCCTGCTGTTCCCAACCCAAAATCTGATTGAGCTAGTACTATCGGAGTAATAAAAGCAAAAAAACCAAAAACTGCTAAGACTGAAAAAATTATTTTTAAATATTTTTTATTCATAGACATTTTAAGGGGAGGATGCGGGTGTCGAAGTCGTTTCTAACGGTGTGGCTGTGAATCGAGAAAAAATAAATATCGAAATTGCGTAAGAAGCAACCACAATAACAAGCCCGACAACGGCCATTTCCAAAATTTGTTTTGCTTTATCAACTTTTTCATTTGAACCCATGGCAGTCATCCACATAATTCCGCCGTATAACATCAAAAGAAAAAATATTGTTCCGACAAAACCCAAGGCAATTTTTATTACGTTTCCAATTAATAATTCGGGAGTGCCTTTGCTTACAGCTATATCCATCAATCTTGTGCGTTCGGCGGTATCTTCTAAGCCATATTTATCTTTATCCTGAGAAAAAACTAAAATCGGCGATAAAATAATCGTTGTTGTAATAATAAAAATAGTAATCGCCTTTTTTATTGACATAAATTTTGCGATAACTTCTATTTATAAAAACTATCACAAAATTCTCCATCAGGGGATTGCGCGCCTATCCTTAATTTTTTGCAATATTAATTAAGAAAAGCGCGCAAATCCCCTGATGAAAAAAGTCTTTTTATAAACCACCAGTGTTGGTAGTTGCCGTAACCAATTGGTTGATAATAAAACTGGCTAACGCGTAGGCAGACAAAATAATTGCCAAACCAATGACGCCGGAAAAAATCCATTTTTTAGCTTCACCAACCTGTTCTTCATTACCGCCCGCTGTCATCCATTTGAAACCGCCAACCAAGATAATAACCACGGCTACGATACCGAGAAGCCCCATGGCCACGCGGATAATTTGCGCGACTGTTGTTCGCACGTCAGTACTACCCAAACCGGTTGCCGCTCCATATTCCAAACCTAATTGTTCTGAAGTAATAGTGTCATAAGTGGTGGCCAAAGCCGGAGCGGAAAAACATAAAAATCCACCAAACACGATTGCCATTGCCGCGATAATCATTGTTGTTTTCTTCATAATTTCACCTCCCTTCAAATAAACGCCCTTTTTGCCAAATTGGCAAAAAACAAGCGTGGGATATATCAAAAACTTGTATATATTTTATATTAAATAGCTAATTTTCGCAATATATTTATTTTACCCGGTTTGTCTTCCGGCCAAAAAATTTAAAATAGTACTCACAAGCACATAACTGCCCAAAGCCAAAACCAAACCAACAATCGCCCAAATCATTGTACTGCTCCCTTTTTTTACTTTATCAGGATTTCCGGCTGAAGTGAGCCATTGAAATCCTCCCCAGACCATCATGACCAAAGCCAAGCCACCAATAACTCCAAGTGCGGATTTGATAATTAAACCGATTATTTGAGAGGGATTAGCACTAACTTCAATGGGATTGCTTAATTTTACTTCTTTTGTTGCCTCGCTCGCAGCCAAGCACAAATCAGAATTAAAAAAAATAATAACTAGTGAAAAAAATATAACTAATGAAAAAATAAATATTTTTTTTCTTTTCATATTTTTAACCGATTTTATCTAAAACAGTTTTAACAATCATATAACTCGCCGCCATTGCCACAGCTCCGAGTGTTGTCCAAATCAATATATTTTTTGCTTTTTTTATTTGATCCGCGTTTCCTGACGACGACATCCATAAAAAACCCGAATAAATATATAATATTAAAACAATCGAGCCGATAAATGCAAGCATGGCATTGATAGCTCTTGAAAACAAATCCGTCGGTTTACCAATGTCCATTGGATTTAAATCAGTACTAACCGATTTTATTATTTCTTTTTTTTCTTTCTCCGCCTGTTCTAGCGCGGCCGCTTCAGCTTCTGCCGTAGGATCGGGAGTTTCTGTTGTTTTAGTCAAATAATCCGCGGGAAATGCGATACAGCATAATTGCCCGGAAGGACAAACTAGCGACATTGCCGGATCCTCGTTTTTGCCACATTTAACCTTACATGAGCCTTTGTAACCATCACTACTACACTCAAGCGCGCTCACAGCACCAGGCAATAAGAATAGTATCGATACTAATGTTATTATAATTTTTTTCATATTTTGAAAACCCAGCCAAAGAAAATTATTTTTTAACGAATTTAATAAGTTCAATATTGTTTAATCGATAATCCCCTTTGACTTTAATAGTATTGCTCAAAAAAGAAATCAAAGCATAAGCGCTGAAAGCCACGATTAACCCGGCAACAGCCGCCACCATGGCCCCTGTACCTTGCTTGATTTTTTCTTGATTGCCTTGTGACATTATCAAAATAAAACCTCCGTAAACAAAAAACATTAACGCAAGGGCCCCAATAAAAGTAAACAAATATTTGCCAATATTTATAGCCAACCATATAAAAATATTTAAATTATCGCATTCGGGTTTGCCTTTTATTTGAGACCAATCATTTGACAATAAACACTCGGGAATTATCGCGCTTTTTTCCGGAGCTGTTGTGGCTGAAAAAACCGTTCCGGCACAGACAATAAAAACCGCCCCAATAAATATTCCCACAATAATTTTGCTCGTTAATTTCATATTATTACATGGTTTGATTAATTTTTGCCGCCGCTCTATTCAAAACTTCTTGATACCACTGCGTCGGACGAGTTTCATAATTAGGTGGAACCGATAACCACTCCACAATCATATCTTTAATTGCCTGTTCGGCTGAAGAATAATTGCTACCTCTATACCAATTATCAGAGATTAACGCCTGAGATACAAACGGCTGTAAATCCAAATCTTCTTTTTGTTTATCGATCAAATAACGCAAGGCGGTCGGTCTTTTTGTGTTATTCAAATATTGTTCTACCGCGCTTGAACGAGTTAAATAATTAATAAGTCCCCAAGCTTCATTTTGATTTTTGGATTTTCCCACCACGCATTGCGCCCAATAATTAGCCACATTCACCGGATTATTCGGGTCGAGTTAAATCATCGGTAATATCCCGTAGTTTAACTGTGGGGCACGGGATTTTATTTGGACGTTATGATAGCTATAACCAAAGAAAAAAGCTGTTTTTCCCTGAATAAAACTTTCCAGCAAATCGTCCATTATCTCATTCCACGAATATGTATCGCGCGCGGGATTGGCAAAATCCGTATAAAAAGTCATAACCGACATTGCCGGCGATTCTTACGCCGGACCCGAGACCTTGCGGAGCAATATTAAAAACGGCTCTATTGTCGCGCGAAATCATATCAACCGCGCTTTGCTTAAAAAGTACATATAAAATATCATCGACTCCGATAATATTGCCGGATGCGCCAAGAGCCGCTCCGGACTGGACTAACTTACCCGTCTCCAAATTAAATTTTGAAATTTTTCTGGCAGCATCTTGAAACTGCTCCCAAGTAATAGGCGGTTCGGCAATTTGCGATCGGTCAAGCAAATCCTTATTATAATAAATCGCCATTGTATCCAAAGATAATGGCAAACCATAAATTTTATTATCTATAATGACATCCTTTTTAACCGTCTGCAAAAATTCTCTGTCAATCTGAAAAGCGGTGGGCAATGCAACCGGTCTGGTATTAACTATGGTCTCAACTTGCCCGACAATATTCTTTTGGTTTACAACGGTTGTGTCCACGAAACTGGGTGGCATTGACGCAAGCTTGCTTTGAAATTTTTTCAAATCTCTCGCGTGCACCGATATTAAATCAGGCCCTTTATCTTCGGATAATGCCTCGGTCAAACGGTCATAGAGCTCATCAGCGCGCAACTGGCGGACCGTGACTTTAAGATATGGACGGGTGGCAACATATGAGGCGACTTGCGCGTTTAACTGTTCAACATCATCATAAACAGTCCAATATTCAAGATTTATTGGCTTTGTTGCCGCTTGCTGTTCTTTGGAAAGACCCTTGCACCCAAACCCGGAAAACATTAAAACAGCGCAAATTACGGCGATTGAAAATAATGAATATTTATTTTTTATCATAGTTTATTAAATTTATTATACCACACCGCGCAAATACTTCCTAAATTCCTTACTTAATTTTTTATCTCGCAAAGCAAAATCAACATTTGCTTTCAAATATCCAAGTTTTGAACCTGTATCATAGTATTCACCCTCGATTAAAGATGCGTAAAGCGGTCTATTTTTTAATAATTTAAAAATCGCATCTACCAGCCACCTCTCCCCGCCTTTGCCTAATTTTGTATTTTCCAAAGCTTCAAAAATATCAGGCGTCAATATGTATCCGCCCAAACTGGCAAGACGAGAAGGCGCTTTTTCCGGCCCTGGTTTTTCTACAATATTTTTTACCTGATAAACTTTTTTCTCAACCTCAATTCCGTCAATTATGCCGTATTTCTTTGTGCCATCTTTATCCACTTTATATGCGGTAAGCACTGGATCGCCATATTTTTCATACACGTCAATTAATTGTTTTAATTGAGATTTTTTTGGCGTATAAAAAAATTCATCTCCCCACATAACCGCAAACGGCTCATTACCAATAATCGGTTTGGCGCAAAGCACCGGCGTTCCATTTCCATAAGGCCCCCTCTGACGGATAAAAATAAAATTTGCCATATCAGCTATTTTTTTGACTTCTTCAGCGACCTCTTCTTTACCTGTTTTTTTCAAAAGACTGATTAGTTCATAATTCGGGCTAAAATGATCTTCCACCGCTCTTTTGCTTGGTCCGGTAATAAAAATAATATCTTCAATCCCCGCTCTAATCGCATCTTCAACCACATATTGAATAATCGGCTTATCAACAACCGGCAACATTTCTTTTGGCTGAGCCTTGGTGGCCGGTAAAAATCTGGTCCCGACTCCGGCGACCGGAATAACGACTTTTTTTATCATAATTTATTATTAATTTACTGATAATTCATTATAACAAACCTAAATATCACTCGCAACCGATAAATCAATTTACTTCTTCCCAGCTGATCATCACGTAATCAGAACCAACCGGAAAACTTGGTGGTGGATTAAAAGTCAAATTGGCATCATATGTTTTTGAAGTATTCCTATATCCAGAAGTAATAGACCCGCCTTGATTCACCCAACTCCAAGTCCAAATACCGGCGGAAATCACCGAGCCGAAAATAGTTAGATTATCACGCATATTACCCGGGTAATAATATCTTTTTGTCGCACCTTTTTGAGCCAAAATAGCTGCATTAATCTCCAAATCTTCGGGAGAATTATATGACACCAAAACGTTTTGTTCGCCAATCAAACCCAGAACATGATTGCCGTCTTTTGCCAAATATGTGATGTCATCCGGAATAATAAGCGAATATCCGGGAGCGGTTGCCACTGTCGCCCGCCCGTTTACCACTCCTTTCACCCAAACCGTGTCTTCAACATAAATATAACTACTTGAAGGCATGGGGTAATTAGTGGCCGTACCCAAAGTTCTGATATCAATGCAAAAAGAATAGTATTTATTATCACCAATATCTTTGCCATTATAACAATAAGTTCTTTCCACTTTTCTCACATCAACCGTGGCATCAGATTTAAACTCAACCAACCAGCCGGATTTGCCTGATGATGATAAATATATTCCTCCATCCTCCGCGCCTTCTTTAATGTCATCCAATTTGGTGGAAACCGCGTCAAAATCCTTTGCCGGTACGGGGAAACTCCAATATTCAGTTGGTCCACCATCGCCCCAAATCCCCGGTTTTTCATTATTATTACAACCTTGGTGTGGTTTGCAAATATATGTTGGCACGGCGCTCGTAATCGGTGAGTCGGTTGTGCCGTCAAATCGAATTCCGCTATTGGCGTGAATCTTCCCATGGATAGACTCATCGTCGCCAAACCAAGCGTCTGTATTTGTTAAAAAGGAATAGTCAGTCATTGAGGGAAAACCTACACGAGCCTTAATCGTTCTCTCTGCATCTGGATAATCCGTTAGCCAACCTGTAGATTCAATGGTAACCACGCTTGAACCAATTTGAGGCGGAATAATATTCAAAGAAAAATATCCGATTGTCGCGCCATTTTTATCTTGATATGAATGCAAATAAGGACCGGGTTCACCCGTGCCGTCCTGATAATCTTCTTTATCATGCGCCAAATGCCAACGATAGTAATTAATTCCGGCTTCGGCAATTTGAAAAGCCATTTCGCGTTTATGTTTGTAAGTGGAAGCGCGGTGCTCGCCTATTGTATAACTAAATACCGCGGTTACCACCACGGCAAAAGCCAATAAACCAAACATTATTGAAAACAATAAAATATTTCCTCGCTTGTTCAAATTAATTTTTTTGCAAAAAAACATAAACAACTAATTGGTTTTCAAATTTCTTATTTGTGATTTTGTTTCAATATGAAACGGGGCGGGAGAAATATTTGGCTCAGCTTCCAAATCCAAAGTTATCCCAATTACTTTTACCTGAGTAACATTAACCGGAACTGAAAGGGGTGGCTCATCACCCGAATAATTTTCACTATAGTAATTAAAAATAGGTGTGGTAGTGT
The DNA here is from genome assembly GCA_963840935.1 of Candidatus Magasanikiibacteriota bacterium. GTDB lineage: Bacteria > Patescibacteriota > Patescibacteriia > Magasanikbacterales > GWA2-37-8 > JAPLWQ01. The sequence continues at coordinate 16,465 of CAWJAS010000001.1, forward strand.
TATAAACATCTTCCGCCACAACAACTATTTGTTCAGTACCCGTCGCGTAAATTAAAGGATTGCCCGATGGTTTTATTACTCCTTTTTTAAAATCAGTCCCGTCTAAAAAATATCTTATTCTTTCTCTATAATTATCACTGTCAATATTGCTATAAAAAATTAATTCCTGCGCTGTTACTTTTTCTAATGGATAGGCGCCAATGGACGAGTAATTAGCGCTTCTTAATTCATTAACAAAAGTCTGAACAACGCGCCGACCGTCGTCCTGAGTTTTTAATTGTTCCCAAATAATATTTCGAGTCTTAAAACTAAAAATTAAAATAGCCGACAATGAAAGTATTACTAAAGAAAAAATACCAAGGGCGACAGCCATTTCCAGCAACGTAAAACCTTGTAAATTATTTTTAATATTTTTTTTCATACTAATCAACGGGCAATAATATTTGCAAATCAATTGTTCCATTCACATCAACGGTACCTGTGGTCGACAAATAACCATCGCGTGAAATTTCATAAATATATGTACTAGAACTCATGTTGTTAAAAAAACTTTGCCCCGGTGGCGTGCAACTATTGGTATAGGTAAATGCGATTTCAAACAATTGAGGCGTATTTTCTTCATCATCGGTAGACAAAAATACGCGGTAACGCAGATATCTTTCACCATTATGCCCACTGTAAATTAGGGTAGAAGTGGCTGTGTAAAAACTGGCATCTGTACCGTCTGGCCCGATAAAATCCCAGCTTTCCGGCGTGCTACTGTTGCTTGTGGCAATTTGGAACTGAACAGGGTTTGCGCCGAGTCCGGGCAATTGGTTAAGCGGGGCCCAAACAATATTATTAAAATTAACCGAACCGCCCATATCAAATGTTGATGACTCGAGCCAACCATTGCTAATATAATCATCTCCGATTAGCGCCAATCGCAAATCGCCGGCAGGCGAATCCACGCTGACTCCACTATTATCACTAAAATATTTTTCTTCATCTTCATATAATTCTTGTCCACTTCCGTCTGACCAATCAGTTTGGCGAGAATATCCAAGCCCGGTAATAATTGTTTCGTCGTAGCCGGAACCAAGCAATCTCACGCTTGCGTCGGATAAAGGCAAAAGAGTGCCTGAATCTTTAACACTCATTAAAAGAGAATAGTCGGTTTTTGGACGTAAAATTATATTTATTTCTTGCGCTAAGCCCGGGTTTAAATACAAAGGTAAAGCCGGAATAGTTCCCGCCACATCATATGCCGTTCCCGAAGCCCCAAAATAATAGTCTCCCCACTCAAGTAAATTATTGTAATAATAATATCCGCTTCCATCCAATTGAAACGCATCAATAAATTTCGGAGTGTCCGGTTCGGTACCGATTAATTTTTTGCTCCAAATATTTAATGTTTGATTCGGCAAAGCAACACAACTTGGAGTAATGGCCGATATTCCGAGTGACGATAACAAATCAATGGAAAAATATATTTCCGTCGCTTGTTGGCTCGCCACGTTAGCTGGCAATTTAACCGGATTCAAAACCAACTCGCTTGAACTTGTGGTGTAATCATTCGAATGTTCGTCTTTTGACACATATATTTGATATCCAAGAGTGCTCGTGGGCGTATCCACTATTCTTAACCAACCGTCATCACCAGTCGTGTCGGTCAAATCAATAGGCGGTGTTGTTGACACGTTTATTACGCGAACAGTGGCACCCGATACAGGGCGCCCGTTGGCATCAAAAACCTGAATAAACAGAGAGCCATTGAGAGTGTCTCCTTCTCTGTTTTTTGGCGCAATTATTGTGTTTAATACAAACGGCTGTTTTTGTGAGCAATCCGCGCAAATAATAGACATTTCAACAAGTTTATAATCAGCCGACGAAGTATCTTGCGGAGTGGTTGTTACCGTGCCGTCAAACGGGTCGTCAATATTACGAATAGTCGTAACGATATTAAAATCAATTCCATTTCTGATTATCGTTCTATCTCGCTCTAATACTCCACTTGGGACACCACTAACCAAACCGACATCTTGGTACGGCAAATTGCGCACAATTTCCAATTGCTCGCTTAAAATTGCCGTCTCCAATATGTGCACTCTTGATAAATAAATAATTTTAAACAAATATCTAACACCACCATATACTCCGGTCACAAAGATAACAAAAATAGCGACTGCGAGCATCACTTCGGTTAAAGTAAAACCACTTGAAAAATTTTTTTTCATATATCGAAGATATTATACCACAAAACAGCCGACTTGATTAATCAACGATTTTTTGATAGATTATTATTTATAAACTTCGGTCCGGTGGTGAAACTGGTATACACGAGGGACTTAAAATCCCTTGCCGCAAGGCGTGTGGGTTCGATTCCCACCCGGACCACTATACAAATAGCAGTGCATTTATTGCACTGCTATTTGTATAGTTTGGACGAGGGAATCGAACGGGCAGAAATGAGGCGCGAGTCTTTTTGGAAAAAAAGACGAGCAAGCCGAATGTCGCCAATATGCCAGTGGCATATTGGCGCTGCCCAGGGCAAGGAGTCGAGCCGATTGTGGTCGGCGAGACGACGAGTAATTCCCACCCGGACCACATAAACAAAATATCCCATTTAATGGGATATTTTATATTTCGCATGTTTATCGCCACAGGCACTGCGCGACAAATTTTTTTATTTTTTTACACATCTTTTCAAATTCTTCGTCAGTGTATGTTGTCATTTCGGCAAACAAAGGGTCCAACGTTCTCCCCGGCAAAAATTTTTGAAGCACATAGCGCTTGACGCCTTTTAATTCATCGGCGATTTTCAAAATATCTTCTTCAGTAAGCAATTCTTTTACTACCGTAGTTCTGAATTCATAATCAATCCCCGATTGACGAATCAAATCAACACTTTTTTTAATTTTTTCCGTATCAATCATTGAGCCGGAATGAGATTGATATTTTTCAAGCGGTGATTTGTAATCCATAGCCAAATAATCCAAATAACCATCTCTAACTAGTCGTTCAATCATTTCCGGACGACTGCCATTAGTATCCAGCTTCACCGCAAACCCAAGCGACTTCAACTTTGAAATAAAATCAGGCAAATCATTGTGCAAAGTCGGTTCCCCGCCGGTGATCACCACACCGTCTAATTTATTTTGACGCGTGGATAAAAAATCCAAAATCTCTTTTTCGGTTACAGGCGTAAACATTCCTTGGGTCGGATTAATTAATTCCGGATTATGACAAAACGGGCATCGGAATGGGCATCCTTGCGTAAACAGAATCGCTGAAGCACGCCCCGGAAAATCAATGAGCGAAAATTTTTGCCATCCGCCAAATATCATACTTTGATCGGCAGGAGGGTTTTATAAGTCTTTCTGATTTTAAATTCAGCTCTCTTGCCCTTGTTCCATTGTTCCACCGGGCGCAAATATCCGACCACGCGCGAATACACTTCACAACGCGCCTTGCACTCCGGGCAAGTATTATGCTCGCCCGATAAATATCCGTGCGTCGGGCAAACACTGAATGTCGGCGAAAATGTAAAATACGGCAAACGATAATTCTCGCAAATTTTCTTTACCATACTCTTTACCGCGTTCGGGTCGGTGATTTTTTCTCCGACAAATAAATGCAGTACGGTTCCACCGGTATATTTGGACTGCAAATTATCTTGCAAATCAAGAGCTTCAAAAATATCATCCGTAAAATTAACCGGTAAGTGGGTGGAATTGGTATAGAACGGGTCAACTCCGGTTTTTTTGTAAATATCTTCATTGGCAACAATTATATCCGGATAAAGTTCTTTGTCTTTTTGAGCCAAACGGAACGAGGTGCCTTCGGCCGGTGTTGCTTCCAAATTGAAGTTATTACCGGTTTCCTTTTGGAAATCAACCATTTTCTTTCGCATAAAATCCATTACTTTTTCGGCAAAAGCGCGTCCTTTTTCACTGGCAATATTTTCATGCATCAAATTAATAATCGCCTCATTCATACCAAGAATTCCAATGGTATTGAAATGATTTTTCCAATAAACCCCATGGCGCTCTTTCATATTGCGCAAATAATATTTGGAATATGGGTATAAATTTTTCTCAGTGAATTTTTCAAGAACTTTTCGCTTTATTTCCAAGCTGTCTTTGGCCATCTCCATTAATCTTCCAAGCTTTTTCAAAAAATCATTTTCATTTTTGGCCGTATAACCCAAGCGAGGCAAATTCAAAGTAACCACTCCAATTGAACCAGTCAAAGGATTCGCGCCAAAAAGTCCGCCACCGCGCTTTTCAAGCTGGCGATTATCAATCCTCAAACGGCAACACATTGAGCGGGCATCTTCCGGACTCATATCGGAATTAATAAAATTGGAAAAATACGGAATGCCATATTTGGCTGTAATTTCCCAAAGCGATTTGATGCGCGGATTATCCCAATCAAAATCTTTGGTGATATTATAGGTGGGAATTGGAAAGGTAAAAACTCGTCCCTTGGCGTCACCCTGCATCATCACCTCAAAAAAAGCCTTATTAAACAAATCCATTTCTTTTTGAAAATCCCCATAACAATCTTTTTGTGGTTTTCCGCCAATAATCACCGCTTGGTCTTTATAATAATTTGGGATATTCAAATCAAGCGTCACATTGGTGAAAGGCGTTTGAAACCCGACGCGTGTCGGCACATTCATGTTGAACAAAAACTCCTGAAGCGCCTGCTTGATTTCATCGTAAGTTAATTTGTCATAGCGGATAAACGGCGCAAGCAAGGTGTCAAAATTTGAAAACGCCTGCGCTCCCGCTGCCTCGCCCTGCAAAGTGTAAAAAAAGTTAACCACCTGCCCCAAAGCGCTTCTAAAATGCTTTGGCGGTTTGCTTTCAATTTTTCCGGACACACCCCTAAAACCTTCCATGAGTAAATCATGCAAATCCCAACCAACGCAATAAACCGACAAAATATTCAAATCATGAATATGCATATCCCCGCTCAAATAGGCCTCTTTAATTTCTTTCGGATAGATTTTATTCAACCAGTAAACCTTGGAAATTTCTGATGAAATATAATTATTAAGGCCCTGCAAAGAAAAAGTCATGTTGCTGTTTTCGTTCACTTGCCAATCAAGCTGGTCCAAATATTGGTCAACCAAATTAACGCTCGCTTTGTTGTTAAGCTCGCGCAATTGGGCGTGCTGGTCGCGATAAATAATGTATGATTTGGCGGTTTGCCTGTATGACGAGCCCAGAAGTACTTCTTCCACCAAGTCTTGAATCTGTTCGACTGTCGGGATTTTGGCTTCAATATAATTTTCGGCTACTGACAATGCTTTAAGAGTCAATTTCTCTGCCATTTTTTCGTCAAACTCGCCCGTGGCCGCGCCGGCCTTAACGAGCGCCTTGGTTATTTTTTTGGGGTCAAATTTCACTGTCCGACCGTCTCGCTTTTTGATTTTTTGGAACATATTTATGTAAAAATATTATATTTTTAATAAAAATTGATTATTTTTTGAAGAAAATCGACTTTTTTAACAATACCATATATTGTGTTTGAAATTTTTTTGAGACACAACATATGGTATTTATTGAGCAAATTCATTATAGCATTTTTTTGCAAATGTCGCCAAACGTCATTTTTTTATCTCAACAACGCGGTTTTTTGAAAAACAAAAAAAGTTATCCACAGATATTTTTTCCCACGCACCCGCATAAATCGCCAATGGACTATTTTGAACGATTATAATACAATATAGGCACTATGAATGACGAAGAAAATTTTATTGAAGACGAAGACATCACCGCTCCGGAAGTAAAAAACGAGGAGATTGTTTTTGAAAACACCTTGCGCCCCAAAGAATTGGGTGATTTTGTTGGTCAAGAACAAATAAAACAAAATTTGGATATCTCCATCAAGGCCTCAAAAAAACGCAATGAACCGATGGAACACATTTTGCTATTCGGCAACCCGGGGCTCGGCAAAACAACACTTGCCCACATCATTGCTCGTGAAATGTCCGGTAACATCAAAGTCACTTCCGGACCGGCCTTAGAAAAAATCGGTGATTTGGCGGCTATTCTTTCCAATTTAGAGGAAGGCGAAATTCTTTTTATTGACGAAATACACCGCCTTAACAAAACAATTGAAGAAACTCTCTATCCGGCCATGGAAGATTATTCGCTCGACATCATTATTGGTTCTGGTCCGGCCGCCCGCACCATTCGAATGCCACTAAACCGCTTCACTCTAATCGGCGCAACCACAAAAATGAGTATGATTAGTGGGCCTTTGCGTGACCGCTTTGGCCACAGTTTTCACCTGAATTTTTACGAACAAAATGATATTGAAAAAATACTCAGCCGAAACGCCAAATTACTTGGCGTTACAATTGACGATAAATCAACAACTTTAATTTCCGTTCGCGCTCGCCGAACTCCACGAGTGGCCAATCGCCTATTAAAACGAGTGCGTGATTTTGCCGAAGTCCACGGCGCCGGTCAAATTAATTTAGACATTGCCAAATCAGCTTTAAACCTGCTTGCCATCGATGAATACGGGCTTGATGAAATCGACCGCCGTTTGCTCACGGCCATGATAGACAAATTCAGCGGGGGCCCGGTCGGGCTTTCCACAATCGCCGCCTCAATCGCCGAAGAAATTGACACAATTGAAGATGTGATTGAACCATACTTAATGCAAATCGGATTTTTGGAGCGCACTCCGCGCGGACGCAAAGTTACTCCGCTCGCCTACAAGCATCTTGGCTTTGAACAAAACTCTTCCAATACTTTACTTTAATAAATATGATCACAATACCCTTAATTTCATTTTTAATTATCTATTGCCTGTTCTTGCTTTTATTCGTAATTTTTTTCTTTGTGAACGTCGGCCATTTGGCAAAAACCGCTTCAGTTTCAATCGCCAGTTTAACCATCACCTTTTTTGTTTTGGCTTTCGCGCTCATAACCGTGGGCGCGACTTTTTATTTATTGTCTGACGCGAGCTGGGGCAATCAAATAACTATTTTTAACTCGAGTTGGTTCGGTGATAACCTTTCCAAAATAAATCAATTTTAAACATATGGGTATTGAGGAATTTATTTACAAAAAATCCTACGAAAAAGTATTGCACAAACTTCGCAGGCATTTAATCACTTTTTTACCGGCCTTTGTTTTTTTTATTATCATGCTTATTTTGCCGGCAATATTCTATTTTGTTTTAAAAAGCCAGATGCCGAATTGGTTTGAAAACTCGACATCATTCACTCTTTTGGTCTTACTTGGCAGTATCTATATTTTGAGTGTTTTAATATTTTTGTATTCTTATTTTATTGATTTTTATCTTGATGTTATGATTGTGACAAACGACCGATTGATTGATATGGAACAGCATGGGCTTTTTGCTCGCACAATTTCCGAGGTTGATTTGTATCAAATTCAAGATATTACTTCGGAATGCAAAGGAATTTTTCACACCATGTTTGATTTTGGTTCAATCATTATTCAAACCGCCGGCGCCCTGCCAAAATTCACTGTGCATAATATAAAGAAACCGCACGAGATGAGAAAAATAATTCTTGATTTGGTTGAAGAAGACAGAAAATATCATCACGGGGAAGCGGTGAGACAGGCGATTTTATAAAGACGTATAATTAAAAAAGGCCCGACACATTTCATGTCGGGCCGAATGAACGAACCAAGTGACCAAGGACCGAACACCGGCCGTGAGGGCCGAGTATCCGAGTGCCTGCCCGCCTTGGGCGGGATCGAGGTTCTCTACTCGCAGAGGACGAGGACGCCGTCGGAGGAGCTGAACTCGCAGCGGAAGTTGTCGAGGATGAAGTAGCGGTGCGCACCGTGCACGTTGACGCACGGCACGTTGACGTAGCCGTCCTCCCGCCGGCTCGTCCAGCGGGAGTCCTCACTCAGGGCGACGACCCAGATCCACTTCTCCACCTCTTTGGGGTGGCTCGCGAGGAAACCGGCGAGGTCGCCGGTGTTGGCCAGAATGTGGCCGGCGGCAACCAGGCGCTCCGCAGCCTGCTCGCCCGTCTCTCTTCTGAGGAAAGGCTCGACCCGCACTTTAACCGTCTGGACATCCGTCCCCTTGAGCGGGAAACGCTCCGGGGTAATATAGGTGTTGAAGTTGCGGTCGTTGCCCGGGCCGAGGGCGCGCTGGATCAGATTCATCAGACCGAGGGACTGGTCGTAGGTGACCGAGAGACCGATGAGCTTCTTGGCACCGCCGATGATGAGGTCGAACACGAACCCGACCACCGGGAGCAACGCCTCCAGCGTCCACTCCTTTTTGTCTTTCCGGCTCATGATTTCTCTCCTCTGCTTTGGGCGCGCCTCTTGTTCCGACATTATGCCGAGACCCAAGGCTTGCCATTTCTCTTGATTTTACTTATTTTTTATTAAAATGAGCGTTTTTTTAAGCTAACGTCATATTATATCACATTTTCGCCTTTTTGTCAAGGGTCTTTCTTGGCTAATTTTAGCCAAAATCATAATTATAAAAAGCCCAATTTAGGGGCTTTTTTTGTGTCATTCCCGCGTAAGCGGGAATCCAGAAAATTGACCACTGGATCCCCGTTTACGCGGGGATAACAAAATAGTGTTTAATAAATCCTCTCCACCGCCACTCCCGTATAATAATATTTCAAAAGCTGGTCATAAGTCCAAGCGTCTTTGTCTGCCCTCATAGCCGCGTCTTGCGCGCTCATGCCGACTCCGTGCCCGTGCATTGTTTTGCCAATGTCATAAAGACATTCCACGCTCTGAGTCCACGGTTTGTCGGTTCCACCCCAAACCTCTTTCCAACCACGGGTCTCGCCGTCTGAATTGGCAAAATATGGCGTCACCACCGGCGTTCCTCCGTGTGTCACCATTTCGCCATAAGTAACGCGCGCCGCCTGCACCACGCGCGGCATCAAAACTTCGGAATTATAACCCAAATACAACTGGTCAACGGTTGTCGCCACCACGTCATAGGTGCGCTGGTCAGCCGGCACGCCATTGTTCATGTGAAAATAGGCATAACTACGAGCAGCCACCAAAATCGCTTTTATATATTCCATGGCCGCGCCATTTGACGTTTCACCTATGCCCGCCACATATTCATCAAGCAAAAGTTCGTTCACCACCCATGGCACAGCGCTTTTGTTCGAATAAACATATTCAAAAATATTTCTGTAAGTATTAAAATTTTTGCTTCCTTTCCAACTGACCAATCTGCTATAGCTATCAATCACAAAATAACTGTTACTGTCGCGCGGAATAAGGCGAATTTTGTCTCTGCAAGTGAAAGTGAGAGAGGCGCTCGTGAAAGTGTAGAGTCCGTCAAAATATTTTAATTCGGCTTTTTCATTGGCCGGCAACTCACCTCGTAAAATTTCTCCACTCCAAACCTGATATACAAAAGGCGAAGAAAAATCGACCGGGTCGGTGGTTTTAAGCAATCCAACTCTTATTTTTGGTTCACTGACCAACACTCGCGTTTGAGATGTGGTAAAACTGGGTTCAGTGTAGCCTGCTGGCGCATCTGATGTTACGGTTAAAGGCAATTCCAAAATTCCGCCGTCCAATGTGTGGCCATTAGCCGTCAATTGAAAACGGGCGATGTATTCACCTTTGTATTTTGGCGCGCGGAAAGTAAAATCAATTTCAATAATTCCATTTTCCAAAATTTGAGTTGTTTTTTCAAATATTTTTTTCTCGTCTTTCCAGTTGCTGTCGGCAATGGTAAATCTTTCAATAGCTGTCGGGCCGGAATCGGTCCGCATACTGCCGGCTTCCTGCCATAAATAATTATTCCATTGAATTGTTCCGTTGTTGCGATAGCGGACTTTGAACTCAATTACCTGCCCACCCGCGCCTGAAACCTGCCTGGATGAAAAAGCGACCAAGTTAGCTTTATATTCATTTGATACTTCGACCGCCTCGTCTTCAACACCCTCGGTTGAATTGCCGGCGGTGTCGCCATTGTCTGCCGAAGAGGCCGGAGTAGCAACGGCAGTATTTAATTTATTGACCGCGCTTCTGGTTAATGGGCCAAAATATCCGACAGCCGGTGATATTTTATTTGCGCTTTGGAATTTGGCGAGCGCGCTTTTGGTGAGTGAACCGAACAGGGTTGTTTCATTACCTGCTGAACCCACGCCGGATGCGGAAATCACAAAACCTTTGGCGTTTAAAAATTTTTGCAGTTCTTTCACATCCGCTCCGGTCATGCCAAGCTCGAGATCACGGGTAAAAGTGTATCCGCCCGCAGTCGCGCTTGAGGCGCTCGAAACAGTTGATGGTTGTGTTGTTGAACTCGGCGCCGTTACTTTTATTTTTAAATAAAAATAACTGGATTTAATCCAAGTCAGATTTTCCACGGCCAAATAAAAATCTTCCTGATAATCTCCGGTTTTTGTTGGCGCGGTTAATTTAATTTTTATTTCGGCTGTTTCACCGGGCTTGGTCACGGCGCTGATTTTTGCCGGCTGGCTTTTGGACAGCCAATTTGAAGAAGCAAAAATGCTCTCTCGATAATTTGAATTGACCGTGTAAGCGGAAACATAATTCGCGCCTGTCGGATACCATGTGGTTGAGCCGGTATTTTTTATTTTAATGGTTATTTCTTTGGTCGCGCCGGCTTCAATTGTAATCGGGTCAGCCACAGATTGGCCGGCATAAGCGCCTTGATAACTCAAATCTTTAAATTGCGGTGGGGTGAATTCAATGGCCGATGCGTTTTGGGCGCCAAAAAACAAGGCAAAAATCATTGCCAAAGAAAAAATAATTGTGCGCTGAAAAACCATATTCATTATTAACAACGATTAGAATCGAGAAAATGTAACTGCAAAAAATATTATAACAAAAAATAGACAAATAAAAAAGACCCCGCACATTGCATGCGAGGTCCGACTGAATTAATCGATAAACTAAGGAGCAAGTGTCTCAAGAATTGCGAGAAAAAACGGCTTGGCCGGTATATAGCCCGCCATTAGACACATCAACATTCCAACCTCCATTATACCAGTGCACATATACTACACGTATTCTGCCTTTGATATCGTGAATGTAGAAGAAATTCGCAAAACCGCTGGTCAAAAGAGGCCCAGATTCTCCGCGGGGTTGAAGCTTTAGAAGTTCAAACACACCGGCCAGTGTGACTAAGGCTACTTTTTCCCCGCCGAGGAATACATACATATCTGTATCCGACGAATCGTGCTTAACTATGTGATGGAATTTCGGAGGTTTTACTATCACTACTTCAACCTTTTCTAAAAAATATTCCCGGAAACCTCTACCAATGCAATAGAATCCAACCTCCGAATTGTCCACCTTGAAGTGGTCGGCGACAACGAACAACTGTTTCAACGCGATCTTGTCCGGCGTACCCAGCCCTCCCTTAAGAAACTCACCGAGCTCCTTCGCGAACGCATCGCCGTTTTTTCCGGCCAGGCGTTCTCTTATCTCTCCGATCAAATTCCACGATGCTTTGTAGTCCATGATTTTTCCTTTCCGCCAAAGGCATTGGACGGGACAGCTCCGACTTTGCGGAACCGGCCAGGCCATTCACCTTTTGGCAAAAATTGCCGGTCGGACTAACCGGCGTTACGATGAAAAGAACATTTGTTAATGAAGTCAAACACTTTTTCGCCATTTTGTCAATGATATGCTATAATCTGGCTATACATATATATGAACGAAACGCGCGAAATCGCAAAAAATACAATTTGGCAATTTTCCGGAAAGATTATTAGCACAATCTTAGGGCTTGTGGCCATCGCCATTATGACCCGCTCTCTTGGCGTTGAACAATTTGGCTGGTATGCCACCGCCATCGGCTTTTTGCAATTCATCGGAATTTTCACCGACTTTGGCTTCACGGTGGTCACATCAACCATGCTATCCCAGCCCGCTTTTGACAAAAAAAAATTATTGAACAATCTTTTTACATGGCGGTTTATAACCGCCCTTCTCACCCAAGGTATTATTCCTTTAACCATTTTCTTTTTTCCTTATCCCGCGCCGATTAAGTGGGCGGCAATAATCATGGCTCTTTCTTTTATCGGTGTGTCTCTCAACCAAGTTCTGATTGCTTTTTATCAAACGCGACTTTCCATGCATATTCAAGCCATCGGCGAAGTAATCGGCCGAATCGTGCTTGTTTCAGGCCTCATCTTGGTCGCTTGGGGCAACTACGGATTTTTGCCGATGATGGCCGTAATCACTCTCGCCTCTTTTGCTTACACCGGCTATCTTTGGTACCGAGCCGAACCAATTCGTTTTGAAATTAATTTGGACATCAGCAAAGCGATTTATAAAAAAATCTGGCCAACGGCTTTAGCTGTTATTTTTAATTGTTTTTATTTGCAGGGCGACAGGGTTATTCTGCCTTTGTATGCCTCGCAAACCGAAGTCGGACTTTATGGCGCCGCTTATAGGGTAATTGATATAGCGCTTCAAGTTTCATCAATGCTTATCGGTCTTTTACTCCCTCTTATTTCGTTCGCTTACTCGCGAGGGAACCGTGAAAATTTTGTCAAAGAATCACAGCGTGCATTTGATTTGATGATTTTATTTATATTTCCAATTATCGCCGGAGTGCTGGCACTGGCAAAACCGATAATGAGTTTTGTTGGCGGTTCGGAATTCGCCGCCTCGGGAATATTTTTACGCATTCAAATTTTAACCATGTTCGGCATTTGTTTTGGTATGGTCTTTGGCCATATTAATCTTGCAATCAATCGGCAAAAACAGGCGCTTTGGATATATGTGATAGTGGCAATATTTGGTGTTGTCGCTTATTTTATGCTCATACCAAAAATGGGTGGCATGGGCGCGGCCTGGGTCAGAGTCGGCACGGAATTAACGGCCGGCATCGGGCTTATGATAATAACCGGCTACTATTCAAAATTTTGGCCGGGACTTCGGGCATTCATTAAAATCGCTTTTGCCAGCGCCACAATGGGTTTGGTCGTGTGGTATATGCAACCGGCAAACTTATTTGTCTCGATTATTGTTGGCGCCTTTATTTACGGCGCGCTAATTTTGTTGCTAAGAGTGGTTTCCAAACAAACTCTTAACAAAATTTTGGCCCGTGGCAATTAATTGTCGTATTGGGTATTTTTTGCTAAAATAGTATTATTATACTAACTTAAAAATATAAATATGGATTTTTCAAAAATCAAAAATTATGTCTTTATCGGTTTGCTCGTAATAGTAACCTTGGTATTTCTTTCAATGCTCAAGGTATTTGTCTACCCGATTTTTTGGGCGGCCATCATAGCCGGCATGTTTTATTCGGTTTACAAAGCCATCAATAAAAAAATAAAAGTACCTAATTTGAGCACAGCCATAACCATGACGCTTATCTTAATAATTATTGTAGTTCCATTATTTTTTATCAGTATTTTAGTGGTACGAGAATCAATTGATATTTATTCGGCCATAAATCAAAAAAGCGGGCAATTTAACGCAGAGATTGTTCAAGCGATGGATTGGATAAAAAATCATCAAATAACTTCCGGATTGAATATTAATGAAGAATTTTGGGCGCAAAAATTTTCCGATATCGCCACGTCCATTACTTCATTTATTTTGAATTCAGCCAAACAATTCACGCAAAATTCCATTGTGTTTTTCATAATGTTTTTTATCACTTTTTATACTTTATTCTACTTCATCAGAGACGGCGAAAAATTGCTCAAAAAGCTAATGCACTTATGCCCACTCGGGAATGATAAAGAAAAAATGCTTTACACAAAATTCACTTCCACCACGCGAGCGACTCTTAAGGGTTCCTTAATTATTGGCCTTATTCAAGGCGCTTTGGGCGGAATTATGTTCGCGGTCGCCGGAATTCATGGAGCGATTATTTGGGGACTGCTTATGGTCTTGCTATCTTCTGTGCCGGCGGTAGGTTCGTATTTTATCTGGTTGCCCGCGGCAATAATAATGATTATTGCCGGCCACTTGTGGACCGGCATTGGCATGATACTCTTTGGAGCGCTTGTGATTGGCACAATTGATAATATTTTACGGCCGATTCTTGTTGGCAAAGATTCACAAATGCATCCGCTCTTGGTAATGCTTTCCACACTGGGGGGTATCGCCGTATTTGGAATTTCCGGTTTTGTAATTGGACCAATTATTGCTTCTCTTCTTTTGGCATTCTGGGAGATGTACGAGCATTATTACAGAAAAGAATTGGATTGTAATTAAATAGTTCAAGTCCAAACCGCAAAAATAAAAATACTTCCCAATTATAGGGAAGTATTTTTTGTTGCGGGGCTAGGACTTGAACCTAGAACCTTCGGGTTATGGGCCCGACGAGCTGCCAGTTGCTCTACCCCGCTATGTTTAATTTTTTACTATTTAGCCAGAGCGGGTGAGCGGAATCGAACCGCCATCTCATCCTTGGCAAGGACGTATACTAACCGTTGTACTACACCCGCAAAAATATTTTTGTGATGTTAATTGTATAATAAAATCGTTATCTTGTCAAGAAATACGCGAAAAATCGATTTTATTATTAAAAACACCCGGCCTCAAGCCGGGGTTTCTTTTTACCAATCATTCTTCGCCATATCGTCATCGTCGTCATCATCAATTTTATCGCTCAAATCTATTTTTTTGACCACGATATCGTCGTCTTCGTCACCGTCAACTTCATCGACCTCATGGAAACCCTCCATTTCCTCGTCTTTTTCTTCGGAAAGATCTTCGTTTTCCGAATCAAAATCGTCGATAATATTTGTCGTCATAAAGCCTAAAAAAGCTAAAATAATTAAAATATATAAACTTTCTAAAAAAATAATATATTATTCACCAAAAATTGTCAAGTAAAATTATCGGAAAAAAATGAACCAAACTAGAAAAATTTGCCCTCCAAGAATAACTGCAAAAACCGCCTGAAAAGACGTTTTTTTTGTTTTATGGCGAAATATTTTCATGCCAAGCAAAGCACCCAAAGACCCACCGATTAAAGCAATAATTAAAAGCATTTTTTCGCTTATTCTTCTAGCGCCTGTATGACCCGCCTTGGCTTTATCCAGGCCGTAAATAAAAAAAGCAACCAAATTAATAATGGCAAAGTAGGCTATGATAGCAAGCTGACCGGTAGTAATAATTATAGTGCCCATATATTTTTTATATTATAGCAAATTCGAAGAATATTGACTAAACGTCAAAAATTAGATATTATGATTTAGAAATATATAATGCGGGTATCATATACTTTGGTATATAATATCCTTACTCGGAAGTATGAGAGCACGGCTCTCATACTTCGCTCGTTGCGGGTATCATATAATGGTTATTATCCCAGTTTTCCAAACTGGTGACAGGGGTTCGATTCCCCTTACCCGCTCAAACCCGTCAGTCGTGACTGACGGGTTAAATATTAATAAAGAATCAAAAAAAACCGCCTAAATTAATAGACGGTTTTTAATTTTGTTATTTACGCCCTAGCTGAATACAATCCAGTTTCCGTATTTACCAATATTTCTTCGCCTTCTTTAATAAAAATTGGTGCCGCGATGCGCAGTCCATTCTCCAAAGCCACTTCCTTTGTAACATTACCGGAAGCGCTGTCGCCTTTAACGGCGGGGGGTGCTTCCACCACCTTGTATTGCACTTTTTTTGGCAGTTGAATACTAACCGGCCTTTCTTCATAAATGCCAACAATTACCTCAAGGCCTTCTTTCAAATATTTTGCCTCGTCGCCAATCAAGTCACCGTTCATCTCGATTTGCTCGTAACTTTGCATATTCATAAAAGCATAATTGTCGCCTGTTTTGTACAGATATTGCATTGTTTGAAATTGAACTGAAACAATATCAACCGTTTCAACAGTTTTATATGTTATTTCAATCACTTTGCCGGAAGCGAGTGATTTCATGCGGGTGCGCACAAAGGCCGCCCCCTTACCCGGATTAACATGCTGAAATTCGACAACGACAAATAAATCATTTTGATGCCTTATAACAACGCCCTTTCTTATTTCTGATGTGGAAGCCATATAGGAAATTTATAACGATTAAGCAACGGGATATTAAACAATTTTTGTATTCTTGTCAATAACTCTATTATTTCGCATAGAATGAAACGCCATCAATAATTTTTGGACGCCTTTTTCCACCGATGGATGAATTAATTTAACAAATCCTAATCCAAGCACCATCCACAAAACTCCATGATACAAATCAATGTGGCCATGAAAATTGGCAAAATTTTTGCTATAATCCCAAGCCCGATGGCCAAGCACAGAGAGCGTTATTACTCCTCCAAAATATTCCACTGTCGTCATAATCGCTCCGACGACCGGCATAAGCAATAATGGATTTTTATTCCACAATAATTTTTTTACAGAAATAATGAGTAACGCCCCAAAACCGTAAATAGGCGCGAAAGAAATCGGCAAAAGAAAACTTTTAAACATTCCTCCCAAAATAATATATCCGCTAACAAATGACCCATGCATGGAATCAATTAGCCACCCGACAAAACCATAAATCAAAAAATACGCCACATACTGTTCCAATACGGATAAATCTGGCTCAAAAAATTTTGAAAAAAACTTTTTCACAATCAAATTAACCGTTAACTTTCAAAAGCTAAATCCTATTATACCATTTACATAGATATTATTCACCTATGGCCTGGAAAATCACTTCATTAATATCTTTCACACCGGTGAAAAGCATAATCATCCGGTCAACACCAAGTGCGATTCCGCCGGCTTCGGGTAAGCCCGACTCCAATGCAAAAATAAATTCTTCATCAATCGGCCATGTTTCTTTGCTCATGCTCATTCTTTTTTGTTTATCGATTTCAAGACGATTTTCTTGTTCTTTGGCATCGGTTAATTCACCAAAAGCATTGGCCAGCTCAAGCCCGCCAATATACAATTCAAACCTTTCGGAATAGCGCGAGTCATTTTTTGACAAACGGGAGAGCGAACACATTTGCTCCGGATAATCATAAATAATAATCGGTTTTTCTGCGCCCAATTTCAATTCAATTTCATTTAAAAATATTTTATAAAACAGATCCTCATATGGCTCATCCGTTTCGGCCGTGTACCCGCGTTCAAGCGCCAAAGTCGCCATTTTTTCTGCCGTCAAATAATCGTTCAGATCAACGCCAATAAATTTTTGCCAAATTTCTCGCATTGTCGCCCTCTCCCACGCAACGTTAATTTTTATGTTTTTTTCTTTATACTGAATTTGGTCTGCGTTTAATTGTTTCGCGATAAATTTAAATAAATTCTCGGTATCATCCATAATTTCTTCGATGGTTCCCGGCGCTCGATACCACTCAATCATGGTGAATTCCGGATTATGATTACCGCCAAATTGCTCAAAATCACGAAAACATTTACAAATTTGAAAAATCTTTTCATAGCCCGAGGCTAATAATTTTTTCATGGCAAACTCGGGTGATGTTTGCAAATAAAACTTATGTTCTTCTCCGTGAGGGTCGTGCAATATTATCGGAACGGGATTCAAATACGGCTCCTGCCCGGAAAAACGAAGAGCAACCGGCGTTTCGACTTCCTTAAAATCATTTGACCAAAAAAATTCTCGAATTAAACGAATTATTTTAATCCTTTTTTCATATATATCGCGAAGACGAGAGTCATTTTTTAAATCAATCCAATTTGACATAATTATTATTTAAAAATAACGGTACACTTTATTTGTGTACCGCCAATTTTTTATATTTCAAACAATCGATTACTTCGGCATGAAAGACATGAGCGAAATTTGGCGCGCTTTCTTTATCGCGCGAGCCACCTGTCGCTGATGCTTTGCGCAAAGTCCGCTTCTGCGTCGCGGGGCAATCTTCATGTATGAAGAAACGAAACGGCGCAAATTACCGATATCTTTATAATCAACAATCTGGCGATTATTGGCGCAGTAAAGACAAACTTTTGCTGATTGATTCTTATTATTGGTCATAACTATTTATTAAAACGGAATATCTTCAACCTTTATTTCTTCTTCCATTACTTCGGATGGGTCTCCTCCCGCATCGTTCATCGGAGACGGACCGGATGACGCACCGCTAAATCCGGATGAGTCAGCGCCTTGGCGGGCGGAAAGCATTATCATGTTTTCTCCAATAATCTCTGTTCGATATCTTTTTATTCCATCTTGGCCGGTCCACTCGCGCGTTTGCAATCTGCCTTCAACATAAATTCTTTGGCCCTTTTTTAAATATTGTCCTACTATTTCCGCTAATTTACCCCAAAAAACCACATTGTGAAACTCGGCCTGTTTTTGCTTTTGTCCGTTCGCGTCATTCCAATAACGGTTTGTGGCCACACCAAATGAAGCGACGCTTTTGCCGGTCGGAGTTGACCGAACTTCCGGGTCGCGAGTTAGATTGCCAATTATCATCGCGCGATTTAAATCCATATTTTTTTTAATTATTTATTATTATATATTTATATTGTCATCCGATAAAATCTCGTCTAATTTTTTATCGATTTCTTTGAGATCCATCTCCTCGGGTTGTGATTTTGTCTCAATGACAATTTCTTTTTCCGGCACGACGACCTCATCTTCTTTTGTTACTACTTCTTCCGTCGGTTCGGGTGTAACGTGAATCTCTTCTTTTTCCACCGGACTGTCATCAAAATGTTTTTCACCTCTCGCATCTTCGCTAAAACTGCTCTTATTTTCATCGCTAAAAAACTTGTTATTTTCGGCTCCTTCCATCGCATTATTGTAATTCGATAAAACAGCGCGCAATAAACCGCGAAATAATTTAATTTTATCTTCAATAATTTTTATGTTTTGCGGTTCAGACTGAAAAACGATTGAATAAAAATATCCATAACGGACATTTTTTATCGGAAAAGCAAGGCGATTTTTGCCCATTGACTTAACGCTTGATTCACTGCCAAACTCATTAACAATAGCCAAAACCTCGCCCATTTTAACTTCTGATTCATTTTCGTCTAAAGTTCCGGGTAATACCAGGAATAATTCGTATTTTTTCATAATTTATTAAATAATCAATTACCGGCCTTTACAAATATTACAGCCGATTTAGCGCATATACTATATCATAAAAATTAAATATGTCAACACCCGGAGAACGCCTCATTTTATCAACAGAAAACTCCACTAATTGTTCAAAATGTGCTATTATTATGTAGGAAGTGTCAAAATGACGCGTTTTTTGAGGTTAATAATATTTTTATGTTTCCAAACAAACTGTTGGAGGAGATTATCATAGAAAAAAAATTGATTCCCGACATGAAAAAATGGGAAGAAATAAAGAAGGAAATCGGAGTAGACAATAAAAATTTAATCGATCTGTTGATAAACAAGAATTTGATTGATGAATTTGTGTTATTTAACAATATCGCTGAGTACTTAAACGTCCCTTTTGTCACCCTAAAAGACAAAGAAATTTCGCCAGATATCATCAATTTAGTGCCAAACCCTCTAGCTTTGACCCATTTTGTAATGGCTTTTTCCAAAAATGACAAAGAAATAATGCTTGCCATGGTTGACCCGACAGACATGGAAACCGCTGAATTTATCAAAAGAAAAACCGGATTAGAACCCAATATATCCATAACTTCGCCATCTGAAATGCGCGAAGCCCTTCGTTTATACAGTTCAAATTTAGAGGAAGAATTCAAAATTATCCAAGAAAGAACCAGCGAGGCGTCCTCGGACGGAGACTTAAAAAAAGTGGCCGAAGAACTTCCAATTATTAAAGTTGTCAACAGTATATTGGAACACGCAATCTACGAAGAAGCCTCGGACATTCACATTGAACCAAGCGATAAGGATGTTGGTATCCGCTACCGAGTTGATGGTATTTTGCATCCAATCATGACCCTGCCAAAATCATTGCAAAGCGGTATTGTGGCGCGCATAAAAATATTAGCCAATCTTCGTTTGGATGAACATATGGTACCTCAGGACGGAAGATTTAAAATTCAAATTCAAAATGATAAAATCGCTTTTCGTGTTTCCATAATTCCCGTATATGACGGAGAAAAAATCGTAATGCGTTTACTGCCGGAAGGAGTAAAATCTCTCACTCTTGAAGAACTCGGATTTTTACCGGACAAAAAAATTATAATTGAAAAAGAAATAAAAAATCCGAATGGCATAATTTTTGTAACCGGCCCAACCGGTTCCGGTAAAACTACCACATTATATTCAATATTAAATTTGCTAAACCAGCCCGGAGTGAATATCAGCACTATTGAGGACCCAATTGAATATAGAATTAAAGGCATTAACCAAAGTCAAATTAACCCAAAAATCGGCTTTACTTTTGCCAGCGGACTAAGGGCTTTTTTGCGCCAAGACCCAAATATAATCATGGTTGGAGAAATTCGTGATCATGAAACGGCTGAAATCGCTCTGCACGCGGCCATGACCGGTCATTTAGTTATGTCTACCTTGCATACCAACGACGCTCCCACCACACTGCCAAGGTTAATCGATATGGACATTCCGCCTTTTTTGGTTTCGTACACCACTAACTTGGTTATCGCTCAACGTTTGATAAGAAAAATATGTAAATACTGTAAAAAAGAGGTGACTTTGGACAAAGCCTCGGTAATTGATTTGGGTAAAATATTCGGCATACAAAAAATACTTGATTTGTTCAAGGCCAACAACGTACTCGGGCCCAATGAAAAATCTCTCGATAAAATAGTATTTTTTAAAGGCGAAGGATGCCCAAAATGCAAACAAACCGGTTATAAAGGCCGATTGGGTATTTATGAAGTAATGCAGATGAACGATGAAATTACAAAAAAAATCGCCGAACATGCTACCGCGACCGAAATAAAAGAAGCGGCGCAAAAAAACGGAATGACCACAATGTTTGAAGACGGATTAATCAAAGCAAAAATGGGGCTTACTACGATTAATGAAATTCTAAGGGTAACAAAAGAATAATTTATGGAGGAAAATTCATCCCAAAAAAAATCTGCAATCGCCCGATTTAGAAACAAGCTAAACGAAAAATTTGGCACTGTTCCTTTTGTCCAAAAATTCATGCTCATCCATCATTTGGAAATAATGACAAAGGCCGGGTTATCCATTGTGAATTGCTTGAATGTTTTGAGCGCAGAAATCGATAATCCAAAATTAAAAAAAGTGGTAGTTGAAATTAAAAACGAAGTTGAAACGGGTAAGCAATTAAGCGAAGTTCTTTCAAAATACCCAAAAATATTCCCTCCTATTTATGTAAGTATGATAGGAGCCGGTGAAATAGCCGGAAAATTAGAGGAATCTCTCGGGCAAATCAGCAATCAAATGAAAAAAAGTCAACACCTTAACGCTAAAATAAGAAACGCCATGATTTACCCGGCTGTTATTATTTCCGCCATGATTGGTATATCATTTTTTGTAGTATTCTATATTATGCCAAAAATATTGGTCATGTTTGAAGAAATGGACGCCGAACTGCCTGTGGCCACTAAAATTCTAATTAACATTACCAAATTTGCTCAGCATTATTGGTGGTTGATAATTATCGTCGTTTTTGCCCTTATCTTCGGATTTATTAAGGCAATGAAAATTTACTCATTTAGAAAAAAAATGCACCGCATATTTCTTTCTCTGCCAATCTTTGGAGCAATAATAAAAAAAATTAATCTGGCACGCTTTACCTTAACACTGTCTTCTCTTTTGGCTTCGACCATCCCCATTGTCGAGGCGGTTAAGGTATCTTCCGAAGTATTACGAAATATTATTTACAAAGAAAATCTTTTAGCCGCCGCCGGAGCGCTTAAACAAGGAGAAGCTCTGTCAACAACACTGTCAGAGAATCCACATATTTTTCCAACCATGGTTACAGAAATGATAATGGTTGGGGAACAAACTGGAAAAGTCGAAAAAATGCTTGGCGAATTATCCGAGTATTACAACAATGAAGTTGAAGACACGATGAACAACTTTTCTTCCATTATTGAACCCGTAATTATTTTAATGCTCGGATTAGGGGTTGCTGGTATTGCTGTCGCTGTTATAATGCCCATGTATTCATTGGCACAAAATGTCTAATATATGATTATTAATAATCCATTTAAAGGAGCTTTCGGCTTAGATATCGGCGATTCATCTATTAAAATTGTTCAGTTAACAAAAAAATGGCGTCCAAGCGGTCGAACACGTTATAATATTTCGGATATTCGCCAAATAAGCCTGCCTGAAGGAGCGATTTCTTTTGGCGAAATACTTCAGCCCGATATCGTAATAAAAAAACTGCAACAATTATTGGGCACGAACGCCAAAATTCCTCCTTTAAAATGCCCGTGGGTCGCGGCCAGCCTGCCGGTTACAAAATCATTTCTAAAATTAATTGAAACTCCGGTTAGCGAAGATAAATTAAACGACGAAGTTATTTTGCAAGAAGTTTCCAAGCATTTACCATGGAATATTTCCGAAATTAAAATTGATTGGCAAATAATTCGAAATCCTTTTCCAAAAAAGAACGAATCCCAATTGCTTATCGGCGCGGTGCCAAAAAAAACAATTTTCGATTATTCCAATATTTTAAAATCCGCTAACTTAAAACCGTTATTTTTAGAAATTGAAGATTTGGCAATCGCCAGAGCGATGATTACGGCGAGTAAAACATACGAAAATGAAGCACGGGCAATCCTTGATTTGGGCGGTTCTCGCTCCAGTTTGATTATTTATGACAAAGGCAGTATTCAGTTTTCTTCATTAATTGATTTTTCCGGTGATTATATCGACCGCATACTTTCTACACGGCTTAATATTGAACCTGCTTTGGCGAAAGAATTAAAAATTAACAACGGCCTTAATTACATAAATAAATACCCAGAATATTTAAAAATAATGATCGAGCTGGCGGAAAAATTAACAAATAATATTCTCCAAAAAATGAAATTTTACGACGATCATTTCAATAATACCAATCCCATAACACACATTACCATGTCCGGCGGAATGTCGATTATGAATAACCTTGATAAATATTTAACGGAAAAAATAAACATTGAAGCGGCACCCGGCGATATTTGGAAAAATCTTTTTAATAAAAAAATCAGCCAGGAAAATAAAAAAAATTTAGCATTTGCTTCTGCAATAGGCCTTGCCTTACGCGCGACTGATTGGCCTTTGAATTAAAACTATGATGACACTTAACCTTAATTTCTTACCCGAAAAAGACCAAAAAAATATTAAAACAGCCTCGCTGATAAGCTGGGGTATTAATGTTTTCAAAATTACTCTTTTCTTATTCATTTTATTCAACGGTTTTTTGTTTTTGATTAATTTCTTATTAAGCGAACAAGTATCAATGCTCGCCAAAAGAAGCGAAGAAGTTAATAAAAATTATTTTTTCTATAATCAAGAAGTGACGAATATCAATGAACAGTTAAAACACATTAACATGGCGGCTACCAATTATTCAATTTTAACTCCATATTTGCATGAATTAATAAACACTCTACCCGGAGAAATTCAATTAAAAAGTATTATACTTGACGCAAAAACCGGTGGTATTTCGGCTGTGAGTGGCATAGCGACCGATCGCAATGCGCTATTAAATTACAAGGAAATTCTTGAAAATATTGACTGGATAACATATTTTGACCTGCCTACTTCACAATTAATTCAGAAAGAAAATATTAATTTTAACATTATATTGGAAATTGGGTCGGTTAAACCAAAGTAATTATGAAAAGATCATTAATTCTACTGCTAATTATTATACTCGCGAACGCCGGATTTTTGGGCATGACTTTTATATTTAAAAAAAGAATTAATAAAAATACTTTTGTCATTGAGGAAGAAATAACAAAATTGAATAAAAAACATTTAGAGATAGATAATCTGCGAGACAACCTTCAGCAAATAAAAAATATTGATGAAGATATATCGATTTATGAAAAATATTTATTCACCAAAGGTAATGAATTGGATCTAATAGAGGATTTGGAAAATCTGGCGATTGCGAATAAAGTAACCCAAAAAATAGTTACCCATAATATCGATAATAAAAAAAGTGAAATACTCGAAATTACTCTTTCAATTGACGGACTTTATTCTAATGCGATTAGGTATTTATATGATTTGGAAAACTATGATTATTTTATTAATATAGAACGAATTGAATTATTGCCAAAAATTTCTACCGCTTTGGAAACATCGCCAAATAACCCCTCCGTTAACATGCGTCTAAAGATATCGTTGTATGCCAAAAACATTTAAACCAAATACACGTAATTATACGTCGACCAGCCATAATAATAATTATTATTATTGGTTTATCACCTCCTTAATTATAGTCATTTGTTTTACGGCTATTTTGATATGGTTTGGGAATAATATTTTTAATAAAACAATGGATGCAATAAATAAATCAAATCAAAAAATTGTCGAAAAAACCGGCATTGAAGTATCCGCGGAATTAAATCAAGATGATTTTTTACGGACCAGCCAAATAATTGACGCGAAAAACTCTCGCTTAATTCCAGCGACTAATATCAGAAATATATTCTTGTTTAATTCATATACCGGCCAAACACCAAAAATTATTGAAAATATTAATATTGAATAAAATGGATCTGAAATTTAAAAAAAATTGGTTTTTACTTGGAAATTTTACTACAATTTCTGCCGCCGAGTTATCGGCGGTATTAAAATTACGTGAAGATGAATATTTGATGGAACAAAATTTTTTTATTTGTGATAAAAATATCAGCAACCCCGAAGAATTAATTGAACGGCTTGGCGGAACTGTAAAAATAGCTGTCTTTGCCGGCGTAGCCGATACTGCCGAGCAATTATCAGAAAAAATCGCAAATATTATTGCCGATGCGAATGGAAAAATAGTATTTGGTATTAGCGCCTATTTTGGCGAGAGTGGTGAAACTTCGCAGTGGGTATATAACCTGGGGAAAACAATAAAAAATGAACTGAAAGATAAAAAATTGTCCTGCCGTTATGTATTTAATCGTGAACCTGTTTTATCATCAGTAACTGTGCAAAAAAATAATTTGCTTGAAAAAGGATTTGAGTTTTTGGTAATAAAAAAAGGCGATAGATACTACTTCGCCAGAACCAAAGCTGTCCAACCATTCGAAGAGTGGGGCCGACGAGATATCGGCCGTCCGGAACGAGATCAAAAAAGCGGTACACTCCCCCCCAAACTTGCCAGAATAATGATAAACCTTTCCGGTGCCAGTTTAAATAATTCGATTTTAGATCCATTTTGCGGTTCAGGAACCATAATTTCAGAAGCGGTAGTTATGGGATACAAAAAAATATTTGGTTCTGATATCTCCTTCAAAGCGACCGAGGACAGTAAGAAAAATATTGACTGGATAAAACCGGATAATAACGCAAAAATTATAAACACCGATATCTCCGAATTAAGTAAAAAAATAAAACCTGCTTCCATTGAAATAATTATTACTGAGCCCTTTTTGGGAAAACCACTAAAAGGCGGGGAAACGAAACAAGTTTTGGAAAAACAATCGGAAGAGCTTAAAAAACTTTATTTGATTGCATTTTGCGAATTTAAAAAAATTCTAACAGATAACGGAAAGATAATATTTATTATCCCCCGTTTCAAACATGGTGGAGAATGGTTGCGAATAAACTGCGTAAACGAAATTAAAAAGCTCGGGTTTAATACCGAGCCTCTTTTCCAAAATAGAGAATATTTAATTTACGCGCGGGCTGATCAAAAAGTCGGACGCGAAATTTGGAAATTCACCAAAACCGCCTCTTAATTAGCATTGGTGCTATCAATAAAATACTGTCCCAAATTTGAGTCAGTGTCTGTTGAAATTGGAATATCTGACCAGCTATCATCGGTTTCCTCAACTACCTGCTCCGTCTGCTCACTACCCTCAGAATTTTCATTGGCATCTTCAATATCTGAATTTTGCCCTGTATCACCATTCAGATTTGGTTCAAGTTCTTGAACATTATTTTGATTTTCCGTAATAATAGCTTCGTTCAATCTTCTGGGTTCCAAAATAATAGTATTGATAACCCGTCTAATTCTTGGAGCAAATTTTTTAATTATTTCTTCACTATACAATTGTCTAACCCTGTCTTCGCTTAAGCCCTGTGATTGCAACTCAAGCAAGCGTTTTCTAATGACATCATCTGCCAAAAGCGACCTGGCTATCCATCTTGTTTTTAATATTGCTCCGTCAATCGGCCTGACCAAATCATTAATGCGTTTTTTACGCGAAGCAAAACCAGCTAAATCATCAGAAGTAATAACTAATATTTGATTCTCACTAACCGTTGCTTCCTGATTTGGCATAGTACTTCCATCACTCTGATCAATGGGCAAAACGGCAATATTGTGTTCTGATCCGATTATAGTGGTCGATTCTCGCGTGGCGCTTGCTCCAAAAGCCGACCCGCGAACTGCAGCCACGGCGTTACTCGTGGTTACTTCCCAAGCGGATTCCGGAGTCACAAGTTTAATAATTTTTGACCACAAATTGCCGGCGATCAAAGAGATTTTGACTTTTAAAGTTTTAAAATCATAATCATACTCTCCGGTCAAAATTTGTATTTTTGTATTTGAATCCATCCTAGCAACCGAACCATCCGGAAAGTACACGTTTGCCATTCCGGTCTTATCGGTTTCAATAGTTTCTCCCTCTGCTATTTCGTCACCTGTAATTAAAGGTTGTTTTTCACTATCATCAGATACGATAAAAACTCCGGTTGCCAAAACTTCCACCCACGGCCTGCCAATTTTTTGCTCTTCCTCCTGCTCAATGGTTTCATAATTTTGCGTGGGCTGATTTTGAACAACGGGCGTGGTTTTTTTACTTCCGCAACCGCTAAAAAAAATTACCAAGGCAATAAGACAAACAAAAAGTGATAATAAACGAATTTCATTTTTCATAAAAAAAATTTAATTATTATTTAGAAGGGTTAACGTGAAAATAAATAACGTCTCCATCCTGAATTTCATATTCTTTGCCCTCAAGTCTCATTTTGCCGGTTTCCTTTATTTTACTCCAACCGCCAAAATTCACAAAATCTTCCCAATTCACCACATCGGCTTTAATAAAACCTTTCACAAAATCAGTGTGAATTACGCCTGCTGCCTCAGGCGCTTTCGCTCCTTTTCGAACCGTCCACGCGCGTGTTTCCGGCTCTCCGCTTGTCAAAAATGTCACTAAATTAAGCAATTTATAGCTGGCTTTTATTAATTTATCCAATCCAGTCTCGACCATCCCCAAATTATTTAAATAATCTTTAGCCTCCGCCTGGCTGAGTTCAGCTAATTCCGACTCAAGTTTTGCACAAATTTCAATTTGCACGGTTAATTCATTTATTATTGTTGAACCTCCTTTCGCGGTTTCCGCTTCATCAACGTTCAACACATATAGCATCGGCTTCATCGTTAACAAACATAAACCCCTAACTATTTCATTTTCATCCTCCGAATATTCAAGTTCTCTTGCCGAACCACCTTTTTCCAAATGGGCATAAATGCGTTCTAACAATTCAATGCTTTTTTGCACTTCTTTTGCCACTATTCCTTTCGCGCTTTTTTTTATTGACTCCAATCGCTTTCCGACCGTATTCAAATCAGCCAATGCAAGTTCCAAATTTATCACTTCCGCATCTTCCTTGGGGTCAACCTTATTACTCACATGAATAACATTATTGTCTTTAAAATCGCGCACTACTTGCGCAATCGCGTCGACTTCCCGAATATGCGACAGAAACTTATTGCCAAGCCCTTCGCCTTTTGAGGCTCCGGCTACAAGGCCGGCAATATCCACAAATTCAATGGCAGTCGGTATGATTTTTTGAGACTTGGAAATTTCGGCCAATTTTGCCAACCTTTCATCGGGAACTTCAACCACACCCACATTCGGGTCAATGGTACAAAAAGGATAATTTTGAGCGTTTGCCTGCTTGCTTCTGGTCAAAGCATTAAATAAAGTTGATTTTCCAACATTAGGTAATCCAACAATACCAACAGATAAAGACATATAAATTTATTAGTTGTGCTATCTTAACAAAAAAAACATATATTGACAATATTTCATAATGGGTGTATATTCATAATAGGTGAAAGCAAAGGTCAAATCACCGATTATTCATTGGTATAACTACAAATAATATGCCACAATATAATGGAACCGGACCCATGGGCCAAGGCCCTGGAACCGGAAGAGGAGTGGGACCATGTGGTCGAGGCGGTCGAAACGGCATGGGTTGCTTTGGAGGAAGAGGCTCTGGTTTTAGACAGTTTATTTCTCCAAAAAACAATATTGAAGCTCTTGAAAATGAAGAAAAAATACTTGAGGAAGAATTAGCCGTAATTCGCGAAGAGAAAAAAGCCATCGAGGACTCACAGAAATAAAAGAAGGCGCGGAAACCGGCCTTCGCTATACGGCGGGGCCGGACAGCCTTCTTTCGTAAAAAAATATATCATAAAAATTAATATTATTCAACTTCTATGGTCCGTCCAAGACTTTGTCGTAAAATTGAATTTAAACCAAACATTACATATTTTAAACCTCAAGGGGTACCCATGCGTGAACTCCAAATTGTGGAATTATCAGCGGAAGAAATTGAAGCATACCGTTTACGACATATTTTTGGTTTGGAACAAAAAGAGGGGGCTGAAAAAATGAACACCTCGCAAAGCACGTACCAAAGAATTCTATATTCGGCTTCAAAAAAAATTGCGAACGCTTTAATAAACGGAAAAGCCATACGTATAATTAATAAATAGATATGAGAAAACTATTGTTATTTTTAACTTGCCTAACGATTTTTTTTCCGACAATAGCTTTATCTCAAGAAACCCCCGAGCAAACGGACGAAGAAATTTTTAAAGCAAAAATAATTGAAGTAATGGAAAATAATAGTGTTTCACGAGCCGACGGCTCTATTTCAATTCAACAAAAAATTAAGATGATCGGATTGGATAAAAATTGGAAAAACAAAGAAATAATATATGATGGAACCGAGTATGATGTTTTATCTGAAAATAAATATGAAATCGGCGATAAAGTGATCGTCGGATACAACCAAAATATTAATGGCGAAGACAAATTTTATATTTTGGGTTTTTCGCGTGCGACGACCTTATATTGGATAGCTCTACTTTTTGCTTTTGTTGTCGTGCTGGTTGGCCGGTTAAAAGGTTTTCGCGCCTTAATTGTTTTGGCGCTTACTTTTTTTATTATACTACAATTCATTGTTCCTCAAATCTTATCCGGCAAAGACCCTTTGTTCATTACCATAATAGGTTCGCTAATAATATTATTTTTGGCTGTATATATAACCGAGGGATTTAAACGAACATCAACAATATCAATTTTTTCCATTCTGCTATCCTTGATTATAACCGGCCTTCTATCTTTGTGGTTTACGGCGATTACTAATTTAACTGGATTTGCCAGCGAAGAATCGCTTTATTTAATCGGATTGTCCGGCGGTGATATCAACATCAAAGGTCTTTTACTCGCCGGTATTATTATTGGCGCTTTGGGTGTGCTTGATGATGTGGTAATTTCTCAAGTTGCCCTGGTAAATGAACTAAAAATCTCTAACCCGGAATTGAGTAAAAAACAAATTTACAAAAAAGCAATGCGGGTCGGGGTTTCGCATCTGAGTTCCATGACAAATACATTATTTTTAGCCTATGCCGGCGCGGCACTTCCGTTGCTTATTCTATTTAGCGTTAATGAACCACCGTTTTTATCGTTTAACCAAGTAATAGACAATGAAATGATCGCTACAGAAATTGTCAGAACTTTAACCGGAAGTATCGGTCTGGTACTCGCGGTACCAATCGGAACTTTTTTGGCAGTGCAATTTATTAAAAACAAAAAACACTCCGAATAATTCGAAGTGCTATTTCTGGTGGACCGTAAGGGATTTGGCCTCGCCTCTCGCTCACTTCCGTTCACTCGGGTCCCAAAGGGACCCCTTCGGGGCTGGCCACCTCCGCCGGTTGGCGGATCGCGGTTTGTCTCGCCCGCAAGCTCGCCAAACATCGCTCCGGCGTTCAAATCCCAAAGCGATTCAAATTATTGAATCGCTTAATGTGGACCGTAAGGGATTTGAACCCTTGGCCTCTTCCATGCCATGGAAGCGCTCTAGCCAGCTGAGCTAACGGCCCAAAAACAAACGATATTATAATTGATTTACTATAAAAATGTCAAGAAAAAAAGCTTCTATCGATTAAATAGAAGCTTTTTTAAATTATTTTTATTGAGCATCTGGAATATCAATTTTGTCATCGGTCTTGATTTTTTCTTTATCAAGAGCTGCGTCAACCTTCACCACTTCATTTTTGCTTTTTATAGTAATCGGCGGGGTAATATTTTTTTCATATCCGGCCTTATCAAAAGTAATATAGTAATCATTCGGACCGACCATAAATGAATAACGGCCTTTATTGTCTGTCACTTCAGTTGAAATCAATTTATTAAATTGTTTACTAAACAATCTTGCAACCGCGCGATTAATCGGTTTTTTATCTTGTTTATCATATACTATACCCCAATTCTTCGGTTTTTTGGGCATTGCCAAACGTTTGAACAACATGAATAGTAATATCTGTGAAACAAGGAGCGCAATTGTCCACCATGTCGGAGTTATTATCACGGCAAGCAATCCTGCGGCAATTGACAAAGAAGCAACAAAACGCTGTATTTCTTTGAATATTTTATTAATCTTTATTCGGCGCGGAGTTTTTTCTTCGGCCCCAATCGGATCCATGGGAATATTAGCGGAAATTGCGGCATCTTTTTCATCCACATGAACCGGTTCACCGTGATACAAATCCAAATATGAAGTATCTTCGCGGTATTCCTGCAAAATTTTCGTTGGAAAAACAAAACCCTGTTTGTTCGCTTCAATACGATAAAGCCCCGGCTCCACAAAAAAGGCAAAACGCCCTTCGCTGTCTGTTACTCTTGATTGAATTATCCTGCCGGTAGACGCATTAATTAGCCTGACCATCGCCAAATCGATCGGCATTTTAGTCAAAGAATTGTAAACAACGCCCCATTTTTTTCTACGCCTATACCCAAGCAGAAGAATTGGTTGTAAAAATAGGAATCTTAAATATGGCAATAAACTCAAAAGAATAGCGGGGATAACCGCAACTGATGCCGCACCTAAGGCAATTGGAGCAACTGTGGACTGGAATGTTTTTTCCACATTCGGATCGTTCGCACCAGCCACTAACTTTGATATTTGTTCTTGCGCCACCTCGGAGACATAAGTTGCTTTTTCAGATAAAGGAACTTCGCTGTCTAACAAATTAATAGATGTAATCAGTTTAAAATTACGGTTGATAATATTATTAATAACCGAAAATCCGCTTGTCTGCTCCGTTCTATAACCGTCAGCCTCCACAATCAACCGATACCCTCCATTCGGAACAACAAAGCCATATTGCCCCAATGAATCTGACTTAATATTTCTGTAAGCGGTATATTCATTATCAACAAGCCTCTCTAAAATAATTGATGCTTGAGAAATCGCGACCAGTTTTCCACCACTATCATTGCCAACAATCTCGCCTTTTGGCAAAACCGAAATTGTAAAAGGTATTGCCTGCTGTTCTTCTTCATTATATGTAATAATAAGGGCGGCATTTTTTATACCCACCGTCTGTAAATTATTTATATCAACCGCATACATTTGAAGAGAATTGTCATAAAATAACTGATAGCTATTCTCATTTACTAACAAATTTACGGATTGCACTGTTTCTTCCACGCCGGAAATATCCGCCGCCACGGTAAAAGTAACTCCGCTTAAAGTATCCACCGAGCGCGTCGCGTCCAAAAATGCCTCGACTGTGCGATTGGCCAAATAAAAACTCAAGTCTTGTGTTGACAATCCTTCATCGCCGATTTCCGGCTGTTCAATAATGGGTGTTGTCGTCGGCTCTTCATAAACCGGCGTTGTCGTGGGGCATACAAATTCCGAAGGGTCAAATTCATTGTTGTCATCAAGACTCAAGCAACCGGCATCTTCCGGAAAATCAATCATTCCATCCCCGTCATTATCAATACTGTCGCTACACTGTGTTTCAAATGTCCCAACCAAACAGCCGAGTTCCGCGCAAGTCAAGTCGTTGAACTGATAAGTGCGCGTCATCAAATTATTTGCTTTGTCTCTTGCCGAAACATTAACAACGACTTTTAATTCCGGAATTAAATCGTTTATCGGGTCAATATCAATGGAATAACATTTGTCGGCAGTGGCGCAGGCGGTCTGTGTTACATTTTTTGGCACTTCTGCGCCGTTTTGCGTAACACTAAGTGTAAAAGTGCTCATGTCTAAACCAGAATCATCATCTTTTATATCAAATTTGATATTTTGACCAACCGGATGATTGGGTTTGTCTGGAACCGGATTCAAATTTGATAAATATGGAGGTCTCGTTTCGCAGTAACCGTCAACCACGCTATACGAACCACTACTAACGCTTGTTAAAATATTTTCACTGGTCGGATGAGCGGCAATTTTGCTTGTTATATCGCCATCTTCAAAGCGCAAAGTCAAAGATAATGGACCATTTACATTGCTTTTTACATTAATAACCGCAAAATTCAAGGCACTGCCGGCAATCACCCCGCCATAACCAAAGATACCTTTGGTCCCAGCCGGTATTCCGGGAGGGGTGCCATAAGTACTAAAAATACCTCCACCGGTTATGCTAATAGTGCCTCCCGACCCCAAACTGGTGTAATTTACATAAGCTTGCGCCCCATTGGAATTTTGCCCTTCCGTGGACATTCTTATTCTGATTTGTGTTGCGCATCCTTTAATAATATTGCCCGATGAAGGCTCAAGGTTTAAAGTGGCCGCGCTCACGCTTGAGGCAAAACAAATAATAATCGCGCAAGTAATAATCGGAAAAATTTTCAATAATTTTTGTTTAATGTTCATAATGTAAAATAATTTCAAAAATATTTTTATATCGGGTCTCCTGACTTATTATAATTAACAAGCACGGCACTCATATCAAGAACATCAACAATATCATCACGATTTAAATCAAAAACTGGGTCAATGGAATTAAAATTAATGTCAGTCGCAGAAATATCCAAGATATCAACAAAATTATCTTTCAAACCGGTGCCCTGTACATCTCCGGCCAACAAATAAAAGGCATTGGCATCCGTAAAATCTAAAACAGCATCAGCATCATTTTCAATAGATACTCCTGTTATTCTTTTTGCCAAGTGAGATTCGGTTTTTAATACCGCCTCGTAATTTCCGGCTAATACATCTTCAACTTGAATCGTTGTGGTCCCACTATGGTCAAGATTAACTTCAATAGTATTTTGAAGTTGTTTTGTAATACTGTCATACAAAAGTAAAAAGGCATTGGCTTGATAATTGCCTCCAATTTTTGAAATTCTTTTTTCCGGCTTGGCTGTTATAATCAGATTACGATAAAATTCTGGCGATAAGGTTGTTAACGTGCCGGTTGCCGTAGCGCCATTACCACTCATATCGATACAATAAATCATAAAATAATACAGCGTCCCGGTGGTTAACCCGTTCAAATCAACAAAAAAATCAGAAGATGTTTGGTCCGGCCAAATAATTGAACCATATAGTTCGGTTAACCCGTAATCAAATGAACAATTTGCCAACTGCGTCTCGTCAGTCGCGACCCACGATACCGTTCCAGTAGTAAAATCAGTAAGAACGCCAACATCTGAAATAATCGGCGCCACAGAATCCAACGTACCTCCGCCTCCGCCTCCGCTTGATGGCACGGTTAAATAAACATTTAGGTTCCTATTCTGGGTTTCTGTGCTTGCGAAGTCCAAAAAAATAAAACAACCACAAAAAATAATCAGGCAAAAAAGCCAAATAAATTTTAAACGATTGCCGAAAAACATAAACTAATTATTTTTTTTCTTACGTAAAAATATATAACCGATGGCGCCAAGAAATAAAGCAACTATTGGAAAATAGTAAAAATGAATAAACCAAACCGGCTTAATAAGTGAAATTTTTTGTCCGGTTAACCCATAGTTGACATGCAGTTCCACATTATACGGACCCGGCCAATAAAAACCAAAGGGCAAATCAATTGTATCGTTGCTTTTTATTATTGACCTAGGTAATAATGTGCCACTCATGCCAATTTCTTTTTTGTAGACTTCTTTCCCAAAATAATTTCTAACAATGGCATAGCCATTAATCGGTAAACCCACTAAACCGTCATTTTCAACATTTATAACGGATTCAAATTTACCGCTAAATATTCCTTCTGACAATTGCCAGGATTGCACACTTAACAATTCGTTAACAACACCTGCTACTTGCAATAAAAGGATGGAAACAACTTGGCCGGAAACGCCAATATTATTATTTTGATTTGAGGAATTTAGACCAACGGCCAAACCAAGATAATGTGAACCGGATTTTGCGGTTGTTGGAACACTAATTAAAAAATTTACACTTTTCTCTTCTCCTGGCGATAGCTCAATAGCAGTTTTTTCCGGTCTAACCCAATTTTCGGCTATTGAATATTCACTGCCATAAACAATTCTGCCGTCATCTAATTGTTTCGCGCCAAGAACACTCAAATTATAAAAATTTTTTTCATTCTCTTCATTAGTAATTTTTATTGTAATCACATGATTTGTGGCTCCAGCATCCAAAGTAACGTGATATTTTAAAGGACTGATGGAAAAAGCGCCGACTTTAATTGGAAAAAGGCCTAAACAAAAAATAACAATAATTAGTTCTACACAAAATTTTTTCATCATATTGGATTACAAATTTGCGGAAGCAACCAATACTAAAGACTGGTTGTAATTTCCGCTCACTGTCGTTCCGCTCATAGAGGCCTTAAACATCATATCAGTTATACTCGAAAAAACCGGAGAAGAAGTGGAAGAAATTATAGCGGAAACTGACGGCGCGACGTCTCCCGTCACCTGGCTTTCTGAACCAAGGGCTGAAAACCCATACTCTTCCGAACCGGCTGTCACCGTACCATCAAGCACTCCGGCTATCATTGAACCGCTGACAGAAAAAATGGACATTGTATAACCGGTAACGCTATCTGTGCCAACCGTTAAAGAAGTTGAAGCGGTATTCACAACTGCGGTTGATAACGTCCCTAAATTCAACGAATTATTACTGATAATAAACGAAAGATAACCACGCTCCATATGTTGGTAACCGGATCGTATTTCATAAACGGCAGAATTAATAAAACCGGCCGGTGATTCGCCAGCGGTGTCCTCCAAGGAATAGGCACCGCCGACACTTAAACCACCGCCGGTTTCAATACTGTCGGCATAAATAAAATAGTTTGTTGAAGACATGGAACAAATTATTTGTCCGGGAATGCTCAAAGCCAATAAACTGATAATAAAGCAAGAAAGAAATCCTTTCATAAAATAATTTGTCTTTGTTAATTTTCGCTACCGCAACTATTTTCTTCAGCGAATTTATTCTGCGTTTGAAGACCCAATCAAAGACCTGATTTTTGAAGTAATATCTGTATTGTCGGGATTCAAATCTTTGACTTTATAATAATACTGAAGAGCCGTTGTTTTATCGCCTTTTGATTCATACAATAAAGCCAGGCTATACAAAGCATTTGAATAATTCGGTTGCAAACGCACCGCGTTAAGCCACAAAATTTCCGCGTCATTTCGGTCTTCATCTTTATTACGATTGTATAACAGTCTTCCAAAATCAAACAATATCGCCGCGTTATTTGCTCCGCCATATGACAATGTCTGTTTATATGCCTCCACGGCATCATCAATTTTATTTTGCTGTTCATAAACTCGGCTTAAACCAATATGGGCATCCAAATAATCCGGCTTGAGCTCGATGGACTCTTTGTAATATTTTATCGCGTCATCCAAATTTTCAAATAACGCATAATTATTACCCAAGCGCCAAGAAAGAACCGGATTGGTCGGTTCCAAATCATGCGCTTTTAGCCATGATTTAATAGCCCATTCACGCGCTTCCGGAACAATTACTGCCGCGTTTTCATACATTATTGCCAAATTCTCCCAGATAGCCACTGAACGTGGCGATAACTCGGTAGCAGTACGCGCTTCATTAACGGCCTGCGCTACAAAAGCGCTGACCGCCTGTAAATCTTCACTACCTTGATTCACCAACGCCACTGCTTGCATCAAATATACCTGAGCCAAAGCCGCATGATACAAATCTGAACTGCCTCTTTGGTACAAAGCTGTTTGCAAATTCTGCTGAGCTTCATCGTAATTCGCGCTACTTATTGCTTTGCTATATGCGCCTTCAGCCATATACAAACGAGCGCCCCATACACCAACCATTATCAAACCGGCAAGAACGACAATCATTATAAAAGAAAAAGTCATGCTGTATTGAGGAGTATCTTCAACCGTTAACGATTTTGTTTTAATTATCAAAGGATTAAAAAATGATAAGCCAATAATCATAAGGCCAAGTAATAACCACCATAACCACCATAATACGGCGCCAAAAAAGACTAATCCCATGGAGGCAGTCAAAACCAACCATGCTCCGCCAACCACAAACCCATCAATGCGCTGGCCGGCATCTTCATCAATTTCAACAGCTCTGCTTTGAACAAGATTGCGTTTAAACCATACATTGAAAACATGGCCCAAACCAAATAAAACCATGAACAACACAAACAAAAGCATCACCATCCCACCCTCGGCTAAAATAGCAAAGAATGTTGAAAAAGGCTGACTAAAACGCAATGACCAGGCCCACGCATCACTATTAAACTCAACTGAACGATACTGAGAAAAATCAACATTAAAAGTACCAAGGCCGCTTCCCAAAATAAAATTCTTTGGTCCGCTAAAAACAGTTTTGGATGAAATGTGCCAAGAAGGTTGGACGCCAAGAGAAATCTCAGCCGGCACTGCTGTTTGCATATATCGTGGAGTACCAAAAGCAATAAACACAACCACAAGAATTAGCATCGCGAATAATGTGGAAACCCAACCCAACCGAACGTCTTTCATAAAACTGACACCGATGAGCAAAAGTATTATCAAAGCGCCCAAAAGAAGCCACCACAATAATTTGAAACTTAATAATGTTAAACAAACAAACGCAAGAATGGCAACGGAAAAATAAGCGATTGATTTACCAACGGATAAAGTCTTTTTTAATAACGCTCCGGCAGAAACCATTAAAATAACAATCATCCAAATTCCAAATGGAGTATTTATCAAATCAATGGTTGAAGTAGCGCCCGGGAAAACCCAAGAAATAATGTCCAATTTAAACACGGCTTTTAAAACAAAAAGCAAAGCAGTAAAACCGCCGGTGAAAATTAAGGCATCCAACAAACCGGACCAACGACTCTTGGTGTGAATAAAATTTGTGATAAGAAAATAAAAGACAGCCAAAAATATTAAATAAATATAATTCAATACAAAGTACTCACTTCTACCCAAAAATGAATCATAATTATTTAAAGAAAATATTGATGAAAATAACGCTACTAGTAAAAGCGCCAATATCGGCAAATCCATCACTGACCTTCGAAAAGACAACGTTTTCGACAAAATCATCTTTGCAACAAATAAAATTACATTAATAAGCAACAAACAAATAAAAGCATACTGTTTTGGTATGATATAGTAGTTCATCAAATTTCGGTCCATAAACAACGGAATCGCTACTACGTTTACCACCAAAAAAATGTATGAAAATAGATCTAAAAATTTTAGCAATCTCTGATTTCCTAGCATAAATTTTATATAATTTAAATAAATAAATTCTTAGTGATTAACGCGAACCACTTTAAATATTATAACACATATTACAAACGAAAAAAATGTGCATAACTTTGCATGTATAAGACTTTATTTATTCTGCTGATTACTATTATAGGGAGAGAAAATATTGGCTATGAAATTATCCAAATTGTATTAACAATTTAGACCAGACAATTATTGTTGCTTGTTATCCATAATTCTTATTCATCATTCGCCCTAAATCATATATGCACGTATCCGGAATAGAAGTCCACAGCTGTGAATTGCTCTGTTTGTATACACTTGTGTATACAAATATACACAGATTGGACGAGTTATCCACAGTTACATCCACAGGCCACAATTAACAACAGCCGTTCTTTTAGATATAAATTGAATAAAAAAACCCGTTTTTAATCAATTTACGGGTTTTCTTCGTTATTGTGGACCTGCCGAGAATCGAACTCGGGCATCAGCAATGCGAATGCTGCGTCATACCACTAGACCACAGGCCCATATTGTTTCACGTGAAACATTTCCAATCATTTCCAATAAAATTTTTATACATTATAGCACAATATTTTGGATTAATCAATAGGATGTCTCATAATTACAGGTATATAATTAGAACGTTCGACTAGCGTAAATTCGGTAAAAACTGGCAATGACGAGAATATTCTCCCGAAAATTTTGTCTAGCCACCTCCGCCGGTTGGCGGATCGCGGTTTGGCTCGCCCACAAGCTCGCCAAACATCGTTCCGGCGTTCGATTCCTCACGCGACTAAAACAATTTAGTCGCTCTCGGTCTCAAAAACCACTTTTATGTGGTTTTTGTGCCCTCGGAGGGAATCGGCTTTAACTAAAATTTTCTTCCGAAAATTTTGTTTAGCCACCGCCTCACGGTTTGGCTCGCCCACAAGCTCGCCAAACATCGTTCCGGCGTTCAATTCCTCACGCGACTAAAACAATTTAGTCGCTCTCGGTCTCAAAAACCACTTTTATGTGGTTTTTGTGCCCTCGGAGGGAATCGAACCCCCATTTTATCCTTAGGACGGATCTGTTTTTCCATTAAACTACAAGGGCGAATATCAACAAAATACTTTATGAAACAATAATTTTTAAAAAAAATGGCTAATTTAACCTAAAATACAATATTTTAAATAGAATTTAAGTAATATGTGTACTTTGCGTAAAAATGTTTCACGTGAAACATTTCTATTATCTAATCACCATAGATAACCTCTGTTTGTATACACTTGTGTATACAAACAGGCGTATATAGTTATTATTCTCCGCAACTAATAAGGGCGCAAGCATCTGCCAAAATCGCGTTAAATTCGACATAATTGTTTCACGCGATAAAAAATTTGTCAAATATATAAAAATAGAAATAATATACCCAAAGACACACAAATCAACCGCCCTTCAAATTTTGGCAAATATATATATTAATGATACAATGATTTTGAAAATAACATAAATTATGAACACCCAATTACTAACAGGTATAGCTATTCTAATTATGGCAGGCGCAATTTTGGCGCTAATTATTATTTTAATATCTAACAGGCGCTCAAAGAATAACGACGGTTCCTTTGTCTTAATACAGAATCAAATTCAAGAACTCACAAGGATTGTTGACCAAAAAATTAATGAAAGTAGCAGAGCCATGGCCGAAGCGCAAACAAACATTCATAAAACTATTCAGACTCAATTCGGTCAAAGTGTGAAAGTCATTACCGAAGTGACGGAAAAATTAACAAAATTGGATGAAACCAACAAACAAGTGATGAACTTTGCCGACCAGCTTCAAAGTTTAGAAAACATTTTGCAAAATCCAAAACAACGCGGAATACTTGGGGAGTATTATTTAGAAAATGTTCTCAAAAATGTTCTACCACCGGGCTCATATCAAATGCAATATAAATTTACTGATGGGGTGATTGTTGACGCTGTGGTTTTTATTAAAGATAAAATCATACCAATTGACTCCAAATTTAGTTTGGAAAACTACAACCGAGCCATCGAAGAGCGCGATCCGGAAAGAAAGGCCGAATATGAAAAGCAATTCAGAAATGATTTAAAAAATAGAATTGATGAAACAAGTAAGTATATTAAACAAAAGGAAGGAACTATGGATTTTGCTTTTATGTTTATTCCAGCTGAAGGCATATATTATGATTTATTAATTAATCAGGTCGGGTCTATGAAAGTTAACACCCACGACTTGATTGAATATGCCTTTAGAGACAAACGGGTAATTATTGTATCGCCCACGTCTTTTTTAGCTTATTTACAAACAGTAATGCAAGGATTAAGGGCTTTGCAAATAGAAGAAACCGCAAAAGAAATCCGCAAGCGTGTCGAGGATTTAGGCAAACATCTTGCAACCTATGACGACTATTTAAAAAAACTTGGCAATAATTTATCTACCACCGTTAATTCATACAATTCGGCCTACAAGGAATTTAATAAGGTTGACAAAGATGTTGTTAAAATTACCGGCAGTGAGAAAACTATAGAACCAATGCTTATCGATAAACCAACAATTGATGATTAACTTTTATATACTTGACAGATAGCGATAAATAGCGTTATTGTTGTTAGCGAACACTACACTGGCAATTAATACCAAGGAGGAGGTATCTCGATGGAAAAAAGGTTTCAGATTGGAGATGTGGTGATGTTCTTTGAGCGCGACGGAGAGATTTTTGCGCCTCCCGGTTTGGATGAAATTTCGGAAGAGGAACTTCGGTCCGCTCCTTGCGGAACGATTGTATCCAATTGCAACGGTCGTGTTACCATGCGAATGGAGGACAACGGACGTTATTTCACTTTCGACGAAGAAAAGGCGGATAAAATCTGGTCCCTCAACGGCCCTTTGCGCGAAACCAAGGAAAAAAAGCGCGCTGATTCCGTGATCTTCGCTGGGTCATCCCTTCCGATAGACCCGGAGCAGGTTTTCAACATCCGCCCGATCGCCGAAGCCTAGTCTCTCCGCACTTTATGACCCCGCTCTGGCGGGGTCAAATCATTTTTGCCGACCGCGTTCTAACACCTTGACAATTATTGAAAAAACAATTAATATATCAACGCTCTCAATATTTTTTCAAATAATACAATATGCCAAATAAACAAAATGCAAAAAAAGCCTTAAGACAAAACATCAAAAGGCAGGCTCGTAATAGCGCAAAAAAGAATGCTTTTAAAGACGCTATCAAAAAAGCAGTCAAAGCCGAAATAAAAAAAGACGCGAAAGCTCTGGCGATAACCGCTCAAAAAGCCCTTGATAAAGCCGCGAAAATCGGAGTGATCAAAAAAAAGACAGCGGCCCGCCGCCTTTCACGATTAATGAAAAAAGTGAATTCAAAAAAATAAAAAAAACGCCTTTACGGGCGTTTTTTAATCTATTAAATTTTCCTGCGCTTAATTACAACTTCCCCACAAAATAATCAATCAAAACCGACTGGTTCGCCAAGCCGGTTTTTGTTTTTATATCAATTTCCAACAAATCGTTGTATATTTTTTTTAAATCTTGCATGGAATATTTTTTTACTAATGGCAAACTTTTCTTTGCCACATACGGGTGAACAGAAATTCGTTTTGCTATCTGGTCGCTTGTTAGCGAATCTTCTCGTTCCCACAAATCTCGTATTTGAAGTAATATTTTGAATTGTCGCATTATCATGGCAAATAAATAAGATTCATCTTCTCCGATAGCTCTTTGGTCACGCATTAATTTGAAAGCTGTTTTTTTATTGCCCCCCACAATCGCATCAACCATATTAAAAATATTATCATCAGTTTTTTCATCAACAAATAAATTAACATCAGCTGACCCAATTTCTCCGCCTTTTTTATAGGCTATCAACTGGTCAACCACCGCGCTAATAAGCCACAAATCCGCTCCGGCCAAGCGACTCAGGTTCCCGGCTGCATTTCTGTCTATCTTTCCGCCTCTCATTACCACTTCCTGAATTATCCAATTCTGCAATTCAGAGTCTTTCATCAATTCAAAGGAATAAGAAAACTTTTCCTTCGAAAATAAATCAGCTAATTTTTTCGCCTCCGATGTTTTGCCAACCGGCTCTCCTTGCCAAGCAATAAGCACCACGGATTCGAGAATCTTATCGTTCTCAATCAAGCTGATAATTTTTGCCAAAAATTCTTTATTTGAATTTGACAAAATATTTTGTAAAACAATCATTCTCTTTTCTGCCAAAAAAGGCATGGTGGCAATTTCGCCCAAAATTTTATCCGGCGCTTCTTTCTCCACATCAAAAACAAGAGTGTTATATCCTTGCGGGTCTCTTTTCGATTTGAATTCAACAATACTTTTCTTCAAAAACTGCCGACTTCTAAAAGTATCTTCTCCGTGGATGTAAATTATCATAATAAGTCTCGTTGGATAATACCATTGACAAATATATAAATAATTGCTATATTAAACAATCGTTCTTTAAACTAATAAACGGGTGAAATCATGGAAAACAATTGCCCTGCAAACTGGCAAAGAGAATGCGATGAACGAATGATTCATGGTGAGAAAAACTTTGCGGAATTCGCACGCAACCACAACTTCATTATCGAAGACATTTTGGTGCTGTTACCTTGCATACTATCGGCTTTAAAAAGAGCCAAAATAACAGATTTGAGGCAATTAATTTTAATGAGCGAAAAAGAAATAGCCAATCTTTGGCCATTGAATGATAGGCTATCATATATATTGGCAAAGAGATTGCGATGTGTTGGTCTTGATCTTGGTCTTAAAGATATCCCAGATTTTCTGCGATAGACACCTGTTAAACCTCACAATTAACC
Source organism: Candidatus Magasanikiibacteriota bacterium (assembly GCA_963840935.1). Taxonomy (GTDB): domain Bacteria; phylum Patescibacteriota; class Patescibacteriia; order Magasanikbacterales; family GWA2-37-8; genus JAPLWQ01. Next base: position 58,999 of record CAWJAS010000001.1, read on the forward strand.
GCATCCGTGCGGTTAATTTTTTATTTTTTCGCGAGTTTTATATTATTATCAATTGCATTTTGCTTTTCTTTTGATAATTTTTCAAATTTGGCCATTAACAACTCGATTTCTTTTATCGCCCTCTCAGCTCTTTCGCCACGAACTTCTACAAAAATTTTGTCCCTTAATTCACGCAATTGATTTAATATCTGTAATGTATATTCTAACTGAAGAGGATGTTTACTAAAAATATTATACACTTCTTTTTCTTCATGACCTTTAATATCTTTTTCGCCTATTATTTTGCCAATCCCTCTTATCGCTACTTCCGCATCTTCAAAATCAGTAACTAAAATTACCGGAATAATTGGCTGTATTTCACGCTGGTTACCCGAACAATCCGTATAATATCTTACGGTATTCTGGCGACGAACAAAATCACTGGCTTTAGCGCCATCCCTCAAATAATTTATAAGCGTCTTAAACTTATCTTCTTTTTTTCCTACTCTAATATCACGTTGGCTACTTGTGGTTAAATCGATTTTTAATCCAGCGAATATATTATTATCGTTATTATCATTGTCAAAAAACTCCAATACACAATCTGTGCCGGCAAGAATATCGTCCTCAAGGGCTGTCCTTTGAACCCTAGAATCTTCTCCAAACCATTTAAATTCGTTGCTAATGCCGACAAAAATTGATTCGTACGCACCGGCTAACCTCTCCCGATACCAACTACCCGGTTCGCTTCTAAGTGCGAAACTACGTATTGGATTTCTTTTAATTTGGCCAACTTTTTGTTTTTCGCTAACACTTCGTGCTAACTCCATATCCTTTTCGACTTGCATTTCAGAATATATACCACCCGATTTACAATAGTCCGTCGGATTTATTCTGCCAGTGTGGCCATCTAAACTATTATAATATAACTCTACACGTTCTATTGTTTTTTCAAACCCGTCAAACTCACTTTCGGTTAACTGGGATGATATTTCTTTTACAATTCTCCGATAATCGACACTGCCACTTAATTCGGGTTTTAGCCCACCAGCCTCAGGGCTTGGTCTTCTTCTTATAACTGTCATATTATTAATATCATTAATTTAAATATTATTTTATATCGCCCCAATTTTGGGCTTGATGAATATCAACCATCACCGGCACTCTTAACTTCACAACATTCTCCATGGCTTGTTTTATTATCTTTGAAACATCGTCTGCCAATTCAACTTTCACTTCAAAAACCAATTCATCATGAACTTGCAAAAGAATTTTTAAGTCATTTTTGGAATATCCAACAAGTTGTTTGTCGGCTTCTATCATCGCCATTTTCATCAAGTCCGCCGCCGTGCCTTGCACCGGATGATTAACGGCCATACGCTCGGCCGCGCTACGTAATTGAAAATTTGAAGCGTTTAGCTCGGGTATATAACGACGTCGGCCAAATAGGGTCTCGCAATATCCTTCTTTTTTGGCAAGCATTATCGTATTTTCCAAATATTTTTTTACCCCTGAAAATTCCGAAAAATATTTTTCAATAAATTTTTTTGCTTCCGCTTGCGAAATGTCGGTCCTTGAACTCAAGCCATACGAACCCATGCCATACAAAACACCAAAATTCACTTCTTTGGCCGCACGTCGCATTTCTTTCGTCACTTCTTCCAAGGGCACATTATTTATCGCTGCTGCCGTCGCTCGATGAATATCTTCACCTTTGTTAAAAATTTCTATCATTTTCTTGTCTTCGGCGAGCGATGCGACAATGCGCAATTCTATCTGCGAATAATCGGCGCTTAATAATATGTTTCCCGGCCCGGCCACAAATGTTTTGCGAATTTTCGCGCCCAATTCCGTTCGGATTGGAATATTTTGCAAATTCGGGTCTGAACTCGACAACCGACCGGTTGCTGTAACCGCCTGATTATATGTTGTATGCACTCTACCTGTTTTTGAACTGACTAACTCCGGCAACACATCAACATATGTATTTTGGAGCTTAGTTAACTCGCGCCATTGTTCAATTGAGTCGATAATCGGGTGGAGTCCGCGCATTTTTTCCAGTTCAGCCGCGGCCGTCGATAAACCGGTTTTTCCTTTTTTAATTCCCAAAACCGGAATATCCATCTTATCAAACAAAATATCGCGTAACTGTGCCGGCGAACCGATATTAAACTCTTCGCCGGCCATTTGATAAATACTCTCGGTTATTTTTTTTAATTCTGATTTCAAAAAATCAGATAATTTCTTAAGCTCAACCAAATCAACTAAAATTCCGTTTATTTCCATTTTGGCCAAAATCAATGCCACCGGTATTTCAATTTTTTTTAATAAATCCAAATTATTAGCGCTTTCGAGCTCGCTTTCCAATTTATCCTTAGCGGATAGCAAAATACCCAATTCCTCGCCTGCTTCAGACGCATTAAACCCAAACAAACTATTTTGGCCGTTTGAAGATTTTAATTCCTTCCCCGCGTATTTTAATGCCACGCTATTTCTATCATGAGCTCTTGACCCGGGATTAAGCAAATATGAAGCAAGCATCAAATCAAAGATTTGATTTTTAATTTCAAGTTCAAGAGAAAATAATACTTTAGCTAATTTTTTTATGTCATGCGCGACCAATTCAAGTTCTTTATTAGCAAAAATTATCGAGATTTTTTCCGCAAATTCCGCCGGAATAAAATAACAATTTTTTTCAAGCGCAAAAATAAAACCGGAAAATTCAGATGAAGCGTCTTTATCAAATCCGCCCACTGCCTGAACAGCAAAAGTTTTCTCGTTTAATATTACTTTTATAAACTCTTCGACTTCTTTGTTGTTTTGTATTTCAACGAATAATTTTTTAATCTGCGCTGACGTTTTTTTATTTTTTACACGTGATTCTTCTTTTACAATCTCATTTTTACTTCCGGGCAAACGATTGACCAATGAAATAAATTCAAATTCTTGAAATAATTTTATCGCTTTTTCTCGATCGAATTCTTTAGCTTGGCAATCATCCAATTTAAAATCAATTCCCGGAACATTTTCATCAATAGTCGCAAGCTCAAAACTCATTCTGGCACTATCTTCGCCCTCTTTTAATTTATTGAGCGCGCCGGCTTTAATTTTTTTATCTAACGATTTTTTCTTATCGCTTATAGCTTTGTAAATTTCATCAATACCGCCAAAATTTTTAATCAACTCAGTCGCAGTTTTTTCTCCAATCCCGGGAACGCCGGGAATATTATCGGACACATCTCCGCGCAAAGCCTTGTAATCGACCATCCTCTCCGGCCCAAAACCAAAACGTTCCTCCACTTTTTTTGCGTCATAAATAATCGTATCGCTCATACCCTTTCGCAAGGTAAAAACATTCACTCCCGGACGAATAAGTTGAAGCGTGTCCATGTCGCCGGTAACTATGTATGTTTCCAAATTTTTTCCTTTTAATTTGTTTACAATCGTCCCGATTACATCGTCAGCTTCGTATCCTTGTTTTTCATAAACCGGAATATTTAAGGCAATCGCCAAATCATGAGCCAAGGGAATCTGGTCATAAAGCTCTTGATCGGCCTTAACCCGCGTTGCCTTATATTTTTCGTATTTTTTGTGTCTAAAAGTCGGCCCCGCCATGTCAAAAGTAACGGCAATATAGTCGGGTTTCAAATCACGCCAAACTTTTAAAAGCATGGAAGCAAACCCGTAAACCGCGTTGACCATTTGACCTTTTTTGGTTGTCATTGGTGGCAAAGCATGATACGCCCTATGCACAATAGCGTTGCCATCAATTATTATTAACTTATTCATATTTATACTCATTCTACGCTAAATAACCAAAAATCGCAACAAAAAAACCGTCAGCCAAGGCTGACGGAATTGAGGACACGATGGGAGTTGCACCCATGCATAGCGGTTTTGCAGACCGCCGTGTTAACTACTTCACCACGTGTCCCTATTGCAAATAGGATAATACATTTTCCACCTTTTTGTCTACCCTTGTTGGTCGTTGGTATAAATAATTACAAAATACTGCGGCTTTTCTTCTCAAATATAGACGGGGGCGATTGCCATACATAAATTTAAACAATTCTATACTATCTCCAGCGCCAAAACGTAATTGACTGGACCGATGGCTATGCAAAACCGCCGCGTGTTTAAATACGCATTGATGCGACAAAGTATTCGATAATTGTTTTAAAAAACGGGGACTACCACTTGTAAACACAACAACAACCCTCTTTATTATTGCCTGTCCGCGTGATCCCTTGCCATGTTCAAAATATACGCACCCATCACCGTCAAAATAACCACGCACAAAATCTGAAATATAATTCCTGGGCACTTTTGGGAATTGCATTGTTAAAGATTTATTTGGTGACAGTCCCAACGCTACCAAACTATCAAATAAACCATGGTCGCCAATACGTATAAAATAGCGAACGCTTCCACCCACGGTCGTCGGTTGTAATTTTGACACAGTGTGACCTGATCCAAGTTCTCGTTTTATATAGTCAATCATTTCTTTGTCGATACTAGAAGCACGAAAATATTTACCTCTTAAATATGAAGCATCCTCCAAACTGCCATCCGCATATATATAACCCAACAAATAGGCCATATTTCTGCTCCATTTTAAAAAATATCTATTGTTAATCGAATATTTAACGCCCATACTAAGTAGTAAGGATACATACTGCAACTATAATAACAAAAAAGAGAAAATCAAACAACTTTCTCTTTTATGGATTATTTAACGTATTTGAGAGGGTTAACCTTTGAACCGTTAACCTGAACTTCAAAATGCAAATGAATACCCGTCGGGCCATAGACTTTTCCAGTATTGCCCATCAAGGAAATTGTTTGACCGGTTGTTACCTGATCGCCTGCGCTAACGAGTAATTGATTATTGTGGCCATACAAAGTTCGCACGCCATTGCCGTGATCAATAATAATATAACAACCATACCCGCTATTCCATCCGCATTGCGAAACGACAACTTTGCCGGATCGTGCCGCATAAATGGCGGAATTTTTTGGCCCGGCAATATCCAAACCATAATGACGCCAGCCAAAATATTGGGTGATAATTTTTGCTGAAGACGGCCAAACATAGCCGGAGACTGTCGGTGATTGAGCCGACGACGCAGGAGCGGAACCGGTGTATCTTGTTGAAGCCGCTCCGGTAGTGGTGCGAGCTATGACAGGAGCCGCTTTTTCACCATTGGGAACCATGATACGCTCGCCGGCAACCAAATCGCTGTTATCTTCTTTTAAACTATTAAACTTAATAATTTCCTCCGCTTCCGCGCCGTAAGTTGAGGCGATTTTTTTAATTGTGTCTCCTTTTTTAACTGTATGCATCAATCCTGTTGTCGGCAAAATTTTTAATTTATCACCAGGACGAATTATTGAAGAAAGCGATATACTATTTTCCCATAATAAAGTGGAAACACTAATTCCATATCTATAGGAGATGGAACTCAAAGAATCACCGGGTTCGACCGTATGTTCAATAGTATTTTTCCTTTCCTGACCAATAATAATCACGCCGGGAATAATCGAAGGCTTGGTTACCGCGCCTCCGCCAATAGCAATCATGCCTATGTCGGTATCATACACATAATCCACCGATTGAGCGTTTGAAGTTAAATCTCCCTCCACTGCTCCAACTCGCCAAATCGGAGCATCAACAGAAGAATATGATTGCTCTTCAACTTGAATAACCTCGTAGTCAAAATTTTCTCCCGGCCCAAACAATCGATAAGCGACTGATTGTTGCCCCGGATGAGAAGTAAGTTCCTCTGAATATAATTTGGTTTGTGGTAAAGCGGAAACAAATAAAACAACGAGCAGTACTATTTGCAAATTATCTCTTTTTAACCACCAAACCTGGTCTTTTCCCCAACCAATACGGCGTAAAAAATATTCTATTTTATATGCCCAAAACGCCAAAAAACGCCAAACAAACGATGTTAATTTGGCTAAAATGCGATAAAATCCAAAACCGGACCACCAAATAAACCTTTTTATCGCAACCAATAAACGAAGTAATACCAGAAGAAATTTGTATTTCATACCTTGACGATTTAGCATTAAATAGCATATTATATTTATCGTGTTATGTAAATGCTTGAAGCTTAATTTGCCAAAACAAAAATATTTTTAACGTATTAATTTATACTATGACACCAAACATTATTATTGCTCTCGGAGCAATTGTGCCGGCCTTAGCCGCTGTTATATACGGCGTTATCCTTATTAAATGGATAAACAAACAACCGGCCGGAGATGAACGAATGCAAGCAATCGCACGCGCCATTCAAGACGGGGCCAAAGCCTATCTTGGAAGACAATACAAAACAATTGCCATATTAGCTATTATTATTTTTGTGATACTTGGCATCGTACTTGATTGGGTTACTGCCTTGGGATTCTTATTTGGAGCTTTTCTTTCGGGTCTTGCCGGCATAATCGGCATGAACATTTCTGTTCGCGCCAACGTACGAACCGCCGAAGCGGCAAAAAAAGGATTAAAAGAGGCTTTCAAAATGGCCGTTCGTGGCGGGTCTATTACCGGACTTTTGGTTGCCGGCCTTGCCTTGTTCGCGGTTGCCGGTTTTTATTTGGTCACAAAAGATGTGTTCGCTTTAATCGGCTTGGGATTCGGAGCCAGTTTAATTTCTGTTTTTGCCAGAATCGGCGGTGGAATTTTTACTAAAGCTGCCGATGTTGGAGCTGATTTGGTTGGAAAAGTGGAAAAAGGAATTCCCGAAGACGACCCGCGAAACCCGGCGGTAATTGCAGATAACGTGGGAGACAATGTCGGCGATTGCGCCGGCATGGCCGCTGACTTGTTTGAAACATATGCGGTAACCGCTATCGCCGCCATGGTTTTATCCACTTTAATATTCCCCGGTAATGTCAAAATTCTAATTCTCCCCCTTATTCTTGGTGGGGCATCAATTATTGCTTCAATTATTGCCACATTTTTTATTCGTATAGGCGAAGACAAAAAAATAATGAAAGCATTGTACAAAGGATTGGCAGTCGCCGGCATTTTGGCTTTAATCGGTTTTTATCCGATTACCAATTGGCTAGCGAGCGGTTTGGAAAATGTCACAACAATGAATTTGTATTTCTCGGCAATCATCGGATTGGTGCTAACCGGTCTTATGGTGGTTATTACCGAATACTACACTTCAACAAAATACAAACCGGTTCAAAACATCGCCAAAGCCTCGACAACCGGTCATGGCACAAATATTATTTCCGGTTTGGCCTTGTCCATGAAATCAACCGCTTGGCCTGTATTGTTTATTGTGATAGCTATTTTGAGCTCCTTTTGGCTAGCAGGGCTTTTTGGCATTGCCATCGCCGCTGTTGCCATGCTTTCTTTAACTGGAATAATCGTTACCATTGATGCCTATGGCCCAATTACGGATAATGCCGGAGGTATCGCCGAGATGGCCGAATTATCAAAAGAAGTCAGAGATGTGACTGACCCACTTGATGCTGTTGGAAACACCACAAAAGCTGTTACCAAGGGCTACGCCATTGCTTCAGCAGGTCTTGCCGCGCTTGTACTTTTTGCGGATTTCACGCATAAGCTTCCCGAATCAACGCAATTTCTAATCAACGACCCGAAAGTGTTGGCCGGGTTATTCATTGGCGGTCTTCTCCCATATTTATTCGGCGCAAAATTAATGGACTCGGTCGGTATTGTCGCCGGAAAAGTCGTTGAAGAAGTACGCAGACAGTTCAAAGAAATTCCGGGAATTATGGAAGGAACAAATAAGCCGGACTACGGCAAAGCAGCTGATATTGTAACTAGGGGCGCTCTTGGACAAATGATTTTACCGGCCTTATTACCAATAATTATCCCCATCGTTGTCGGTTTTGGTCTTGGGGCGCAAGCTCTTGGCGGTTTACTCGTCGGCACAATTATCACTGGTTTATTTGTGGCAATTTCAATGACTACCGGTGGAGGCGCTTGGGACAATGCCAAAAAATACATTGAGGAAGGCAACTACGGCGGGAAAGGGTCTTTTGCCCATCAAGCTGCGGTTACAGGCGACACGGTCGGTGATCCATACAAGGATACTGCCGGTCCGGCCATAAACCCAATGATTAAGGTGGCGAATATTGTTGCGCTTCTCATTGTCGGATTATTGGTAAAATAAACAAAATCACAACAAAACCGCTTCGGTCATCCGGGGCGGTTTTTTGTTTTCCTCGACAATTGCCATATTCAATGGGGTTGACAAAAATAGCTAAATATGTCATCCTACAGTGTTTTGTTCATTCAAAAAAGGAGAAGCTCCAAAATGAATGTGGGTCAGGATAAAATTAACGAAGTCGCTTTCAGTATTTTACGATTTTGTCACACCGCAATTCAGTTGATTCGCAAAGGGTCGCGGTCATACGAGGACGCGCTGGTACTGCTCGGCACTCTGTCCGAGTTCGTCGAAGACAAATCCACGGCCATCACAATTCCGCCACCCCCGCCGAACCAACCAAAACTGTCCGGACAATTCATTTTGGTGGAGCCGAGCATTCCTCACGACGGAGAAGACACCGTCTTGCTCAAAGATTGACACAGGCAATTGTTTCTCTTTTTTGCTCCATCCGCCTCCAAATATATTGGGGCGGTTTTTTTTATGCGATAATTGACTTTTTTCATTAATTACATTATTATTCGTAATATTTATTAATCATAAAAATATGCAATACACCACTAAGAAATTGGAAAAATCCCAAATAGAACTTGTGATTACCGTGACCCCCGAGGAATACGCCGAACAATTATCAAGCGCGGCCATCCGCTTATCAGAGAAGTCCGCCATTAAAGGCTTCAGACCGGGCAAAGCATCGTTTGATATGATTAAATCGCAATTTGGCGAACAAAAAATTCTTGAAGAGGCCTTGCAAGATATTGTCCAAAAAAGTTTTTTTGAAGCCATAAAAACGGAAAAGCTCAACACCATCGGTTCGCCGGAAATATCGGTTGAAAAACTGGCTCCAAATAATGATATAGTTTTTAAAGCTGTGGTGGCTCTTTTGCCAAAAATTAAATTAGCTGATATTGAAAAAGTTAAAATTGAAGCCAAAAAAATTGAGATTAGCGAAGACGATATTTCCAAAGTTCTAAAAGATTTGCAAAAAATGAAGAAAAAAGAAATTCTGAAAAATGGCGTAGCGGAAAAACAAGATAAGATTGTGGTTGACCTCGATATGTTTATTGATAAAGTGGCGATCGAGGGCGGGCAGGCAAAAGACCACCAAGTGTATTTGGATGAAGAGCACTACATTCCGGGTTTTGCCGAAAAACTTGTCGGCCTTAAAAAAGATGAAGAAAAAGAATTTAATTTAAAATTCCCTAAGGAACATTACCAAAAAACATTAGCCGGAAAAAATGTGAATATTAAGGTCAAAGCAAAAGATGTGTATTCATTGGAGCTTCCGGATATTAACGATGAGTTCGCCCAAAACTTTGGCCAAAAAGATTTGGCAACGTTAAAAAATTTACTTCGTGAAAATCTAACCAATGAAGCCGAGCAAAAAGAGGCGCAGAGAATCAAATCAGGCATTTTAGAACAACTGATTGAAAAAAGTGAATTTGATGAAATTCCTGCCGTGCTTATCAATTCCGAAAAACAAAAAATGTTTCATGAATTAAAACATGATTTGGAACATCGAGGAATTGAGATGGAAAAATATTTGGCTGACATCAAAAAAACAGAGGATGAGATATTCAAAGATTTTGAAGATGGAGCGCAAAAACGAGTTAAGGCAGCGCTCATATCAAGACAAGTGGCGATAGATAATGACATCAAAGTAGAAAAGGAAGATATGGACAAAGAAATCGAACATTTGAAAATCGCCTATGGTAACGATCCGAAAATTGAAGAAAATCTAAAAAAACCGGAAATACTTGATATGGTTGCGGTAACCGTGCAAAACAGAAAAGTTATAGAATGGTTAAAACATAAAATCCTTGGCACGACCGACCCGCTCCACCACTGCGAACACTGCTAAAATATTAAAACACCCATAAACCCGTCATCCATAACTGACGGGTTTAATTTTACTAAAATACATATTATTTGTTATAATTTACATGCGATAACAAACAATCATATGCTTTTTGGAGCTCATGTATCAATTGCCGGCGGCCTGCCTAACGCGCCCTTAAACGCGGCCAAAATTGGCTGTGAAGTTTTTCAATTTTTCACCCGCTCACCCCAAGGGGGCCATGTGCCGGAATTAAATAAACAAATCGCCACTGAATTTATAACAAACTGCAAAAAAGCAAAACAAAAAGAATGGTATGTACACACTCCATATTTTATTAATTTTGCATCAGCCGAACCGCGCATTAAACACGCTTCAATAACGGTAATCAAGCAAGAACTCGAACGCGCTTCGCTACTCGGCGCCAAATATTTAATGACGCATCTTGGCAGTTACTCAACGCTCGGCAAAGAAAAAGGATTCATTCAACTAATTGAATCACTCAAAGAAACTTTAACCGGCTATAAAGGTCAAACAAAATTTTTAGTAGAAATTTCCGCCGGCGCCGGCGAAATAATCGGCGGAAGTTTTGAAGATATCGCGAGAATTGTCAGTCATCCCAAATTAAAAAAATTTGATATTGGTGTTTGTTTTGATACTCAGCACGCTTTTGCTTCCGGCTATGATCTGCGCACTGCCAAGGCGGTCAAAAAAACATTCGATGATTTTGATAAAATAATCGGACTTGAAAAATTGAAAATGTCACACTGTAATGATTCAAAAACTGAATTCAATTCGCACAGCGACCACCATGCCCATATAGGTCAAGGTAAAATCGGCATTGATGGATTCAAATCAATAATTTCCGATAAACGTTTAAAAAATATTAATCTTATTTTGGAAACAAAACCCGATGCCGTGACTGATGATTTAATATTGCTAAAAAAAATACGCTCTAACGCCATTTAATATGATAATAAATGTGAGAGTCAGTCCACGCTCTTCAAAAAATGAAATAATACAAATGGCTCAAGGCGATTTAAAAATAAAAACAACCGCCGCTCCGGTTGACGGCGAAGCGAACACGGCGCTAATAAAAATTTTAAGCAAACATTTTAATGTGGCAAAAAGCCACATTAAAATAAAAAAAGGCCTAACCGGCCGAAATAAAATTGTGGAAATTATTTAGGGCATGTCCACTCCACCTTTGTTCCAAGGATTACAACGCAAAATTCGCCAAATGGTTTTTGGCACTCCCACAAGGAGGCCTCTTTTTTTTATCACCTGATACCCATATTCAGAACAAGATGGATAAAAACGGCAATAGCCATGTGTGAACAAACTTTTAAAAAATCCGTGGTCTGGCGACAATGTGCGCTGATATAATCTTATTAACCACAAAAACGGCAATCTAGGCAAAAATAAAATATATGAAATGATTTTTGGCATAATAATTATGCTAAAATTCTTGCTTTTTTAAGCAAAAATTCAATTTCATGGCTAATTTCAGCATAATTTTTACTGAGCGAACCTGCCCTCGCCACAAATAATAAATAATATCCTTTCGGAATTCTCTTGTTTTTTACCAAAAGACGAACGACTTCACGGATTTGCCTTCGCAATCGGTTCCGCTTTACGGCGCTTTTACTAATTTTTAAACCTACGGCAAAAGCCACTTTTAATTGGCGTTCAAATTCTTCCGGATCAACCTTTTTGGGGAAAAAATCGCTTTTCTTAGCCAAAAATAAATAATTAAGGTCAATAAAACCACCCTTAACCCATTGGCCTTGTTTCAATAAAAGGTTAAAATCTCTGATTTTCTTCAATCTATTTTCGGGTTTTAACATATTGGCTCTATTATACCACAAAGGCCCGCAAGAGCGGACCTTTGTTGATATTAACGTGTTTTTCTTGTTCTTTTACCCTTTTTCTCATCAGAAACCGTTAGTTTCTTTCTGCCTTTTGCCCGTCTGCGAGATAGAACCGCACGACCACCGGCTGTCGCCATTCTTTTTCTAAAGCCGTGAGATTTGGCGCGTTTTCTCTTTTTTGGCTGGTAAGTTCTTTTCGGCATATATTATAGTATTGATTTTTTTAATTGAATAATGATAGCATAACTGATATTTGTAATCAAGTCAAATTATTTCCATTTTTGGGCGATTTATCCACATTGTTTCCACAATAGAACCACTATCCCAAACTTCCATTTTTAGCTTAACAGTGATAAAATTCAGTATAAATAAAAAAAATTATGAATAACACTGAAATTTGGCAGGCTGTGCTTTCCGAACTGGAATTATCCATCTCAAAAGCTAATTTTATCACCTGGTTCAAAAATACCGGCATTGTTTCTGTTGAAGAAGGCCAGGTAATATTATGTGTGCCGAACACTTTTGCCCGAGCCTGGTTCGAAAAAAAGTACCACCACATGATAATTAAGTCTCTTGAACGAATTCTCGGTAAACCAATCCGAAAATTAGACTACAAAATTGACAATATAAAGAACCTCATTGAACAAGCGGCCTGTGATTTGGAAAATTTAACCAATGCTTCTCTTGCAGAATCATACAATCCGCAAGGCGCGTCCTATAACTCCACACCTACACCACCGGCGAACCAAAGCAACGGCTTTACCTTGAACCCAAAATACGTTTTCGAAACATTTGTTGTTGGTTCTGGTTCCGAGCTTGCTTGCGCGGCTGCCAAAGCTGTCAGCGAAAAACCCGGTGAAGCATATAACCCTTTATTTATTTACGGAGGAGTCGGACTCGGCAAAACTCATTTAATTCAAGCGATTGGGAACCAAGTCAAAAAAAATAATCCAAACGCTTCCGTGCTTTATGTTAGCGCGGAAAAATTTTCCAATGATTTTATACACTCTGTAAAAGAAGGAACAGCAAAAGATTTCCAAAATCACTACAGAAATATTGATTTACTTTTAATTGATGATATCCAATTTATTGCCGGCAAAGATCGCACGCAAGAATCATTTTTTCATACTTTTAATGAGCTTCATCAGCAAAACAAACAGATTATTTTGACTTCCGACCGCCCGCCAAAAGCCATTCCCACGCTTGAAGACAGATTAAAATCACGGTTTGAGTGGGGTATGATAACTGACATTACCATGCCTGATTTTGAAACTCGTGTGGCAATTTTACAAAAAAAATGCGCGGAAAAGAAATTTAACTTGGAAGAAAAGGTTTTCCACACTATTGCCGCCACAATTCAATCTAACATTCGCGAACTAGAAGGGTCTCTTAATAAAATAATCGCCTATCACCAATTAAAAAACATAAATCCCTCGGTAGAGTCCGTTAAATCGTTGCTTTCGTCAATCGAGGCCGCTTCAATGAAACAGTCATTAACCTCAAAACAAATAATTGAAACCGTTAGTTCTTTTTATAGTGTTCAGATTGATTTTATATTAAATAAAAGTAGAGAAAAGAAAATATCTCATCCTCGTCAAATTATCATGTATTTAATGCGCGAGGAGCTCAAAATGTCTTATCCGAATATTGGCGGAGAACTCGGGGGCAGGGATCACACCACTGCCATGCATGCTTGCGAAAAAATTAATCGTGATGTTGATAATAACCCAAAATTAAAGCAAGAAATTGAATTAATAAAACAACGATTGTATATAAATAACATATAATTTTGTGTATATACTGTGCAAAAAAGGCCTTTCCTTTGTGCACAACACCATTATTAGTACACAGATAAAAAACGTTATCCCCAGCCGAATAAAACAATAAAAATTTAATACACTGTTATCCTCCTCTAAAAAATAATTTTATCCACAGTTGCTTAACCAAAAAATAACTACATTAAGCCAAAAAAATTAATTATCCCCGCTATTAACACCCCTTATTATTACTATTACTTTTTTTAAATAAAATAATTATATAATAATATCTTTTCAATCATATGAAATTAACATGTACTAAAGAAAATTTATTAAATACCTTATCATTAGTGGCAAATTTGGCTTCAAAGAGCGTAAATTTGCCAATATTATCCAATATATTAATTAAGGCAGATGAACAAAAAGTCGAAATTATCGCCACAAATTTGGAATTAGCCATTGTGGCGAACCTTCGAGCCAAAGTGGAAGTGGCCGGGTCATTCACGGTGCCGGCAAAAACACTAACGGAGTTTATTGGATTATTGAGCGATGAAAAAGTCGAACTTGAACAAATAGAAAATGAAATATTAATTTCTTGTGGCAAGAGTTCCACAAAAATAAAAGGAATGCCATCGGATGAGTATCCGGTAATCCCTCAAAATAGTGAGGGGCAGGGTTTTTTAATCTCCGCCGAGGATTTACGCAAAGGTTTAAACCAAGTAAATTTGGCTGCCGCCAGAAATGATATACGGCCGGAATTATCCGGAATTTTATTTTCTTTTAATCAAGACAATAATAAATTATTAATAATCGCGGCCACAGACAGTTACAGATTGGCGGAAAAGAAAATAAAATTGATTCAAGGAAATGAAAATTTTCGAGTAATTGTTCCGGGAAGAACGGCTCATGAAATATCACATATATTGTCTTCGGCCAATGAACTTGAAGCGGAAAAAAATGCGAGAATTATTGTTAGTGAAAATCAAATAACTGTTAATTATAATAACGTGCAAATGATTTCCCGTTTGGTTGAAGGTAATTATCCGGACTATACTCAAATTATTCCCACAAATTTTAAAACCGAAGCAAAATTCTCCGCGTCAAAAATGTCCAAAGAAATAAAAGCGGCCAGTTTGTTCACTACTGTTGGAGTTAACGCTGTCTCGCTTGATTTTGACACAAGCGTCGGAGCAATAAAAGTTTCATCAAATTCAACACAAACCGGTGAATATAAATCCGAAATTGAAGTATCGGCCAAAGGAGAAAACAATACAATATTATTAAATCATCGTTATTTGTTTGATGGGTTGAATAATATTTCTTCAGATGAAGGTATTTTAAAAATTATTAATAGTGATAGTCCTTGTGTTTTGTCCGGCGCCAATGACGATAGTTATTTGTATATTATAATGCCGATCAGACAATAAAAAAACGGATATAAATCCGCCAATTCATAATCCCGTCGCTTTCTAGTGACGGGATTTAGTTTATATTAATTTGAATTTCTTTTTGGGATGTATTTCCAAAATTGTCGGTTATTGTACCGGTTAAAATAAAATTGCCTTTTCCAGGGGAAGAGTTCCAAGTAAAATTTAATTTATCAATTAATAAATTATCATTATGGTCAAAAGTATAAATCAATTTATTTTGTCCTTCGCCGGTTAAGCGCACTTCGATTTTTTTGATTTCACTCCATCGGAAAGGTATTATGCTTATTGACCTCGGGAAATCATTTTCGTTTAAGTATAGAGGCGATGAGTCCATCCAATTGAATCCTGGCGGGTCAATATCTGATTGCAAATTAAATTTAATTTCTTGCATAGTCATATTACCCATATCATCTGATGCGGTCACTGATAATGTGTGGGTGCCTTTTGGCAAATCTTTTAAATAATAAGACAGGGAAAACGGAGTTTGTCGGCTAACACCAATTACGTTTCCATTGATTCTATACATTACTTCATAAACTCCTCTTGGCGCGGACGCTTCAACTTGGACAGTAATGTTTCTGGAACTTATCGTTTCATTATCATAAGGACTCAAAATCACAATTGATGGCGCGAGAGCTGGGTCAGCACTGAATGTGTCGAGTTCAGTCGGCGGTTCGGAAAAAGAAATATCTCTTCCGGCTTGTTTTTCCCGTTCAACCCAGCTTGCGATTGCCGTTTCCCACGCTTCATATTGCGGGTCTTCAAATGGGTTTTCCGGTGGCAATCCGCGCGGGTCGTCTTTATTAACATAATGCAAAATACTGTGTGGCGGTAAAAATTCTCTTTCAACCACCAAATCTTCCGGAGTTGATGATGTGGCTATTCTTCCGTTCAATCGGTTTACCATAATTTTTATAGAGCCGTCTGAGCCACGCAGAATTGCCTTCTCCGCGTCATTAACCGGGGGTTCCGGGAATTGTTCCGGCGTGGTCGAAGCCAAAGCTTCTTTCATAAATTTATTCCAAATTTGACCGGCTAACTTATTGCCTCCACCTTTCATTGGCGAAGGAATAGTATTGCCGACCCAAACCCCAACCGCCAAGGAAGGAACATAGCCCAAGGTCCAAGCATCTTTGTAATCATTAGTGGTGCCGGTTTTTGCCGCCACCGGCCTATCGGGCAATGTCAAAGTACTGCCCAAGCCAAAAGTAAAAGCGCGCGCCGGGTCATCGGTTAAAACACTTGTTATCAACGCGGAAATTTCCGGCGATACCGCTTCGCTTCCTTGCACTTCTTCAAATGAATAAATTTTATTACCCTTGTCGTCCGTAATTTCCAAAATTGAAACCGGAGATTTATGTTTTCCGTTATTGGCCAAAGTCGCGTATGCGTTAGTGTGTTCCAAAAGATTTACTTCAGCTCCGCCCAACACCAAAGACAAGCCGGATTGTCCATCAGACAAAGTGGTATAACCGAATCTTTCGGCAAAGTCGGCCATGTTCTTTTCACCGACCAAGTAAAGCGCTTTTACGGCCGGAATATTCAGAGAACCCTGCAAAGCTTTTCTCATTGTCACAAGTCCACGTTCCTTGTTGTCATAATTTTGTGGCGAATAATCTCCGCCCGAGCGACTTTCAAAATTTGTCACCACGTCATAAAGCACTGTCTCCGGTGTAAAGCCTTTTTCAAACGCGGCCGTATAGACAAATGGCTTGAACGATGAACCGGGCTGTCTTTTTCCGAGTGTTGCCACGTTAAATTGGCCATCAATTTCTTCATTTTTAAAATCTCTTGACCCGACCATGGCAAGAATTTCGGAATTTTGAGGCGAAATGGCGACTAATGCCGCGTTATTCGCATTGGCTTCAGTGGCGAATTTATCGCCCATTTCCTGAATTATCGCTTCAGCCATTTTCTGTTTATCATAATCAAGAGTAGTCACTACCCTAAGCCCGCTTTGGTCAACCATTTTTTCACCATATTTTTCGGCCAGTAATTGTTTGATATACATCACAAAATGCGGAGCATCCATTATGCCGGTATTTTTTATTATTTTTAATTCTTCGGCCTGCGCTTGGTTTTTTTCTTCTTCGGAAATATATTCCTGTTCAAACATCAAACGCAAAACAAGATTGCGCCTTTCTTTGAGCATTTCCGTGTCGTTCAAATATCTTGTTGGTTGCTTGAGTAGAGCAGCCAATGTCGCCGCTTCATGCAATGCCAAGTCAGTTGCCGATTTTCGAAAATAACTTTGAGAGGCGGATTCAATACCATAGTTGGTCGATCCGTATGGCGCTTCGTTCAAATACATTTTTAGTATTTGGTCTTTGGTATATTTTTTTTCCAAACGCATGGCGAGTATTGCTTCTTTAATTTTTCTAAAATACGATTTTTCTCCGCCGACTATGGAAAGTTTAATTAATTGTTGCGTTAAAGTGGAAGCACCACCCGAGCCGGTTTTTCTGCCGATTAAATTATTAAAGCCGGCACGAATGATAGAAATAAAACGAACGCCTTTGTGTGTATAAAAATTTTTATCTTCAACGGCGACTGTTGCTTTGATTGCATATGGAGAAATTTTATCCAATTCAACCATGGTTCGTTTTTGATCTTGGTAAACCTCATAAAGCAAGTGTTCGCCGGTGCGGTCATAAATTTTTGTGCTTTGGGCCACTTGTCTTTCGGATAATTTTTCCGGGTCCGGCAAATCGCGACTAATAACTGCAATAACCACAGTTGCGGTTATAAAACCAAGAATGCACAAACCCACCGCGGTAAAAATAAGCGGTTTGAGCCATTTTCTTTTGGATTTGGGTTTTTTTCTGGGATTTTGAGGGGGAATTACCGGTCCTCGCCGTCCCAAATCGCCGTAAGTAATGCGTCTGCGATTAAATGTCCGGTCATTATTCATAATTCAGGAAATGTATTTTGAATATACATTAAGCTATATTATATCGCAAGACTGATTTTTTATCAAAAGTTGCTTTACGATGTTTAATTTTCAAAATTTGCTTTTTGGGTTACAGGGGTTGGGGGATTGACAAAGACCCTTTTTTATGCTATACTATTCTGTTAATATAAAGTCCAAGAAATATCCTGATAGGGTATTTTTTGCTTAAATAAGCCAAATTATGAACAAGTTAATGCAGAAAATCGGGTTATTTGCCATAAAAATGAGGATTTTTGCGATTGGTCCGGCAATTGCCCTGGTTATGCTTTTACCAGGCAATGTTTTGGCTATACAAAGCGAAAATATATTCATGGAAGGCCTGGCTTTTACCAAAGATTTGATGAATTATGCTCAAATTAGCAAAAAAACAGCTAGTATTGATACTAATCACATAATTACTGATAAAAGCTGTGAGGCAGTGGATTTGAGTGGTTTAAATAACTTCTTAACGACCAATAAAGCCCCGGAAAGCATTACCGTTGCCGGTAGTGTTCCCGAGGATGAACAACCCAACAAAATCGTTAAAGCGGTTATTACAGCCTATACCTCAACTCCGGGCCAAACCGACAGTACGCCGTTTATCGGCGCTTCAGGTAAACATGTCTATGATGGCATGATTGCCGCCAACTGGCTTCCGTTTGGTACCAAAGTCAAAATTCCGGCTCTCTACGGTGACAAAGTGTTCACTGTGGATGATCGCATGAATTCACGCTATGGCTACGGCCGTATGGATATCTGGCTTGATACCACAAGAACCGAAGCCCTTAAATTCGGCGTAAAAAGAGTGGAAGTACAGATATTTTATGAAGAACCGCCAACCAAGAAATTGGTTATAGCCAAATAACAAAAAACCCGTCAGTTTACTCTGGCGGGTTTTTTTGTCTATAGCTTACTGCAGTTTAAAGTCAACGCCGTTTTCCATCAAACATTCATAGTAGCCGGCAGTCCAACCTTCATTCACAAAACATTGTTTTTTGATCTGTGACGGCCTCCAGGCAAACCACCAAAAAACGAACAATAGCACTATCAGCGAAAATCCGGTTATAATCCAGAAATAGCTGATTCCCCCCTTGCTTTCTTCTTTGTTGATATCCATAAAAGCAAGTTAAATGATTAATAATGTTATTTAATCATATCAGAATATATATAGCAAGCCCACTAACTCTCCGCAATCCTATATTGCAACGACTCAGCCACATGTTCGGTTTGGATGGTGTTTTCGTGGGCCAAATCAGCAATAGTCCGGCTAAGTTTGAGAATTCGGTTATAGGCGCGAGCGGAGAGGTGCATCCGAGTAACCGCTGTTTTTAGCAAATTGACCGCATCGCTGTTTATTGAACAGTGATTTTTTATTTCCAAATTTCCCATTTCACTGTTTGAAGATATCGAACTATCCAAAAATCTTTCATTTTGAATTTTACGCGCTTTCAAAACTCTTTCACGCACAACCGAAGACGGCTCGGCATTCACGGACGAAGACATTTCTTCAAACTTGATTCTGGGCACGCTCACATGCAAATCAATTCTATCCAAAATCGGACCACTAATTTTTTTGTTGTAATTATTTATTTGAGATGCCGTGCAAACACATGGCTGGTCTGGGTCATCGCTGTACCCGCAAGGGCAGGGGTTTTGCGAAGCAACAAGCATAAATCGCGCCGGAAAAGATAAACTGCCTTGAGCCCGTGAAATTGTGACAACGCCGTCTTCAAGCGGTTGACGCAAAGCTTCCAAAACATTTCTTGGAAACTCCGGGAACTCATCCAAAAACAAAACACCTTTATGCGAAAGCGATATCTCGCCCGGTCTTGGCCATTTGCCACCACCGACAAGGGCAACATTAGAGATTGTGTGGTGGGGCGACCGGAAGGGCCGTTCACGGACGATGTTTTGTTTGAGGTGCCCTGCGATTGAATAAATTTTTGTCACTTCAAGCGATTCGTCTTGGGTCAGGGGCGGTAAAATTGTGGGCAGGGTTCTCGCGAGCAAAGTTTTACCCGAACCGGGCGGACCTTTCATCAGAATGTTGTGTCCGCCTGCCGCGGCAATTTCCAAGGCGCGTTTGGCAAAGTTTTGCCCGCGCACAAGCGCCAAATCAATTGTTGGGTTGTCGATATCGGGCGAAAAAATATTTTCATCAGGCAAAAAAGGCGTGATTTGTTCTTCAGCGAGCAAATGTTTCACCAGTTTTTGAAGCGAGGACACCGGATAAATCAAAGGCCCATCTTTGACCAAAGATGCTTCCACAATATCACTTTCGGGAATAAAAATTTTTTTAATTCCGCGTCTTTTGGCGAATAAAATCAAAGGCAAAATACCGGCCACATGGCGCACTTGGCCATCAAGCGCCAGTTCCCCAATAATCAAAGCATCAGTCAAATCAAGCGGAAGGTCCATACTCGCCATAATCAGTCCTACCGCCATCGGCAAATCATAAAGCGGGCCCTCTTTGGGCAGGTCGGCCGGCGCCATGTTGATTAAAATCCGAAAATTAAACGGATATTCAAAACCCGAATTTTTTATGGCGGAATAAATTCGTTCTTTAGCTTCGCGGATAGAGGTGTCGGGCAAGCCGACGATTTGAAAATTTGTTTGGCCTTTGTGGATATCCACTTCAATCTCCATTGGTTCGCAGTCAATCCCAACCACCGCGGCCGAGGGCAATTTAAAAAACATTTTATTTAATTTTATTCACCGAATTGTTCAAAAAATTTATCACTGCTTTGTGCGCTTTAATTCTTTTTTTGAGAGGTATGTTCGCGGTTGGAGTTTCTATCACAAAAACTTTTTTTCCATTTGGACCGGGGATTATTTTGTTATTCACAATTATTTTTTTCGCGCTGATTAATTCATCAATCGAGCCGTCTTTTTGGCGTCCAATCAATCCGTTGATTATTTGTTCGTTAAAACGAGTTTTGCTATTTTGTTGCATTGGAATTTTATTTTTTTTCAAAACTTGTAAAATTTTTAAAGCCAGTTCATCTTTCACGCCTTTTGTGCCTTGAGAATAAATATACCCGCCACAAGCCAGAGCATCTTCATGAAAATCAAGACTGATTAAAGGTGGATAATTTTTTGCGGTTGTAATAATATATTTGGTTAAAGAAAAACAAGTCGGATTGGCCGGAGTTTTTTGTCTGGCTTTGTTTTTTGAGCTTATTAGAAGATGGTCGGAATCAGCCACGCTTAAACCCAATTTATTATTTGGATGTCTTTGAAGTTTTTTGTAGCCGACCGGGTTGCACAGTGGAATTACCACCATTGGTTTCTTTTTTCCCATTTTTATTATGGTTTCAATGCTTTCAGCAATAGCGTTTGGGCCGGCCGGTTCTTCTCCGTGAATCCCGGAAATAATGTAAATTGCCGAACCGTTAGTTTTTGTGCGAAATCCCCAAATCGGAAAAATTATTTCTTTACCTTGCCAGAGTGTTTTGCATTCGGCGATTTTATCCGCCTCCCATTTACCGGTTTTTAATAATTTTAAATAGGCGCCGTAAAGCGCCTTTATTGTTTTTCGTCCGTCATTTTGACCGGTTTTCACTGTCCGCATATTCTCACAACTTCTTAATCCATGTGTATTAGTTTGCCTGCGTCGAATCTTGGTTTTTTTCCGTAGATGGCAATACCGAAATGAAAATATTTTTTGCCTTTCTCATCCATATCGTGCCACCTTTCTTCAAGTTCATAATTATACAAAAAGGTTCGCGGAAAAGTGGCCGGGTCTTCAAAAATAATTTTATCTTTGGTGTAACCCAAAGCCACGGCATAGTGCCCGTCCGACCAATTTTTTTCCCAATTAACATTAGTTTTTTTTGTCCAAGCCTGCAAAACCAAAATTACCGGAATTTTTTTATCCAAATATCTTTTGATTTGTTCGATAGTCATTTCTTTTCCTACGGCTTTCAGTCCGAATTTTTTTGCCACCCTGATTATGTCTTTGATTGTAGTACCCGATTCGGATGTTTTGGCGTATCTCATTATTTGGTCTTCGCGAGAATCAATTCCGTAATAGGCCAAAATTGTTTGAAGCGCTTTGGCTCCGCATCCATAGTGGTATGCTTGGCGAAGCAATGGCAATGTTAGTAGTTTCATATGGCGATAATTAACTTGGCTAAATTGTTTTGCTAATATAGTAATCAACCGGCGCAAAATCATCAGTCAAAATAGGCATATCCTCGGTTATTTTCTCTGTCCATCTGTGCTTCAAATAACTGTCGATGTCGGGATTTTCGCTTGAGAAAACCTGTTCTTCATCTGATTTCAGGGCGACCAAAATTATGTTTTGCACTTGGTAGCCGTTGGTTGGCGCGGAAACAGGGAATAAAAAGACCTGGGGGAACACGCTTTTGTATGTGGCGTATTCGGCGCGCAAAAATTTTCCTTTTTCTCCTTTGATTGATGAAATAATGTTTAAAACAACTATTCCGTTTTCTTCCAGCGCGTCAAATTTTTTTTGTACCGCCTCTTTTGTGGTTAATTGGTACGGCAGGGAATATTGCGAACTGAAGGCGTCGCCAAAAATAACATCATATTTATTTTTTGTTTCGTTCAAATATACTCGACCGTCTTTGTGATAAATTGTTAAGCGCGGATCGTCTTTTAATTTAAAATATTTTTTTGCCAGTTCGGTAATCATCGGGTCGATTTCAACCACGTCAATTGTCGCTTCCGGGTATTTTAGCAAAAATTCTTTCGGATAAGAATAACCGGCTCCGCCGAGCATTAAAGTTTTTTGAAATCCTGGGTTAAAATGTTTTGCCAAATGATAATATTTGGCGTATTCATAAACCATGTTGTTGCTGTTCAAATACATGGCCGAGCTGTGCTCGCTGTTTATGGAGAATGTGCGGATAGTGTCATTCGCGTTTTTATCAAAAATTTCATAAATCCATACTCGGCTGTATGAAGTATCCACGTCAATAAATCCTTTTTGAGCGAGAGCATTGTTTACTCCATCAAAGATAAACCAGCCGGCAAGCATTAAAGCAAAAACCAAAAATTTGATTTTTAATGCTTTTTTTGCGGAGAGAAACAAAGAAACAGTGATTAAAGTAATTGTTAAGATAATAAGCAGTTTGTTTGTGCCAAATTTGGGAATCAAATAAAAACCGGACAAAAAAGTGCCGACAATACTACCGGCAGTGGAAATAGCATAAAGATTACCAATGGTCGCGCCGGATATTTCAAGGTTTAATAATTTGAGTTTTGCCGCGTAGGGCGACACCATGCCGAGAAGAATGCTTGTTGGAGAAAAAAGAACAATAGTCGCGATTATCGAAGATATTTTGATGTCGGGTATGGTCGCCTTTAAATAAACAAGAAAAAAATCTTTTATAATAAGTGTTAGTCCTATAAATATGGCCGATAAAAAAATTACAAGCGCAAGCATTTCTATGTTTGGTTTTTTGTCTGCCACTTTTCCGCCAAGAAAATAACCAAAGCTGAGACTGCCCAAAATTATTCCGATTAAGCTGGTCCAAACAAAAATCGAAGTGCCAAAATAGGGTCCAAGCACTCTGGAACCGACCAGTTCAAATACCATGACCACCGCTCCACAAATAAAAACGGCGATTTCTAAAGAGTATTTATTTAACTTCATGCGGAATGAATTAATTATTATCAGCCTATTTTACCGCTTTTTACGCATAATTTCAAGAGCGGGATAGTTTGCCGATAATTCAGTCGAGGTAATCCGAAAGGTTTTGCGTCGGTTATCATTTATGCTTATACAAAATATTATTATAGTGTAAATGCTTTTAGTCAAACGATAATGCGCGCTAGTAATCTTCTAGAGTTTTGTATGCTTTTATCCAATCTTGTGGGAATGAATGTTTTTTAATAAAAGCAGAAATCATTTTTTTATCGAAGCGAAGTGTCTTGAGATGAGGACAAAATCTTTTGTCTAATTTTACATTAGGTGTTTTTTTTGAAAAATCAAGCAAAAAAGGATAAAGTTGACATTCCAAAGGTCTTTTACGGTAAATAGTGCATTTTGCATTTTTGTCATCTAAAAAAATGCAGTTGCCGTTATCTTTTTTTGCCAATACCCTCATTTGCCTGTAAGCCGTTTTAACATTGCGTGAATATTTTTTGAACCTTTCTTCTTCAGAGGGCAATAACACAGGAGTTAAATTAGGATTTCTGCCACAACAATGATTCGCGCATTCATTACAATCTATTTGTATCATAATAATTGAACAAGAATATTAATTTATTCGAATTTAAAGCTATTAACCATTTCTTGGTCATAGATATTTTGATAGTTTTCGTCTGCAACGAAAGTAGATGCTTGCCCGAGGTCCCATGAAATTGCCTTATTTTTTGCTGGGTAATATTTTAGAACCGTCATATAGTTTAATGGACATTCTGTATCTTCCAAATCTTTCCCGTCTCCCAGAATAGATACATCAAAAACACCAGATTGGTCCGAGGAATTTTTTTCGCCCAATTTGCATCCACTGCCGTAACGTTCCTTTATAAAATTTTCCAACTGCGTGTCATTATCGATGTCTCTAATAACAAACTTCCAACTTTGTTGCTGAAAATATTTGTCATCCTTAAGACGGGCAAGTGAGTTCGCGACTTTTTCACATCCAGAATAATAATGAATATTATCTCTTATTGTTTCTCCGGTAAGTTCATAGAAATATTCACTGGAAATATAGATATTTTCATCTTCAAAAATTTTTACCGGGACAATTCCGTTTTTTGGGCGGTAGGAGTCGGTTTTCCATTCACACGCGGACCCATATCCATGGTACATTTTTTTAGGAACTTTAATTGAAAAGCCATATTTATGATTGGTGTATTTATTCCATGTTTGATCGACTGAATTAATGGTCGAAGCAGTATCGGTTGTAGTTGGCTCAGTGTTAGTTGCGGGAGAATTTGGTTCATTTTTTGGGGTTTCTGATTGTTCCAGTAATGTAATTTGGTTTTCTAATGAAGTGATTTGTTTTTGTAAAATTTGTTCCGCAGATTTTCGATTTGAATTTTGCCATGCATATGCTCCACCACCCACAATTAAGGCAGTTAAAACAATGGCAATAATAATGACCCAAATATTTTTCGAGTGTTGAGTTTGCGCATTTGGTTGTGGAAAATTTTGTTCGCTCATATTTATTTTTAGTTAATAAAATTATTTTGAAATTTTTCGCTGTCTCATTCTATTTTTAATGTATCGTTCAACGGCCTCTTTTGTAGTCAGCCAGTCCCTACCTTCTTTGTGTGCTTCCAGTTTTCCTTGTCGGGCAAGTAAGTTTAGATATTTTGCGGAGTGGGCGCGTGTATGAGAAGTTTCGCCAACTTTCTTTATTGATCAATCACTTTGTCTGTTTTCAAAATATCTCGCTTATCTTCACCCGTCGTCACCTGCTTGATGACTATAAATTTCACAATTTTGTCAGTATGATTAATAAAGGTGTGCGGTGTGTTTTCTGTTTCAATCAAATCACCAGCTTTGACAATCTGACTTTCGATTTTATCGCCGACTTTCCATTCAGCAGTCAGTTCGCCTTCAATAATGTACAAACTTTCCAAAATCTTTTCATGATGATGCCAAGTTTGGGTTGTACCCCCTACTTGTTCATTATAGTGTAGCTCATATTCATCACGAAGATAATAGCGAACGTTTAACCCTTCCGGTTTTGAAACAGACAAAGATTCTTCACGTTTAACTATTTTCATAGTATTAATCTTATTTTTTAGAATAGCTTTTTGGCAATTTTACATAAGGGGCGCGCTTATCCAAATTATTTTTTGCGGTTGTAACCTTGACAGAATAGCCGTTATTTGCTATATTGAAATGTCAATAGTTGAGAAATCGTCAAACCAAAAGAGTGGTTTTTCGCTGTTGCGAGGGTCTGCTCTTTTACAAATTTTGAAGGAGGAACATAAGATGGGGAACAAAAGTATTTGCCGATCAGTAATGTTTGGCGCTATCATAGGATTATCGCTAGGGCTATTTCATTTCTGGCCATTCACACTGGTATTTATGCTCCTCGGAGGGATTGTTGCCGTGGTGATCAGTGTAATAACTGGTCATGCAATAAACTTTCTACTTGTGCTAGTTATCGAGTATCTGCTCATGGTGTCGATCATGTTCATTGCGTTGTATGTACACGGCCGACGAAATGATAAAGGATGAAAAGAGCAGATCCGGTTCAAACGCAAGGCGTTGGCTATATAGCTGACGCTTTTTTCTTATGGGCAAAATATAATTTGAAAGAAAATGTCGCCTAACGTCAGGGATGTGAGAAGTTGCGACCAACGGGAGCAATTTGGGTGAAGAAGTCTGCAAGACTTCGTAACCTCATATCCCTTGTTATATCCCCCATGGGGCTAAAATTTAGTGCAACGTCCCGAAGGGAAATTTCAGAGTTTGAGTCGTGACATTTATTTGTTAAGGGCAAAACTTCTACATTACTATTATTTCGATTCTAAATATTTTTTCAGTTTAGCAAATGGTTTGATTGCTAAGTATGTTTTTTGGTCATCATCTTCATCAAGTGACGCTCTGGTAATAGCATAACCTTCCGGAATAAAAATCTTATCCCACCCATAACCATTATTTCCTGAAGGTTTCTCTGCAATTTCACCGCCTAAACTACCTTCAAACAATTCTAAATCTTTACCATCATAATAACCAAAAACACATCTTGCCGTTGCTTTTCTTGTTAATCCATTGCCAATCATTGAGCAGATTACCTCAAACGGAATCTTTTCTGCAAAGAATTTTATGAAAGGACCAGGCAATCCACCAAGAGCGTCAAATTCTAAAGCAACATCTTCAACAATAACCGGTTTCTTTATTAGCTCGTAAGCTTGTTTTACTTTATGTTCCGCAATTTCGTTCAAATCGGTAGATTGGATTTCATCTAAGTTCAGTTTGACATGATTTACAGTATAACCAAGATACTTGGATAGATAATCCGCTTTATTTTGATTACCTGTGATAAAAGTTACATTTGCCATAATAAATGAATGAAAAAAAGCATAGTTTTAAAAAGTTCTGCCCATCCTTTTTGCCACGATTCAAATTTGGGTGAAGAAAATTTGCATTCTTTAGATTTATTTTTAGTGCAAAATTTCTGAACCGGATATGCCGTGTTAGGCGATGTAAAAAATAACCCCCTAAATTTTTAATTCTAAATGTATGGCGTTGTATTTTGTGTCCGTTTCTGATTGTTCAATGTTAGTTATTTGGTAACCTCTTGTCAAAAGCACCCTAAGCATTTCTGTCGAAACATTATAGACTTTTACGGTTACGGATTTATACTCATTAGC
This sequence comes from Candidatus Magasanikiibacteriota bacterium, assembly GCA_963840935.1. Classification (GTDB taxonomy): domain Bacteria; phylum Patescibacteriota; class Patescibacteriia; order Magasanikbacterales; family GWA2-37-8; genus JAPLWQ01. Next base: position 86,264 of record CAWJAS010000001.1, read on the forward strand.
TCGAGCAAATTGTTCATTATTTTCAAAAAGCTTTGTGGCGATTCCTTTATTTCGGTGTTCTTTTAAAACACCCATAACCCAAATATATAAAGAGCCGTCTCTATTATAAGAAATTGAATCGCCAACAACTTGGCCATCAACCTTCGCTATGAAAATTTTTGGTACTAATACTTTTAATTTTTCTTGATAATGTTCTAATGAATAAGGATCCTGTTCATACATCCCTTTGAAAATTTTCAAGTTTGCGAGAACAATTTGCTCGAGTTGATCGTTATTTCCTTCAGATATTTCAAATTGGTTGGGTTGTTCCATATTCGGACGCGGTAATACGTTTTTCATAAAAATTTAGGGGGTTATTTTTTTATTTTGCATAACGTTTACGAGTATCCGAAGTTTTTCTGAAGCGGAGCGAAAAAAAATTTTGGGTGAAGGCTTTTGTATAAAAGCCGTAACCGGATACTCGTTGTTAGCTGATGTATTTTGATGACTTTTATTTATTATAATAATTTTTGAGCAAAAACAAAAACCATTCCATCATATCCAACTTTTTCTTTATCACTTCCTTCTAAAACAGACATTTCAATAACTTTAAATTTATTTTGTTCAAGATATTGAGCAATATCTTCTTCATTAATTTTTGTGGCTGGCATTTTTTCTTCTCCTACTTGATACCACTCAGCATTTCTTATCGCGGATAGTGAAAGATATCCGCTGGGTTTAATCATATCAGTTATATTTTTCATTCCTTGTTCCCATGTCGCTCGATCTGACGTTGCTGATTCAATTGTAAAATTTGAAGTTAGTAATTCCGTGCTTGCTTCTCTGCCTGAAGCTGTAACTGCGTCATATTGTTCATCGGTAGGCAATTCGAGACCTTCTACAAAAACATTGCCATGGGTTACTGATCCAACCACGGCCCTAAGGTGCTTTTTCATATCTTCTATATCTTCGCTTTCAAGTAGTTTTAAAACATTCTGCGCATGTGTTTTTGTTTTTTCATCATCTAATTCGGTTTGTTTTTTAAGAATAGACATGTATTTCTCATCATTTTTTAAAGTACGTTGCATTAATGAAAAATATGCATCCCAATTATAGCTATCTTCATCTTGGTCAAGCCAGCGTTTTACCTCTTCCCGATTTTGTTCTAAGAATTCTGAATGGGTTATACTTCCAGCCTCTAGCGATACTGGTATATGCTGGTATATTGTTGGTCCACCACCGACATCTAATACTTTTATATTGTCTTGGGGAAAAGCTTCAAGCAAATTGCGAGCCACTTTTTTTTGAAAATCAAAAATTACTATATTTTCAACTGTTTCATGAGGTAAATTTGTTTTTTCTACAATATCCTCAATATTTACATGTCCGTCATTTTTATCTAACTCCTTTTTAACTTCCTCCATGGCCCAAGAGAATTTTTCTAAATCAATCCGATCAGGATAGTATGTTGCAATATAATCTTTAGCACCAAATTTTTCCTTAAAAATGGCGGATTCTTCTTCTTTTATTGATGGTTGAGGTTGCTCCGCACCTTTTGAAGATTCTGATTTATTAAATTGTTTTATTTTTTCTAAATTCATAAAGTCACCAAAATATTTCAGCTAACGTATCCGAATATGAGAAGTTTTTGCCCGCTTCCTTATCATATTTCAAAAGAAGAAAAGGGCAAAAATTTGGGTAAAAAATGAAATTCAAGTCCATTGTATTATAAAGAGAATTTCATTTTTTCCTCATATTCGGTGTTGTGCGATGTAAATTTTTATTTTTCTTTGTTAATCCACTTTTTATCAATCGCTTCTTCTAAATCAATACCAAGTAAATGCGCATTAACTATGGCCATTCCAACAACATCAGCTAGCTCCTTCGCCAATTCCTTTTTCGAAACTTCTTCGGGAACGTGTTTTTCTGGACGACTCTTTTTTCGGTGAATTAAAACAGCTTGAGTAAGTTCACCAACTTCCTCATATAATTTTAACAAAGCAAAATCTTCATCAATTTTGACATTGTATTTTTGGCCATAGTTAATCGCATTTTCTACGACCCTTTTTTGTAGTTCTTTGAAATCCATAAAAGAAAAATTAAAATTTATTTCGCACAACGTTTGTGTATAGCAGAAGTTTTTGCCCGCTTCCTTATTATATTTTTTAAAGATAGAAAAGGGCAAAAATTTGGATGAAGGAAATTGCGCTACCTTATTTTATTGTAAAAATGCGCAATTTCTTGAATCTGCTATACGCTGTTGTACGATGTTGGCTTTCCATTTTATTCCATTATTTGGGCAGTTTTTGATCGCAATCATTGACAGGTGGGGCGCGATCGTGTTAGATTAGTCTGTCGCCCATAACACAAAGGAGGTAGCGGCACATGACACACGAAGAAGTCGAACAGCTGGTAGAACGTGTGAAAAGCAGCGGATCAGCGGTTATCGAAGCCATGACCGAGGAGGAGCTTGCGGAGCTGGAGGCACATCTTCAGACATGTGATGAGGAAAGGTGCATGAAGGTTCGGGAGGACGAAGCGCAGACTCGAGGGGGATTCGGTGCGTACCTTCGGGGAGAACACTCCTACGGTGGTACGTCCCACAGGGACTTGGGGGTGCACTTCCCTCGAGTCTGGGGTGAGGTAGGTTTCGTCAACTCTGTCGTCTCTGGCAAGTAGAGCGCCCCGCCGCCCCTCGCTCACACGACCCGCTTGGCTATATGCCTCGTGGGTCGCTTTCATTTCAGGAGAGAAAACTGCCCAAATAATTGAATTGAAAAAGAAAAATGGAAAGCCAATTTCGTACAACGTTAGGCATATCCGAAGTTTTTCTGAAGCGTAGCGGAGGAAAAATTTGGGAGAGAAAATTTTGCTTTCCTTAATTTATTATAAAGTGCAAAATTTTTGAACCGGATATGCCTTGTTATGTGATGTAAAATTCTTTCTTTTTTCTTTTTTTAAATTTGCTTTTATTCTAAATGATAAATAAGTTTTTTGTTTTTGATTTTGGGCAGAGGGGTAAGGGGTGAATGCCCAAAATCAAAAACTCCTTATTTTAAATATTTATTTGGTTATTTTTAACAATAATAGCTCCTGATTTTTCAATTATTGATTTTACAGCGAGAATCTTATCTTTAAATTCTTCAGAATTTTTAGTCAAACAATTATTACAGTCCGCACTCCATTTAATAATCATTAATTTTGCAGCTCCTTTGATAATGTCGTATAAATCTTCAGGTGAAACAAATTTAGCTTTAAATTTTGTTGCTTTTTCTAGTTTTCTTGATTTTTCATCAAGCGCTGAATATGATAGTCCTAATCCTTGAGCTACGGAAAAAAAGTGCGTTAAAGAATTTCTTAATTTTCTAAGATCGTCAGCCGTAATATGTTTTAATCTCTCTTGATTATTTTTGCACCACCCGTTTTCTGAATTTAAACAAAATTCTTTTATAAATTTTTTCACATTTTCTTGATTCATCGCTTTTTTGATAATTTCTTTTTCATCGGAAGTCTTATTTTCGTAAGCTATGTTCAGGCAAAATAGAGTTTCTAGATTGGCAAACAAAACTATCATTTCTGAGCGAATAGGTCTATCTATTTTTAATTTATCGGCAATAGTGGCAGGCGGTTCTGAAAAAGTAAATTTAAAATCAATTGAATTTTCTTTAAGTTTACCAGCAAGCACTTCAACAAGTTCTATCGTCTCCAGATGCTGTTTTCTAATTGATTCTAATTTTTTATCGAAATTTATTAAATCTTCAATTTCTTTTTCGATTTCCTGTAAAAAAAATATGACTTCTCGTAAATTTGGAGAAATTAAAACTTTATCGCCATCAAAAATAAAATGTGTGCTTTGATTTTGCATATTTCAATATTATTATTTCAATCTACGGATAGCCAAGTCAACATATCTTTTTTCTTTTTCAATCCCAATCCAATTTCTGCCAAGTGCTTTTGCAACAAAAGCGGTTGTACCGCTTCCCAAAAAAGGATCTAGAACAATGTCGTCTTTTTTGCTTGCTGCTAATATCACTTGCTGAATTAGTTTAAGTGGTTTTTGAGTTGGGTGTGCTTTTATGCCATTTTCATCTTTTAGTCTTTCATTTCCTCTGCATAAACCAAAGACCCAATCCGTATCTTTCATTTGCTTTCCGCCGTTCATTATTTTCATTTGCTCATAGTTAAAAGTATAGCCCTTGCATGTTTTATCTTTCACTGCCCAAACCAGTGTTTCGTGATTATTTGTAAATCTTCGCCCGTTAAGATTTGGCAGAGCGTCAGTTTTAACCCAAATCACATCATTCAAAAACCAAATTCCTAGATCCTGCATAATTGTCCCGACACGAAAAATATTGTGATACATTCCAATAACCCACATTGTTCCTGTTGGTTTTAATATCCTTTGGCTTTCTTTGAGCCAGTTTTTTGTAAAATTATCATAGTCCTCGTAGCTTTCAAATTTATCCCATTCATCATCAACTGGAATAACCTCAGTGCCATTAGCTCTTTTTAATCTTTTGCCTTTTGGGAGTTGTAAAAAATATGGCGGATCTGCAAAAATCAAATCAATAGAGTTGTCTGGAAATTCTTTTAATATTTCTAGACAATCGCCATGAATTACTTTGTTTATATATTTTTGCATCTAACTAAAAATTATAAATAACAAGATGTTCAACTTCTCTATCATTTCTGCCTTTCATATTGTAGAGATATGTTTTTTCAAAACTGTCCACTTTTATTCCTTTTTTATTTTTATACAAATCATAAATAAAAGCAGTTTTTTTGATAATTAAAATGAAGTTAGCCTTGGTGTTATATAAACATTTAGCCAATCTTTCTTGATCGTTTTTATCAAAAACTGCTTTTTCATAATCACTAAAATCAGTATCATAGGGAGGATCAAGAAAAATAAAATCATTTTTATTTAAATCTTTTTGAGAAAGTATTTTTTCAAAATCAGTATTTAAAATTTTTTTATCTTTAAAAACTTTTTCAACTTCTTCACTAAGTATATAATTTACTTTACTTCTAAAATCTTTGTTGTTGTATGCAATACCGCCATAGGGAATGTTGAAATCACCATTGGCATTAAATCTAAACATTGAGGCATAGCAAAACTCTCTTATAAAATAATAATTTGATATTTTTTTTGCTAAAGATGTTTTGTATTTTGAACCATTTTTATTCATTACATCTCGAAAGTGCATATAAAAACCGCTCCTAAAAGCTGTTTCAATGTTTTTGTGCAAATCGCCGTCTGGCAATTTGCCACGATCCTTTTCAATTTTTTTAGTTCTGCTAATTTTTGAAATTAAATTTTTAATTACTTCTTCAAGTAAATTATTTGGGTCAAGGGCAAAATTTTTCGAAAACAAACCATTAAATTGATCCTCTTTTGCTTTGAGTTTTTTAGTTATTATTTCCTTAACTTCTTTTTCTGTTTTTTTATCGTCCTTATATTCTTCGTAAAGTTTAATAAAATCATTTTCAAAAATACTTATATACTTTGGAATTTTTTCCCAGTTATCGACATAATCATATAGACATTTTTTAAATTCCTTTTTATCATTTTCACCTTTGATAAAGCGATAAAATTCAACCAACTCTGCACAAATATCATTTATTATCGCTTTTTTTGGTTGAAGTTTAAAAAATATTGCTCCGCCACCAAAAAACGGCTCGATATATCGAGTGTGTTTTGGTATGAGATTTTTAATCTGCTCATACTCCTTAGATTTTCCACCAGGCCATTTAATAAGTGAATTCATAAATTATCCGAGATAAGTTTTTTTGATTGAATCTAGCGATTTTTTAATTAGATCGGCTTTTTCTTTGTACGCATCAAGCACAATTTTATATCCTTCATCTGATTTGCATACAAAATCCCAAAAGTCTTTTCCGATTAAAAGCTCATCGTCTGAAAAAAATTGTCTGACCCGTTCTTGTTTCCATGGTTTTCCCTCGCCGAAACGATTATATGCAGTTGCAAAAAACATTTGTATTTTTGTATCTTGTGGCAATGTATTTGATAAAATTGCAAATTGCTCTAGCAGAGCTTCCTTTTCTGATCTAGCTTTCTTATTGTCTAGATCGCCACCAATTTTTAACTCAATCAAAAAATTATCGCCCGTTTCTTTATCAATCAAGTAGTAATCACTATCATGCCTTTTTGTTACGAGTGATTGATCTTCGGGCTTAACACGCAAAAACTGATAATCTTCCGCCGTCGGCGGAGCTATTTCTCTGCGTTTATATTTTTCTAACAATTCCGCCATGTCTTGGGTTTGTTTCAGACTAAGTGGCCCCTCAACGTTTTGCTTAACTTCGTATGTTAATTTTGCAATGTTGATAGCCATTTTTTCCAGCATATTACCCAAAGAGCTATCAAGTGATCGCACTAAAGCAGTGTAATATTGTATTTCTGGACCAAGAACCGCAATAAAAACATTATGAATTTTCATGTTTAGCGTTCCTGACGGATCTTCTAGCTCGCCCTCGTGTCTTCCTTGGAATCCAACTGCGAAAGATTCAACTGACGCGTGAACAATAGATCTTATAGCTTCTTTTTTGCTTAAAATATCTTGTGTCATATTTTGTAAGTTATATTTTTAAAAGTTTCCTCTATTATACCTCAAAAAAATCTAAAATAGAAATCGTTTTTTGCTGCCCCTTTGTGGGCAGAAAAAACACCTTATACCCCTATATAAATAGATAAAAAAACTTATCTTTCCTTATTATAAAAAAGCAAATTTAAAAAAAGAAAAAAGAAAGAATTTTATTTCACATAACTACCTTTATCATGACTAGTGGTAAAAACCGCTAAAATATGATAAAATTTTTGAGAAATTGGGGTTATAGGCGACGAAGGTGAGAGAAAAGTAAATTTATTTGCTTTTCCGAGCCAAGGAGCTTATATACTGTGTATATAGCCCCTGGGGGTATGGCCATCTTATTCTACCAAACATTTCTTATTTTTTACAAATTCAAAAAACAAAATCAAGCCGGTTCCGGCCACAATCAAAACATCTGCTAAATTGAACATACTAATGGTGACAAGAAAATAGTCTATGGCGTGGCCGTATAAAATGCGGTCGGCAAAATTAGATAAAGCTCCGAGCGCCACAAAAATCAAACCAATAATAATAAATTCATTTTTTGCTTGGAAATAAAAATATGCCAAAACGCCAAGAAAAATAATTGAAGCAATAATAATGATTATCTTCGGAATAATAATTCCAAAAGCGATTCCCGGATTGTGATGGGGCATCCAGCCAAGCCACGGAAATAACAGTTTAGGTTGGTTCAAAAAAGAATCAGCCAAAATTTTAAAAATACGATCTAAAATAAATAAAAAACCGCCCGCAAAAATCATGCTCGGGCGGAGTTTAAATTTCATATTTACCAAACCTTTATAATTCCTGAGTAATCGCTTTTTTGCATTCAACGCAGGCGCTAGATGTCGGTCGAGCTAAAAGTCGTTTTTCTTCAATTGGTTTTGAACAGTATTTGCAAATTCCGTATGTGCCTTTTTTTATTCTTTCGAGCGCTTTATTTGCGTCGCGCAATGTTTTTTCCAATCCTTCTTCAACAGGCAGGTTATTGATGTATTCCGCCACTTCAGCGGCGTTTTCATCGTCTTTATCACCGTATTCCGGGAATTGAGTATCAAAATCATCAGCCACGTTTTGGCTTTTTTTTGTGAATTTTAATAGTTCTTTTTCAAGTTTAGTTTTTTGAGCCGAGAGCATGCTCTCTATTTGTTCCAAAAAATCTTTGGAAAAGGCTGTTTTTTGAGCCATATTCAATAGTTAGACCGTGTCATTGTTTAGGCCTATATTATATATTTTTTGGCAATACCAGTCAAGCGGAATTTAAAAAGGCCGAACGCCCGTATTACAATGTTGTTTTTAGGCATCGGCCCTTCATTGTTCTACGTGCAAGCTTTATGACCCCTTTCAGGGAAAATCGGCATTACGCCGTAGAAACTATTTATTCCAACCGCGTTAGGGCAGTACCTCGGGCTGACCGCGCGATGTACGCTACGATAAGCAATATTTGAGGATGCCTGTTAGAAGTCGGAATGCTTCGTATTTATTATATTGATACTAAAGTATTCTGATTTCTGTAAAGCAGTGTGGAATATTGTGAAAAGAGCAATATACATTCTTATTTAATCACAATATGTATTATAGCATATTTTTACGGTTTTGTCAAGGGTAGGGGTTTTTAGCGTTCTTTTGTTTAATTTTAGCCATAATTTGCCTGTTTTAGCTAAAAAATTTGTATACACAAGTGTATACAAACAGCTTTGAAGCTAATATTAGCGAAATTAACCCCGAAAGTACAAGTTTTTGGTTTGGGTTATCCACAGATTTATCCACATTTGTATACACAAGTGTATACAAACAGCGATTTATTTCGTCTGGTTGTTGGAATGTGAATTCGGGTGGGTTATTTGATAGTATAATTTGCCTGTTATTTGCCTTTTGCCTTCATATCCGGATTGCTTTTTTAGTGATTTGCTGGTATACTGGTGCCAAGTATGCACAATATTGTATCGGTTATTTTGATTATTCTTGCCGCGGCAACGGTTCTGTTTGCCAGCCATTTTTTTGTATATTGGTCTTTAATCGAATTTTTTAAAATCGTTGACCCTGGTCAGAGCACTGCTTTGGCGGTTGTGATTTTTGTTTTGGCAGCCAGTTTTATTTTGGCCTCAATTCTCGCTCACTGGCGTGAAAACTTGTTTACTCGCGGTTTATATTTTTCTTCCGGTATTTGGCTCGGTCTCGTGACCAATCTTCTGGTTTCTTTTTTTGTTGCCTGGGTTTTAATCGTTGTCGCTAATTTGGTTGGTGTTAATATCAATCAGGCAGTGGTCGCAATTTTTGCGATTTGTTTTTCCGTATTATTAACTTTTTGGGGTGTTCACAATGCTTTTAATCCCCGAGTAAAAGAAATATCGGTTAATATCAAAGGCTTGCCTGAATCATGGAAAGGCAAAAAAGTGGCGCAAATATCTGATGTTCATTTGGGGCATGTATTCAAAAAAAAGCACTTGGCAAAAATTGTTGGACTGATAAACAAACAATCGGTTGAAGCGGTATTTATTACCGGCGATTTGTTTGATGGCATGGATGGGAAATTGGAAGTCCATATAGAGCCTTTGAATGATATTAACGCGCCAGCTGGAACTTTTTTTGTGACCGGAAATCATGAAACTTATTTTGGGCTGTCACGCGCCACTGATTTGCTCGCCCAAACAAAAGTTAAAACTCTTTCTGACGAGAATATTGAATTGAACGGATTGAATATTATTGGTATGAATTATAATTCTGGGAATGAACACAATAATCTGGCCGATATTATTTCAAAAAAATTTGGCGATTTATCGCAAAAACCGACAATACTTTTGTATCATAGTCCGGACCAGATAGACGAGATGAAAGAAATTGGAATTGATTTACAATTGTCCGGTCATACTCACAAGGGTCAATTATTTCCGTTTAATCTTATTACCAAAATGATTTTTCGCGGTTATGATTACGGGTTACATATTCATGGCGATTATACGCTTTATGTTTCGAGTGGAGTGGGGGCGTGGGGCCCAACAGTCAGAACCGGCAACCGGCCGGAAGTAGTGGTGATAAATTTGCAATAATTTTTTTGGCTATTACCGCCCGCTTGTGGCGGTTTTTATTTTTTGTTATAATTAACGGAATAATTTTTTATTTTTTAAAATATGGGGAGGGAGAAATTATTTATTTCGGCCGTTATTTTAATTACGGGCGTTTTTTTATTTTACGCGGACGCGCGGGCAGAAGAAGTGTGCGTCACATCAACCGGTTGGGGCAGTGTTCGGCTCAATGAAATCAGTTCTTATTCATCAAGTAATGATTGGGTTGAGCTGTACAATATTTTGGATGTCTGCGTTAATTTGGATGGTTTGAAATTGTGGGACAGCGGAGTGTCGTCTGCCATGCGAGTGCTCACGGGTGATATTTTTGCCCACGGGTTTTTGAATGTTAGCGTGAGTAATCGACTGGGTCGTGATGCTGATAGTGTTGTTTTGAAAAATGAGGATAATGAATTGGATCGTTTTGATTATGGCACTTCGGAATTTCCGGCTCCGGAAGAAAATGAAGTTTGGGCGCGTGAAATTGATGGACTAGGAGATTGGAAAATTACTATTGAATCCACCGAAGGGTCGGCGAATTCGATCGTGACCCCGATTATTGATCCGACTTCTACTCCACCCATCGACCCACCAACAACTACTCCTCCGGTCGATCCGCCGACTTCCACTCCGCCTACGAGTACGCCCCCTATTGACCCTCCCACTACCACGCCGACTTCAACACCACCTGTCGACCCGCCAACAACCACTCCAACATCTTCGCTGGTGATTGATTGGGCGATGATTAAAATAAATGAATTTGTATCAAATCCGACATCGGACAATGAGTGGGTGGAATTATATAATTTATCTAGTGACGATACTGATTTGACAGGCGCCGTAATTTGCGACAATCGCGAAACCGGATGCAAAAGCATTGCCGGAACGATTCTGGCAAACAGCTGGTTTTATTTTGACTTGCTTTCAACGAGTTTTTTGAATAATGACGGCGATAGTGTGATTTTAAAAAATTCAGAGTACGAAATAATAGACCGCGTTGATTATGATTCAGTTGGCGCGCCAAAAAAAGGGGAATCATTGGCAAGAACAGTTGATGGTATCGGTGAATTTGCCCGGACCACGCAATTAACGCAAGGCACGGCCAATGTGATTGTGCCACCGGTGGTTGTGGGTTCCGGCGGTTCTTCAAATCAATCGGTAATAAATATTCCTGAAGACGAAACGGCAACAACCACCTGTGAATCGCAAAAAGTATATATAAACGAACTTTATCCGAACCCATTCGGGTCTGATTCGAATGACGAGTTTATTGAAATAATAAATTTATCTTCCTCAACAATTAATTTGGACGGATGGAAGCTGGCCGACACGGCGCAAAGTTTTGTTTTATCCGGTGTAATTAATCCCGGTCAAATTTTATTTTGGAAAAGAGCGGAAACAAAAATCGCTCTGAATAACACGGCCAAAGAAACAATTAAATTATTTGATTCAAAAAAATGCGAAATTGATTCTGTTTCATATGATAAGGCGGATGAGGGCGAAAGTTTATTGCGCGACGAGGCGGGGGAGTATTTTTGGACAAATCGACCAACACCGGGTGAAGAAAATGTTTATATTCAAAAAGATAACGGAATTGTTTGGAAAGTAAGATACCCGTTGAATGGCATAGTCGGGGAAAATGTTGTTTTTGACACCGAAGACAGCGCCGACGACCGTGGAGGCGAAATAATTTTTGATTGGGATTTTGGAGATAACTCCACTTCAAGTGGGGCGATTGTTTCACATGTTTTTTCTCGCTCCGGCGAATACCAAATATTGTTGTTTGCTTCAAGCACAAATGGCAGTCGTGGCTCAAAAACAATGAGCATAAATATCAGCGCACCGATGGTTGGTGTTAATAATATTATTATTAACGAAATTTTTGCCAATCCTTTGGGTACTGACGAAAAGGAGTTTATTGAAATTTTTAATTCAGGTGAAAACGATGAGGATTTGAGCGGATGGATAATTCGATCTGGCAGTGGCGCGCCTTTTGCTTTGCCCGAAGGCGCCATGATTGGAGCGAAAAATTATTTAGTTTTTTACAAAACCGCGACAAAAATTTCCATTAATAACACTTCAGACACTATTTCTTTGATAAATGGAGATAACCAAATAGTTGATATGGTTCGAATAGGCAAGAGTGCGACTGATGAAAGCTACGCGTTTGTGAACGGAGAGTGGAAATGGAGCAGTCCGACACCGGGTGGCGAGAACATTATTGAAAATTTGATAGTTGCGAATGTACCAATTTCAAGCGCGAAAAAAATCACCACTTATCCGTTTGTGAATATAATAACAGCTCGTCAAATGGATAAAGACGACGGAGTAAAAACAAAGGGCGTGGTTACGGTTTTACCGCAAATGTTTGGTAAACAATATTTTTACATTTTTGATGGGATAAGTGGTATTCAAATTTATCAATATCAAGGCAAATTTCCAGCGTTAAAGATTGGCGATTTGGTGGAAGTCAAAGGAATTTTATCTGAAGCGAGTGGGATAAAAAGAATAAAGTTAAAAAATGAAAAAGAAGTTGATATATTGGAGATAGAAATGAATTTGCCGCCGATAAATCTTCAGAGTGGAGAAATAAGTGAAGAGTATTTGGGCGCGCTCGTAAAAGTTGAGGGCGAGATTACGTCCAAAAAAACGAATTTTATTTATATTGATGACGGACAGGGTGAAGTAAAAATATATTTTAAACAAAACGCCAAAATTGATAAAAGTGTTTTGAAAGAAGGCGGACGTGCCAGTGTGGTTGGTATTTTGGAAATTAACGCCGGTGAAATAACGATTTTACCGCGTTTGCCTGAAGATGTGGTTGTGGCCGTAGATAATGAATTAATGATGCCAATTGAAAATAATGGTGCGGAAGAAATAAGTTCAGGCAAAGAAACCGCGGAAAAATATTTAACTGCCACCGCCGGTGGTTTGACCGCTTTGATTTTGGGTTTTTTGAGTAGGGCGCGAGGGATGGCTCTGCTTGGGTTAATAAAAAAAGTTGCCGTTAAATTAATTACTCGAGTATAAAAAAGCCGCCGATTCGGAAAACGGCGGCAATACTCAACAAACAAAAAGGACTGTCGGCTAGCTAGCTCGCGGAAGCGAAACGGGCGCGCTCGTCGGCGCCGCAGATGCGCATGCGCAGGGGGCTGTCGTCCGGAATCCGGTCGAGCAGGCAGGTGAGCACGTTCACGGGTGCCTTGTGAACGAACTGGCGGAAGCTGAGCTTCCAGCGGATTCCGCGGGTGCCCTTGTACTCGACGAGGCCCGGGATGAGGTTGGCGGCCTTCTTCTTGTCCGCCTTCTTGGCGGCGCCCGTCATGGTGACCGGGTACACGAAGTCCCGGAAGAATGCCGTTTCCGACACCACGATTTCCACGCCCACATCGTCGATGACGATTTTGGGCTCGCTCGTGGGCAGAAGCATCTTCGTGAAGGCGCACGTCATCCGTGGGTTGGCCGTCGGCCCCTGTCTGCGGCTTTTCTGTTCGGGCCCGTTTGCTCGGTGCTTCATTCGTCTCTCCTTTGTTGAGGTTTGAACCAAAAAGAACGCTGTCAAACTGACAACAAATAATATCATATTTAATACTATTTGTCAATTGATGACAGCGTTCTTATGTTTTTATTACTTCGCCACTCCTTACTTCATTCGTCGGGGCGACAGGACTTGGTCTCGGCTCTCGTCGGCTTCCGCCTCCTCGGCTCCCAAAGGGATCCCTTTGGGACTGACCACCGCCTCGCGGTTTGGTTAGCTCGCAAGCTCACCAAACATCGCTCCGGCGTTCAAATCCTGGCGCGAGCAAAACTATTTGCTCGCTTCGCCATTCCTCACTTCGTTCGTCGGGGCGACAGGACTTGAACCTGCGACCTTCTGCTCCCAAAGCAGACGCTCTAGCCAACTGAGCTACGCCCCGGGACTTCGTGTTGTCTGTTAACAACACTACGCCCCGTAAACTAAAGTTGTTTACAGGGCGTAGTCCCAACCAATGGTTGGGACAAAGACCTGTGCCGAGGGCGAGGATTGAACTCGCGACGCAAGGATTTTCAGTCCTTCGCTCTACCACTGAGCTACCTCGGCTTCGCTACGCTACGCCGAGTAAACCTCGGCTTTTCCATACATTACGCCGAGTAAACCTCGGCTTTTCCATACATTACGCCGAGTAAACCTCGGCTTTTCCATACATTACGCCGAGTAAACCTCGGCTTTTCCATACACTACGCCGAGTAAACCTCGGCTTTTTCGTTTTACAACGAAAAAATTAAATGTTTATTTCGGAACGCTCGACCAGAATTGGATTTTAGATATTGTTCAAAATTAGCAGCTAATTTTTTATTTGGAAAACAGGCGTAAAAAATTAATTTTAAAGGCCTGAGATGTTTTGTGCATATATTTTTTCCAGCGATGTGCTCGCAAATCCTTCTTCGAATGTTAGTTGTAAATCCTGTATAGTATTGTTGGTTATTGCATTTTAAAATATATGTATAATATAGCATGTATAAGATAGTAAACTAAGGTAAAACAATTAAACAATCAAGTTTACAGGGCGTATCCGCCTTTGGCGGAGAAGCCCTGTGGACCGACGGGGATTCGAACCCCGGACCTCCGCGTTGCAAACGCGGCGCTCTACCAACTAAGCTATCGGCCCGTTTAATAGGTTTTTGAATCCGACATCTAGTTCACAAAAAGTAAAAAAATTATACCACAATTAACAAAAAAGTCAATAAATGGTATAATCACAAATATTAACCGTGCGTTGCGCGGGATAATTAATTATTTATATGGTTAACAATGTCGGGGCGGGTGAGAAAGCTTCGCCAAAACATGTTTTTCTGCATTTATTCGTCATAATAATGCTGTATTTTAGCGCGGTTAATTTTTTGATATTGCTTTTTCAATATATCAATTATTTTATCACCGACGAGCTGTATAAAACCGATTATTATCAAATGATGTTTAGTTTCGGCTTGATAAGGTTCGCCTTGGCTTCATTAATTATCGTTTTTCCCATTTTTATTTTTACTTCCCGTTATTTAAACAAAAGTTACACAAAAAGCCCGGCCATTCGTGAAATGAGAACAAGAAAATGGCTTATTTACTTCACTCTTTTTGTGGCATCGCTCATAATGGTCGGCGACCTTGTCAGAATAATTCTTACTTTCCTTGAAGGTGAGATGACAGTTCGTTTTATTCTTAAAGCTCTGTCAATTTTATTCGTAACCGGCTTGGTTTTTTACTATTATTTGTGTGATTTAAAAAAAGAAGAAAAAGCTCATCCAGAAATCAAATATTTTGTTTGGGGTATTATCGTGGTGGTTTTAGCCACAATTATTGCCGGCTTTTTTATTGTCGGTTCGCCAAAAAATGAACGACTTCGCCGATTTGACTATGAGCGATTAGGCCGTTTGCAAGAGATACAAGGCCAAGTTATTAATTATTGGCGCAGTAAAGAATATTTGCCGGTTACATTAACAGATTTAAATGATGAAATTAGCGGTTTTGTGGCGCCTGTTGACCCGGAAACAAATGAGCCGTTTGAATATCGCATAATTGAACCGGATAAATTTGAATTGTGCGCGAAGTTTAATTTACCAAGTGAAGAAGACGAAGTGAAATATTATTCGGAACCGATGTATTACGGAAAACCCAATTCTGAAAACTGGAAACATGAAGCAGGCAGAGTTTGTTTTGAAAGAAAAATCGATAAGGAACTTTATCCCCCTTATCCGGAAAAAAATTAATATTTTATTATTATGTCAAATACAACTTGGGTGGGTATAGTTTCGCAAATATTTTTTATCGGTCAGGTATTGCTTGCTATCGGACTTGGGGCTTTGATTGGCTGGCAAAGAGAGGTTATTGGTAAGGCTGCGGGAGCGAGAACCTATGCTTTGGTCAGTGGTGGTTCGGCGCTTTTTACCATCTTATCAATGCATGCTTTTTTGGGCGCTGACACTTCTCGAGTCGCCGGACAGGTGATCGTTGGTATTGGTTTTTTGGGTGCCGGCCTCATAATGCACCGTGAGAGCGAAGTGCATGGTTTGACCACTGCCGCCGGTTTGTGGGTTAGTGCCGCGATCGGTATGGCGGTCGGAACTGGCTATTATTTGCTTGCGATTGTCGGCTCATTAATAATGTTGGCCGTATTAATGGTTGACGAAAAAAAGATAATTACCGGAAAGCCAACAAAACAAGAACCGCCGGATTTATTCAGGCGGTAGGTAATAAGAATAAATTAAAAAATTGCCCGTTTTACGCGGGTAATTTTTTTTGTTGAGAAGTAATGATTACTATGGCGATGATAATCCAAAATAACATGGCCAGATCGTTTTTAAAATAGGGCACATCCACCAAGCCGTGCACAAAAATCGCGCTTATGGCGGAATAAATAGCCGCTTTTTCGGTGGAATAATTGTCTTCTTTTTTTGCGTTAATAATTAAAATACTGATGGTAATACCCATAAACGCGACCAGGCCGAACAATCCCGTTTCAAGCCAAAAATTTAAAATAATATTGTGTGGATAAATTAAACGTTCCATCTGTTTCACATCATAATGTGGTCGTTGGACCTCATTAAAAAAAGTTCGCAATCCCGAGCCCATCACAAAATTTTGTGGAGAATCAGTTAAATATTCTGTTGAATAACGCCAAAGAGTTAGGCGGTTTTGCCCGGATTGGTCTTCAAAAAATATTGCGGATTTTAATGAGGGTATTGTCAGAATGGCGATAATGCCGAAGACGACAATGGCCAGAGCGGTTTTTTTGTAATTAATAAAAAAAAGATAAATTAGTAAACCAAACATAAGCGCCACCCATGCTCCTTGCGACATTGTTAATCCAATAGCGACCAAAGAAAAAAACGCGTACAATATTGCGAAAATGTTGTGTTTGCGTAAAAGAGGTAATGAAAGCAAAAAAATAGGAACCAAAAAAAGTCCGACGGCATTTGGCGAAGTAAAAAAAGAAGTCACTCGTCCAAAAAGTTCATCGTCCCACAAACTGGGTGGGTAAAATTGGCCTGAAAGTTTTTGGATGATGGCGAGAAGTGATATACCGATGCCGGCAATCATCAAGTATTTAATCAAAGAATTGGCGGTAATATTTTTTTTATGGCTTATTATAATCGCGAACAATAAAATCGGTTCCAAAAAGAAAGCGCGCCAAAGGGCCAGCGCGCGCAAAGGAATCGGATGCAGAAAACAAGAAATAAAAGTAACGATAATCAGAAAAAAAGTAAAAAAAGAAAGTAAGCGGTATCGTTTGATTGTTTCAAAAATAATCGGCAAATCTTTTTTGAGATGTTTCACCACCCAAACAAGCAGAATGGCAAAAAAATTAATTTCCAAAATTGTGGAAGGAATAGGTCCGATATTGAACCGGATTAAATAGGCGGGCAATAGGGCAATCAAAAAACCGATTGCCAAGGAAAAATTTTTCCATGCAAGAATACAAAAACAAATAAAGTAGGCGATTACGAGCAGTTCCATCATAATTTTTTAACCCCTGTTTATTAAATAAACGATGTAAACAACATACAACGACAAAAATAAAGCGCCTTGCCAGCGTTCCAATTTGTGGCGTTTTCCGATAAACATAAAAATAAAAAGTAAGGCTGTAGCGCCAATACCAACGGCCACATCAATATTGGTGTTGGGATTAAAAGGCATTTGCGTTATTGTTCCGGTTAAACCAAGAACCCAAAAAACATTGAAAATATTTGACCCAACGATATTGCCGATAGCCATATCGTTGTGTTTGTGGTAAGCAGCGACCATTGATGTTACAAGTTCCGGGAGCGAAGTACCAACGGCCACTATAGTTAAACCGATTAATGATTCCGACAAGCCGGCAATAGTTGCAAGAATGACAGCGTTATCAATCAATATTTTACCGCCAAAAAACAAACAAACCAAACCGCCGAGAGTAAGCATTGATGAAACAAAAATTGAATAAGTCGGCACTTCTTCCGGTTTTCCTTCCGCCTTGGATAGAGCGAAAATATAAAACATGAAAATTATGAAAATTGCGATAAGAGAAAATCCGTCAGTTCGCGTGATAGTATTAAATGATGATCCGTCAAATAATGCGTCATTGCCCATTGAGAAAACCAAACACAAAGCAAGTAGAGCGAAAGGTATTTCTTTCCATACGGTGTTGTGCTTAACGGTTAGGGGAATTATCAAGGCAACACAACCGAGTATGAGGAGTATGTTGGCGATATTTGAACCAACAATATTACCGATTCCAATGTCTGTTGATCCTTTTAAAGCGGAAAAAATATTCACAATCAATTCCGGGGCTGAAGTACCAAAGGCCACTATCGTTAGACCGATAACAATTTCTGAAATACCCAGGCGCTTTGCGAGAGACGAAGCCCCTCGGACAAGCGATTCAGCGCCGAGTATTAATATTACCAATCCCACCACTATCAAAATTATTGCAATTGCCATATATATGTTAGTTTAGTTATTTTGTGCTATAATATCAAAAATTACTAAATATAACAAATTATTATGAACGCATTAATCTGGATTATACTAAGCACATTCACAATCAGCATTTTTGCTTTGGTCGGTGTCTTTACTTTGAGCATGAAGGAAGATTTTCTTAACAAGATATTATTAAAATTAGTCGCCCTGTCGTCCGGAGCTCTTTTGGGAGGAGCCTTTTTGCATTTAATGCCCGAAGGAATAGAAAAGATGGAACCAAAAACATTCTTTTTGGCTGTTTTAATTACTATAATTTCGTATTTGCTGATCGAAAAGATGTTGCATTGGCGACATTGTCACAAAGGGAAACATTGCGACACCCATCACACAATCGGATATATGAATTTGATTGGCGACGCTGTTCATAATTTTATTGATGGGCTCGTGATTGCCGCCGCGTTTGTAATAAATATCCCGCTCGGTATTATTACCGCATTGGCCATGGCATTGCATGAAATACCCCAAGAAATCGGTGATTTTGGGGTGTTAATATATTCAGGATTTAGCAAAAAAAGCGCCCTATTTTATAATTTTTTAGTGGCGCTCATGACTGTAGTTGGCGGATTATTCGGCTATGCTCTTGCCCGATTTTCGATCGGTTCAGAAAAATATTTTATTCCCGTAGCCGTCGGCGGTTTTATATATATTGCCGCAAGTGATTTATTTCCGGAATTAAGAAAAAGCGTTGGTTTAAAAAAGTTTTTGTCTGATTTTATTTTTTTACTTATCGGCGTTTCAATCATGCTTTTGGTCGGATTATTGCATATTCATTAATAAGCAAATAAATATCAAAATAAAAGACGGCCTGTTTTACGCAGAGCCGTTCTTCTTTTTTTATAGTCGGGAATTGTTTGGCCAACCAGCGACCAAAAACGGTCGGAATGATTCATTTCGGTTAAATGGCAAAGTTCGTGGACAATCAAATAATCCTGAAGATTTTCCGGCAAAAAAACGAATCTGTAATTAAAATTGAGATTGCCTTTTGCCGAGCATGAACCCCATCTGGTTGATTGATTTCGAATAAATATTTTTTTTGGTTTTAAATTATATTTTTCAGCAAAAAAGGCAATTTTTTTTCTCGCCAAGCGCAAAGCATTCGCTTTATTCAAGATGTATTCTTTTTCTGCGTTTAATTTATTTTGCGGATTTTCCGGTTTGCACTTTGACAGTATTTTTTCAATCCATTCTTTTTTTTCAATCAAAAAATTATTAATTACTTTTTGGGATATGCGCGTGGGAACACTTACCGTGATACGTCCGTCCGGACGAATAATTATTCGAAGCCGTCTGGCTAGGCGGTTTTTTTTAATGTTGTATGTGATTGCTGATTTATTTAATTGAAGAGTGTTTTTCATATCTTGCTTATTTTAGCAAAAATTCATTATATTGGATATACTTGATTTTTTGTTCAAAATATGCTAAAATAGGGCGAATTGGAAGGGTGGCTGAGCGGTCGAAAGCGACAGTCTTGAAAACTGTTGTCCATGAAAGTGGACCGTGGGTTCGCCACGGGATGAACCCGTGGCGCCCCGAGTTTATCTCGGGGCGAATCAATGCCTTATGTATTACGTGTATATTTTAAAAAGTTTAAAGGATAATAAATTATATACCGGTTATACTAACGATTTAAAACGTCGAATGGATGAGCATAATTATGGTAAAGTAGAATCAACGAAAAATAGGCGTCCTTTAAAGTTGATTTGTTATGAAGCGTATTTGGATAAAGAAACAGCATCAAAAAGAGAAGAGTTTTTAAAAACAAGCGATGGTAAAATAGACATAAAGCGTCGTTTAAAAAAATATTTGGAAGGGTGGCTGAGCGGTCGAAAGCGACAGTCTTGAAAACTGTTGTCCATGAAAGTGGACCGTGGGTTCGAATCCCACCCCTTCCGCGAACGAAGTGAGCGAAGAGCGAGCCAATAGTTTGGCTCGCGTGGTGGATTCGAACGCCGGAGCGATGTTTGGCGAGCTTGCTGGCGAGACAAACCGCGAGGCGGTGGCTAGACAAAATTTTCGGAAGAAAATTTTAGTCGAAGCCAAATCCCACCCCTTCCGCATTTGGAGAGGTGTCTGAGTGGTTGAAGGTGCCGCTCTCGAAAAGCGGTGTCCCGCAAGGGACCGTGGGTTCAAATCCCACCCTCTCCGCAGAGCGGTATTGGGCGCCGAATTTATCAGGGCGCGCCACCCGATTTTCGCCGAAAAACTGAATTTTTTGCCTTTCAAAATAAAGTTCGAGCCGATGTTTTTCAAAAATGTTGAAATTTCGGCCGGCGAATTTTGCGAAAGGAGAATTTTGGCTTGGCTAACGAGAAACAGCATCTGCCGCATCGGTTCGAGCCAATTATTTCCCTCGCGTTCAAAATCTTTTACCTTCTGCTGGATTTCCAACTTCTCATTGAGAAGTTTTTGTTTTTTATGCTGGTATTCGTCCGGGTCGATGCCTCGGCCTTCAATCAGCAAATCCAGCAGCTTTTCCATTTTAGCTTCAACAACTTTTTTGTCGGTGGAAAGATTTTGAACGAGTGTTTGGGTTTTCTCTTGGGCCTCGGCTTTTTCTCCATCAATCCACGCAGTCATCTGCTTAACGTCTTCCTCGGGCAAAGAAACTTTTTGAATGACTTTTGTCATCTGTTCAGCAAGTTCTTCTTCTCGGATATATTTTTCCTCGCAAGTTTGCTTTTTCTTGGTACAGCGGTAGTAGTTATGGCCCTTCTGCTTTTCCGCCGTTATCCGGCATCCGCAGGCCCCGCAAGTCATTAAGCCGGAAAAAGCAAACGCGTGCTTTCTCTTTCTCTGCTTCTTGCCTCGGTTGGCCATAACTTGTTGAACAGAATCAAAAAGTTTCTTGGAAATAATTGGCTCGTACGATCCCTCGTACATTTCACCGCTGAAGTAGAATACGCCGTAGTAAAAAGGGTTGCGGAGTATTCGCTGGACACTGGAAACGGATAAATGCTTTCCTTTGTAGGATATTTGGGCGTCGGCAAAAAACTGCTCGACCTGCTTTAGGGTATTTTCACCCCTAGCGTACATTTCAAACGCTTTTCTGACCGCTCCGGCTTTCTCTGTATCCACATCAATGCCTCGGGTCTTGGGGTTGTTCAAATACCCTAAAGGGGCAATATTCGGCCTTATGCCTTTGCGCAGTTTTTGCCGGTGCCCTCGTTTAATGTTCTCACTCAAGTTATCCACATAGTACTTACTCTGCCCAAAGGCTATGGAAAGCATGAATTTGCCCTGTGGCGTGTTTTCAAACCAGAGAGTAGGGAATTTAAGGTCTTTAATCTTTCCGGTGTCCAGCGAATAGATTATCCGTCCGCCATCGATGCTGTTTCTCGCCAGCCGATCGGCGTGCCAAGCCAAAATTCCATCGGCTTCGCCGGCCTCAATACGGGACAACATTTCGCCGAACACAGTTCGGCCGGGTTCTTTGGCGGTTTTTGCCTCGGTGAACGAGGCGGCGATTTCAAGTTTTTCCCGAACGGCGAACTCGCGCAACTCGGTGAGTTGCGCTTCGATGCTCATGACCTGCCGGTCTTCGCTATCCGTGGATTTGCGCGCGTATACGAAATATCTCATGGGTGAACGAGTTAAAAATGAAAAGCCCGCTTTCGGTGTCCGCCGCGGCGGACAAAGGCAAAAAATTCAGTTTTTCGGCGAAAATCGGGTGGCGCGCCCTGATAAATTCGGCGCCCAATACCGCTCTGCGGAGTGTTTACGAAAATATTCGAACGGATTTTGCCGTGGGGCCCTCACCGGCGGGCAAAAAGGAAGGGGTTTAAGGGGAGGGAATTTTTGCCCGCCGCCCTCTTCCGCCCTTTTCGGATTCAAAAACCGCCAAAGAACCCGTTAAAAACATCGGCTCGAACTTTATTTTGGCCGAAAGCGGGCTTTTCATTTTTTAGCGCTTTTGCGCTCGACGCACCGTCGGCCAAAGCCTATCATATAACAAATTTGACAAAATATCAAATATATGGTATATTTTATATCAATAATTCGATATCTTACATAAATATCATAATAATATGTTTGGTCAGAAAAAACAAGTGCAAAATGAAGATCGGACGGGCCGCTTTAAAAGAGTAGCTGAACGTCGAACCGAGGCTATATTGAGAGCGATAAGAATTCTTGGTAATTGCTCAAATAAGAGCACTTATCTGTATTCGGATGATGAAGTCGCTAAAATCTTTCGCACGATTGAAGAACAACTACGAGTTGCAAAAGCGCGTTTTCACCGGTCTTTGCCCACAAAATTTTCGTTAAAATAAATAGATATTTATGCTAACTGATTACACTAATATCTCGAGAGCGGAAAAAATACTCATTGTGTTATATGAAATGAGCGGCGGAGTTAAAAAAAGCTTAAAATACGAAGATATTGTAGTGGCGTCTTTTAAGCGTTTTAAAGATGATTTTCATCTGCGAGGGTATGAAGAATATCCTGATTCTGGCGATTTAATACATAAACCTTTGTATGATTTTAGAAAGCGGGGATTGGTCGAGGCAAATAATAAAGTTTTTTCCCTTACGGAGCGCGGCATATCTTATGCGGAACAATTACTGTGTTTAACCAAGGGCCAGAATTTAGAAACGTCGGGTAGGCTCTCAAGATTTACTGAAAAAGAAATCGCGAGAATTGAAATTACGGAGGGTTTTAAATTGTTCATAAATGACGAAAAGTCCAAAATTACCGATACGGATTTTTATAGTTTTTTTGGAGTTACTCCCCGTACGCCTAAAAATGATTTTTTGGGACGCATCGAAACGGTAGAAAGCGCCGTTAAAGAATTATCCGTACAGAAAAATACTCCTTCCCCCCGCGCTCGAATCGTTGAATATTATAACTTTCTCAGTGAAAAATTTGAAGGAATAATCTCGTATTTCAGGATCAAAGTAATTTTATTTTTATGTCCGAAAATATATTAAAAATAAACGCGGAGCCCAATGTCATCGACGACCATATTCTTGATATTATCGGGAACGAGTTTAAATTTGACCACGAAAAGGGTCTGGCCGAATGGCTCAAAAATTCGAAGGATGCATATACGCGCTCCGACGTGCCGGATTCGGAACAATTTATAATCTTTCGTTTTATAGATGGAACGAATGACGACGCTATTTTTGAATGTATTGATTTTGTTGGTATGGATGAAGTGGATATTGAAAAAGCGTTCAAACGATGGGGCGATCCGGAAGCTGCGAAGCGTCACTTAAAAAAGAGGGTCTACGGCGGTCACGGCAATGGCGGTAAATTCTATATGCGGCAGATGTTTGATCGTTCTCACTTCGTTACTTATAAGAACGGGAAGATAAGTATTTTTGGGTTTAACGAAGGCCGAAAATACGGATTTGCAGATGGGTTTAAAAATAAATCCGTCGACCTGAAAAAGGCCCTATCTATCGCTGGAATAAACGATGTACATTTTCCGGATGATGTGAAATCAAAGTTGGAAAAGAAACAAGCCGGCTTTACAGTTGTGCGTGGCATCGGGCCTTCAAAAATGAAGAACGCCGTTAAGTTTAATCGCTTGGTTGATAAATTAAAGAATCATCCGCAGGCGCGCAGGATTCTTTTGCATATCAATGTCTATGCAACGCATAATAATTTTCCCGATTATCTTTTGTTAAAGCCAGACGAGATTAAACCCCTATCGAAATTTGAGGAGCCGGTAATTATTGGTATTCCTCAAAGTTTGGAATCTGATGAAAGCGGAGAGCGCGCGACAATAGAGATGTCGAATAAAAGATATCCTGGTGGCAGATTGGTTTTAAAAACATCTGAGGAGGCCTTCGGCAAGGGCAGTCGTTCCGCTGATTTAAATCGCATCGATATTGTGGGCGAAGTCGGGGTTATCGCCTCATATCAACTTTTTGAGATTGGGGTTACCGCCTTTCCTCAAGCCTCATTTATTTATGGCGAATGCGAATGTCCGATTTTGGAAGATCCTGATATGGACGCCGTTAAAAATGATCGCTCTAAATTAGTGGAAAATAATCCCCGTGCGGCAGCCCTGCTTGTTTGGTTGCGCGAGCAGATAGATGAATACGCGAATAAAATAGCCGCTCTGGAACGCAAAGAACAAGAATCGCAACAGCGACAAATTTCCGCGGCTTATAGTGATTTTTTGAATAAATGGAAAGATAAGTTCATGCCGAAGTTTATGGGAGAGTTGTTCAGTGGTGTCGGCGAAGGTGGAACTGGAGGCGGATCCGGCGGCGGAATAAAAAAGAAGATATTGGAACTTCCGGAAAATGGATTTGATTTTAGTTTTCCCGAGGCTGAAATTGTTGTTAATGTGGAAGAGCGTATAACTTTAAAAGCAAGTATTCCGAAACCGGTCCCGTTAGGCAGTGTAATAAAAATCTCATCTTCTTCGGACGGCGTGCAGTGTGGTGACGATAAAATTACGATACGAGCCGAACATACGAAGACTATCCCAACTGGAGATACCGTTGCAGTGGTTAATTTTCTAGTAGTCGGGAAACAAATTGGTGAAAAAGCAACACTTACGGCGGCTGTCGGAAAATTGGAGGCGAAGATGGATGTTACCGTGGTAGATGCTGACAGCAAAAGAGACGACAAAAAGCCTAAAACGCCGCAGGTTTTACTTTCGGGGATACACGCCGATCCGCTTAATATAGCCCCGGATGGCTCGGTGATATTAACAGAGCGCGATCCCTTGGTATATCAGCGATATCAGGATGTAAAAGAGGGTATTTATTGGATTAATACTCAGAGTCCTTTAGCCGTGGGAATATTAGAAAGATACGGCGATAGTAATATGCGATGGAGAGATTACCTTTTTCAACGCTATGTAGATATTTTTGTAAAACAGATGTTGCACGAGTTGCAAAAGAAGGATCCCGATAGTTTCCGTGCCGATAGGGTTGATAATGAGCTCGATGAACTGACGAGAAAAGTGCATACCGCGGCAGTAAATGATTTGGGCCAATTCTTTTTTTCAGAAGAATTTCAACCGCCCATCTCTGAAAGTTAAATGAGTATGTCTTTGCAGGAAAATATTGTTTCTATCGTCGCCCAATCATACGGTATAACGCCGGAGGTTATTATTCGAAATGATAGACGAAAGTTGTTGGTCGAAGCGAGGCAGGTGATTGCGTATTGCTTAAGGCTTATCGGGAACTTATCTTTTCCTGTTATTGGAGAAATTTTAGGCGGTCGAGATCATACAACGATAATGCATGCTTGCCGAAAAATTGCGGAAAGAATCGAAAAGGAGAAAAAATTTGCCGTGCGAGTTGGAATCATATTGGACCGTGCTCGCGGTATGATACCGGCGCGTGAAGACGCGCCGGTACACCCAGGAGAAGACGCACAATTAGCGCCCGATGATGTCGCGGTGGGGGAAAGGGCCATCATTACGGGAAATTTGGAATTGACGGAACGAGAGAATTATTTTTTGGATAAATATAGAAAAGGGATAACTCTGAAACAAATCGGCAAAGAAAACAGGTTGAGCAGGGAACGCATAAGACAAATTATTAAGAAAGCGATCATGAAGGAAGTCGGCACAAAATTAAATGAAGGGTTTGAAATTGACGTCGAAGAGGCTCTGAAGGGCGAGAAAAATTTTCATATTCATTCCAGGGATGCGCTATCGGATGACGAAAAAGAAAAAATTCGTTCACGATTTCTTCCGCTTGCCAATCGGTACACATCGCTAAGTCAATTTGCACATGATGTTGGAATGCCGATCTCGAAATTGTCCCAATACTTTCCGGAAATTGTTAGTATCATTGAAAAAACAGTAAAAGAGAAAAAAGACCGTTGGAGTGTGCAGTACATACGATGCCGAGGCTGTGGAACTACAATAATACCCCATATGAAAAAAGGGTATTGTGAGCAGTGTATGGGTGTTTATAGAGGTAAACGCCGGGAAACCGTCCTAGGTGCGAACCCGCAGTGCGCTGTATGTGGCATAGAACGCAAACGTGCGATACAAAAATATCGCAAGGATCTATTTATCACCAGAGGCGGGCGTGTATTATGCCGCGGCTGCTTCGCCCAATTCACCGGCAGCAAGATGGTCGAAAAGCGCTGGAGCAATAATTAATCTTTTTTCATTAGCCGATTTCTGTGTGTCTGCTTCGAGTAGGCTTTTTTTGATCTTCAGTGCTACGGCTTTAGAGACATTAACCGTAACGGCATTGCCGAGTTGTTGATAAGCTCGTGTTGTCGATACGGGAAACTTAAATTTTTTCGGAAAACCTTGTAGGCGCATACATTCTCTTATTGTTAGGCGTCTGATACCCCACTTGTTTTTTTCCGTCTTAACGTCTTGAATCAAATTTCTTTCTCGCCCCATATTTCCCGCCACAAGCGTATTTGAAATTCCGTTCGGTTCAAGAATTTCGCAACCAAATCCGTTACCACTTTTCTCGTGGCGACGTTTATGTTTCAGCAAGCCACTATAATATTTATTGGATAAGTAATAGAAGTCATCAACCCTGTCTTTTTCTAAAATTTCAGAAAGAGAAGTTTGGTGTAACTTCGGTTTTGGGAATTCGAATTCTATATTGTGATCGAGAAAGCCGACGATGTATAAGCGCTCTCGATGTTGTGGAACCCCGAAATCTTTAGAATCAAGCACGGCGTCTCTTACCCGATAGCCCGCCCATTCCAAATTGTTCTTTATTGTTTTGTAAACGTTGCCTTTGTCATACAGCCTCAAATGTTTAACATTTTCCAGCACGAAAGCTCTTGGCTGTTTGGCGTTCAATATTCTGATAATATGATAAAAAGATTTTGCCCTCTCATCATCCATGCCCTTACGTTTGCCTATCATAGAGAACGGTTGGCACGGGAATCCGCCTAACAGTACATCAAAATCGGGTATCTGGTCGGTGTCGATGTCTTTTATGTTTCTTTCATCGATTTCGCCAAAATTTTCCCTATATGTTTTGCAAGCGTTTTTATCAAAATCATTTGAATACACAACATCAAAGTTAGCTTTTGTGAAACCAAGTCGCATACCGCCGATACCGGCGAATAAATCAATAGCTTTGTATTTTTTTGAGAAGCAATCCATAGCTAAATAATGGTTTCGTTTTTCAAATCACCTAAAAAAGCATTTAATTTGTTTAGGCCAGTCTCTGTCGCCAAGCTGTGCTCCCATATCCGCATTATTTTCCAACCGCTATTTTTGTATTCTTTGTTAATTTTGCGATCCCGCTCTTTATTGCGTAGAATTTTACATTTCCAGAAATTTTTGTTGCTTTTTGGCAGAGTGCAATGGTAGCGACAGCCATGCCAAAAACACGAGTCGACAAATATTGCTGCACCATATTTAGTGATAAAAAAATCCGGATTTCCTGACAACGACCTTACATGGATCTATATTGCACGTGTCGCTGTTTTAGAAGATTTTTGACAATATTTTCAATTTTGGAACCTCTGTTTTTTATTGCGGACATTATGGTGCTGCGTTTCTGAGTCGAATAAATATCCATATTTTTAGCTAATGTATGGGCATTATATCAGTTTTCGGTGTTGTGCGCAATACGTGTGTCTGAATATGCGGTGTTGCTGCAATAAATTAGTTGTGGTATTGTGTTTTTGTGAATACAATCTACCTGGTGGGCGCTTGCCAGCGTCACGCTGTTGGGCCTCAACCGCACTATATTAAATACAAAGCCAAAATAATGCATATGATAAAAAAAATTAGCGATTTAATCTTGTCGGAGTGTTTTTTGCAGATCGACTCGGTGAAGGGTTATAAATATGTTGACAAGGCCGGAGAGGTAATTAACGAATTTCACACTGATAATGTGGCGCCAATTTTTTCAATGGACTATAATGGTCTCGTAATTATTAATCCAGCCGACGGTATTGCTGAAATTAAGGTTTCGGCGGAGATGTTTTGGTCGCATTTTATTGAACCAAATTCTTTGGATGCCGTGGCTGACTCGTATATAAATAAAAGCGAAACGGTCCTCAAGATACTAGAGGTCGAAAAGATTAAACGCCTCGGATGGAGAACATACTTTGTCAAGGAATATAATTCGGAAGAGGATCGCGAAAAGGTGTTTAATAAGTTTATTCTGAACGGCAATCTAAAATTAGAGCAGGCCCTATTTGTGCTAAACGCATTAGATATAAATTTTAATATTCGCATTAGGAAGATAACGAAATTATTACCGAGTAAATCTCCAGGCATAATGATTGACGTGGACGCATTTAGAATTTATAAAAAAACTTTGGAAATTGAAAAAATTAAAAATGAGCTTTTTATCGATATAAAAAACGGAATTCGTAGTGAAGAATTGTTAGTCGCGATAAACAATTTGCTGTCATAGTAAGGACAATATTATGGAAAAATTTTTTGCTGAGATATTGAGATTGAAGATTCCAACACTGGCTTTAATTGTACTCTTTATGATCGTGGGTGGTTCTCTGATAAAAGCAAGTGCAACAAATTTGTATAGCTTGGTGATGGGTATGATTATTCTGGTAATTGGAATTTTTTTAGGTATTTTTTTCTTTGCAGATTATCGCAGCAAAGAGCACTTGGATTATATTACCAATCACTACAAAAAAGCATTAGATAGCATAAGTAAAACTCATTCCATAATTGAAAAAAATAATCAAAAAAACACGCTCAGTAGACTGGAAGGCGATATCGGTGGACCAAAAAGAAAATACTCGGATGATTTCAGACCGCGGAACGATGGCAGACTAAAATGGCGCACGTTCGTTTTTGTCGAAAAGGAACTTGAAATCGCCGAATCCGAAAAGGGCGGAAGAGGGCGGCGGGCAAAAATTCCCTCCCCTTAAACCCCTTCCTTTTTGCCCGCCGGTGAGGGCCCCACGGCAAAATCCGTTCGAATATTTTCGTAAACACTCCGCCAAGTTTTACATTCAGCGAAATTAATAGATTTTGAGTTAGTGTTTTGTAAGATTCCTTATTTTTTTGCATACTAAATATATCATGAGCAGAGTAATATTTTGTAAATTATGAATAATTGCATAAAAATATTTATTATATTGGCAGTATTTTTCTTATTGAATCCCGTATATGCCTATGAGCAACACGACCCCTTAGTAATTGTTGATATTAATGCTACAGTGGAGAACCCATATATAATCGAGGGTTATGAAATATCTAATCCTGATGGAGATTGCATAACTGTCGAAAATTCAAAAAATGTTATTATAAGAAATAACTTCTTTCATAATTGTGGTACTGATGAAGATTTTCAGAAAAGAACCGATCACTACAGTGAGGGCTATGCTGTTTTGATTGGAAATTCTTCAGATATTGTTTTCGAAAATAATATCCTCGATAATAATTTGCGGGGATTTATGGCCTATAATTCTCCTAACTTAAAAGCCAATAAAAACAAAATTATCAATACTATTCAGTATTCTCCATTGTGGTGTGAAAGATGTTCCAATTCAGAATTCTCGTTTAACTATTTATCTGACAATGGAAACCCGATGCACTTCTGGGTGCCGAGCGACCGGAGTATCGGTATTTGGATAAAAAGATCCGATAATATTAAAATTCACGACAATACTGTTATCAGATCGACCTCTGACGGTATTTCTGTCACAGGGCACATCTATGTTCCTTCTTTTACGGCCAAAGAAGACAAGACCAAACCCCATCCGCAAGCAGATTGGAGTGGGCTGAGTAATAACGCGGAAATATATAATAATTTGATTTTGGATAATATGGAGCAGGGTGTCTGGCTGGTAAACGCCCGGGGAATAAAAGTTTATAACAATACCATTAGAACGGGTTGTTTTACTTACGGCGCGCCCATATCAACTGAGTTTAATGTCGGTGATTCGGAATTTTATGACAATAAATTTTTAGGTTGCCTTAACTCGATGGTAGGTGGTGCTAATTCTTTCAATATTTATATCCATGACAATATTTTTTATTCTTATAATGGGATCGGGGACAACTTCGCCTCTTTTTCCGACGAATATATGGGGGCGGGAGAACTGGCTAAAAGGCAGGGGGCAGGCGCCATTTTTCAAAAATCTCTTGGGAATAAAGAAAAAAATAATACCTGGGTTTCAATAAAAGGGAAATTGGCGGAAGAGATGAAAGAGAAGGCAGAATATGCAGAAAAATATAAAACATATGAAGCCAAAGGCTGGATCGCTTGTGAGCAATCAGATGGAAGCATAGATGAAGAATGCGAGCGAAGAGAAGAGGCAAAAGGAGATCAAGGGGTCCCAAGAGAACAGCTTTTGTATTCCTCATTAATGGAAGATTTTGAAGCGTTTGTCGACCAAGGCGTTTTACAAAAAATTTCCTCGGTCTTCAATAAAAGCGATTCCGCAGAAAAAGAAATTGTAGCCCAAGGTATTGGCGAAGAAACAGAGGGCATGGCTTATGTTATTGAGCAGTTGCGAGAATCATGGAAAGCAACATTGGGAGTAATGATATTTATTATTTTTTCAGCCACCGCAGGGTATTTATATATTAAAAAGAGGAAAAATATAGTTTAATAAAATAAAGAATTTATTGTTCAATAGAAAATTGGACGCGCGTAAGCTTTAATTAAAACCCCCTATTCAAAGGGGTGTTTTTGTTATACTATATAATAGTAATTAATAAAAATATGCATATTTTAAAATACATTTTGTCGGTTTTAATTTGCTTGGGTGCCGGAGCGGTGGGTTCTTTATTTACGACGCCATCGGTTAAAACATGGTATTTGACGATAAATAGACCATCTTTTAACCCGCCTGATTGGTTATTTGGCCCTGTTTGGACGTTACTTTTTATTATGATGGGTACGGCTTTGTATTTGATTTGGCGAGAGGGAGAAAAAAACAAAAAAGTTAAATGCGCTTTATATGTTTTTTTCGCGCAATTGATTTTGAATATTTTATGGTCGATTTTATTTTTTGGTTTCCAGTCGCCTTTTTACGCTTTTATCGAAATAATTATTTTATGGCTGTTTATTCTCGCTTCGATTATTCTGTTTTATAAAATCAGTAAACCGGCTGGTTTGCTTCTAGTGCCTTATATTTTGTGGGTTAGTTTTGCTTCAATTTTGAATTTTTTTATTTGGCGTTTGAATATTTAATTAATTTTTTATGAAAAACTACAAACTTGCGCCGTTGATTCATGCTTTTGGCATGTCGGTCTACATAGTCGCGGTAGCCTTAATATTAAATTTTGGCGATAAAATATTCGGTAAAATGGATAATTTATTGGGTCCGATTGCATTTTTGATGCTTTTTGTTTTATCCGCTGCCGTTGTCGGAGCTCTTTTACTCGGCAAACCTTTAATGATGTATTTGGATGGACAAAAGAAAGAGGCGATCAAAATGTTCGGGCAAACGATTATGTGGTTTTGTATTTTATTGGTTATTATTTTCTTGATACAATTTGCTGTCAGTGCTTGTTAATAAATTATGAAAATTGCACTCATTGGTCAAAAAACAGTGCCATTTATCGGAGGCAAAGGAGGAGGGGTGGAACGACACGCGGAGGAGCTGTCCGTTCGTTTGGCGTCTATGGGTCATCAGGTTTTTGTTTATTCACGCGGTTATTTAATGGATGAAAAAATTAAAGAATATAAAGGAGTAAAAATAATTTATACACCTTCAATTCACACAAAGAATTTGGATACCATAACTCATGTATTTACCTCCACAATTCATGCATTGTTTCAAAAATACGATGTGATTTATTATCATGGTGTCGGACCTTCAACCTTGGCGTGGATTCCGAGATTATTTAAACCAAAAACAAAAGTGGTCGTTACTTTTCACAGTATTGATCGTTTTCACAAAAAATGGGGGTTTTTTGCACGTTTATATTTGGCATTCGGTGAATGGACGGCCGTTCATTTTCCGCATATTTGCATTGCGGTTTCAAAATCCATTCAGCAATATTGCCGGCAGAGATATAAAAAAGAAACCATATATATTCCAAATGGCGCTGATTTAAATAAAACCATGGAAGCTCATGATGATAAAATAAGGAAATTTGGAATATCAAAAGATAGTTTTATTCTCGCGGCCGCCCGATTAGTAAAACACAAAGGCATTCATTATTTGATTGAAGCGTACAAGCGTCTTGAATCAACGCATGGCACCGACCCTCGGAATTGGCCGGGAGGGAGAATCCGCAAATTGGTTATCGCGGGCGCTCCCAGCTACACTGATGACTATTTGGATTATTTAAAAAATTTAGCCGCTTCTTCTCCGAATATTATTTTTGTCGGGTTTCAAACAGGAGAAACTTTGGCTCAGCTTTTTTCGAACGCCTATCTTTATGTGCATCCTTCGGAAGCCGAAGGTCTTGCCATAACGATTCTTGAAGCAATGAGTTATGGTACCTGTGTGCTCGTGAGCAATATTCCCGAAAATATGGAGAGCATTGATCATGCCGGTTTTTCTTTTAAATCAAAAAATGTTAACGATTTGTATGAAATGCTTGTTTATTTGCTTGATTTTCCTGAATCAGTCAAACAACACGGTGAGAAATGTTTTAATTTTATAAAAAAGAATTTTGATTGGGATGACATAGCTCGTGATATTGAAAAAATTTATAAAAAATAATTAAGTAAATTTGCTTTATGAAATTAAATAAAAGTCACATCATATCTTTGGCCATAGTATTAGCATCCTTTATTATCGGCATAATTTTGT
The DNA here is from genome assembly GCA_963840935.1 of Candidatus Magasanikiibacteriota bacterium. Lineage (GTDB taxonomy): Bacteria > Patescibacteriota > Patescibacteriia > Magasanikbacterales > GWA2-37-8 > JAPLWQ01. Next base: position 119,051 of record CAWJAS010000001.1, read on the forward strand.
ATCCGTATTTTCCCGAGAAAATGGCGGGGCATTGGAACTCGGCTGGGGAAGTTGATGGTTATATGACAAAATTTTGGGGCGTGTTTTTGATGCCGGTTATAGGGGCAATAATGTACGGGCTTTTCTTGGTAGTTCCGCGCATTGACCCGAGGAAAGAGAATATTGAAAAATTCAGGAATTATTTTGATAATTTTATTATTTTGATTTTATTATTTTTGTTTTATTTATACGGTCTGACTTTGTGGTGGAATTTGGGAAATGTTTTTAACATGACGATGTTTTTAATACCGGCATTTGCAGTTTTGTTTTATTATGTTGGGGTATTGGTCGGCAAAGCTCAGAGTAATTTTAGTATTGGTATTCGTACTCCTTGGACTTTGAGCAGTGAGGAAGTATGGAGAAAAACACATTCATTGGGTGGCAAGTTATTTCGTATTGCGGGAATTTGTGCTTTAAGCGGTTTATTTTTCCCGACTATCGCGATTTGGCTTGCTATATTCCCCGTGATTGGGGTGTCGATTTTTATTATGTTTTATTCATATTTTGAGTATCATCGTATAGAAAAGAAAAATAAATAAAAAGAAATTAAAAAACCTCCCTTATTAAGGGAGGTTTTTTGTTTTACGTTTTTTATAACTTTACCATGTCTCCAAATTTGCCGATCAAAGGCAGTTTTTCTTGTTTGCCGTTGGCGGCATTCACAATGCCGATAATAGCGAAAACCAGAATCGCCAATCCGGCTAAATTGAATATCCAATAGAATTTCCACATCCAATACCACGGCATAACCGCTCTGATTACCCAAAGAATCACAGCCAAAGCAAATACGACAACTCCTTGCTTAACGTGAAATTTAACGAAAGGATCTTTTTTTGCGTCGGTTAAAAGCGGAATAAAAAATAAAATATAAGCCACTATTGCCATGCCTGTATTTGGCTGGTTTGTTCCGGCTGGAGCCGGTGTTGGCTCTGACGCTGGTGGCGCTGTATGCGGTTGTGTTTCCGGCGCCGGCGTCTGGGGCTGTGTTTGTTCGTCCATAATTAATTATTAATTAATAAAATTTTTACATTGAGATAATGATGACCATTATTTCTTGGTCGTCTGTGTTGAAACCAAAAGTATAAGAAGTATTATCTTTCTGTGCCATAATCGAAGCCGAATTATCTTGCTGGGTGGCGGTGATAATTTCAAAACCACTGTTTGCCAGTTGTTCTTTAAGAGCGTTAACATCATTCATTGTAAGGGGGCGTGGCACCATATATTGGATAATTCCCGAACCGCTGTTCATCCCCATATAACCACTGGTAAAGCCGGTAATTTTTGTTTCACCGTAGGCATCTTTAACAATATCACTAATAAGGTTAGCTGTTGCGCTATGACTGTCGTCGGAAATATTTATTATTTCGGCGGTAGCAAATTTTTCTGCCGGTGTTTTTTTGGCTTGCATTGCTTCTTCTTTGGCCATTTCTTCGGCGATTTTACCGATATTAGCGCCAAACATACCGGTTTCAGTAATGCCCAATTCGCCGAGAAAAGTGTTTACAGCTCTTTGGCTTTGCCATTTTTGATAGGCAAAATATCCTCCTCCAATTACAATTACTATAATAATTACAATTATCGGAGTGGTCATTTTGCTTTTTTCTACAGGCGCATTTTGAGGGGGCGGGGATTGTGGCGCCTGAGGCACTGAAGGGATATTTTCCATATTTTAAACTAAAGTTATCGGTGAAGAACACCGAGATAGATTAATAAAATATGAGTATAATGTATCATATGCCTTTTTTTTGTGCAACACTCTGGACAAATTATTAGTTTTGGTGTATAGTGATTTATCGTTTTCTAACAGGCCAAATCAGTTCATTTTCAACAAGAGGAAGAGAGGGGAAATGGTTACGGAGAAGGATGCCAAAATCATTTGTATGGAAGACAGAGAACAAATCCGTCGTCTCTATAAGAGAATATTTGGCGATCGATTTGCTGAAGTGTGTTTAGTCGACACTTGCGAAGCGCTTGTCGTTGCTTTTTTGGAAAAAAAATTGACGACCGGCTTCTCCTTTGACCTGGTTTTTTTGGACATGCAGATTTACGGGGAGAAGTTTTGCGGGTTGCGCGCTTTGGCTGAACTAAAAAAAATCGACCCTGACGTTCGCGCGGTTCTTTGTTCGTCTTCCAACCATGACGCGATGGAGAGCCCTGCTCGATTTGGTTTCAAGGCTTCTTTGGAAAAACCTTTTTCCATTGAGCAACTCAACACAGTGGTGAGGAGTGTTTTGGGTTAGAAATAATTTCGTTCTTTAAAAAAGCGCCCAAGTCAGGGCGCTTTTAAATTACAGATTATTATTCTTCAGTCGGCAACGGGGCATCGTCCTCAATTCCTTTCGTTTCAGCTTCGCCTTCGTGCAAACCGCCATCTTCCGCCACTTTAAAAGTAAGTTCGCGTATTTTATTTAATAATTTTGGATTGGCTTTTAGATATGCTTTGGCGTTTTCTCTTCCCACTCCCAGTTTTTCTTCGCCAAAAATATAACTGTTGCCTTTTTTATCAATTATTTTGTACGCGGTCGCCGTATCCAAAGTATCACCGGAAAGTGAAATACCCTCATTGTACATAATATCAAACTCAGTTGTGGTAAACGGAGGAGCCACTTTATTTTTCACTATTTTAACTTTTACTCTGTTGCCGATTATTCTATCACCCTGTTTGATTTGAGCCGACCTGCGGACTTCAATTCTAACTGATGAATAAAATTTTAAGGCTGTACCGCCGGTAGTTGTTTCCGGATTGCCAAAATAGACACCGATTTTCATTCTGGTTTGATTGATAAAAATTACCACGGTTTTTGATTTGCTGATAATACCCGTTAATTTTCTTAATGCTTGAGACATCAAACGAGCCTGTAAACCCATGTGCGAGTCTCCCATATCACCTTCAATTTCCGCTTTCGGTACCAAAGCCGCGACCGAATCAACCACGATTACATCAACAGCATTTGAGCGCACTAGTGTTTCCACGATTTCCAAAGCCTGCTCGCCAGTATCGGGTTGTGAAATAAGTAATTCGTCAATTTTAATGCCAATTTTTTTTGCGTAATCAGGGTCAAGGGCATGTTCGGCGTCAACAAAAGCCGCGATTCCGCCCTGTTTTTGAACTTCTGAAACAATATGTTGTGCCAAAGTAGTTTTGCCACTGGCTTCCGGACCGTAAATTTCAATAATTCTCCCTCTGGGCACGCCACGCACGCCAAGCGCAATATCCAGTGACAAGCATCCGGTCGGAACCGTATCCACCTCCATTATTCTTGATTCACCGAATTTCATTATCGCTCCTTCCCCGAATTTGCTTTTTATTTGTTCGATAGCGTTTTGTGCCGCCTTCATTTTGTTATTTACCTCCTCGTTTATCTGTTTCGCCATAAATTGATTTTAACATTCCGCTGGAACGGAATTATTTTATTAAATTAAATTATTGATAACTGATAATTTTTTCTGTTGAATAACTGATATTTTTTACCACAATATGCCTGGTTAAAGTTGTGTTTTTGCCGTGTTTTTTGGTGGCGGTAATAATTATTGTGTTTAATCCCTCGGATAAATCAACCGACAAATTAAAGCGTCCTTTTTCATCAGGCATGATTTCTTTCCCGTTTATGGATAACTGACATTCTTTTTCAGTTTCGCCTTGAACCGCAATGTGGTAGTCGTTAATGGTGATACCCTCGGTTGGATTATAAACAAAAAGTCGCGGTGGTTCAAGTACTCTTTTTACTTGATAAGCCAGATAGCCCGTAAAAGATAGGATTAGGCCGGCAATAAGCAAATTTCTAATTAAAATTGAAAAAGAAAAAAGAGGTGTATTGCGAACATGTTGTTTGGGGTGGATTATTTCAGTGCCTTTAAGCCCGTTTTCTTTTTCGAATTGTTTAAGCATTTCAGATTCATCAAGGTGTAAAAAATGCGCGTATTCTTTTACGTAGTTCAGGCGATAAACTTTGGCTTTGGGTAAGCCGGAAAATTTATTTTTTTCCAAACATTCCAAATATTTTTTTGGAATACGCGCGGCTTTTGAGGCGGCGCATAAATCAAGGTCAAATTTTTCGCGAGCAGTTCGAAAAATAGCGCCAAGGCATTTGTCATTTTCAGATAATTTTTTCACGCAAAATATCGACACAAAACAAAAATTATTTTTAAGCGTAGGTATTATTATTTTCAGATTCACTATTGGCGTCCGTATCTTTTATTTCAAGGTCTCCATCATTTTTATTAACATCCGCGGTTTCATTTTCGTCATCGTTATTATTTTCCGGTTCAATTTCATCAAAAACAGTTCCACCAGCATCCATTGTTATTTCCTCGGGTGATAATTCTTCATCAGCGGTCGGACGCAAATGCTCGGTGAATACTTCGCGCGGTTTTGCTCCGTCCCCTGGGCCGACTATTCCGGCTTCTTCCATCTCATCTAGTAATCTGGCGGCTCTAGCGTAGCCGATTTTCATCCTTCTTTGCAATAGCGAGGCTGAAGCCTTGCCGGATTCAACCACTATGGCCCTGGCTTCTTCGAATAAAACATCGCGGTCATCACTTGGTCCGCCAAACATGTTTAATGTTCCGCCGATTGAGCCGGCTTTGGACACGATTGTTTCATCGTATATCGGCGGTTCATCTCCTTTGATAAAGTCGACAACGCGTTTCATTTCTTCTTCAGAAACAAAGGAACCCTGTATGCGTTTTGGTTTGGAAAGGTCGGCGGTTAAAAACAACATATCACCTCGTCCAAGCAGTTTATCCGCGCCCGGGCAGTCAAGAATGGTGCGGGAATCAATAACTGACGCCACAGAAAACGCAACGCGCGCCGGGATATTCGCCTTCATAAGACCGGTAATTACTTCAACGCTTGGCCTTTGGGTTGCCACAATCAAATGAATACCGACAGCTCTGGCCATTTGAGCGATACGAATAATTCCGGCTTCAACTTCGGAGGCGGCCATGGCCATTAAATCGGCAAGTTCATCAATAACAAAAACAATGTTTGGCAACCTCTCTTTGTTTTTTGCGTTATATGAAGTTATATCTCTGCAACCGGACGCCGCCAACACGTCAAAACGACGTTCCATTTCTTGAATGCACCATTTTAGGGCAGCCACTGTTTTTGCCGGGTCTGTAATTACAGGTGTTAATAAATGAGGAATGCCATTATAAAGAGTCAATTCTACTCGTTTTGGGTCTACCATAATAAAGCGAAGAGTTTCCGGAGAGTTTTGGTATAGCAAGCTCAAAATAATGGTGTTTATACAAACAGTTTTACCAGAACCCGTAGTGCCGGCGATAAGCATGTGAGGCATTTTTGGCAAATCGGCAAACCAAACTTTTCCAGCCACGTCTTTTCCCAAAGCCACCATCATACTGTGCTTGCGCGCTTTGTATTCAGGTGATTCCAAAAGCTCGCGCAAAGTAACCATGGCGACTTTTTGATTGGGCACCTCAATACCAACTAGCGACTTGCCGGGAATGGGCGCTTCAATTCTGATCGGGTGCGCGGCCAATGCTAAAGCCAAATCATTTGATAAACCGATTATTCTTGCGAGTTTAATGCCTTTTGCCGGTTTTAGGGAATATTGCGTAACGGTCGGACCAACGCGAATTTCTCCCATTTCAGTTTCAATGCCGAAGTTAAATAATGTATCGTGAATAACCGCCGCGTTGCTATTAATGTCGCCTGATGTTGGTTTTGTTTTGGTGATAAAAAGTAATTCCAGAGGTGGCCATTTATAATTGATGTCTAAAGTTAAAGGTTTGCTGATGGGTTCATCATCCTCTTCTGGTTCAACATCCTTTTTAATAATTTTTTTGGAAAATGTCGGCTCCTCCTCCTCTTCTTCTTCATCTTCTTCCTCCGCGCCATCGCCATCCGTTAGCTTATCGGTGGTTTGAATCTGTTTTTTAATCGGCTCATAATCGCCCTCTATGCGCGTGTAAATTTTTTCTTCTTGTTTGAAAGAACTGAAAAAATCAATAATTTTTTTACCAAACCATCCGAATGTTAAAAATAATTTTTTATGAAGTTCAACCAATTGAGCCAGAGAAGTATTAAATAAAAAAATAATCGAGACAACAAGAAGTCCAAAAAGTATTATTAGACCACCCCAGAATCCAACATAATTACCAAGTGGCCAGCCTAGCGCGAGTCCAACCAATCCGCCTCCAAAACCTTGCATGGCTGTATCTATCATTTCTGCCGGAGGAGTAAAAATGTGAACAATGCCATTAAAGGAAAAGAAAAAAAGTAATGAACCAAAAATATGGGTTGAGCGATATTTATAATCAAGATCTTTAATCAATAAAATCGCGATGACAAATAAAATTATGGGAAAAACATATCTGACTTGGCCAAAAGTTAGCGCCAGCAACGAATCTATGAATTTCCCAGCCACTCCGGCCATTTCAAAAAAACTTAAAGTGGCCAGTCCGGCAATCACAAATAACAAAACAGACAAAAGCCCATGGCTGAGTTGTGGTCCAAAATGATCGGCTTCAGCCGATATTGTTTTTTGTTTTCTGATTCTGCCCATAATTTAATGTTATATTAACATGGAATCAGGTTAATTTCAATCAATATATTGTGCACAAAAAGCAGATAAAATAAAAACCATTGATTTATTATCAATGGTTTTTCTCCCCATGAAGCTGCGAAAAGAGCTGCATGTTTTAAAGAGCGAATCTTTTAGAAAACGACGCCTGTAGACAATTGATAATCAATTGTAGAAAGGCGGAGAGAGATGTTTTCAATAAATGATTCAATTAAGACATCAGCTCCACCGCAGCTTGCTAGGGAGAAAAGGGGAATTATTGTTCAATATTGTATGTTTGCAATCAAGAACTGTCAACTGTGGATAAATAAAATAAGGCATTCGAATGATTTTTTGCTTAAATAAGCAAAAAAGTTAATAAACTGTGGATAACTTAGTCGATTTATTATAAAATATGGCATTTTTTATTTTTTTTTAGCTAAAATTAGCCCTTACTTGACAATTGAAATGTTTTCTTATCTTGTTGACAAATTGCTTGAATTACGGTAAAATCAAACCACTTTGAAATTTTCGTCTTTATATCAAAACGAAAATTCGGCCATTTTTGGCTATGTGTGGCCAAATTTATTAAGAATTTGAGCTACGCGCAAGGTAACAATTTTTTCATGTCAACCTTGCTTCTCAGATAAAATTCAGAATTTCTTTCAAAACGCCTGCCTACAGGGGGATTTTTTTGTTCGCAAAATCATTTTTCAACAAATTAAATAATTCTTTTTTGAAATTCTATGTCCTCATACAAATATCGCGGAGTATCAGCAAACGCTCGCCGATTTTTTACCCCAATTATCGACTCAATGCCTTCTCCTGATTTGATTGAGTTGCAAAAAAAATCGTATGATAGTTTTTTGAAATATGGAATCAGAGAACTTTTTGATGAAGTATCTCCGATGAAGGATTTTTCCGAGCGTGATTTGGAATTATATTTGGAAGAATACTATTTGGACGAACCAAAATTTGATGAAATGGTTTGTCGTGATAGAAACATGACTTTTGAAGCGCCGTTGCGGGTTAATGCACGCTTGTTTAATAAAAAAACCAATCAATCAAAGGTTCAAGAAATCTATTTGGGCGATTTGCCGGTAATGACAGAGCGCGGAACTTTTGTTGTTAACGGAATCGAGCGTGTCGTTGTTTCTCAGTTGATTCGTTCGGCTGGCGTATTTTTCACCGCGAGCAATGTGCGCGGAAGAAAATATTATGGCGCAAAAATAATCCCCAATCGCGGTGCCTGGCTGGAAATTGAAACCGATACAAACAATGTGCTTTGGGTAAAAATTGACCGCAAAAGAAAAGTGGCGGTTACGTCTTTGTTAAGAGCTTTTGGTTATGACAATGATGAAAAAATTGTGGAAGCCTTGAAAGACGCGAACGTTAATCCGCATGTTGATTATGTGAATTCCACCATTGAGAAAGATTTGGCAAAAAATATCGATGAGGGTTTAATCGAAATTTACAAAAAAATCAGACCCGGTGACTTGGCTACTTCCGACAACGCAAAGAGTTTGATTTACGCCATGTTTTTTAATTTCGACCGTTACGATTTATCACCGGTCGGTGTTTATAAATTTGATACAAAATTTGATTTGGGATTATCTCAAGAAGATTATTCCAAAAAAGAAAACAGAGTTTTTTCTCCGGAAAAATTAATGCTTGTTGTTAAAGAAGTAATCAGATTGAACAGTACTCAAGAAGACGCCGATGATATTGACCACTTGGGCAACCGCCGTATTCGCGCGGTCGGTGAATTGGTGCAGAATCGTTTTCGCGTTGGTTTGGCTCGCATGGAAAGAGTGGTTAAAGACCGCATGAGTACCTATGAAATGGATCAATTAACGCCGAATAAATTGATTAATGCCAGACCGGTAATTTCTGCGATTAAAGAATTTTTCATGAGTTCGCAATTATCGCAATTCATGGATCAAATAAATATTTTATCGGAGCTTGAACATAAGCGCCGTTTGTCCGCTCTTGGACCGGGCGGTTTATCGCGAGATAGAGCCGGCTTTGAGGTTCGTGATGTCCACAATACTCATTATGGTCGTATTTGTCCGATTGCCACTCCGGAAGGGCCGAACATTGGTTTGGTAAACCATCTTTCTAGTTTTGCCCGAGTTAATGAGTTCGGTTTTATTGAAACTCCATATAGAAAAGTGATTAAAGAAGTTGCTAATGAACCGTCTTTGACGGAAGGTGAAATATTGCGTGGTAATGTCGGTTCGTTTAAGGACGGTACGCTTATCACAAAAGATATCGCCAAAAAATTGGCAACGTTAAAAGATAAAAAAATTCCAGTCAAATCTCGTTTAACCGGTGAGATAGTATATTTAAATTCATTCAGAGAAGAAAAAACCGTTACCGCCCCGGCCATCACAAAAACTGACGACAAAGGATATTTTGTGGATGAGCTTGTTTCCGGCAGAATTTTTGGCAAGCCAGGCGTAGTGGAATCTGCCGCCATTGATTATGTTGATGTCTCTTCAAATCAGATTATTTCTGTAGCCACTTCTTGTATTCCGTTTTTGGAACACGATGATGCCACGCGCGCTTTGATGGGTACAAACATGCAAAGGCAGGCGGTTCCGTGTATCAAGCCGGAACCTCCTTTGGTTGGAACAGGCGTGGAATTAATAGCCGCAGAGAATTCCGGATATATTATTAAGTCTCCGGTTGACGGAGAAGTAACGGAAGTTTGCGGTTCATATGTGGCCGTGACCGACAAAAAAGGAGAGACCCATAAATATTTATTAAAAAAGTTTTTGCGTTCCAATGCAGCCACTTGCGTTAATCAGCATCCGGTCGTGAACGTGGATGACAAGGTTAAAAAAGGACAAGCTTTGACCGATGGGCCTTGTATAAAAGATGGAGAATTGGCGCTGGGTCAGAATGTTCTGGTCGCGTATATGATTTGGGACGGCTTTAACTATGAAGATGCCGTAATTTTGTCGGATAGAATTGTAAAAAACGATAGATATACATCTATCAATATTGAAGACTACAAAGTTGATGTTCGTGAAACAAAACTTGGGCCGGAATTGGTTACTTCAGACATCCCAAATGTTTCCGAAGAAAAATTAAAAAACCTTGATGCCGAAGGTATTGTCAGAATCGGCGCCGAAGTAAAATCCGGCGATATTTTGGTCGGCAAAATTACTCCCAAAGGCGAAACAGAATTATCGGCCGAAGAAAGATTGCTCAGAGCGATTTTTGGCGAGAAAGCGCGCGATGTGCGCGATTCTTCCCTTTATCTTGAACACGGCGAACACGGAAAAGTAATTGATGTTCAAGTTTTTTCGGCTGAAGCAGGTGACAAGTTAGAACCCGGAGTAATAAAGCAAGTCCGCGTTAGAGTGGCGGATATGAGAAAAGTGCAAGTCGGTGATAAAATGTCCGGTCGTCATGGCAACAAAGGTGTAATTTCTCGAGTTGTGCCGGCCGAAGACATGCCGTTTTTGGAAGATGGTACGCCGGTAGATATTATTCTTTCTCCCTTGGGTGTTATTTCGCGTATGAACTTGGGACAGATTTTGGAAAACCATCTTGGTCTAGCGGCTAATGAATTGGGTTACAAGGTGGCCACACCGGCCTTCAATGGTTTGACCGAAGAGCAAATCAAGCAAGAATTAGAAAAGGCTGATTTTCCACTTGATGGCAAATCGGTTTTGTATGATGGGCGAACCGGCGAACCGTTTGATAATAAAGTGACGGTCGGCTACAACTACATGCTAAAGCTCAATCACATGGTTGAGGATAAAATTCATCAACGGTCCATCGGTCCTTACTCTTTGATTACTCAACAGCCACTCGGCGGAAGAGCTCAAAGCGGAGGCCAGAGATTTGGTGAAATGGAAGTGTGGGCGCTTGAAGCATATGGCGCTGCTCATATTTTGCAGGAAGTATTGACTATCAAATCAGATGATGTGCCGGGTCGTTCCAAGGCTTATGAAGCGATAATAAAGGGTGAAGATATTAAAGTTGTTAATGTACCGGAATCGTTCAACGTGCTTGTTCGAGAGTTGAAAGGTTTGGGACTCGACGTTGAATTGCTCAAAAAGAACGCTGATTTGGAGTACGTTCCTATTTCTGAAGAAGATGAGGCGGAAGAACAGAAAGAAGAATTAATGATTGAAAAACCATTAGAAGTAATACCGGAAAAAGAGCAGTCTCCGCAACAATAATAATTTCATCTTCAAATAATAAAAAAAATATGTATCGCGACACACAAAAAACTTTAAATTTTGATGCCATTCGTTTAAAAATAGCTTCTCCCGAAGTTATTCGCGGGTGGTCGCACGGCGAAGTGCGCAAACCGGAAACAATTAATTATCGCACCCAAAAACCGGAAAAAGGCGGTTTGTTCGCCGAAGAAATTTTTGGTCCGACCAAGGATTGGGAGTGTTATTGTGGAAAATATAAAAAAATCCGCTACAAAGGAATTGTCTGCGATAAATGCGGAGTGGAAGTTACCACTTCTTTAGTCAGACGCGAGCGAATGGGTCATATTGAATTGGTTACGCCAGTGGCGCATATTTGGTTTTTACGTTCAGTTCCAAGCAAAGTCGGATTGGTTTTGGATTTGTCGGCGCAAGCTTTGGAAAAAGTTATTTATTTTGCTTCTTTTATTATTACCAATGTTGATGAAGTCGGTAAAAAGCAGACATTTGATTTGCTTAAACAAGAATTCAAAAGCAAAAAGAAGCAGATTGAGAATGAATATAATGTTGCCGTTAAAAAAGCCAACGAGGATAAAGCCGGCGCCAAAGCGATGGATGCCATTCGCGACGAGTACGAAAGAAAAACAAAAGCGCTGGAAGCTGATTTTCAAGCGGCGGAAAAAGAACTGCGTGAAATTAATGTTTTACATATTATTTCCGAAAATAAATATCAGGAGTTGTCTTTGCGCTATGGCCATTTATTTGAGGCAAAAATCGGAGCCGAATCTGTTTTTGAACTTTTATCAAGAGTTAATTTGGCAGAGACAATAAAAAAATTAAGTGAAGAACAATTGACGGTAAAAGGAGCCAAGCTCGAGCGAATAATCAGAAGAAAAAAATTATTAAAAAGTTTATTGATGAATGATATCAGACCGGAATGGATGGTTATGAAATGTATTCCGGTTATACCTCCGGATTTGCGACCAATGGTCGCGCTTGACGGTGGTCGGTTTGCTACCTCTGATTTGAATGATTTATATCGCCGTGTTATTAACCGCAACAATCGCTTGGCCAGATTAGTCGAATTAAACGCGCCTGAAGTTATTTGCCGAAATGAAAAACGTATGTTGCAAGAAGCGGTTGATGCTTTGATTGATAACAACGCGCGCCACGCAAAAACAGTAACCGCCTCAACCGGTCAAAAGCGTCAATTGCGATCTTTGGCCGATATTTTGAAGGGGAAACAAGGCAGGTTCCGTCAGAATTTGCTCGGTAAAAGAGTTGATTACTCCGGTCGTTCAGTTATCGTTATCGGACCGAATTTAAATATTGATGAATGCGGTTTGCCAAAAAGAATGGCTTTGGAATTGTTCAAGCCTTTTATTATGGCGCAAATTATCAAACGAGAATTGGCTCACAATGTTAGAAGTGCCGGCAGATTTATCGAATCGGAAAAAGATGAAGTTTGGGATATTTTGGAAGAATTAACCAGAACCACCAGAGTATTGTTAAATCGCGCCCCGACCCTGCACCGTTTGGGTATTCAGGCTTTTCATCCGCGCTTGGTTGAAGGCAACGCCATTCAACTGCACCCGTTAGTGTGTACTGCTTTTAATGCCGACTTTGATGGTGACCAAATGGCTGTTCATTTACCGCTTTCCAAAGAAGCCAAGGCTGAGGCGGAAAATTTAATGGCCGCGGAAAAAAATATTTTGAAGCCTGCCACCGGTTCACCGGTAATTACGCCTAACCAGGATATCGTTCTTGGGTGTTTTTATCTTACTCGCATCAATGAAAACAATGAGCAGAAGCGTAAGCATTTTTCCAATGAAAAAGAAGCGATGTTCGCCTATAAAAATAGAATTATCGGTTTGCAGGAATTAATAAAAGTCAGGTTTACGGATTTGACAAAATTCCCTAGCAACGAAGGTGAACTGATTGAAACAACAATCGGCAGAATGATTTTCAATTCCGTATTGCCGGATAAAATGGCTTATTATAATGAAGTGGTTGGTAAGAAAAAATTAAGCAGTATTATCTCGTTATTTTTGGAATTCTATGGCCAAGAAAAAACCGCTTTATTTTTGGATGAATTAAAAAATCTTGGGTTTAGATACGCCACCAAATCCGGTTATTCGTTGGGTATGGACGACTTCCCCAAGGTGGTTGAAAAAGACGCTATTATTAAAGAAGCGGAAAATACCATTCGTTTGGTTGAAGAACAATATCAGGAAGGTTTGCTCACTCAGGCCGAAAGACACGCTAAAATAATTGAAATTTGGACTGAAACAAAAGATAAAGTTGTGGCCGGTAATCAATTTACATTAAGCAAAGATAGTTCGGTTTACGCCATGATTGAATCCGGTGCCAGAGGCTCTTGGGGGCAACTCGGCCAAGTTATAGGCATGAAAGGTCTCGTCGCTTCACCTTCGGGGGACATTATGGAATTGCCGGTTAAAGGCAACTTTAAAGAAGGGTTTAATTCGCTGGAATATTTTATTTCTTCACACGGCACCCGCAAAGGCTTGTCTGATACCGCTCTCCGAACATCGGGCGCCGGTTATCTGACCCGTCGTTTGGTGGACGTTTGCCAAGATGTGGTAGTGCTTGAAGAAGATTGTGGCGACACAATCGGAGAAATATTCACAGCCACGCAATCTCAAGAGATGGGTGAACAATTGGCCGACCGCATTTGGGGCAGATACGCCATGGAAAATATCAAAGTCGGCAACAAAATATTGGTTAAAGCAGGCGAAATTATTGACGATAAAGCCGCTCGTGAAATTGCCGCCAATAAGATTGAATCGGTTCATGTCCGTTCTGTTTTGCAATGCAAATTGCCGAAAGGAGTTTGTCAAAAGTGTTATGGTTTCGACCTGTCATACAATAAACCGGTTTCTCTCGGCACTGCTGTTGGTGTTATTGCCGCTCAATCAATCGGCGAGCCCGGCACCCAGCTTACTTTGAGAACTTTTCACACTGGTGGTGTGGCCGGTTCGGATATCACTCAAGGTTTGCCTCGAGTTGAAGAATTATTTGAATGTCGCAATCCCAAACACCAGGCGACTCTTGCTGATGTTGAAGGCACGATTGAAATCGAAGACGCTGACGGAAAAATTATTACTTCGCCTTCAGGCAAAAAAATATTTGAAGGACGCCGTGGCCAAAAAATAATCAAAATTCTTTTCGAAGGCATGGATGAAACAAAAATTAAATTTACGGCTGAAGACGAATTGCTGGTGAAAGATGGCGAGATGATTGATACCGATGCCGTAATTTTGGTGCGCGGTTCATCCGGCGATGAAATCAAAGCCAAATACCCGAGCCAGATTAAAGTTGGCAAAAATACCGTGACGCTGTCATATAATGGCCCAAAAGTTCGTGAATATATTATTCCACTCGGGTATAAGTTGTATGTCAAAAACGGCCAGAAAGTGGAAAAAGGCGAGCAACTCACGGATGGTTCGGTAAATTTGCATGAATTATTTGAATTAAGAGGAAGACCCGCCGTACAAAGATATATTTTGGAAGAAGTCCAGAATATTTATTCTTCGCAAGGTCAGAAAGTAAACGACAAACACATGGAATTGATTATCAGGCAAATGTTCAGTCGTGTTTATGTGGAGGATGCGGGTGATACTGATTTATTGCCGGGTGAAGTGGTTGAAAAAGCGCAGTTGGAATTTTCTAATCGGCAGACTTTGAAAGATGGCGGTAAAGAATCAGCCGGTCGGGAATTATTGCTTGGTATTTCGCGCGTTTCCCTCTCCACGCAAAGCTTTTTGTCGGCAGCGTCGTTTCAAGAAACCGCCCGCGTGCTTATTAACACGGCTATAACCGGCAAGATTGATTACCTGGAAGGATTAAAAGAAAATGTAATTATCGGTCGCTTAATTCCATCGGGTACGGGTTTTCGAGGGTAAAAAATATTTAATAAAAAAATCCCCCTTTTTCGGGGATTTTTTTGTTTAGCTTGATTGAGAATAGTATTTATTATAAGATAAAAGCTGGGATTGCTTTTTTGTTCTAGTGTTTTAATGTTTTTGCCTATGTCCGGTCATTCTAAATGGCACCCCAGTCATCAAAACCTTCGGTTTTGAGACGGGGCGAGACTCAGACATTAATTATTATTCCAATATATCCACTACATTCATTTGCCTATGTCCGGTCATTCTAAATGGCACAATATACAAGCGAGGAAAGGAAAACAAGATGCTTTAAAAAGCAACGTTTTTTCAAAGCTTTCCAAAGTAATATCTGTTTCCGCTCGCGGGGGTAGTGACCCGGTTATGAATTTTTCATTGCGTTTGGCCATAGAAAAAGCCAAATCAGCCGGCATGCCCAAAGACAATATTGATCGCGCGATAAAAAAAGGTGCCGGAGAAACCGGAGGCGCGCAGATGGAAGAAGTATTATATGAGGCTTATGGACCGGGTGGTGTTGCCATTATTGTCAAAGGAATTACCGATAACAAGAATCGAACTTTACAGGAAGTAAAACATATATTATCCAAAAATGGTGGTTCGCTTGGAAATGCCGGGGCGGTTCTTTGGATGTTTGAACAATTTGGTTTTACAACTGTTACTTCTGATACAATAGAAAAAATCGGCCGAGATGAATTAGAGTTGGCGTTGATTGATGCCGGTGCCGAAGATATTAAGAACGGCGATGAAAATATGGTTGAAATAAAAACAAAAGTTGAAAATTTCAAAAAAATAATGGATAAGCTAAAGGAATTAGAAATCGAGCCAAGAGAGTCCGGACTTATTTGGGAAGCTAAAGATAAGATAGATGTGTCGGAAGATGTGCGGATGAAGCTTGAAAATATATTTTCGGAATTTGAATCCAATGACGATATTGATGATTGGTACACTAACGCTGAATAATATGAATGGAGAAATAATTATTGGTATCGACCCGGGTTATGGCAGAATTGGCTATGGTGTTATTGAAAAATTGAAAGGAAGGGAGTGGAGAGCGCTTGATTACGGTTGTATTGAGACACCGGTTAATGGAGTTTTCATTGATCGAATTGCCGAACTTCATAAAAAATTATTAAAATTAATAAAAACGTACAAGCCCACGAGAATGGCGGTTGAGGATTTGTTTTTTTTCAAAAATGCAAAAACCGCAATAAAAGTAGGGCAGGCAAGGGGAGTGATTCTTCTTACGGCGGTTGAAAATAATTTAGCGGTTGATGAATTTACCCCGCTTCAGGTGAAGCAAGCGATAACCGGCTATGGCAAGGCGGAAAAAGCGCAAATGCAAAAAATGGTTGCCACTATATTAGGGGTAAAAGAAAAAATAAAATCAGATGACGCGGCAGACGCGCTGGCCGTGGCCTTATGCGCCGGCCAAAGTCTTTGGAAGAAGAAATTAAAAGAATAATGGTTAAAAATTATAGTTTTGGTGTATAATTATTAAATATGGCCATCACGCACGAGCGAAAAGTCGAAAAATTTTATTCTCATGGTTCAAAAAGACGGTCGCAAATAGCCGGTGGTTTTTTATCGTTCGGTTATTGGGATAACGATACAAAAGATTATTATGAAGCAGCCGAAAAATTGGTAGATTTTTTTCTTTCCGAAGCTAACATAGATAATCCTGAAAATATTTTGAATGTTGCTTGCGGTTATAGCGCAGAATCATTTAGATTTTTTGAAACAATTAAGCCAAAGCAGATGCGCTGTATTGATATAACACAAGCGCACATCGATTATGCAAAAAATATTGCCAAAGAAAAAAATCTCGAAGATAGGCTCATATTTGAAAAAAAAGATGCCTGCCGGACGGGTTATCCCGATAATTTTTTTAGCCATATTTTGGGAATTGAGGGACCGGCCCATTTTCGAACCAGAAAAGATTTTTTTCGTGAATGTTATCGTTTACTGAAAGAAAAAGGCAAATTAATGATTACTGATATTATTTTTGACCCGACCGCCTCAAAAAAGAATTTTATATTGAATAAATTAACCGAATTGGGGTCGCAGAGATGGCACATGCCGAAAGAGAATTGGGCAAATATAGAAGGCTATTGCGAGCAACTTCGCGAGGCCGGGTTTAAGGTGGAAAAAGTATTAAAAATTGGCGATAAAGTTTTTCCGGCTTTTGCCAGATATAATACCCGAATTAAGTCAATTGTTCGCGGTGTTAAAACCAGAGGTTTTTTTATTGGGATAGGGCTTTCATTCATTTCTTGGCTTTTGGGCTTTGGCTACAGGCATGGAGTGATTGACTATGTTTTTATAAAAGCCGAAAAAATTTAATTTTACAATAAAAAACCGCCCGAATATTTTCGAGCGGTTTTTATATTTTTTATTTTTAGTAATTTTCCGTCCAAACTTCAAAGTAAGCTTGAGGATGAAGGCATGACGGGCATTTTTCTAACGCTTTGTCTCCCTCATGCAAATAACCGCAATTTCGGCATTTCCAAATTATTTTATTATCTTTTACAAATACTTTTCCGCTTTCCAAATTTTCGTAAAGTTTCAAATAACGGGCCTCATGAGCTTTTTCAACCTTGGCGATATTTGTAAAAGCGTCGGCCACTTCTTTAAATCCTTCTTCTTCGGCAATTTTTGCGAATTCAGGATAAAGTTTTGTCCATTCTTCGTTTTCTCCTTCTGCCGCGGCTTTCAGGTTTTCCATGGTGGTGCCGATTTTACCGGCTGGGTACATGGCGGTAATTTCTACCATACCTCCCTCCAAAAATTTAAAAAATCTTTTGGCGTGCTCCTTTTCATTAAGAGCGGTTTCAGTGAATATGGCGCTCATTTGCTCAAGACCTTCTTTTTTTGCGACGCTGGCAAAGTAATCATAGCGCATTCTCGCCTGCGATTCGCCGGCAAAAGCTTTCAACAAGTTTTGCTCGGTTTTGGTGCCTTTTAGTGTAGCCATAAAAAATTAATTATTTAATATTATCTATTTTGTTTGTTTTGATAAAAGAAAACCAGTCTTTTCTGTCGATGAAAACTTCTCCAAGTATGGCGAATGGCAGAGTGACTAAAGTGACGATTAAAACCGTATTTATAGTAAAAATTTCGCCGGTAAGAATACTGATGGCAATTAAGTCTTCAACTACGCCCATTACCATCCCAAAAATCATAAATTCCAAAAAAATTTCAAGATGCTTAATATATTTATTTTTACTAATTTTTGGAAGTAGATGTGTCCGATCGACAATTATTTCCCCGATTATTGCGAAAGGAATGGCAACTAAAATGGCGACGTAAACGGCTCGGGCATTGATGGTATAATCGGTCGCATAATAAATGGCGATCAAATCTTCAATTACGCTTATAGCAATGCCAAAAATTAAGAAACCCAAAAAAATTTTTAATGATTTTTTGAGCGCCATTTTTAATTTAACCCTTTTAATTTTCAAAAAAATACACACAAATTCAAAGATTTATTTATTATTTAGTTCTTTAATATTATCAAAAAATACGGGTTTTGGCCAGTATTACTTATTTTTTAATATATATTCTCCCATCTCCTTTATCTACGGTAAATGAATGGTGTTTGAGTCCGGTTGTGATGTCTTCCATTTCTTCTTCAAAATTCACAATGACGTTCGCATAAGGAGCGCTCACAACAATGCCTTTTTCGAATTCTCTAAAATAAGCATTGTTTTTTTGATAATATTTGCCTTTGGGGTCGCCCAAGTCGGCGTCATATTCCGGGAACCACCATGCCTGCCCATGGTCGCGGGGTCCAAAATCATAAGTAAAATAAGTATTATCGTTAAGCAGACTCAAAGTCAAACCAAGCCTCATTTTCTTTAGATCTTTTTGGCCGGTGTCGTCGGTGTCAACGGCATAAATAATAAAATGACTGTCGTCAGATGCTTTTAAACCGTCATCAAAATTTGCTTTTAATTGATTACCCAATAAATTTTCCATCAAATAACCGTCAAAATATTCTTTGAACTCATCAATGTCATAAATATCTTTGCCGGCGTTGAAAACAACTAATTTATTATTGGTATTGAGCTGTTTTATTTTTGCAAAAATATTTTTTGTCGTGTCTAGCCATTCGTCATTACTGATTGATTCGGGACACCACCATTGTTTTTCCGTAATCATATCGACAATAATTCCATCGTGTTGCGGTTGTTTTAGAACGTTGTCGTAGAATGAAACTATAAGCTCAGTCCATTTTTTATTTCTTAAGTCCATCGCATAAATTTCTTCATGCCCCCATTTGTCAGAAGCCCATCCAAACGCGCATCGTTCACCGTTAGGCTTGTGTAAATACATGTCTTCCGTTATTTCAATTGGTTTTTTTTTATCATAATTTGCAACAGTCGTAAGAAATGACATCCAATCTTTATTATCCCATGTCCAATTTACAGATAATCCGGCCAAAAGTTTAGCTTCAGGATTGGTTGTTTTAATTTCATCCGCCTCTTCTTGCGTGAACCATCCGGACATAACAAGCGAATATGGTTTTTTGCTCGATATTATTTCCTCTTTTTTTGCTAACCAACTGGCAATTTTGGGGAAGTCAGCTTTTTTTGCCTCTGGCGATTGAGTTTGTTCTTGTTCGCATCCACATAAAAAAAATACTCCAATAATCGTCCATGTTAAAAATATTTTTTTTATTTTGGTCATAAATTTAGTGGGAGTTTGCGCGCCGGAATGGCAGACCTGTCGCGAAAATATTTAAATTTCTAATTTTTTTGCTGGTTATATTTTTTCGGGTTTGGTAAGCACATATTTTTCTTTTTGGTAATCGTTTTCGTATCTTGCATTACTTACTTTTTGTATGCCGGGTATTTTTTTAACGGCTTTAAGTGAGGGTGTATTATCTAAATTGATTGTGAATATGACAGATGGCAAATTCAGGGTATCTATTATGGCGTGGGTACATTTAGCCGAGAGCCCTTGCCCTCTGTATTCCGGTCTGATGACATAGTGAATGATATTTTTATCATCCTCGGTATCATAGACGCCGACAATTCCAATTTTTTCCCCATCTTCTGCGCATGCCGTAAAATAGCGTTGATTCGTGCAGTTTTCTTGCCCGAGTGCTATCCAGCCGCCTTCTCCTTCCAGCGATTTGAAATAATCCATATCAAAGTCATCCAGCTTGATATTGTCGATTTTATTTGCTGTTTCTCGTCGTATTCCATGATTGTGCCTATGTGTTTCAGACATAGTCTTTATAAAAATAAATTATCAAAATTTTATTACAAGTAAATTCTATATAATGTTGCCGAATGTTATGGAACGAGGTTGGATTATCTGTCATTTATCCTTTTTTTATATTTAAGATATCTTACAGTACCATAAATAAATAATACAATTCCAAAAAGTATTGAGACCAAAGCCAATATGATGGAATATATTGCGGGAACAAACTTGATTAGAAATGCTCCTAAAACTAATAATGCGAGTGCGGTTCTCCAATATGCCAAAAGCGTTCTCTCATTTGCCAGATGAGTTCTGTCTTGTGCCAAATAATCCCTTCGCGTATATTGTTCTTTCATGTTTTTACTTTTTATTTTGTTAGTTAAATAATAATCGTCTATTAAATCCGGGCAATATTATCCACAATGGGCGCGCTTATCCAATCGTTTCGCCCGGGCACGAACTTTATGCTCGGGCGGGATGTTGGATAATCGTTGTTCGGCGATGTCGTCGAATGTATCTGTATATTCGAATTTTTTTGCTTCTCTTTCATATTATATCAATAAAGAGTAAAGAAGCAAAAAATTGGGTGGAGTAAGCGAATGTATTGTTCTTCAGGCGTTAGCCTGCCGGCGATTTAGCCAGCAAAAAAGTGCTTTTGGGGAATTGGGGAAGCCATATTTCTGGCTTCCCCGTGTTGTGAATTGGATCATAGATTTGTTACTCCTCCTTTTTTTTCTTTTGCTCTAATTCCGGAATGAGCGAAACATTTGCGTTTATGCCACAGAAAGGGCAACCATCTTCGTTTGGAGAAAATGTACGTCCACAACAATGACACATATGGCTGTCTGGTGTGATAGCTTCGGTCGCTATCATATTTAACAATTGTTTAATCGCATGCATACCAATCCTCCTTTTTTGATTTCATGAATCCAATTCCCTAAAAGTATTTTTTTAAAGAGCAATGTTTTTGATAGTGTATCCCGGCATGCAAAGTTCGCTTTGTAGATTTATTGACTATTGTTTGGACACCCGAATACTATTTTAGCTGGTTTTCGTTAAAATTGACACTTAATTAAGAAAAGCGAGTTTAGGGAAAAGGCGAGCCGAGCCTTTTCCCGGATATTAGGCGTTATGCGAAGGTGGGCGCACCGTCCTCGTTGCGTTTTCTCTCATCTTATTTTTTGCGGTCGTGGACTTGACAGAATAGCTGTTATCCACTATATTAAAATGTCAATAGTTGAGAAATCATCTTTAAACAAAAAGAGTGATTTCTCGTTATCGCGAGGATCCGCTCTTTAACAAAACCCAAAGGAGGCGTAAAAATGAAGTTCGATGAAGCAAAAATGTTGGCTTCACAGTGTGTGAAAGCTGCCAAGGAAGCTTGGTATGCGAATTTCGAAAATACCTATCACTCAGGCGATCTCAATAGAGAGGCTGTTGGCAGAATTGCAAATACGCTTCTCGAGCGTTGTCTGGGGTCAGAGGGTGTGGAGAGACCCTCCAAAACTGAATAAGAGCATATTCGGTTCAAACGCAAGGCGTTGGCTATACAGTCGACGCCTTTTTTTATGAGCAAAAAATAATTTGAAAGAAAATGTAGCCGAATGGGCGCGCTTATCCAATGAGTGTCGAAATTTGGGCCGAAGACAATTGACACTCATTTGAAATATAAATGTGTCAATTTTCTCTGAGCCAGATATGCCGTGTTGTGCGATGTTTAATTTCAATTCCGTAACGCTGATAAAGCACTGTCTAGTTTTTCAATCAGGTCTTCTTTGTCTGTATATTCTATAAAATTTTTACATACTACTTTCAGAGAACCAGATATTTTTGAACCTTTACGATAAATGCAGATAATTGGACGCCCAAAAGAATCAGCCCAACCCAACTCAATCCCCAATCCAGTAGCAGGAAATGAAACTTCCGCAACCATTACATCGCACTTTTTTATAATGTCTTTCGTGACGAAATCACTTGCTTCTTGATAAATTTCATGTGGCAATATTATCTCATTTTCAGAGTTGAGCTTACTTTCTCTGATAGGTAAATATAATTCTTCCTTATAATTCAATTCTTTTGAGTGTCCAATGTATATTTTCATAAATAGTAATTAAAATTAAATTTCGTACAACGTATCGGCATATCTGATGTTGCGTAATAATATTGGCGAAACGTAGTGTAGCTAGATATACGCTGTTATCGGATATAATCAAAATTTGATACTCATTTGGGGCTAATTTTATTCAAAACCATTTTTAATGTAACAGGTCGATACCTGTTTTCTGGATATTTTTTTAATCTCTTTTTTACAAAGCCGCAAGACTCATATGCTTTAATAGCACGAATATTTTCAGGTCTGACTTCTAAATATGATTTTGAATACCCAAGCTTGCCAAATCCTAATGATAAGACCTTTTTGATTGCTTTCGTGCCAATTCCCTTATTCCAATACTCTTTTTCACCAATGACTATTGTAATTTCAAACGTATTTGAATCTTTATGCATTAATGCGAGATGGCCTATTGCTTTTTCATCATATTGAATAATGTAATGATGATCTTTTTTGCTCTCAAACATTTTGAAAAAATATCCAGGGAGTTTTTCATCGAATTCATCAAAATTACCGCTGGTTAGAGCAATTAAATCATGATCTTTCCACCACTTGAGAAAGAGAGGAAGGTCTGTTTTTTTGATTTTTCTGAGCTTAATAGACATTTGTTAGTATAAAATTAGCCCCAATTACTTTAAATTAAATTTTGATTATTTCCGATAAACGCTGTTAGGCGATGTAATAAAAAATATTAGAAATCTGTTTCGCTTGGATCTATTGGTGCTGAAACAATCTTTGCCCTTTCTTGTTCAGTGATAAAGCTGCCTTCTTTGGGGACAATAGTCGCAAAGGGAGCGATGTGAACATCATCTGTTCCATTATCCAATCTCCAAAAACCGTACACTACCCTGTGGCCAGGGTCTGTCACAGCCGCGTGTGCAATTTCATGTTCCATTAATTTATCAATGATATTTTTTTTACCACCAGCATCGATGAGGAATTTCCTCATCTCTTCAGCGGTATCAAATTCGTAGCAATCATCCTCATTCAGAATCGTTTCATATTTTTTTCGCAGTTCCTCACTTCTACCAGCTATTTCTTTTTTATCTTTTATTCCAGCTTGGATAATTTCGCGCGTAATCGAAGTACGTTCACGAAGCCATCTTTTATAGTCATCAAGTTTTGTTTTTGGTTTTTTCATTTGTCTTGTTTCAGCATCCGTTTGTTCGATATGTGAGTGCTCCATATAATTATTGAGGTTATTTTTTATTATGTCGCCGAATGTGTCCGAGTGTGCGAAGTTGGCTTTTCGGATTTATTGATTACTATTTTAGCTGGTTTTCGCTTAAATTACCACCAAACAAAGAAAGGCGAATTTGGGAAAAAGTTGAGCCGAGCAATTTTCCTTTTATCCCTTGTTATATGACCCGAACGGAATGAAATGGAGTGAGAGCGCATCGTGGCGCGACTGGAAGGAGCGAATTTTGCCAAACAAATAATTACCTTATTATTAGAGCTCTTTTGAAATTTTTCGGTGGGTGGGTTTGACATTTTTAACTGGATGTGATTTAATTTACTATTCCGGCTCTGGTAGTTAGCCGGATAAACACAGGAGAAAGCCATGCTTTACGCAATTGTTCTAGGGGCAGCGTCAGTGTCGGTAATTGTTGTTCTTTCATTTTTCTGCAACAAAATAGTGGAACGGCTAGAGTTAGGCCTGTCTTTATTCTACCATCCCTCGTGGATGATGCTGCGTCCATTAAATACACCTAGAAAAGTAATGATTTTTTTCTTTCGGTGGTTGCCAACGGCGCTATATTTAGTCGCGATAGTATTGTATGGTATCTTCAACCCATCAGAGGGGCTTGGAGACAAATTAATCCTTATCGGCGTTTTTTTTGCGTCGCAGGTGTTGGTTTCGTGTATTCTGTTGAGGGCTCATACGCACATTCTGGTCAAGAAGTACAGTAAATTAATTTCAAGTAGGTGCAAGCAGTAAAAGAGCCAAGGTTCCATGCCCGCATAGATTAACATCTGCGGGCTTTTTTTAAAAAATTTTAAAAAAGAGCTTAATTCAAATTGTCAAAATTATTTGTTTGGCAAAATTGCGAATAACAGTCAGGAATATCCGATGTTTTTGCGACCAACGGAAGCAAAAATATGGGTGAGATAATTTTTTATTCCTTATTATAATTTATATTGAAAAATTATTGAACCAGATATTCCTTGTTATCTGATGTAAATTTTTATCTTCGTCTTTGATGAACTTAATCTTGTTTTCGCACTAAAAATTTTTGTTTTGCCGAATGGCAAAACAGATTATTTGGGGGTATTTATTATTTTTTTTAATTGTTCAATGTGTAATTCTTTTATTTCTTCAAATTCTTGTGAGGTATTTTTACCATCCTTCATGATTGAAAATGTTTCAAGTAATATCGTACCGTCATATCCAATTGAATTCAGCTTGGAAATAATTCCATCGACTTTGGCTTGATTATCATAGAATAAATGATCAAAATCTCCAATATTATCATGAAGATGAATATGTCCAATTTTGCCGCTAAAAATATCAATAAACTTATTCAACTCAGAGATTCTGTTGGCGTGTCCAATATCAAGGGTGATATTTGCATTAGGAATTTTTTCCAATAATTTCAAAATATTGTCGGCGGAATTATATGGCGCGCTTGAAACATTTTCAATCAATAACTGCATGTTATTTTTTTGCAAAACAATATTTATTTCATTAAAGATTTCAGCATTTTCCTCTGTGTTCAAATTTTGATGCGGGTGAATCGTAATTTTTTTTGCACCCAAATCTCTCAATATCTCGATATTTTTTACGATTTCATCAAATTTAACAATATCCCAATGAATATGTCCTAAAACTTCAAAGTTTGTAGTCGCATTTTTTAAGTCGAAAAAAATATCATCGATGGTTTTTAGCACTTCTGGCTGAATAGTGATTTCCGTAAAATCAAAATATTGTTTTGCAAATTCAATTTCTGTGAGTAGGTCTCCTCTAAAACCCGACATATATCCAAATTTCATATTTTCGTTATTAAAAAAATAAAAAATATCTCTAAATAATTCCACCTTTGACGGAAAACTTATAAAAAAACAAATTTTCGTCCTCGTTCAACGCACCAGAGCCTGAAATTATTACAAAGATAAAAATTTATTTCACATAATGGGTCGCGGTTATCCCATCGTCCCGCCCGGGCACGAACCTCATATTCGGTGTTGTACGATGTTAAATAATTTTTTTCAAATCACCATTAATAATAATCGGCTTAACTGCCTCAATTTCAGTTTTACAATAAGGCATTTCGGGAATTGGGTTTAGCATGAAAACCTTTTGATTTAACACGTAGGCAAAACCGATTTCCATTAAAGTATTGCCGCCTACATAATTTTGGACGCCATTTTTATCAAGATTCAAAACAAGCACGGCATCTGCTCCTTGCATCATACGCCAAAATTCACGGATGGCGTCCATATTGTATTTTTGGTGAAGTTTGATTTCTTCAATTTCGGAATCGGTTTTGCCCACCATTGCCTTATGCAAATCCGTGACAAATGCGTCATGCCCCAATTCCCGAAGTTTTTCACGATACTCAAGCATTTTATCGGTAAATTGCATTGAGCCGATTATTCCTATTTTCATAAAAGATTTGAAAAAAATTATTTAATTTCGTACAATGGGTCGCGGTTATCCCATCGTCCCGCCCGGGCACGAACCTCATGTTCGGGCGGGATGTGGGATAACCGCTGTTATGCGATGTCGCGCGAGCAACTCGCAGAACAGCGGGCACCGCGACCCATTATGCAAAATCGCTCACGCGATTTTGCATAATGTTTTTGGACATGCGAAGTTAAAAAACCCCGCCACCTTGACTTAATTGTATCAAAAAGAGCGGGGTTTTTCAATTTGGGAGGGGGCTTTCGAGGAAAGCCCGAACCGCATGTCCAGTGTTATGTGATTTATACTTTTCCTTTTATCCGTTAGGGTCGCTTTTCTATTTTAGGGCAAATTTGGTTTTGTCTTTCTTTGAGCTGAGAGGTTGGAGCGGATGCCCAAAAGTAAAGACGCATTATTGGAAGTTAGTAAGAAAAACGTCCGAAATTGAAGAAGGGGTCGCAACATCTGTTGCGACCCCTTTGGGGTTTTGCTGGCCTCCCGAGTTTCCTCAGCTTGCCAGACGGCGTAGCCGATCTCGTCACTCCACGACGGTCGTTTGACCGCGGCCAAACTTGCCATGGTTCCAGCCCGCACCGTTGATGTCAGTCACGGAGTGAACGTGTATGGAGAGCAATTGGTCGAAGGCTTGGTCTGTATCGGGGTTCCCCGTGCGGTACTCGATCCACATGGGCTGGCCGACCGGCACATCATGAAAGGTCTCTGGAATATTGCCGTAACACCCTTGTCCGAAGGAATACTGAGCGACAGTGCCATCCGGCTTCTCCATGAGAAAGGTGTAACGCGACGGTTCGTGCATCAGGACGCGAGAAACACCATCCATGCGCTTGGTCTCGGTCCAATCTATTGCACCAAGGGTCCGGTAGACGAAGGCCATGAGACCTAAGGACACAACCAGGAGAATGGAGACGGACAGGATGATCAAAGGAACATGAAACTTTTCCCTAATACGCTTCATTGTAATTTCCTCCGTGTGTGGTGAGGTCGCTTTATCGTGTAAAGCGACACATAATTATATCACAAAAAAACGACCCTGTCAAGAGTCGCGCATCAAAAATCTTCTTAATTTAGCCAAAATTTAGAAAATCGTCCCGCCGAGAATACGGCGGGTTACCATATTCTCCCCTCTATAAAAAATGAAAAATCAAATTTGCCCAATATAGAAAAGCGAAAGGGCATTCGGCCCTTAAAAGGAAAAGTGTATTTCACATAACGTTTCGGGATATCCGACGTTTCGCCACTTCCATTAAAAAATAATTTAGTGTGGCGAAATGTGGCTTTAGCCCTTGCGGATATCCCGTGTTGTGCGACCCGAAGGGCTTGAGTTGCAAAAACTTTTATTCCTTATTTTTGTTTTGATTTCTATTAAAAATAGCCATGGATAAAAAGTCATAAAACTTTCCTTTGTAAAAAACTTCATCTTTCATCTTGCCTTCGATAACAAAGCCTAAAGATTTATACAAGTTAACTGCTGGAGTATTATCTTTGATGACGCCTAAATTAATCTTATGAAGTTTTTGTTTTGTAAATCCATAATCGATTATCCATTCCATGGCAATTTTTCCAATTCCCTTACCGCGATAGTCGTCTTCTCCAATAGCAATAAACAAATCTGCATTTTTATTCGGTTTACTAATGTTTGATAGTCCTATAAATCCTATTGGCTTAGAATTATCACAAATAGTGAAAAACTTTTTGTTTTTAGCTTTTTTATAATTAGCAAACCATTCCTTTTCTTTTTGCAGATTTGTTTTTTGCCCCAATTCATCACCAATAAACTTATTGACATTGGGATTGCTCAACCACTTGACGCGGCAAGGGATATCTTTTTCTAAATGTTTTCTTATTTTTATCATAAAGAAATCAAAACAAATTAAATTTAAAAGTTTTTGCAATTTCGCACAACTACCTTTATCATGACTAGTGGTAAAAACCGCTAAAATATGATAAAATTTTTGAGAAATTGGGGTTATAGGCGACGAAGGTGAGAGAAAAGCAAATTGATTTGCTTTTCCGAGCCAAGGAGCTTATATACTGTGTATATAGCCCCTGGGGGTATAACGGATTAATATTATCAAGAATTATGAAGGAGGGCAACACTTTTGATAATTTGGCTAGGGAATTGCGTATTCGCAATTACAGCAAAAAAACCGCTAATTCATATATTCGGTATAATCAGGAGTTTTTGCGGTTTTGCGAAAAAGACCCGCGTGAAGCAACGGCCGAGGATATAAAGAATTATTTGGATTATTTAGCTCAAGAATGGTCGTGGAAGCAGATTAACCGAATCAACTATACAAAAAATCGTGGTTTCAACAGCCAAAAAAGCGGGGATTGCCAAAAATGTGACACCGCATACCTTGCGCCATTCGTTTGCCACGCATTTGCTAGAAAATGGCACGGATATACGGTATATTCAAGAATTGTTGGGGCATGCCAAGCTTCAGACCACCCAAATCTACACTCATGTGGCAAATAATAATTTAAAAAATATTGTGAGCCCGCTCGATGTATGAATGGGCGTGGTTGGATTCCCGCTTTCGCGAGAATGACAAGACGATAATTATTGTTGACAAAAAACTTTCTATAAGATTAAATAGGTTCAACAAACCGTTCTTTTAACCAGGAGAAAAAAATGAAGTACGCAGTGTCGTATCGATTGCTTACGCATGACAGCGATGGCCCGATACCGGAAAGCAGGGAATACGAGGCGGAAAGTCTGAAAGAGGCATACGCCAAAGGAGAAAGGATAGCTCAAGACCGCGCTGCCCAAATCAGGAAGGATGGCGGAGTCGCCGAGGTGTCGAACATCCACATCAAGCGGTTTCACAAGCGCGCCTCAAAAAAATCCCGATAGTTCTTACGATATCTGACCCCTATACTGTACAATCAAGCCGCCAGCCGTGGCGGCTTTTGCTTTCTTAAAAACAGTATGATACGATTTTATAAAATATATGAAAGAAAAATTTGTTTTGGTTTTGCCTGATATCAGAAGCGCGCATAATGTGGGCGCTATGTTTCGGACCGCGGATGGCGCGGGTGTAGAAAAAATATATTTATGCGGATATACCGCTCGTCCGCCTCATCCGCAATTAGACAAAGTATCTTTGGGCGCTGAAAAATGGATAAAATGGGAATATTACCGTCAAACATGGCGCGCGCTTAAAGAATTGAAGAAAAAAGGGTATAATATAGTGGCGCTGGAATTAACCGAAGGCAGTCAAAATATTTTTAAGTGGAAGTCAAAGTTTCCTTTGGCCTTGGTGGTTGGCAATGAAAAAACCGGCGTGACAAAAAAATTATTAAAATATTGTGATAGTGCCGTTCACATCCCCATGTTCGGCAAAAAAAGCAGTTTGAATGTTAGTGTGGCCACCGGCATTGCCGTTTATCAAATTGGCCAACAAATAAAATAATATGGCAAAATTTACTTTATCAATATTTGAGCAATTGACGGCTACTTTGCCCCCGATGTTTCCTTTGGGAATCGCGCAAAAAATGAGTTTTGCCATTGATCAAATCAAAAACGACCCTCGCGCCAATCGAAAGATGATTGAAGACACCATGATTCGTTTTGGTTATGATTTGTGGCCGTGGCGACAGGCTTTTAACGATTTTTTGGGATTAAATGATGGTAAATTAGGCGAGCAATTCTTTTTGTCTCATTTGCCAAAAGACCTTGGTGAAAATTATATGAAATACAAAGAATACGGCCTTTCTTGGAAGGACTTGTATTCAGGCCGGGCGATAAAATATTTTGATAACAACGACAGGGTGGCGTTATTTGAAGCGCTTGTAAAAACAAAAAATGATTTATTCAGTTTTACAAAAAGAGAAGTTTCGGGATTATTAAAAAATCAGTATTTGCAAAAAGTGGAAGAATACAAAAATACTTTGCAGAAAATTGGCGATATTATATCTCAGATGAGATCAATGGCCGACGAAGAGCAGTATCATCCGATTTTGGCCGGTGAATTAAGGGCAAAAATTAACGCTTTTGAATGTGGTTTATGCGCCTTGGCGCCGAGTTCAAGTTTGGACGATGTAATGAACGCTTTGGAATTTTTTGTAGAACGCAAAATGCATTTGAATATGATGCGCGGAATTGACAAACAAGTATCCGTGGATTTTTATAACAGTTAATATGAAAAAAATTATTTTATTCATTGCCCACGAAGGGTTTCAACCGGTTGAATATTTTGAAGCCAAAAAAGTTTTGGATTCCGCCGGTTTTGAGGTAATTACCGCAAGCGACAAGACCGGCCAAGCAATGCCTTCGGCCGGAACTGACTTTGTTGATGTTGATTATGAAATTTGCGAGATCAAACCGGAAGATTATGACGGTTTGTTTATTATTGGAGGGCATGGGGCCATGGATTTTTTAAATACCGGCGAAGTTTATGATTTATTCCAGTCTGCCGAAGAAAAAGGTAAGTTTGTGGGTGCTATTTGTATTGCCCCTCGGATTTTGGCCGAAGCCGGAATTTTGAAATCAAAAAAAGCCACCGGTTGGGACGGCGACAATAAGCTGGGAGAGGTTTTGGCAAACGCGGGGGCTGAATATGTTCGCGTGCCGGTTGTTACAGACGGCAAATTAATTACCGCGGACGGCCCTTCGTCTGCGCGAGATTGGGGTTTGGCGATTGTAAAAGCGCTCAAATAATATGTCTCCAAAATTGGTTTGGCTTTTAACAATAATCTTTATACTCGTTGGTGTTTATACAATTCTTACTTTTTATTCAAAAATTAACGGACCGCCGGTTATAAAGATATTCAATTGCCCCAGTTTTTCGCAAAAAGCGACATGTCTTACGCAAGAAATGCTCAACAATGGGTTTCAAAAAATACTGCCTCAAAAAAACGAGGAATTGATAAAAAAGTTTTCACCGCAATCGAACAAAGAAAATTAACCCCGTCACTTGTAACTGACGGGGTTTTTTTATCGTAATTTTTTCGGAAAGATATTTTTGTGTTTTTTGATGAATTTCTCAATTGTATTTTTATCCAATAAACCGTTTTGAGGGCCGTCCAACGCAATAACGCTCGTGCTGTTGGCAATGCCCCATGAGAGAGCCGTTCTCAAATCATGGCCCATATTTCTTGCCGCCAAATATCCGGCAGAAAAAGCGTCACCCGCTCCGGTTTTTGAAATCACTTTTGTTGGAAGCACATCCATGCGCCAAATTTCATCTTCATCTCCGGTATATGCTCCGCGTTCAGCGTCTGTGATGGCCACTTCCCGCGCGCCAAGGACCAAAAGTTTATTGATTAAAGCCTCAATTGATTTTTCTTTTTCCAAAGTGGTATTCAAAATAATTTCCGCTTCTTCCAAGTTGAGGATAAGCAAATCAACAAGCGGAATAATTTCACGGACTTCTTTGATGGATTTTTTTAATTGGAACGAACCGGGGTTAAAAGCCAATTTGATGGTTGGATGACGAGAAATTTCCACCATTAATTTTTCTTGAAACGGTTGGAATCCTTCACTTAAGCTCGAGTAATATATCCACGATGTTGCCGGTAATTTTGTCGGCAGTTTGTAATTTCTTTTTTCGTGATATGACAAAATCGTTCTTTCACTTTTAAAATTTAAAACGATTGAATAGCGTGTTTTTGTTTTATTATCAAAATGCAATAAAGATGTGTCAACATTATTTTTTTTGAGTTCATTTTGAATCATGCGTCCGTTAGAATCACTGCCTAAAGTGCTGATAATGGCGGTATTTAATCCCAGTTTTGCCAAACCGCAGGCCGTATTTGCCGCATTGCCACCAAGTGCTTGGAAGGTATCGGTAATTGGAATTTTGCTGGCATAATCAAGGCATAATTTGCATGCCCGGCTATCCACATCGCAATCCACCGATGCATTATCGATATTAACATGAGTATCGATTACCGCATCTCCGATTGTGATTACATCAAACATATATTTATTTTAAAAATCAAAATTCGCGGATTTGAATTATTCAGCGCTTTTTCTTTTGTGAAGCATTATTTCAACCAGTTCCACGGCGCTGGCTACAAAAAAACCGGTCATAGCGATGGAAAAAATCGCGTTTCCAATCCAAAGCGCATAAACCAAAAGACATGCCGAACCGACAACAAATACGGCATCTTGCCTTTTTTCCGCTTCCAAAAAAATTCCATAAGTTAAAAGAATAGCGCCAAGTCCGGCCACTATGTTTAAAATTATTTCCATCGCAGTCCACGGCAATGTTGGTAAAAAATTAGATAGTGGTTCCATATTATTTTAGTTTATTGATATATTCAATTGAAGCAAGCGCCGCGACAATTCCTTGCCCGGTGGCGATGCCGATTTGTTTGTAGGGAATATTTGTTACGTCACCGGCGGCGAAAATTCCCGGAATTGATGTTTGGCATTTTTGATCCACAATAATTTGCCCGAATTTGTCTTTTTCCGCTTCATTCAAAAGCGCTGAATTGGGCACCATACCAATGTGAACCATAACTCCATCAATCGCGATTTCTTGTTCACCTGATGCGTCGCGATATCGCAGGCCTTTTACATTATTTTCACCGAATATTTCATAGGTTTTTGCTTCATATATAACTTCAATATTTGGCGCGGATTTGATTTTATCGATTAAGACATTTTCCCCGGTAGGGAAGCCGTGATTTTTTTCTTCGGTGTTTGGTTCAATGGTTAAAAGATAAACTTTTTTGGCAATTCCCGCCATCATAATGGCTGATTCTAAAGCGCTGTTGCCACCGCCGACCACAGCCACGGTTTTGTTTTTGTATAATGGGCCGTCGCAAACAGTGCAATAGGTTACTCCTTTGCGGTCAAATTCTTCTTCGCCCGGAATACCCAGTTTTCTTGGATGAATGCCTGTAGCCACAATTATCGACTTGGCTTGGTATATATTTTCTTCATTTTTTGCGTTATTAGCGGTGATTTCAAAAAAATTATTAGCTTTTTTAATATTCGTTACCCGCCAACCTTCGTTAATTTTTACGTCAAATGAGCGAACATGGTCGGCAAAATTTTGCGCCAATTCAAAACCGTGAATTTTTTTGATTCCCGGCCAATTTTCCACTTCACCGGATAACGCTACTTCACCGCCGATGTTATCGGTGACTATTTCAAAGCTCAGTTTTCTTCTGGCTGCGTAAATCGCCGAGCTACATCCGGCTGCTGACGCGCCGACTATTAATAAATCAAGCATAATAATACAATTTTTAATCTGTCGCTCACGAGCGACGGGTTTTAATTTTTTATTAATTTATCTCGTGCTATTTTTATATCATCCGCCATAGTCAAATAACTGCCAACACAAAATATTTCCACTCCCCATGATTTTATTTCGGCGATATTACCGGCATTGATTCCGCCATCAACGGCGATAAGCGGGCGCGGGTCTAATTTGGCGAATTCTTTGATTTTCTCGCCAACTTCAGGCAAAAAAGGTGAGCCTTGTTTGCCCGGATTAACCGTCAAAAATAAAATCTCGTTAATTTTTTCAAGATAGGGTAGTATTTTTTTGATAGGAGTTTCAGGATTAATGGCTATTCCCACCTGCCAACATTTTCCACGGGCAAAATTTATTATTTGGCCGGGGTCATCATCGGATTCAATGTGAAAAATAATTTTTTTTATATTTTTTATATTCGTCCATTTTTCCAGTTCCGCCAAAGGATATTTAACCATTAAATGAAGCTCCAAATCAGGCAAGTTTTCGATTTCATTTATTTTTTCAATTTCTTCAAACGATTTATTGGGCACAAATTTTCCATCCATCACATCAATTTGCGCCAAATCAAAAATTCCTTCCAAACGGTTAATTTGTTCTTTAAATTGTTCAAATGTCGGGACAAGAATGGCGGGAATTATTTTTGTATTCATACCATTATTTTTCCAATTCAGCAATTTTTTCATTTCGCCTGATAAAACGAACTTCGTTTTTAAATTCAGTTTCAAGGAATTTTTTTGTAATCGCTTCGGCGTGGTCTTTGGAGAGAATTCGTCCGGCAAGGCAAAGCACATTCGCATCATTATGTTGCCGACCGAATTCGGCACCGGAAATACTGTAGCCGATTATCGCTCTGATTCCTTTGATTTTATTGGCTGTTATGCACATGCCGTGCCCAGATCCACAGATTAAAATTCCTTTTGATTTTGTGTCTGAAGCGACTTTTTGCGCTAGTTTAACCGCATAATCCACAAAATCATCGTCTTTGTCATATTCTTTTGGCCCCAGGTCAGTGGTTTCAAGACCTAATTTTTTGGCCAAAAAATCAACTAATTCTTTTTTTAACTGATATCCAGCGTGGTCTGCGGAAATATATATCATATATATAGACTTTAAGTATGGCTATATTATACATTAAAGCGCGCAATTATTGAAATAGTCGTATTTTTGTCTTTCATTGACAAAAAGTCGTAAATAAATTAGAATAAAGCAATAATAATAAAGGCGTTTGACCTGTAATCAACAGGAAGCCGGAAGAAGAAACTTCGCTCGCGCGAGGGAGTAGAACTTCCCGGGTAAGCCCGTAAAAGCCGTGATTAAGTTAAAGCCGAAGATGGTACCGTCCCGACCTTGCGTCGCGGACTCTTGGCACGCTGAAATAGCGT
The DNA here is from genome assembly GCA_963840935.1 of Candidatus Magasanikiibacteriota bacterium. Classification (GTDB taxonomy): domain Bacteria; phylum Patescibacteriota; class Patescibacteriia; order Magasanikbacterales; family GWA2-37-8; genus JAPLWQ01. The sequence goes on from CAWJAS010000001.1 coordinate 153,266, forward strand.
GTTTTATTTTTTAATAATTATATATAAATTATGTTTAACGCCAACAAAGAAGAAAATGAGATACTCAAGTATTGGGATGAGCATAAATGTTTTGAAAAATCAGTTTCCGAACGTTCGGAAGACAAGGAGTATTCTTTTTATGACGGCCCGCCTTTTGCCACAGGCACCCCGCACTATGGCCATATCGTCGCCTCCCTTATGAAAGACATTGTTCCGCGGTATTTTACCATGCGCGGGTTTAGAGTTGAGCGCCGTTGGGGTTGGGATTGCCACGGTTTGCCGGTTGAAAATATTATCGAAAGAGATTTGCGGTTAAAAAATAAAAAAGATATTGAGAATTTTGGAATTGATAAGTTTAATGAGGCTTGCCGGTCAACGGTCATGACTTATGCGAGTGAGTGGAAAAGTACTATCAGGCGTATGGGGCGCTGGGTTGATATGGAAAATGATTATAAAACCATGGATTTGTCTTTTATGGAAAGTGTTTGGTGGGTATTCAATGAACTTTGGAAAAATAACTTGGTTTACAAAGGATACAAGCCGATGCATATCTGCCCAAGGTGCGAAACTCCTTTATCGAATTTTGAAGTTACTTTGGAATACAAAAATGTTGAGGATATTTCCGCGATAGCCAAATTTAAATTAAAGGAACCGGAGAAAATAAAAGTATTTGGTGATATAAAAGACAAGGCGGTTTTTGCGCTTGCTTGGACAACAACGCCGTGGACATTGCCCGGCAATGTGTTGCTTGCAGTTAATGATCGGGTGGATTATGCGCTTGTGGAAATTGAAGGTGAGAATGATTTATATATTTTGGGGCTTGAACGAGTAGAGGAAATTATTAAAGATCGAAAAGTTAAAGTGTTAAAAGAATTTTTGGGACGCGATTTGATTGGGATAAATTACGAGCCATTATTCCCGTATTTTGCGCAAATACCGAATGCGTTTCATATTACCGTGGCGGATTTTGTGACAGTTGAAGACGGTACCGGCGTGGTGCATATTGCACCGGCGTTCGGTCAAGAGGACTTTATGGTGGGTGAGCGCGAGGGTTTGCCTTTGGTTCAGCATGTGAATATGGATGGCAGGTTTACGGCGGAAGTGGTTGATTTTGCAGGTATGGAGGTTAAACCAAAAGAAAATACAATGGAAACGGACGAGAAAGTCGTTGCTTGGCTTCGTGAAAACAAAAAACTATTTGCCGAAGAAAAAGTACTTCATAGTTATCCGCATTGTTGGCGTTGTGATACTCCGCTTTTAAATTACGCCACCGCCAGTTGGTTTGTTAAAGTAACTGATTTTAAAGATGATTTGTTAAAAAACAATCAACTGACACATTGGGTTCCGGACCATATGAAAGAAGGGCGTTTTGGTCAATGGCTTGAAGGAGCGCGCGATTGGGCGATATCTCGCAATCGTTTTTGGGGTACGCCATTACCGATTTGGGTTTCGGATGACGGTGATTACATCTGCGTCGGTTCGGTTGAAGAATTAGAAAAATTATCCGGTGAAAAAGTTTCTGATTTGCACAAGCATAATGTTGATAAAATTATTTTTCAAAAAGACGGCAAAGAGTATCGTCGTATTCCCGAAGTATTGGATTGTTGGTTTGAATCAGGCTCAATGCCTTATGCACAAATGCATTATCCGTTTGAAAATAAAGAAAAATTTGAAAGAAATTTTCCGGCTGAATTTATTGCCGAAGGACAAGATCAAACTCGAGGTTGGTTTTATACCCTTCATGTTTTAGCAACCGCTTTGACTCGCTTGCCGAATTCTTCCATACCGGTCGCGCACGGTGAGCCGGCTTTCAAACACTGCGTTGTTAATGGTATTGTGCTTGCCGAAGACGGCAAAAAAATGGCTAAAAAATTAAAGAATTATCCGGACCCCGATGTATTGCTTGAAAAATACGGCGCTGACGCTTTGCGTTATTATTTGGCCACATCTCCGGTTATGGAAGCGGAAAATTTAAATTTTTCGGAAATCGGAGTTAAAGAATCATATAATAAATTAATAAATATTTTGTGGAATGTGGTTGAATTTTACAAATTGTATTCCATAGAAAACGAGGGCGATGAATTTAACGGACAGCCGAAGAATTTACTCGATAAGTGGATATTGGCGAAGTTGAATGACTTGATTAACACAGTTACCGAAAATATGGAAGGTTATCGCCTGATTGCCGCGAGCAGGCCGATTCAGGATTTTGTGACAGAATTATCGCAGTGGTATGTGCGTCGTTCCCGTGATAGGTTCAAAATTGGAGAAGCTGATGACAAGCGCGAGGCCTTATCGGTTTTGCGCCATACTCTTTTGACCCTCGCCAAAGTAATGGCACCGTTCACCCCTTTTATCGCCGAAAAAATTTATTTGGAATTGGGTGGAAAAGAAGAGAGTGTCCATTTGGATTTGTGGCCCGAAGCAAAGAAAGAGTTGATCGACAGTTCCATTATCACAGAAATGACTGAAGCAAGAAAAATAGTGGAAATGGGGTTGTCGGCCAGAGCGGAAAAGGGAATTAAAGTTCGTCAACCGCTCGGGCGAATTGCAATATCCGGTCTTGAGAAAATGTCTGATGCTCTGAAAGAAATAATTGCCGATGAGCTGAATATTAAAGAGTTGACCTTGGAAGAAAATTTACCCACAGGCGATAATTGGGCGATTAAAGAAGAGGCTAAAATTAAAATTGCGCTCGATATTCAAATTAATGATGAACTGAAAAAAGAAGGTGTTTCTCGAGAGTTGGTAAGAACTATAAATCAAATGCGTAAAGAGCAAAAATTAACGGTTAATGATAAAGTTGATTTGATTTATAAAACCGAGAGCGAACAAATTAAACAGGTTTTTTCTGAATATGGAGAAAAAATCAAAACAAGCGTAGCCGCATTGTCTATTATCGAAGGCGAAGCGTCGGGTGTTGAATTGGAAATTGAAGGGAATAAGGTTATAATACAAATAATGAAAAAATAATATGATGACAATCGGACAAATTTATGATTTGGGTTTGAAAATGGCCATAAACGCGGATCCGCGCGGTGTTTTGGGGGTAAAAAAATATCTTGGACGAGCAAGAAAAGACTATGAATCTCTCAAAAACGATGAAAAAGAATTTTTTGATGTGGAAACGGTAAAAAATCCGTATTCCGACAGCCGAGTTCATTTGGGAGAAAATAAAAATAAAGTGAAACGCGTGCTTGCCGGAATTGATATTGGGTCGGCCGAAATTTTGCTTGCCAGTCAATTAGGTGAACGAGGCAAGCAAATTAATTTGGTCATTGCGCACCATCCGATTGGAAAATCATTGGCTGATTTGCACGGAGTGCTTGATATGGCTATTGATGTTTATGAAAGCTATGGCGTGCCGGTTCATTTGGCCGAAAAATTAATGGATGAGAGAACCAAAGAAGTGGGCAGGAGTTTGCATCCAAGCAACCATTTTCAGATTATTGATTTGGCGCGTCTGCTTAATGTTGATTTGATGAATACGCATACTTTTACCGACAATTTGGTTAATAAATATTTGAATGATTTTATTACCACCAAAAAACCGGAAACAGTCGGCGACTTGATAAAATTATTAAATCAGATTCCCGAGTATTCGGAAGGTAGAAGACGCGGAGCCGGCCCCAAAATTTTTGCCGGTTCGCCAAAAAACCGTTTGGGCAAATGCATGCTTGAAATGACCGGCGGAACCAATCCTTCAAACGAAGTTTACCAGGAATTGTCGCGCGCCGGAGTGAGTACAATTGTTGGCATGCACATGAAAGACGATGCCATGAAAAAAGCTAATGAATTCCATATGAATGTGGTTATCGCCGGTCATATTTCGTCGGATTCGCTCGGTATGAATTTGTTTTTGGATGAACTGGAAAAGGGCGGAGTGGAAGTGATTACTTGTGGCGGATTAATAAGAGTCAGTCGGGCTAAAAAATCAACAAAAAAATAATCCTGATAAATATGATTGCAATTATTACGGGCAAAATTATTTCAAATAACGGACCGGAAATAGTGGTAATGACTTCGGGCGGAGTCGGTTACAAAATTTTTGTTAATCCGGCAAAAAGCGACCGTTGGGCAATTGGCGCGGAAGCTCAAATTTTTACATATTTGGCGGTGCGCGAAGATGCCATGGATTTGTTCGGTTTTGGCGCGGAAAACGAACGCCAATTATTTTTAAAATTGTTGTCAGTCAGCGGAATCGGCCCCAAAAGCGCTTTGCATGTTTTGTCTTTGGGGGAGGTAGACGAAATTAACTCCGCCATTGCCAGAGGGGACGCCGATTATATGACAAAAGTGAGCGGAATCGGGCGCAAAACCGCCGAAAGAATTGTGGTGGAATTAAAATCAAAGATGATAAGTATCGGCACTGTTCTTGGCGAAACCAGTGGCAAGATGGCTGAAGTGATTGAGGGACTTATTGCCCTTGGCTATTCGGCGTCAGACGCGCGCGAAGCGGTTAAGGATTTATCTGAAGATTTGCCACCGGAATTAATCATCAGAGAGGCCTTAAAAAAATTTAGAAAATAAAATGCTTTCAAAAAATAAAATTAAAATCATTAATTCTCTGGCCAACAAAAAACACAGAGATGAGTTTGGTTTGTTTGTGGCAGAGGGTGAAAAAATCGTTGGCGAATTACTGGATTCTCATTTTCAAATTGAGGAGATTTTTTGTTTGCCCGAGTGGAAGCAAAAAAATCCAAAAGCAAAAAATGTTGTTGAAATAAGCGAAGGCGAATTAAAAAAAATTAGCTCAATGAGCGCGCCAAATCAAGTTCTGGCTTTGGTAAAGATTCCCAAATATGATTTGGGTTATGATGAATTGACCGATAGTTTAATTTTGGGGCTTGATGATGTGCAAGACCCGGGGAACTTGGGGACAATTGTGAGAACGGCTGATTGGTTTGGTATAAAAGATATTATTTGCAGTAAAAAATCCGTTGATATATATAATTCAAAAACAATTCAGGCAACCATGGGCGCTTTTTGTCGGGCGAGAGTACATTATGTTGATTTGATGGAATTCATAAAAAAAATAAAAAAGCTGAAAAAGGATTTTTTGGTCTATGGCACATTTATGAAGGGTGCCAATATTTATGAAGAAAAATTAAACAAAAACGGCATGATTTTGTTTGGCAATGAATCATCGGGTCTTTCGCGCCAAATTGAAGAGGTTGTCGATAAAAAATTGTTTATTCCGGATTACCCCGCGGGGAACCAATCTTCTTCGTTGAATGTGGCCGTCGCTACCGCAATTGTCTGTTCGGAATTTAGGCGAAGAATGTAAAAATTGTTAAAATAAGGCAATTTTTTTTAAAAATCCCACATTTTGTGGGATTTATTTTATTTGGCTTGTTTTATGTCTTCGGGTGCTTTCTTTTTAAACAAATTTTTTGTCATGGCCACAACCCAATCGAGATGCAGAATGTAGTGAATAATCGCTAGAATAATAAAGCTTAATCCGGCCCAATTATGCAAAGTAGACCATGTATGTTTTGTGATTCCAAGGACTTCCTGGTAACCACCTTGTCTAACTCCGCTTGGTAGAAAGAAAAAAATAATGATTGCGGTAAAAGAAGTTATAATAATGGAAATTAAAAGTATGATATCTAACCAATAATTTATTTTTGTTTTGTTCATAATTAATTTAGTTTTCCTCTTAGTAATTTTTCGGCCACGACGGGGTCGGCTGAGCCCTCGGACGCTCGCATAATCATGCCCAGCAAGAATTTGATGATCGGTTCTTTGCCGGCTTTGAAATGTGCCACTTGTTCGGGGTAGCTTCTTATTACCTCATCAATTATTTTTTCAATGGCGCCTTCATCGCTTATTTGGCCATAACCTTTTTCTTCCATAATGTGGGTCGGGTCTTTGTCAACGCCAGAATCAAGCATTTCGGCAAGAATTTTTTGGGCATTAGTTGAATTGACTCGGCCGGTATAAATCAAAGCGACAAGTTCAGCAAAATTTTCCGGCTTTATTTTTAAAATTTTAATATCAATTTTTCGCTCAGCCATGGCGCCCATCAGTTTGGTGGTAATCCAACCGCCGGCAAGTTTGGCCAACTCTTTTTGTTTTTGGGTTGTGAGGTCTTCAGCCATTTTTTTTGATTCCGGCAAACTTGCAAGCCACTCTAAAAGCTCGCTCATAACTTGCTCGGTATATTCGCTCCAGTTTGAATCAGAGGTCAGAATAAAAGCGTCGGCAAAAGAAAAACCATATTCATCGACAAATCTTTTTCGGCGTGCGGGCGGAAGTTCCGGCAAAGTAAACGGGTCTGATCCCGACGCAAGGTCGGGATGCCGATTTAACATCGGCATTTTTTCCGGTTCAAACGGAGGGATATCCGGTTCCGGAAAATATCGGTAATCGGCTGATGTTTCTTTTTCGCGCTGGAGATATGTTTCGCCTTTGGCATCGTTCCATCCGCGGGTTTGCTGTATCCAAGTTTCGCCTTTTTCAATCATGGCAATTTGACGGTCAATTTCATAATCAATCGCTTTTTCAATTGCTTTAAATGAGTTTATATTTTTGAGCTCAACCTTTGGATTAAGCGTATAATCTTTTGATGCGGTTATTTGCCCTTTTTCAATTTTATATTTCCCTTCTTCCTGCATTGATATGTTGGCTTCACAACGCATGTGACCTTTTTCCATGTCAGCGTCAGCCACACTCAAATAGCGCAAAATTATTTGCAGTTCTTGGCAATATGCTTTTGCTTCAAGCGCTGTTTGGATGTCGGGGTCTGAGACTATCTCAACCAAAGGCACACCGGCGCGATTAAAATCAACCAAGGTCTCGCCTTTTTCTCCGTGCACTAATTTTGCCGTGTCTTCTTCCAAGTGCACCCGGGTAATGCCTATTTTGGCCGCTGCCCTGGGATTTTCGGAGACGCGCAAATCAAGTTCCAAAAAACCCTTTTCACCGATTGGCTCGTCGAACTGGGAGATTTGGTAACCCTTTGGCAGGTCGGGATAAAAATAATGTTTGCGGTCAAATTTACTTGTTTTATTAATCGAGCAACCAAGGGCTTTGGCAATTTTTACAGTATCAATAATTGCCTGTTTGTTTGGAACAGGCAAGGTGCCCGGATGAGCCAGGCAGATTTCACAGATATTGGTATTGGGCGCTTCACGTTCGGGATTATTGGGGCATGAACAAAACATTTTGCTTTTTGTTTTGAGCTCTACATGAATTTCCATGCCTATTATGGGGATAAGTTTTGGCATAAATATTTATTATTTAATTTAATTTTAGCAAAATAGGACGGATTAAGCAAATTAAAAAACCGCCTCATATTTGAGACGGTTTTTTTAATGGTTTATTTATTTTTTTCTTTTGCAACAACCGGCGCCGGAGTTTCTTTTGCTTTAAAATAAAGAATAATAGTGGCCAAAGCGGTCAAAGGCGAAACAATCACGCTAAGAATGCTTGTAAGAATTCCATTAACAATATAAAAGGAAAGGCCGGAAAAAATCAAATCAATAATAAATGAAACGGTGTAGCTGATAATCAAAAATATAACGCCGAAAAAAATACTGGGCGCAAAAATACGCCATAAAATAGACCACCATCTTCCGGTAACTAATTTTTTGCTCTCCATTAAAGCTTCCACACCGCGTTTTTCTTCGTAGATAATGACTAAATAAGTGAAGGAAAACCACACCATAAATATGATTCCGGGGATGATTAGCAATAATGTTCCGCCCATTATTATCAACAATAAAAGCAAGAAAGTGTAAATGGTTGGCCAGATTAAGTGGGAAGTTAATGAAAAAGTATCTTTGTACGCGACAAACGGTTTTTTGTTGACAATATTGCCAAGATTTTTCGCCAGAGCCATAGTCGCCCAAAGAGTGAAAATAAGACAAACAGTCAGAATTGCCAGCACAATAAGATTATTGCTTAAAATAAAAAGTCCCGAAGTGGCGAAACGGTCGAGATAGAGCGAAATAATACCAGTTACACCCAAAATAAAATTTGGCAAAAACATAAAGAGCATGTATGGCCAAAGTTTTTTAAAATTTTTGGTATACATTTCCCAGCTGTTCAATATGATATCGCCGACTTTGATAAGCATAAGTTTTGATTAGTTGGATAAAATTCGCCGAAGTAAAATTACGGCTTGCTCCTTCATTATATCAATATTTACGTTTGTGGGCAATTGTTTGATGTTTGTGCCCCGGTCGATAAATAGATTTCTGTATTCGTCCGATTGATATTGTTGTTGTAATTTACGTAAAAAATCTAGGCGTTCAAAGATGGCATCATCCTTTTTGCTGTCGCGACCCCCAAGGCGAGTGATTGCTTCTTCGGCCGATAATTCCAAGAGGACCAAATAATCAGGTCGATATTCCATGGCTAGTTGATTGCCCGGCAGTTCAAGTAAGCGCAAAAAAGTAAGGTCTTCATCGTGTGTCGATTGATAAGCGAGTGAAGAACTAACTCCGCGGTCTTGAATAACACATTTGCCTTCCTTGAGCAGAGGGACAATAATTTTGTTATACAAAACTAAGCGATCCAAAGAAAATGCTTCGGCCACGGCAAGCGGAGGGTAACTGGTACCCTCGCGCACCAGCTCCTCGCGGATTACCTTGCCGACCCCGACGTAAGTCGGTTCACAAGAAAAAATAAATTCATACGAGCGCAATTCTTTGATATCCGGATATTCGCCTTTTTCCTGCCAGTATTTTTTTAAATCAAAAATCGCGTTTCCTTCGTCGGTAATGAATTCTTTCCAAGTATTTAAGATTGTGCTTTTTCCGGAGCCGTCTATGCCATCAAGCATTATGAACATAATATTAAAATGTTAAAAAAGTAATGTGGTTATTTGATAACTTTGTATCTCACGTGTAAAACATTGTCGGCGATTTTTTCAACGTTTAATAATTCCAAATTGAGATTCACGCTAGCGGTGTTGAATAATGATAGACCTTCGCCAAAAATTTTTGGTTCAATGGTTAACCATATTTCATCAATCAAATTATCTTTGAGAAACGAACCATTAACCGTGGCTCCGCCTCCGAGTATTATTGTTTCAAAACCGCGTTGTTTGAGGCCGGCTATAATTTCTTTTGGTTCGGCCTTGATAAATTCCAAACTGCCGGGAATATTTTCGCGTTTTTCCGGTTCAAGCGACAAAATTAAATTCAGTCGGCCGGGCAGGGGACGACCGATGGTATTGTATGTGGTTTCGCCCATCACAATTACACCGGCTTTTTTTGTTTCGGCGACAAATATTTTTTTGTCTGCTTTGCTTGTCCAGTCGGCCAGTTCGGTTGTGTGTTTGGCGATTTTACCATCAAGGGTAATAGCCATTAATAAGACAACTTTCATACGGCAATGGGAAATTCAATTTTTGGATAGCTTTCATAATCGGTCAGTTTTGTCTCTTCGGCTTTCCAATCAAAAATAGAAGTAAAATTTTCTGAAATAATTTGTGGTAATCGGTAAGTGTTTGGGTCGCGCGAGAGTTGTTCTTTGGCGCCGTCCAAATGATTAACATAAATATGAGTGTCTGCCAAAAATCCGACCAGTTTTCCTTCTTTGAGACCTGATTCTTTGGCAAGCAAATGCAAAAGCAAAGCGTATGAAGCGATATTAAACGGCAGACCAAGCATGGTGTCAACCGAACGCTGGTTCCAAAGTAGGTTAAGTTTGCCGTTGATTACCGTCACTTGAAAAGCGTAGTGGCATGGCGGTAGGGCCATGTCGGGAATGGCGATCGGGTTCCAGGCAGACACTATCATACGACGGTCGCTTGGATTTGATTTTAATTTTTCAACAACTTGTTTTAGCTGGTCAATACCTTTATTTGCATAGTCGGTTTCATATGAATCATACTCAGCGTTAAAATGGCGCCACTGGAATCCATAAATCGGGCCCAAGTCGCGTTCGGCCGCCATTTTTGTTTTTGTTTCTTCGTCGTGTCCATAAGGCACTTTTTTTGGGCTGGCCCATTCATCCCAGATATGACATTTTCTTTCTTTGAGCCATTCTTTGTCAGTCAGTCCTTTAATAAAGAATTCCAATTCATTAGCCATTACTTTAAAAGGCATTTTTTTTGTGGTCAATAGAGGAAAACCGTTGGACATATCGTGTTCAAACATGGCGCCAGCAATAGAAATTGCATCAACACCAGTGCGGTTTTCTTTGCGTTCGCCGGTGTCAATTATTTTTTTGACAATATCAAGGTATGTTTTCATAATTAATTCATATTTTCAATTTGTTGTTTTTTATTTTTTATTTCTTCTTCCCAGCGCGCTCTGTCTGCGGCAATTTGTTCCGGTGATAATATTACTGCGTGTCCTTTTTTTATTTTCTCGGCTATTTTTGCGGCTTGTTTAGCTTCTTGCTCTGTTTGCTCAGCATCTCGTACAGCTTTTTCAGCGTTAAATTTAGCAACAGCCGCACGGGATTCCGGAGTATCTGGCACCTTCATGCCAATCGGTAATCTTTTACGCGGATTAAAATATTGTTGTGGTTGTGGTGTCTCGAATGACATAAAATTTATAATTAATTTTTTATTATTTTAGCGTCCGGTAACGCTGAGCGTTCCTATCAGGACGCTTAGCGTCCGGTACTGCCAAATCTGCCTTCACCGCGCGCGCTTTCGGATAATTCGTTTACTTCTTCAAGTTCGGCAATAACAATAGGGTAAATTATTAATTGGGCGAGTTTATCTCCCTTTTTTATTTCATATGGCTCTTGCCCTAGATTAATTAACTGAACATTATATTCACCGCGGTAACCGGCGTCATAAACTCCACCCAAAGTGTGGAGTCCGCCGTTTTTTGGCAAACTGCCCTTGTCTTTTACAATTACGGCAAAACCCGGCTCAAATTCGGTGGCAAAACCCAAATTAAAAACTTTTCTTTCCCCAGGTTGCAAAACATAATTTTCAATGGAATATAAATCCATTCCCACATCGCCCGGGTGCGCGTAGGTCGGCAAAATTGCGTCGGGATTTATTTTTTTAATTTTTATCTGCATATTTTTCAATCAAGGCGTCAATTTGCGCGTATAATTCTTCAAATGTTCCATTGTTATCAATTTTTTCTTTGGCAAAAGGTAAAACATCATTGATAGTAACCTCGGTTGAACGTTTATGGTCAGCCAAAAATTCTTCAAAAGTTTTTGTGGCGTCGTCTGTTTTTTCTTTTCTTTCAACTAGTCGTTCGTATCTGATTTTTGGTTCGGCGAATATTTCCACCAAAACAAAATTTTTCAGATCTTTTAATTTTTCAATGTCACCAAGCCGACGGATTCCGTCAATGACAATCAGATTATTTTGGTTATTAACCGCGTCGCTGGCTATTGTCTCGGCCAAAATGTTATCGCCAAAAGCGCCACGAACAGCTTCTGACATTTTGATTAAATTATCACGGTTTTTTGGCAAATATAAACGCGTGCAAATATCACCCAAAATTGAAGAAAATCTATATGAACCGGCTTTATATTTGGCATTGAGATAAGCGGCCGATGTGCCCTTGCCACTAGCAAGTAGTCCAACAAAACCAAAAATTATTTTATTGGTTATCATATTTTTCTATCGATTCATCAAAATATTCAATGACGACCCCTGCTTCACGGAATAAACTTTCGGATTCTTCAGCCACGTGATATCGTTTTTCACAGACCACCCGTTCAATGCCGGCGTTTATAATCATTTTGGCACATGCGGAACATGGCGTCATTTTGCAATAAAGCGTGGCGCCGTCAATTGCTACGCCGATTTTCGCGGCTTGCACAATGGCATTTTGTTCAGCGTGACAGGTTCGCATACAATGATGAGTGGTGTGTCCATCTTCATGTGTGACACTTTTCATCAAATGACCGACTTCGTCGCAATGTGCTATTCCTTTGGGCGAGCCAACATAGCCGGTAACAAGGATTTGTTTGTCGCGGGCGATAACACAACCGCTTCGACCTCTGTCACAGGTCGCTCTTTTGGCCACGGCACGACAGATTTCCATAAAGTATTCATCCCAACTTGGGCGGATATATTTTGCTTCTTCCATAATTATTGTTTTTTATCATTTATATTAGACAATTGGATATCAGTAAACTGTTCAAGCATTTCAAAGGCCTTTTGCCATCCTTTTTCTTTTGCTGTTCTGGGTATTATGCCATAAATCCAGCGAGCAAACATTTCATCGGCGGAAAATTCCACTTGCACATTGCGGGATGGTTTTGTTATGTGATTAACGGCGTTTACCAGCTTAGTGTCCGGTTCTGGCAGAACGACTTCGTGCCCCATAGAGAGTTCTTTCAAATAATCATTCAATCTGATTATTTCGCCTATTTTTTTATAATCAAATTTATTAGCCATTAGAATATCAACTTTTTGCATTACTTTTTCCCACAGAACGTCGCTTTCTTTGGGCGGTTTTAGATTTTCAGGGTAGTGTTTTTCCATATTTTTTACATTATGGTTTTGTTTAATGTTATCAATTTAAACAATATGTGGCAAGCGTTGTTTTGGCTTGACAAAATAACCGCTTTTTGGTATAAATTAACAACATTTATTCAGGTGGGACCCCGATCAAGCATCGGGGGCTATTACCACTTAATCTATTTATATGTCCAAAAGAATGACGGCGCTACGCGCCAAGATAGACGCCAATCGCGTTTATACCGTTGACGAGGCCTTTGCTTTGCTCACGGAAACTTCATCGGTTAAGTTTGACGCCTCAGTAGAGGTGCACGCCAATTTGGGTATTGACCCCAAAAAAGGCGACCAGCAAGTTAGAGCAACGATTTTAATGCCGAATGGAACAGGTAAAGTATTGAAAGTCGCCGCGTTTGTGTCACCGGAAAAAGAAAAAGAAGCAAAAGAGGCCGGAGCGGATTTTGTTTATGGTGAAGAAGAGATTAAAAAAATTAAAGACACCGGCAAGATTGAATTTGATATTGCCGTGACCACACCAGACATGATGCCAAAGCTTGCCGCGGTGGCAAAAGTGCTTGGCCCAAAAGGATTGATGCCGAATGCAAAAACAGAAACGGTTAGCCCGAATGTGAAAAAAATGATTGAGGATTTGAAAAAAGGCAAGGCCTCTTTCAAAAATGATGATACCGGCAATATTCATATTGCCATCGGCAAAGTCAGCTTTGGAACGGAGAAATTAAAAGAAAATTATTTGGCGTTTGTTGAAATGTTGAACCAGATTAAACCGGCCGGACAAAAAGGAACATACATCAAATCGCTTCATATCTGCGCCAGCATGGGACCTTCCATCAAAATCGCAGAAAAATAATCAGACAAAAAATAAATTAAAAAATCCGGGTTTACGCTCGGATTTTTTTGTATGTTTTAAGAATGTTATCGCCGGTGTTCTAATCTTCGCATAGAGCCTGCTCTCGACCGAAGTCTGGTACACGTTCCGGAAGCTCGGCTTGCTCGCCGACCCAGCCGTCCAGATCCGTGCGGTCTAGCCACCGAGTTAAGGCCTTCACCCTGTTCCTTCATGGGCAACCCCCGACAAGACTAGTCTCTTCCGGGGGTTGAATTTTTTCAATTTAATTATTCGAAATACAATGTTATAATTATATATATATGAATATGCAATTACGAAAAAAAACTGATAAAAATGTCCTTACTGTTCTTGGTGTCCTCAATGATGAAATTCATGGTGATGCGCGATCTGCCATGAACAAGTTGACCAAAGATTACACAATGACTTGGATATATCGCCATCCAAAAAACGGAAAACTTTTTCCTCGTACAAAAAAAGATATAAAGGCCGGCCTTAAAAAAGTCTACCCAACCAAAGGGAGGCATTATGATATAAAAAATATCGCCACGGGGAATAACGTTGTTATAGTGGAATTGGTGGAGAGCTACCCCGATCCAAAAACCAAAAAAGTGTACCGAACGCCGTTAGTTTTGGTGCTTGAGATGAAAAAAGGAAAAATTCAAACGGGTCGCCATTATTGTGACCCGAATTTGTCGTATCTTCATTTAACAAAAAAACAAGTGGCGAATGCTTACGTCAAAACAAGAAAAGTGTGAGTGTTTTGAGTAATTTTAAATATTTTATATAAAAATTCTCGGCTTCGGGCTGCGAGCTTTTTGTTTTGAAAGTGCCACCACAGTATTTAATCGCGAAATTCTTAACAAATATTAAAGAGGCGTCGGGTGACGCCTCTTTGGGATGGAATGATCTGGGATGAAAAGAGCGGGCTACTCGCCGTTCGCGGCGATGGCGGCTTCGACCTCCTCGGCCGAAACCACCGACTCCTGGCGACCGACGAGGCGGCGCGTGCGCTTGCCGCTATTCACGTGGTCGAGGAGCAGGGTGTAGAGGATCTTGTGCGCCGTACCGCCCGCGCTGGCCAGGTTGCGTACCTGCGGGTCGTTGATCGGGAATTGGGCGATCTTGCGCGCCAGATCCCTTTCGATGTAGAGGCGCTTGTCCCGCCAGAAGGTGGTGTGGCGCGAGAGCAGGAGCGCCAGGCACATCAGGAAGGTGAGGCGCAGGTGCGTCGCGCCCTCTTTGAAGGTGACGACCCTGATGCCCCAGGCCTTGTCGACCAGGTCGAAGAAGGTCCTGATGTTCTCGCGCAGGATGTTGCGCCCGACGCGGTTGTGGATCACTTCGATGCCACGACCGAGTTCCCGCCAGCCGTTGCTGAGACCGGGACCGACATGCGAGTGCAGGGCGCCGATGACCTTGGCGAAGGACACGGCGCTGATCAGCTGCTCGCGCGTCTGGCGCTGGCACCAGGATACGCGGTTGACGAGCACGAAGTCCGGGTCGAAGAGCGTCAGGTTGTAGATCGTCTCGATGGCTGGGATGTCCGCCCGCATGTTGCGCAGGAGGATGTTCGAGTTGACCTTGGTCCGGTCGGCGTTGAGGATGCGGAAGCGCTCGCGCTCCCACTCCTCGTTGGAGTTGAAGTGCACCGTGGCTCCGAGCCGGGGTTTGGCGTCCTCGTAGCGGCGCATCATCTCGCGGGCCGCGGTTACCCGTTGGAGCCCGTCGATGATGTAGACGTCGTTCGGCAGGACGAAGACGCCCGGCTCGCGCTCGCGGAAGTTCCCTCCCCGGGCCCCGAGATCGATGTCGGGAATGGGGTCGCCCTTGACCATCGCGTCGATAATCTCGTTGATGGTCTGAATGGGGAGAACCTCGCGCTGGTACTCGGCCTGCTTGAACAGACCGAAGGAGTCCGGATCGATCACCCCGCGTAGGATGATCGTGCCTCCGGACACCTCGTCCAGTGCTCCGTGGTACAGCTTCACACAGTCCCTGTCCTTGTTGCCCATGTTGGGCTCCTTTCTTGTGCGGGGTATGGCTCCCGAAGGATAGCTACCCGCACATGTTGTAAGAAACGCGTTCAAAGTAACACATTTTGCGCTTTTTGTCAAGACACCAGGAGCCGACGTCGGTTTGTATAAAAAGAGGCGCCACGAGGCGCCTTTACGTATTTTTAATGATTTTTATGTCATTTTTTTAAATCTTACGGTGAAAATGGGCTCGAATTTATTGTTATATTCATCGGTTATTTCCACGCTTTCACCTTTCATTAATTTGGTCATGGCCGCGTCCGACAAAAGCATGCTATCGGATTTAATATCAAGCGCGTATTCTTCCATTTTTTCCAATTCACCGGAAAAATCCGCTCTGATGGCCGCTTCAATTTGCTGCTTTTTTATTCTTGATGCTTTTATTTTGTCGAGAATTTCCTGATACTCGGCCGATGACATTAAAGCTTCTTTGAGGGCGCTTCTGATATCTTTTTGTTTCTTTTTTGTTTCTTGCAGGCGGTTGTAAACTTCTTGGAGATTGGCCATAGAATATTTTGTTATTTTTAATAGAGCATATTATAGCACACGGTGAGTAATAAAAAAAGACGCCTAGGATGGCGCCTTTTTTGGCAGTGTTTATTGTGATTTCCAGAGTCCGTGCACGTTGCAATAGGCGCGGGCCTGAATATTTTGCACGTCAACGCAGAATTCGGCTTCGGGCGCTTCGTTTGGTTGCAAGAATTTTCTGTAAACTTTTTTATCGGCGATAATTTCAATCCATTCAATAAAGTGTTTTTCTTCCATCGGGTGGGGGATTGAGCCGATTTTCACTTTTACGCCGTTTTCGATTCGCTCAATTACCGGGACGTGTTTTTCCCCACCTTCATCATTTATTTTTTCTTCTTGTAGTTTCATTGGTTGTCCGCAACAGACAAGTTCACCCGCGCCTTCATGCACCATTTCGACTATGTTTCCGCAAACTTCACATTTGTATACTTGGTTAATTTGGGTCATATTATTTAATTATTTTTTATAGGCCACATAAATATCCGCTTCAATCATTATACCATTTTCATAATAATGATGCACAAAGTAAATGTTTCCCGCCTCGTCCAGAGTTGGTTCGCCGGCAAATTGCGAAATAATTAATTCCGGCTCGCTCCAAACGCCGTTACTTTTTATAGAGCGAAAAATCGCAGGTGTTCCCTTGTAAGTTCGTGTGAACCATAATTCATTTCCGTCTGACGACACAAATGGCCAGCCTTCAGGTTCTTCACTGTTCACATTTTCAATATTTTTCGGTTCGCTCCAAGCGTTTCCGTTTCTTGTGGTCGTCCATATATCGTAAAGGCCGAAATCCACCCGGTCGATCCGAATGAAAATACAGTTCATTGCCGTGAATATGGACTTCTCCAATTTTCAATTCTTTCATCAATCGGTCGCCGGAATATTTCCAGTTTGTCCAAACATTATTTTTTAATTCAGCGGTGAACATGTTTACATCTTCAAATCCTTCTCTGGCCGAAGCAAACCACATTTCATTATTTTGTATGACAACAGCGCCGTCTAGTGAAAGTTTGCCTGGTTTTTCAAGCCAAATTCGTTCGGCTTCTCGCCATTCATTGTTAATTTTGCTCGAAACCCAGACGCCGGTCACACTGTCCAATATTTGTTTTTCAACCGGTATTCGCACATCAGGGGTAAAAAAGAAATACAAAGTATTGCCATCCGGAAGTACAAAAGGGGAATCTTCCGCTCCGGAAGTGTTTATGGCTGAAGCAAGCGGTATGGGCTTTTCATATTCTTTGGAATGAAGAATCGGCGGATGAACATCTGTTTTTGGTTCTCTTTTCGTAATATCCGCAGGCAGTTTATCGGTTCGATTTATTTTTGGGTATGTTTCGTCCGGTGTTTTTTGCGCGCAACCGAAAGTGAAAAGCGTCAAAGCCAATAATCCAAAAATTAAAAAATATTTATTGTTTATTTTTTGAAGCATAGTAGAAAATAATTCATAAATTAAATTATACTTTGTTTTTTATTATACCAATAATGCCGATGGCGACTATAATGAGTCCGAGTAGTTGTGCTCCCGGGCTATCATCATATCCACCATACACAAACAAAAAAATACCACATGGCACAATAAAAATGAAAAATAATATTTTTATTTTATTCATATAGAAATCATAACATATCATCTCTTTAAAAAAAAGATGGAATAGTGTGGCAATAAAAAAGCCGCCAGCAATAAATTGCCAGCGGCGAGACGTTGAAAACTCGAGAATTAACCCGGATTTTTGCTTATCGGTTTTTCCTCGTTATCCATTTTGATGGCGAGAGCCAAAAGTACAATCGCATTACGAACGCGCAGGCTTAGACCACCACCATGATAAGTGCGAAATCTTAATGACCCGCCTTCGCTCGGAGCGTCAATCCACATGTGAGTATCGCCGTCACCGCTGATAATCACATTAATTTTACCGGTGCGGGTCCCGTTGTCGTCGTCGTGATTTCTTGTGTATCGGCACATTGTATTCAAATCATTGAGCCAATACGCGCCCTCTAGCAAGTTTATTACTTGCTGGCGAAGTTCTTCATCGTTCAGTTTTTCCGGTATTATTTTTTTGCTCGGCATTGATTATTTCTCCTTTTTTGCGAAAAGATCAGTTTAAAAAATAGCATTTATTTAATGCTGTGTCAATGCTTTGCGGGATGGTTTTGGTTTTTCTTTCGCTCGCTCTAGGGGTAGCCCCGAGATAAACTCGGGGCGCTAAAGCGGATTCGAATAATTTTGCTCTAGGGGCAGGACTCGAACCTGCAACTACTTCGTTAACAGCGAAGCGTTCTACCAATTGAACTACCCTAGAATATCAAAAAACCCGCCTATAGCGGGTCTGTTTTTGCAAATAAAAACTCACCCGCTAGGCAGTATTAGAATTATTATTATTTGTGCGAGTAATTTTTATCATACTTCTGTAGTATAGCATAAAAACGGCTATTTGTCAAGCTCCTTAACTTCAAATTTTTCAATTATACTGCCATCTTCGTTAAAGTAGAATGAACCTTTTAATTTTTTACCCGCGATCATTGACGGTACCCAATATTTGTCATCAATCCACATGTTGTCATATGGCAAAGCTGTTTTTTCAAACCACTGTGGTATCATCTCATCAGATTCAATCGGTTCGCCGATCCAGTTTTCAATTGTGTAAATAAACACTTGTTGATCCCAATCCGGCTTCCCGTTAAAATGAAATGCTATGTCGCCGACCTCACGCAGATCATTCGGTTCAACATGTACGCCTATTTCCTCTTTTGTTTCACGGACAGCGGCAATTTCTTTTGTTTCATCCTGTTGTACCTTGCCTCCGACACCATTCCACTTACCAACGCCAAAACCGCGCTTTTTCATAGCGAGCAGTATTTCCTTTTCTTTAAGCAGAAAACACAAAGTACACATTCTCATACTATCTACTGTAAAGCCCTGTTAAAGTCGCCTCCGTAATAATGTGGTTTTGCATGGCGTTTAATAATACTGTTTTTGTTGCATCTTTTGGCAGGTTGAGCATTGTATCAAGCGCGTATAGTTTGAAGCGATAATGATGGGTGCCTTCAGGCGGGCAAGGACCGTTGTATTTATTGGCGCCAAAGTCAGTCGTGCCTTGGATGGCAGTCGGTGGAACAGAATTATCGTTTATTGATTCGGTTGTTGGCAAAATATCCCAGACAATCCAATGCGACCAGTCGCCCGAAATCGCATCCGGGTCGTCAACAATCAAAGCTAATGACTTGGCGCCGGGTGGGATGTCGGTAAAGTGAAGAGCCGGGTTGATATTCAATCCATCGCAAGTGTATTTGGCGGGTATTACGCCGTTTGGTTCAAAGGCGTCCGAAGTGATAATCATAGGTATGGTTATTATTGGCGTTTGCGGTGCTTCATGCTTGGCGATTTCTTCAATTGGCTTGGTTTTGTAATAAATTAAAACTCCGCCGATAAGCGCGACAAACAACACAATGCCGATGACAATAAAATGCTTGCGCAGTTTTTGCCACAAGCCCGGTTCGGGCAAAAATAATTGATTCAAATTATTTTCCATTTTAAATTATTTTTATTCCGATTTTGCTTTTTACTTCGACCATTTTTTTGCCGGCGATATCATTTGCTTTCCTTGCGCTTTCTATAAACATTTTTTTCACCTCTGAATCTTTTATCTTATTAAACTTATCTTGAAAATCACTTAAGAAATCCGTTACTATTATTTGCAATCCGTTTTTGAAATCAGCATAACCCTTGTCTTCGTATTCTTTTTCAATATCTTTTATTTCACGATTTTCAAGTAACGAATAAATTGTGAGCAGGTTGGTCAGGGCCGGTTTATCGGCGCCTGATTTGATTTCACTTCCGGAATCGGTGACCGCGCGTTTAATTTTTTTGCCGGATACAGTTGGGTTATCCAAAAGAGAAATATAATTGTTGGGATTGGGAGCTGATTTGCTCATTTTTTTGCTCGGGTCGTCTAGCCCCATTATTCTTCCGCCGTATTTACTCACCGTGAAGTCGGGGACAGTAAAAGTTTGGCCATAAAGACGATTGAATCTTTCGGCCAGCGTCCGGGCAAGTTCAATATGTTGAATTTGGTCTTCGCCGACCGGTACCAAGTTTGTGTCATAAAGCAAAATGTCGGCCGCCATCAGCACCGGATAATCAAACAAACCCATGTTGATGTTGTCTTTATGCTGTTTGGCTTTGTCTTTGAATTGCGTCATTCGCTCAAGCTCGGAAACTTTGGCGATGGTGTTCAAAATCCATGCCAGTTCGGTATGGGCCGAAACATCGGATTGACGAAAAATTACTGATTTATTAGGGTCGATACCGAGCGCCAAATAAGTTTTGGCCATCATTATAATATTTTCATTGAATGTTTTTGGATCGGTTTTGACAGTTAAAGCGTGCAGGTCAACAATAGAAAAAAAACATTCATATTTGTTTTGCAGTTCAATCCAATTTTTTATGGCGCCCAAATAATTACCGATGTGGAGAATGTTGGTTGGTTGAATACCGGAAAAAACGCGTTGCATAGAAGTAAAATAGATGATTTATGGCTGGTATTTTATCGCAGATCGGGTAAAAGGTCAAAATCAATAATGATATTTTTTACCCGCGTTTATGGTCATTGCCCGATAGATTTGCTCAAGCAAAAATACTCGGGCCATTTGATGAGTGAAAGTCATTGCCGAAAGCGAAAGAGTCGTGTCGGCGATTTTTTTTATGTATTCGTCAAGCCCCAAAGGCCCGCCCAAGATAAAAATAAAATTATTGACTTGCCTGTTTGAAAAGTCGCTGAATTTATCGGCCAGTTGTTTTGAAGACAATGAATCGCCATGTTCATCAAGCACAATAATATGACATTCGGTTTTTCCGACTAATGTTTTTTTAATTTTTTCCGCTTCTTTGCGTTTGATAATTTCCGGATCATCTTTTTCGCTAAACGGCTCTTCTTTTAATTCTTTAATTTCAATTTTGGCAAAAGGAGAGAGACGCTTCAAATATTCGACTTCGGCCGAGCGCCAATATTTTTCTTTGAGTTTGCCCAGGCAAATTATGGTAATATGAAACATATGGAGTTATTTATTGAAATTATACTGGTTATACGATAGAATAACAATAGATTGATATTAATAAAAAAATATGAAAAAAGTTATTTGGGGACTCGTTATTGCCATTTTGGTGGCGATTTTGGCTTTGATTATTGTGCTCGTTTTTAATCCGTTTAATTCACGGACAAAATTAATCGGTGGAATAATCAATAGTTATTTGAGTTCAAAAATTGAGGGTTATACTCCGCTTGATAAAACTGCAGTACCAAGCGGGTCAACCAACCAAAATCCTTTGCTTTCCGCGGACCAAGAAACGGCTTTGACAGATTTGGGAGTTGATGTGAGTCAATTACCGACAGAAATTACACCCACGATGCAGGTGTGTTTTGTGGAAAAATTGGGCGAGGAAAGAGCGGCTGAATTGGTAGCCGGCGCCACGCCTTCAGCCATGGATTTGTTAAAAGCGGGAAGTTGTATAGGGCAATAAAAATATTTTTAGTTAATAATTTAATTTTTTAAGAGTCCAGCAAAACCGGAGATATCACATTGGGGAGGGAGTTTTACCGAAGATAAGTTTGGTACAAGCGATAATCCAAGAACGCGGGATGGTAAATACAAAGAAGCGGTGGATAAAGGGCTGAATCCCGAGGAAGAACTGTTAGCAAAAGAAAAGGACTCAGAAAGTGAAGAAGGCTTCGATTCTTCCGATTTTTCATATGTTCGAGCCGATGGAGTAGAAAAATCTTTTGAAAAAGAAAGACGGGCGCGTCGGAACGCGGAAGAAGAAGCTGGTTGGTCACCGAGAAAAGGTGTGGTTGTGCGTGAGGCGCCCGATGAGTTGCATTCAGAAGCGGTGAGGAAAATAGCTGCGGAAAAAGCGCGATTTTTAAGAAACAAGGGGCAAACAAGAGGAGTACACGGAGAAGCAGGCAAGCGTCCGGCGCAAAAACCGGTCGGCAAGCCACAGGCTGACAAACGAAGGGCAGCATAAGTTCAATCAAAAAAAATCCTCAGCCCTTGGCCGAGGATTATTTATTTATGTATTCCGCGTATCCGTCTTCCAAAATCGCTTTGCGTGCCTCGCGCATAAGGTTCAGCATAAAGTGAATGTTGTGGATTGTTGCCAGGCGTTGACCGGTTAATTCTTCCGCGTTAAATAAATGATGAATATAGCTTCGGGAATAATTTTTGCACGTTGGACAAGAACAATTTTTTTCAATCGGGCCCGCGTCTTTGGCAAATTTGGCGTTGGTGATATTAATTCTTCCTTCTTTGCCAGTAACATAAAGCATGCCATGGCGGGCGAGTCGAGTTGGCGCCACGCAGTCAAACATATCCGCGCCCATTCCCACGACTTTTAATAAATCTTTTGGCGAAAGCCCCACTCCCATTGTGTAGCGGGGATTTTCTTTTGGCAAAATCGGCGCGAGCCAGCCCATTATTTCTGCGGTCGCTTCCATATTATAGCCGATTGATTCACCACCGATGGCAATGCCGTCAAAATCAAGAGAGGCAATAAAGCGGGCTGATTCCTCGCGCAGGTCTTTGTGGCCCGCGCCTTGGATGATACCAAAAAGAAATTGGTTGTGCGGTTTGTCATCCCGAGCGTTAGCGAAGGATCTGTCACTAGCGCCAAAAGATTCTTCACTACTCCGCTTAACAGCGGGTCCGCTCAGAATGACATTTTGAAGTTTTTTGTGTTCCAAAAGACATCTCTCGGCCCAGCGGTGAGTGCGTTCCATTGCCTCTTTTGCATATTCGCGCGGTGCCGTATCCGGAGTGCATTCGTCAAAAGCCATTATGATATCCGCGCCGAGTTTGTGTTGAATTTGGATGGCTGATTCCGGAGTAAAACGATGAGTTGAACCATCCAAATGAGATTTGAAAGTGGCGCCGTCCTCATCAATTTGAATAAGTCCGCCTTGTCCGCGCGCTTCTTTTTGCAATCCGAAACTAAAAACCTGAAATCCGCCAGAATCGGTTAGAATCGGTTTGTCCCAATTCATAAATTTATGCAGTCCGCCTATTTCGGCGATTAAATCTTCGCCCGGGCGCAAATGCAGGTGATAGGTATTGCCAAGTATTATTTGCGCTCCCAAATTATTCAAATCGGTTTGGTCCAAAGTTTTTACGGTTGCCTGAGTTCCGACCGGCATAAAACAAGGCGTTTCAATGTCGCCGTGGTCGGTGTGCATAATGCCGGCTCGCGCGCCGGTTTTTTTGTCTTCGTGGATTAGCTCAAAAAATGTTGGCATGGTATTGATTATTTACTCTTTAGCATCATATATATCACATTTTGACCCGTTAATCAATATTTGATAGGATAGTGGTGCTAATAAATATTTTATGAGTGAAAAATTTAACCCGATTATTATTGAAGGCGAAAAGGAAAAAGAATATCCTTTTGTTATTAATGAGCAAGGAGAACTCAGGATTCCCGGGTTCGGCGATATTAATGAGCCATACAACGCCGACGCGCATGAAGTTGATGATACGGGAGTGAGCAGAGCAGAACGTTTTCTTGATGTCATGAAAGATGAAAATGGAAAATACGTTAAAGCGCGATATAAAAATGAAAAAGAATTTAAAGGAAGAATGATTGAGCAAGCCAATAAAGGCGCCCAGGTGACAAAAGAAGTCCACAAAAAAATTGTTAGGCGATTAACTGGGATGCGGGAAGAAGCACCAAAAGTAAAAGATGCCAGGTCATTTGAAAATGTTTTATCCGATTATTTTGATTCAGACCCATGGTTTAGGGGTATGATTCTTGGTTGGGATGTGAAGACCATGAAATCAAAAACAACTGAGCCATCATATAAATTGTCGGTAATTTTTGAGGACAACTTGTATAAACAAGGCAAAAGAAAAGTACATTTTACCGGCACGTATGCGGAAATAGTGGATAAATTAGAGAAAAAAATTAATGAATATGAAGCGCCATTAAGATTGGTTCAGGAAGAAGAGGAAGCGGTATGATTGATTTTAAAAATGAACTTAATGATGAACAGTTGGCCGTTGTCCTTAAAGGCGACGGCCCTTGTTTAGTTCTTGCTGGCGCCGGTTCGGGCAAGACGCGCACGATTACTTATCGAGTGGCGTTTTTGCTTGAGCGGGGGGTTAGCCCGGAAAATATTTTGCTCGTCACTTTTACCAATAAAGCGGCCGGGGAGATGATTAATCGGGTTCAAGAAATAACCGGTATGAAACAGAAATTACCCTGGGCCGGGACTTTTCACAGTATTGCCAATAAAATTTTGCGCGCGCATGCTTTGGCAATCGGCTATAAACCGAATTTTACAATTCTCGACACTGACGACAGTGAATCGCTTGTCAAAATTTGCCTAAAAAAAATCGCTCCTGAGACAAATGGCGATAAATTTCCTTCGGCCAGAGTGATAAAAAATATAATCAGTTTTGCCAGAAACGCCGAAACAACAATTGAAGATGTTTTGGACATGAAATATCCGAGCTGGTTTTGCTATTCCGATGAAATAAAACAAATCGCCGAAGAATATGAAAAGAAAAAGCGAGAGGCCAATGCCATGGATTTTGATGATTTGCTGACAAATTTTTTGGTTTTATTAAACCAGCCGGAAATCGCGCAAAAATATTCCCGTCAATTCAAATACATTTTAGTCGATGAGTACCAAGACACAAATCGCATTCAATCAAACATTGTAAAAAAATTAGCCGAGATTCATAAAAATCTTTTGGTGGTGGGCGATGACGCGCAAAGTATTTATTCTTTCCGCGGGGCGGACATTGAAAATATTTTGAATTTTGAGCGTTATTTTCCATCGGCGAAAGTTTTTAAACTGGAAACCAATTATCGTTCCAGTCAAGAAATTTTGTCTTTGGCCAACAATGTTATTGAGAACAATGTAAAACAATACCAAAAAAATTTGCGCACGGTTTTTGAGTCCGGCGTAAAACCGGAACTCCGCCCACAAATGGATCAATCGGCCGAAGCGGAGTTTGTCAGGCAAAAAATCAGTGAGGCCTTGGAATCGGGAATTCCGCCAAAAGAAATTGCCGTGCTTTTTCGCGCCTCGCACCATTCACAGCAATTGGAAATGACGCTTGCCAAAGCCGGAATCGCCTATGACTATCGGGGTGGTTTACGGTTTTTTGAGCGAGCGCACATCAAAGATGTGCTTGCCTATTTGCGTTTGATGACAAATTTGGCGGATACTACTGCTTGGATGCGCGTGCTTTTGAAAGAAGAGGGAATTGGCACAGTTGGGGCGGAGAGAATTATCGAGGCGGTTAGACAACATGTCATCCTGACCCGCCAGTTGGCGGGGAAGGATCTTTCAATTTTAGAACAAAAAGATTCTTCGGTCGCTATGCTTCCTCAGAATGACATTAAAAATATTTTAGGCGAGCGGGCGAAAGTCGGTTGGAATAATTTTGTCCGTATTTGGGAAGAGATGCTCAATGTGGGAATTGGCAATCCTTCGGAGTTGGTCAAGGCGATTTTAAAAACAGGTTACAGCGATTATTTGGAGGCCGAATATATTGACAGCAGAGAGCGGACGGCTGATGTGGGACAACTCGCCGTGTTCGCCGAAAAGTTTGATGATCTGAATGAATTTTTATCTGAAGCTGGACTGAATGAAGATTATGGCCAAAAAAATCAAAAAAATAAATCCAGTGAAGAAAAAATTATTCTTTCAACCATTCATCAGGCCAAAGGTTTGGAATGGAATCATGTTTTTATAATTAATCTTTCAAGCGCCGGTTTTCCCAATGGCCGGGCGCTCGGCGAGCGGGGCGGACTTGAAGAAGAACGCCGTTTGTTTTATGTGGCACTTACCCGAGCCAAACGAAATTTATTTTTGACGTATCCTTTGTCGGGCGGGGGATTTGGCGACATGACAAGCGGGCCGTCCATGTTTTTGGAGGAAATCGATCCGGACTTACTCAAAGATTATTCACTCTTGCCCGAACGGGGAAGTTTGGTTTTGGATGATGATGAAATAACTTATGTTTCTGAAGACGAGCCAATAAAAATAACACCCGGATTTTTGCTCCGGGATGTTGATGATTTGTAATTACCCTGTCATTCCGATCGGATCTTTGTTGGCAGATTTCGGCTTCGTCTCGCTATGCGGGATTTCGCTGAGAAGGGCAGGTCAAAAGCTTAAAAAACGGGCTTTTTATTTTTATGATTTTGGCTAATTTTAGATAATAAATACTCTTGACAAAACCGCCAAAATGTACTATAGAATATTGGTGATTGCGATGGAAAGCTCTTTTTAGGAAGTCAAGAGAAAAAACAAAAACGGTAAGCCTTGGGTCTCGGCATAATGTCGGAACAAGAGGCGCGCCAAAGCGAAGGAGATAGAATCATGAGTCGGAAAGACAAGAAGGAATGGACGCTGGAGACACTGCTCTCGGTGGTCGGGTTCTTGTTCGAACTGTTGCGCGTGGTCGTCAACGCTCTGCGTGCCCGCAATGGTACGGTGGACGACCTGCGTCGCCTGATCAGGGAGCCGAAGCTCGTCGATGATGTCTTTGACCTTATCGTCGGCGCGAAGAAACTCATCGGCTTCCAGGTCACCTACGATCAAGCCAAGGGATTGACGGAACTCATCAGGCGCGCCCTCGGTCCAAAAAACGTTAATAACTTCAATCACGACATGATGCCGTCGCGGTTCCCGCTCAAGGGGAGGAATGTCCGGACGGTTAACGTCCGGGTCGAACCTTTCCTTTCCGGTGAGACAGGCGAAGAGGCCGCGAAGCGCCTGACCGCCACCGGCCACACCCTGGCCAACACCGGCGACTTGGTCGGCTTCCTCCATGAACATCCTAAGGAGGTGGAAAATTGGAGCTGGGTCATTTCTTTGAGCGGTGACTCCCGTTGGAAGGACCCGAACGGCTATATCCTCGTGCCGTGCGCCCGCGTGAATGGTGCGTATCGCTTCTTTCGCCTTGACGACTTCGATGAAATATTCGGCTTCGACCGTGGCGTCCTCGTCCTTTGTGAGTAGATAGTCTTGGTCCTGCCAAAGGCGGGCAGGTCTAGTTATTTAATGTTCATTCGGCCCGACATAAAATGTGTCGGGCTTTTTTTATAAAAATAACACCCGGATTTTTACTCCGGGATGT
Organism: Candidatus Magasanikiibacteriota bacterium; assembly: GCA_963840935.1. GTDB lineage: Bacteria > Patescibacteriota > Patescibacteriia > Magasanikbacterales > GWA2-37-8 > JAPLWQ01. Next base: position 180,228 of record CAWJAS010000001.1, read on the forward strand.
TGATGATTTGTGAAGCTATCCAATTATTCTATAGACTTGGCTCAAATGCTGGTCAAAATTGTTGGGCAAGTTTGCTTGTGTTTTTGCGTCCCAAACTTTTAATAAAAATTGGTCCATATTCATCGGTTCTTTTTCTGCACCAAACCTGTTTATCAGTTCGTCGATTTTTCTTGGTTTTACGTCGGTCAGAATCAAAAAGTATTCGGTTGATTTTTTGCCGTCTATTTTAAAAAATTGGACATGATTTCCAAACATCTCCGCTTCTTCGGGGGTGGTGTTTTCCGCAATCAGGTCGTGCCAAGATTTGTAAATATTTTCCACGGACGGCAAAATTTCACCGGTTCTTTCTTGACCTTCGGAATCAATATATGTAAATGATGGGCTTTCTGAAGTCATATGCGATTATTGTAAAATAATCGCTGAATTTTGTAAATATTAATTCCGTCGTTCACGAGCGACTGGATTGACAAAACAACAAAAAAATGTAATATTTTGTTTGACTGTTCATTTTAAAATCCAAAAAATCCCGCCAATTCGGCGGGTTCCTGGCCCGGGATTAGGGCATGGAGGCGGGCGATAACAAGCCCGAGGAGAGCAATGTCGAAACCGTTGGAGGAAGTGAAGAAACTGACCATTGGCCAGCTGGCCGCGCTCGTGCACGCCATCGGCGGGCTTGTCGCGGTCAAGGCAATTCTTCGTGACAAGGGTCTGGCCAAACGGGTGGCCGAGTTCATCTGTAATGACGAGAAGGGAATCGTTAAAGTTGTCGGCATGTTCACGGCATTCGTGGATTACGCCAACCCGTCGTACCAAGAGCTCAAGTCGGCCTTCGATTGGGTCGATGACTGGTATGATCGGGCGATGTTCAAGACAATCGACATCTGTAAATCGGTTAGTCGTGAGCCCTGTGTAGTGGGGTTCGTCTACGTCCATATGGACCGCACCGCTTCCAGTAATGAGGTTTACGCCACGATGGAGACACGTGGATTGCGTCCGGCACTATACGAGGAACTCCTGGCGTTCGCCAAGGCCTACCCTGACGAGCAGAGGAAGTTTCATATTATCGCTCTTGGATCTTTCTGTGTGGGTGTGAGCGGTGGTCGCTACGTGGCGTACCTCAGCGATGTTGGCTATGGTCGTCGCCTGCGCCTGGATTTTTTTGAGCACGACTGGTTTGACAATTGCCGTTTTCTCGCTGTCAGCAAGTAACGGTCATTGGCAACTTGGCTACTTGGTTCTTTCGTTTACTTTTGGGCCCTTGGTACTTTGGTACCTTGGGCCCTTTTTTATTTTAAGTTATCTCTAAATATTAATTGCAAATAAAAAAGGACCCACTTTACCCCGGGTCCAATAGGGTCTGTGCCTTTTTGGAACACTGTTGGTCGCGAGATGCGATGCTGGTTTGTGTTCGCATGCGACACATTTTTGGTCGCCACGACATTTGGTCGCAGTGCGACAACACGTTGTTCCTTAGGCGGTCCTTCGCACGCCGGTTTGGTTTCGCGCTAGGTCTGCCGGCTCATCATGACGTGCCTGCCTCCTTCTCTGTATTGGTTAGAGGTTTTTGGAATCTGAATAAAATGATAACATATTTTTTTGCAGATTGACAAGAGTTTCAAAATGTAATATGTTATTTTGTTAAATAGCGTTCTTTTTTATATCTCGGTTTTCTTTGGGCCAATATCATTGTCATTCCCGCGAAGGCGGGAATCTGAGAAACGTGGATCCCCGATCAGGTCGGGGATGACAGTTGTTGATCAAAAGAAGACCGGGATACAAAACCGGCATCCTTTCGGCCAGTTTGGTCGGAAGTATTTCCCACTTTGGGAAAGGAGAACGCAAATGAACAGAAAAGTGTCGTTCAATGCCATTGCCCGTTTTATGGTGGAGCTTTCGGACGAGGAACAGCGGGCGATAGTGGAGAATCCCGGGCTCGTTCGGTTTTTTTTGGCTGATTTGGCCCGCGAGAAGGAGGATAACACCTTCTTCACCCACATCGCCGACAAGGACGCCCCGGCGCATCTCATAGACACGGTCGCCAAGTGGCGCAAGCTCGCGAGCGACATGGGCTACACCGGTCCGGTGCTCTGGCTGGTCAAAGCCGGCTTCACCCTGAAGAAGCATGCCCCGCTCGCTGGTCCCTGCTACGAACAGTTCAAGTACCTGCAGGACTGGATCTTTCAGAACTACGAACCTACGGTCGACTCTACGGTGTTCTTCGTCCCTCGCATCATCGCGACGGGGAAGGACGCCGAGGAGCAGAAGCAGGTTCTCTCCAAGCTTCGCGCGAAGTACAAACTGTCGGCAAACCACTGCGACTCGTTCGGTTCGGTCGCACTCATCAGCGGTCTCATACTCGCGCACTTCAAGCGTACGGGCGAGCGCGCCCCTCTCAACGACGAGTGGGTGCGCACCAACACCTTCGACTCGGTCGGCGACCGGCTCTACCTCGGCGGCTTCAACGAGTATGGGCTCAGCTGCGGCCGCCACTGGAGTGTCATCAGCCGTGGCCGACTCGGGGCTTTCCCGCTGGGGATCGAGTCGCTCGTCTAGGCCGATTTGCTCTTTCATCATCTTTTGCCTGTCGGCAGGCAAGCTTGGGTCCTTGGTACTTTGGTATCTTGGGCCCTTTTTTATTCCCTTGACAAACTCCGCCTCATCATATATCCTATTCACGAACGTTAAAACTTTGCCTTGGCCCATCTAACCAAGGCAAAGAGTAAACCTTTAGCAAAAATCGTGGCTGATTTTAACAAAGGTCAGCTTTTTTATTTAAAAATTATGCCAACAATTAACCAAGTGCTTCGGAAAGGACGCAAAGACAAGGTCACCAAGTCAAAGACTCCGGCTTTGCAGTTCATGACCGACAACCTGCACCGCAAGAAAACCGTGCTCGCCAAGGGTTCGGCTTTCAAACGCGGAGTGTGCACCAAGGTGTACACTACCACTCCAAAGAAACCGAACTCGGCTCTTCGCAAAGTCGCCAAAGTCCGTTTGAGTAACGGCATGGAAGTAATCGCCTATATTCCGGGCGAAGGACACAACCTTCAAGAACACTCCATCGTGCTTTTGCGTGGTGGTCGTGTGAAAGATTTGCCGGGCGTGCGCTATCACATTGTGCGCGGAGTTTATGATACTCAAGGAATTGAATCTCGCCGACGCGGTCGAAGCGTCTACGGCACCAAGCGTCCGAAAGCGAAGAAAGCGTAATGATACATAACATATAATACTATGCGTGGAAAAAAAGCAGTAAAGCGCCTTGTAATGCCTGACGCAAAATACGGCAACGCGCTTTTGGGAAAATTTATAAATTATTTGATGGTTGGCGGAAAAAAGTCCACAGCCCAAAAAATCGTTTATGGCGCTTTGGAAAAAGCATCCGCTGAATCAAAAAAAGACGCCATAAAATTATTTGAAGAGGCGATTAGAACTGTCGCGCCTCAAGTTGAGGTTCGCTCAAAAAGAGTCGGCGGAGCAAATTATCAAGTGCCGTTGCCGGTTAGGGGTGAACGCCAAAACGCTTTGGCTTTTCGCTGGATTATTGACGCGGCCAGAGCCAAAAAAGGCCAGCCGATGCTTGATAGACTCGCGACCGTTCTTAATGAATCGGCGCAAGGTTTGGGAGACGCCATCAAAAAACGTGATGACGTTCACAGAATGGCCGAAGCCAACAAGGCCTTCGCTCATTTTGCGCGCTTCGCCAAATAAATTCAAAAATTATAATTTTAATTTATGCCTCGTGAATATACATTAGAAAAAACACGAAATATCGGCATCATGGCTCATATCGATGCCGGGAAAACAACAATTTCCGAGCGTGTTTTGTTTTACACCGGTAAAAAACATAAGATCGGCGAAGTGCATGAAGGCGCGGCTGAAATGGATTGGATGGAACAAGAAAAGGAACGCGGTATCACCATTACTTCCGCCGCCACCACTTGTTTTTGGAAAAGCCATCGCATTAACTTGATTGACACTCCAGGACACGTGGATTTTACCGTGGAAGTGGAGCGCTCGCTCCGCGTGCTTGATGGCGCGGTCGCTGTTTTTGACGGTTCGCAGGGTGTTGAACCGCAATCAGAAACCGTTTGGCATCAGGCCTCAAAATATCATGTTCCCCGAATCGCTTTTGTAAATAAAATGGATAAGATGGGCGCGGATTTTTATATGAGTTTGGATTCCATTCGCGAACGCTTGTCAGAGGAAGCATATGCCATTGAATTGCCGATTGGCGCCGAGGGAACTTTTAGCGGAGTGATTGATTTGATTGAAGAAAAGGCCTATAAGTTTGAAGGAAAAAATGGAGAAATAATGACAGAAATTCCCATCCCTGATGATATGACGGAAAAGGTAAAAGAATATCGCGCCAAATTAATGGAAAAAATCGCTGAAGCGAATGATGAGTCAATGAATAAATATTTGAACGGTGAAACTTTTTCTCCGGAAGAAGCAAAAAAATTGATTCGTGAAATGGCTTTGGCTAACAGATTAAACCCGGTAATGTGCGGTTCGGCTTTGGCAAATATTGGCATCCAATTGATGCTTGACGCGGTCATCGCCTATTTGCCGGCTCCGACCGATTTGCCTCCGATTGAAGGAACCGACATGGATAGCGGAGAAAAAATAACTCGTCAGGCGACTGATGAAGAACATTTTTCCGCCTTGGCTTTTAAAGTGGCCACCGACCCGTTTGTCGGTAAATTAATTTTCTTCCGAGTTTATTCCGGTTCGGTAAGCGCCGGTTCATACATATATAATTCTTCAAACGGTGAAAAAGAACGCATCGGGCGAATTGTTCGTTTGCATGCCAATCACCGAGAAGACGTGACCGATGTTTATTCCGGAGAGATTGCCGCCGCCATCGGGCTCAAAGCCACGGTGACAGGGGACACTCTTTGTGATGAGAATCATCCTATAGTTTTGGAAAAAATTATTTTCCCGGAACCGGTTATTTCGGTCGCTATTGAACCAAAAACCAAAGTTGACCAAGAAAAAATCGGCATGGCCATGCAAAAATTGGCCGAAGAAGACCCGACTTTCAAAGTCCACACCGATGAAGAAACTTTACAGACGATTATTGCCGGCATGGGTGAATTGCACTTGGATATTTTGGTTGACAGAATGAAGCGCGAATTCAAAGTAGAGGCCAATGTTGGCGCTCCGCAGGTGGCCTACAAAGAAACTGTTCGCAATTCCGCGGAAGCCGAAGGCAAATACATCAAGCAATCGGGCGGACGCGGACAATATGGTCATTGCTATTTGCGAGTAGAACCGCAAGAGCCGGGCAAGAGTTTTGAATTTATTGATGAAATTAAAGGCGGTGTAATTCCGCGTGAATATATTCCGGCGATTGAAAAGGGTGTTAAGGAATCTTTGACTCGAGGTATTCAGGCCGGTTATCCGGTGGTTGATGTTAAAGTGACTTGTTTTGACGGTTCATATCACGAAGTTGACTCTTCGGAAGCGGCCTTTAAAATGGCCGGTTCAATGGCCTTCCAAGACGCTTGCAGAAAAGCCAATCCGGTAATTTTGGAACCGGTTATGAAAGTGGAAGTGGTGACACCGGAAAGTTTTATGGGCGATGTGATTGGCGACTTGAACTCCAAGCGCGGGCAGATTGAAGAAATGACAGACCGCGGTCCGATGAAAGTGGTCAAAGCCAAAGTACCGCTTGCCTCAATGTTTGGTTATGTCACTTCTCTGCGCAACATGAGTCAGGGCAGGGCAAACTCCACCATGGAATTCAGCCATTATGCCGAAGTTCCGAATAATGTGGCTCAGCAGATTATTGAAGGAAAGAAAAAATAAACCCGTCGCTCTCGAGCGGCAGGTTAAATTAAAAAAACACCTTGACGAGTATCAAGGTGTTTTTAATTATTACGCGGCTTTTTTAAACCAACCTTTTTCTAAATCTGTTTCGGCGACACCATCTGTTTCGGCGACACCATCTGTATTATCGACATCAGTAACCGTCTCAGCGGTAATGTCTCCATCGGTTGGCAATTTTTCTTTTTCAACGCTTTTGTCTTCTATAAACCACTCTTTTTCTTGTGGGTCAAGGCCCGGTGTTTCTCCGATCATATTTTAGTTATTATAGGCATAACATGCCTTTATTTAGATTTTTTTTCACTATAATTTTTTGCCATTATTTCCTCCCATAATTTTTTTAGTCGAGCTCTATCTTCTGTGTGTTGCCTCAATTTTTCTTCTGTTTCCAAATTTTCATCAATTTCATCGTCCAGTTGTTTTTGAAATTCTTCAACCGGGTCCCATGAACCCAACTCTCTTGTATCAATTAAATGAGATCCTTCTCCCGACCTCTTCATGTATAACGGGTTTTGTTTTTCCATATTATTTTTTTATCACGGCTTATTTGCCGTATAATTTATGCCGCTTTTTCGTGGCGGTGTGGAAATTGTTCGATTTGAGTTTCTTTATCGTCTTCACCAAATGAAACATCTAAAGCTCCTTCCATATCAACTTGATGTTTTAAATTAGTAAACGCTTCGCGAGTTCCGGATTGAGTGTTGTCGCTTGGACCGCCTGTTCGTATTCTTTTATCCCAATCTTCGGCGACAGCTTTTTCTTCAATTCTGTTCGCATCCCAGCCCGGACGATACTTATCGCTGGTTGTAACCGTGGAAACCATTTCATTTCTTATATCTCCCGGCGGATATTGAAGCGCTGATTCGTCGGTTGGCAGTTTTTCTGATGGTCGTGCTTTTGGCGCTTTCCATTCTCGATTTTGTTTTTTTGCTCCAAAAAATGATTTAAACATATATAAATATTAAGATAACCTATATATTATACCATATTTTTTGGGTTTTGTCAATACCCATTTGGCTAAAATTAGCCAAAAAGCATATTTTATTATTAAAAAATTAATTGTTAACAAGTTAAAGTTAAAAAAGCATTGACTAAACAACGCGGGAGGTTTAAGATTATTTGGTTCGATTTTATAGTTCATTTACAATCGGTTTCACAAAAAAGGAGGGAAAATGTGCGGGATTGTGGGTGTGATCGGCGATCCGTTCGCCGGCGTTATTTGCCTTGAAGGGGCGAGGGGAATCAACCATCGCGGGCAAGATGGCGCCGGTATCGCGTGGGCCGATTCAAAAAAACGGAATTCATTGCTTGTGAAGAAGGGTGTCGGGCTTGTCCGTGAAGTATTTGCCGAAGAAAGTTTCAAAAAAGAGCTTTCGGGCGATATTTCAATCGGCCATGTCCGGTACTCAACAACAGGCGGGATTACGGAGGAATCTTGCCATCCTTTTTCTATCAACAGTTTTGCTCTTGCCGCTAACGGCAACTTGGTGCCGAGCGCGATAACTCGTCTTCAAGGTTTGCTCAAATCTGAGCAACATCAAATCAAAAGCGATTCCGATTCCGAGTTGATGGCCTTGTTCATTTATCGTTATCTCAACGAAGGCAATTCTTTGGTTGATGTTATTACTGAGGTGATGCAAACTTTTGTTGGCGCATATTCAATAGTGATGATTTACAATGACCTGATGATTGCTTTTCGCGACCCTTTGGGTATCAGGCCTTTGCATTTTGGCAAGTACCAAAAGAGCGACCGAGCAAACGACCGCACATGGTTTGTTGCCTCGGAAACAGTCGCTTTTGATCGTGTTCGGGCAGTTCCCACGCGAGCGGTCAGACCGGGTGAGATGATTGTTTTTCGGGCCGACGGGACCGAGCCTGAATACCACCAGCTTGTTTCAGGACTTAAACCGAAACGTTGTTTGCTTGAGGACTGCTATTTTTCTCGTCCGGATTCTGTTGACGATTACCCCATTGGTTATTGTCGCGAGGTCTGCGGTCGTTTTATGGCCGAGAATCATCCAGCAGTAGCAAACATCGTTGTCTCTGTCCCGGATTTAAGCCTCTTGTTTGCCGAAGGATTTTCTATTGGCGCGGGAATTTTTTTGCGTCACGGCTTTATCCGAAGCCATGATGCTGGCCGGACATTCATTGACGGACGCACCCAAGATGAGTCCGTTAGGCACAAATATAACCTAATGCGTTATATTTTGGACGGTAAGATGATAGTTTTGTGCGATGATTCGCTCATTCGCGGAAAAACAATGATTAGCTTGGTGCGCATGCTCAAAGATAGCGGAAAGGTAAAAGAGGTTCATTTGAGGCTCAGTTTCCCGGAAGTCATTTCCGAGTGCTACTACGGCATCAACATTGCCACCAAAAAAGAATTGTTGGCCAACCGCATTCCCGATATTCGCGCGCGAACTGATTTTCTTGGCGTTAATTCGCTCGCCTATCCGTCGATAGACGAAATGACCGAGATACTTTCCGAACTCGGCTGTTCCATCGATAACTACTGCACCGCCTGCTGTACCGGAGAATACCCCACAAAATTGTGAAACCCGCCGGTTCTTTCACGTCATAACCGCCTCGTTTTTTCGAGGCGGTTTTCTTGACTTTTTTTATAAAAATAATATATACTGGTCAAGAGTAAATAATAATAATTTATGCAACCAAAACAATTAAAAAGGATTTTTAATTTAATTCAGAAAACCGGCGACAGATTAATTGTGGCCGATAGTTCTACCGATGAAGTTTTTGCCATAATGAATATTGATGATTATGAATCACTGGTTGATTATGACCGAGACTCTTGGGAAGACGATGTTTGCGATTGCGAAGAAAGCGAATGTGATATTTGCGATTGTCAAAAAGAAATTTCTGATTTGACCGAGCAAGAAATGCTCAAAAAAATCAATAACGATATTGCCGAATGGAGAGACGCCCAAAAGAAAAAAAATGATGAAGAGTTGGCTGAAGAGATTTTGGAAGAAAATGTTAAGGATGAATTGCCGGCTGTGGGCGAAGTTAAAGACGAAAAAATTAATGAGGAGGTGAGAGTTGAAATTAAGCCGGCTTTTGCCAGTTTGAGCGAAGTGCTTACGGATGAAAAATATTTGAATTGACAGTTTGATGACAGTCCTAGGGTAAATCAGATTGAAGAAGAAGACCTGAGTGGCGTGGAACATACTGAAGAAAAATTTTATTTGGAACCGGTAGAATAAAGGATTAGCTCTAAAATTAGCCAAAAAATGATTTTTGGCAGTCCACATGTTTGCCTCTTGCAATATTTTTTGGTTTCTGTTATAATGGCGTGAGATAAATTAAAGCGAGTAGCTCGATTTTTTTGAGTAGCCCGTAAAATTTATTGATAATTTATATATTTTTTGAGACGGCTGGATAACAAATCTGCACCGACCACTCGGGAGCAGTGCCGTGTAAATTTAATCCATATGGCTGAGTTTGTAAGAACCAAGCCACACGTCAATGTTGGCACAATCGGCCACGTTGATCACGGTAAGACTACGCTTACCGCCGCTATTTTGGCGGTTTTAGGCGCGCGCGGTATGAGCGCGCAAACAAAAGGCGTCGAGGATTTAGATAAAGCCCCGGAATCCAAATCCCGTGGTATTACTATTTCCACCGCTCATGTTGAATATGAGTCGGAAAAACGCCATTATGCTCACGTTGATTGCCCGGGCCATGCTGATTATGTTAAAAACATGATTACCGGCGCGGCTCAAATGGATGGAGCTATTTTAGTCGTTTCCGCCGCCGATGGTCCGATGCCTCAGACCCGTGAACACATTGTGCTTGCCCGTCAGGTTGGCGTGCCTCACATTGTTGTTTATTTAAACAAAGTTGACCAAGTATCTGACCCGGAATTGATTGATTTGGTTGAAGCCGAAGTTCGCGATTTGCTCACAAAATACGAATTTCCTGGCGACACCACCCCGATTATCCGCGGTTCAGCCCTTCAAGCTCTCCAAAATCCGAGTGATGAAGCCGCTTCAAAATCTATCATGGAACTTATTAATACCATTGATGAATATATTCCGGAACCTGTTCGCGCCATTGACCAGCCTTTCTTAATGCCTGTTGAAGACGTGTTTTCAATTGAAGGCAGAGGAACCGTGGTTACCGGTCGTATTGAACGCGGTGTCATCAAGATAAACGATGAAATTGAAATTGTCGGTTTGAATGAAGAAAAAATGAAAACAGTTGTTACCGGCATTGAAATGTTTAACAAGCAATTGAAAGAAGGCCAAGCTGGTGATAACGCCGGAATCTTGCTTCGCGGTACCAAAAAGGAAGAAGTGGAACGCGGTATGGTTCTTGCCAAACCCGGTACCATTAATCCTCATACTGAATTTGAAGCTCAGGTTGTCGTTTTGACTAAAGAAGAAGGTGGACGACACAAACCGTTTTTCAAAGGCTACAAGCCTCAGTTCTACATCAGAACAACTGATGTGACCGGTGAAGTTGTTTTGCCGGAAGGAACAGAAATGGTTATGCCTGGTGATACAATCAATTTTATTGTTAAATTGATTAAGCCGGTAGCTATTGAAGAAAAAATGAAATTCGCCATTCGCGAAGGCGGAAGAACCGTCGGCGCGGGTGTGGTAACAAAAATTATTAAGTAAATCATGCGAGAGGGGACGCTTAGCGTCCCCTCTTTGCAATGAAATAATGTTCTTTACCATGACCTCAGCAACCACAAAGAAAACAGTCGAAGCCACAAGGATCCGTATCAAGATTCGGGCTTATGACAACAAGATTATTGACCAGGCAACAAAAATGATTATTGAAACAGCAGAACGAAATGACGCAAAAGTCATTGGTCCTGTTCCGTTGCCGACCGAAAAATCAAAGTTCACCGTTAATCGGTCAACTTTTGTCCACAAGAATGCGCGTGAACAATTCGAAATGCGTGTTCATAAGCGTTTGATTGACATCATGAACGCCTCGCCCAAATGCGTTGACGCGCTCATGAGTTTGAGTTTACCGTCCGGAGTGGATGTGGAAATAAAAATGTAGTTCAAGAGTGAATTTAGCTTAATTTAGCTAAAAAAAGCAGAATTATCAGTTGCGCGCGAAAGTTAGGCTTAGCTATTGACAATTTTGTAATTTTTTTGTAAGATTGAGCTCGGGATTAATTTTGGTCTTTTTCGTTCAAAGAAATAAGATTCTCCGCCGATGGCGGACGAAAAACATTTATTTGAGAGCAAAAAAGATCGGAGGCAAATTTATAACATAAAAGTAAAAAGCCAGTTTAATTCGTTTTACGGATTTATTCGTTTTGCGCGAGCGCGCGGACGAATTCGCTTCACGCGAGAATGGCTAGAAGCAATAGCATTGAAGAATTTTAGTGTTATCGCTTCTAGTTTTTTGTTAGATGAATAATTTATTAACCGGTTATCTCCGCTATTCGGGATGGGCTCTGCCTTGCAGAGTTAAGGCGGAGCAATGACAAACGAAGAATATGAAATTCATTATTGGAAAAAAAGTAGGCATGACACAGGTATTCTCTTCATCGGGTGAAGTGGTACCGGTGACTCGGGTTAAAGCGGGTCCGTGTATGGTCGTGCAAATCAAAACAAAAGGCAAAGACAATGCCCAAGGCGTTGAAATTGGCTTTGAAGATATAAAAGAATACAAAATTAACAAACCAAAAGCCGGGCATTTAAAAGATTTGAAGCCCCTTCGTCATTTGATTTCCTTTAACACGGAAAAAACAGATGAAATAAAGCGAGGCGACGAAATTACAGTAGGTACTTTTGAAGTGGGAGATAAAATCACAGTTCAGGGAGTATCAAAAGGGCGCGGTTTTGCCGGTGTTGTTAAAAGATATCATTTTAGAGGCGGACATGCTTCGCATGGCGGTAAACATGATTTGCGAGCACCCGGTTCAATTGGCGCCGGTGGAGTACAACGAGTTTTCAAGGGAATGCGCATGGCCGGCAGAATGGGCGGAGCGCCGGTTACCGTAAAAAATTTGGAAATTATCGAAATTAACCCGGAAAATAATGAATTGCTAATCAAAGGAGCAATTCCCGGGGCGCGCAATGGAATTTTACGAATATATGGAGATGGTGAATTGGTGATTAAAAAAGATAATCCTGTTGTTGCTCCGGAAGCCGTGGAAGAATCAGTTGCGCCGGTAAGCGAGGCGCAAGCTCCGGTTGAAACAATTGTTCAAGAAGAAACGGCCGGCGAACAGGAAGCGGCTCCGGCGGAAGATAAAAATTAATTTTCTCGCCTAATTATAACAGTCAATATGAAAATTAAAGTTTACAATTTAGCGGGAAATGAAACCGGAGAAATTTCTTTAAATGAAAAAGTTTTTGGCGTTAAAATTAAACCGGAAGTTGTTCATGAAGTTTATGTGGCGCAAATGAGCAATGCGCGAGAACCGTGGGCGCACACAAAAACAAAAGGTGAAGTGAGAGGTGGAGGAAAGAAACCATGGAAGCAAAAAGGAACCGGTCGCGCCAGACATGGTTCAATTCGTTCTCCGATTTGGACCGGCGGTGGTATAACATTTGGTCCTCTTTCAGAACGTAACTACAAATCAAAAATAAATAAAAAAACACGCCAAGTGGCAACAAGAATGTGTTTGACCGATAAAGCAACTGGTGGCGCGTTGTTCGCGATTGAAGATTTTAATTTTGGCGATTTGAAAACAAAAAATTTCGCCGGATTAGTCAAAAAATTACCGGCCGGATTCAAATCATTTTTGGTTTTAACCGGTGGCGATGAAAATAAAAATGTATACAGAATCACCAGAAATTTAAAAAAAATCGAAACCGCAAAAGCCGTTGACGCGAGTGTTGTTGATTTATTGAATAATCAGGCGGTTATCATCAGCAAGATCGGTATTGAAGAAGTGGAAAAAGTTTTATCCAAAAAGGATTAATATCTAAATGATATGGGATTATTAAAAAGAAAAAAAACACCGGTTGAAGAACCCGTAAAAAAGACCGAAGAAATAGCGCCTATCGGCGCGGTCATTTCCGGTAAGTCGGCGGGCGGTGTAAAAAATAGCCGTTTGATAATTCGTCCTTTAGTTACTGAAAAGGCGGCGGTGGCTCAGAGCCAAAACAAATATTCTTTTATCGTCAATCGAAACGCCGATAAATTGGAAGTTAAAAGAGCAATAAAAGAAATTTTTGGCGTTGAACCGATTAGTGTTAACATAATAAATGTTGATGGAAAAATAAGACGTTTCGGGCAATCTAAAGGCAGAAAACAAGATTACAAAAAAGCGGTTATTACTTTGCCTAAAGGAAAATCCATTTCAGTTCACGAAGGTGTATAAATGAAATATTATGCCGATTAAAAAATACAAACCAACAACCAGCGGACGACGCTTTGCCAGCGTGGATGCTTTTTCCGATGTTACAAAACATAAGCCGGAAAAGTCTTTGGTTAAAATATTGCACCCAAAATCAGGCAGAAATAATCAGGGTATTATTACCGTACGGCATAAATCGGGCGGAGCAAAAAAACTTTACCGTTTGGTTGATTTCAAACAAACAAAATTTAATGTCGAAGCGGAAGTTTTGGCCGTTGAGTATGATCCGAATCGTGGGCCGAGAATCGCTTTGATTAAATATGATGACGGTGAAAAATCATATGTGCTTTGTCCGGAAGGTTTAAAAGTCGGTGATAAAATTGTTTCAACCGATAAAGCCATTGAAGCCAAAAATGGTGTGAGAATGTCTCTTGAACATATTCCCGTCGGTTTGTTTGTCTATAACATTGAATTGACACCGGGTAAGGGCGGGCAATTGGTACGCGGAGCCGGTTTATCAGCGCAGTTGGTCGGCATAGAAAATGAATACGCCCAAATTAAATTGCCATCAGGAGAGATTAGGTCTGTAAAAAAGCAATGCGCCGCTTCAGTGGGTGTGATGAGCAACGCCGATAAGCGTTTGATCAGATATGGAAAAGCCGGAAGAATGCGCCACAGAGGTATTAAACCGACAGTAAAAGGTAAAAATATGAATCCGGTTGACCATCCGCATGGTGGTGGTGAAGGCCATTCTCCAATCGGTCAAAAACGTGGTCCTCAGACTGTTTATGGTAAAACCGCCATGGGCGTAAGAACCAGACAGAGGGGAAAATGGAGCGATAAATTTATTATTAAATCCAGACGAAAAAACAAGAAATAATATGTCCAGAAGTTTAAAAAAAGGTCCTTACGTTGACCCTCGCGTGTTAAAAAAAGTGCAAGTGCAAAAAGATAGCGGTAAAAGAGACCCGATAAAAACATGGTCTCGCGCTTGCGTTATCTCACCCGAAATGGTTGGTTCGACTTTTTTGGTTCACAACGGCAAGGATTTTATCAATGTTTATATTGAGGAAGATATGGTCGGTCATCGTTTGGGTGAATTTTCGCCGACTCGCAAGTTTATAAATCACGGCGGAAAGATGGCCAAAGGTCAGGATGCCGAAAAAAAGCAATAATGAAATAAGAATTATTTTATGACCAAGGAAGTTAAAGCCACATTAAGATTTTTAAAAATGGGACCGCGAAAAGTGCGGTTGATTGCCGATACTATGCGAGGCCATAAAGCGGTTATTTTGCTTGAGCGTTTGCCTTTAAAACATCAAAAAGCCGCTATTCCAATGCTCAAATTGTTAAAATCAGCGATTGCCAACGCCAAAATTAATCATAAATATGAAGCGGAAACTTTGCGTGTTAAGTCTGTTACGGTTGACGGCGGACCGATGGTAAAGAGATGGATGCCAAAAGCGCATGGACGAGCGACGCCCTTAAGACAGAGAACATCGCATATTAATTTGGTTTTAATTTCCGAGGAGCCAAAAGCCAAAAAAATCAAAAAATCAGAAAAAAAATAAAAATAAAATATTATCTATAACAGTTTAGAAAATTGAATAATCAAATATGGGACACAAAGTACATCCGAAAATTCATCGCACACCATATATTTTCGCTTGGGACTCGAAATGGTTTGCCAAAAAAGAAAATTTACCGATTTTTTTGAAACAGGAAATCAATATCCGAGCTTTTTTGGATAAGAAATTTAAGGATGCCGGCATCGACGCTGTCTCTATTGAACGTTCGCCAAAAGAAATGACTGTAACCATACTCGCGGCAAAGCCGGGTGTTATTATCGGCCGTTCAGGCCAAGGGGTAGAAGTGGTGCGTAAAGAAATTGAAAAAAAATATTTACAGCAAAAATTAAGAGTTAAATTAAATATCATTCCTTTAAAACAGCCGGCATTATCGGCCGCCGTGGTGGCGCAAGGTTGCGCTTCGGAGATTGAAAGGCGTTTGCCTTTCCGCCGGGTTATGAAACAGGCTATCGAAAGAGTAATGGTCGCCGGTGCCAAGGGAGTGAAAATAAATATGGCTGGACGATTAAACGGCGTGGAAATCGCCCGAAGGGAAGTGCTTTCAGCCGGGAAAATGTCTTTGATCACCTTTCGAAGCGATGTTGATTATGCGATCACTGAAGCACAAACAATATATGGTAAAATCGGCGTAAAAGTATGGATTTATCACGGCGAAGCTTTTGGCCGTCGTGATAAGTTTGATAAAAAAACAGACAAGGAAGAAACGAAAAATATAAATAAATAAAAAATGTATGTTGATGCCTAAAAAAGTTGCACACCGCAAATGGCATAAAGGACGTAGACGAGGTTTGGGTGTGGCGACAAGAATAAATTCATTGGCCTTTGGAGAATATGGCTTAAAAAGCGATAGTCACGGTTGGGTTACAAGCCGTCAAATTGAATCAGCCAGACGCGTTTTGACTCGTTATGTCAGACGTGGAGGTAAGATTTGGATTCGTATTTTTCCGGATAAGCCAGTAACCAAAAAAGGAAATGAACAGCCGATGGGCGGTGGAAAAGGAGCGCCGGATCATTTTATCGCCGTAATCAAACCGGGCACCGTGCTTTTTGAAATGGGCGGAGTCACAAAAATTAACGCTCAAGAAGCGATTAAATTCGCCAGTTATAAATTGGGTATCAAAACAAAATTTATTGAAAAATAATTTGAATGAATATGGATTTTGATGAAATTAAAAATTTAAATGTTACGGAACTCAAAGAACTGCTTGAAAAACAAGCCGGTGAATTGCGCGAACTGCGTTTTAAAGTTAATAATCAGCAATTAAAAACAGTGCATAAGATTAAAGAAACGAGAAAAACGATTGCCAGAATAAAAACTCTATTAAAAAATAAAACAAAATAAAGCCGTTTTATGAATACAGTAACTAACAAAAAAACAATCGCGCGTGAATTTTCTGGAATTGTATATTCTGTTGCCATGGATAAGACGATTACGGTTGTGATTGAAAGGCGCAAATTGCACCCGAAATATAAAAAGTATTATCGCGTTTCCGATAAATACCATGTTCATGACGAAAAAAATGAAGCAAAAAAGGGTGACAAAGTAAGGTTCGTGGAATGCCGACCGATATCCAAAACAAAGAGATGGCGATTGTTAGAAATTTTGAAAAAACAATAAATTAGAAATGTATGATTCAACACCGCTCAATGTTAGTAGTAGCTGATAATAGTGGCGCAAAACGCTTGCAGTGTTTGCGCGTGCTTGGCGGTTATAAAAAACGATACGCGCGCTTGGGAGACGTAATTACTTGTTCGGTAAAAATGGCCGCGCCACGAGGTTTGGTTAAAAAAGGCGAAGTGGTCCATGCCGTTATTGTCCGTCAGCGCAAAGAAACAAGACGCAAAGACGGTACCTACATTCGTTTTGACGAAAATGCCGCGGTAATTATTGATAAAAAATCAAAAGAACCGAAGGGTTCGCGCATTTTTGGGCCGGTTGCTCGCGAATTGAGAAGCAACGGTTATCAAAAAATTATTTCTTTGGCACCGGAAGTTCTTTAATCAGTAACTAAATTTATTTATAAATAGAACGGTTTATTAATAAGGGCGAATATGAAAATTAAAACAAATGACAAAGTAAAAATAATTACCGGGAAAGATGCCGGCAAAGAGGGTAAGGTAATTCAGGTTTTTTCCGACTCCAATAAAATAGTTGTTGAAGGCGCTAACCTTATGAAAAAACACATGCGTCCCAGACAAAAAGGCGAAAAGGGTCAGATTATTGAATTATCCGCTCCGTTGAATGCGTCAAACGCCATGGTAATTTGTGAAAAATGCGGAAAACCGACACGCCTTGGTTATAAACTTGACGGTGATGTCAAAAAAAGATTTTGTAAAAAATGCAAAGAATTTATCGCTTAATATTATGACTCCTAATTTATACGCAAAATACAAGAAAGAAATCGCGCCGGCCATGAAAAAAGAGCTTGGCTATAAAAGCGTGATGCAGGTTCCGAAGATAACAAAAATTGTTATCAATGTTGGCGTGGGAAAGTTTTTAAAGGAGCCAAATTATATTGAAAATGTTGAAAAGACATTAAAAAACATCACCGGGCAAAAGCCTGTTCGCACAAAATCCAAGAAAGCAATTTCTAACTTCAAGATTCGCGAGAATATGGATATTGGGGTGGTGGTTACTTTGCGAGGGCCGAAAATGTATTTCTTTTTAGAAAAATTATTGTCCGTAACATTGCCAAGAACACGCGACTTTCGTGGAATTTCTGCAAAATCTTTCGATAAAAGCGGTAATTATAATTTGGGTTTTAAAGAAAATATCGCCTTTCCGGAAATTAAAGCGGCTGAAATTGAAAAAAGCCATGGCTTGCAGATAGTGTTTGTCACTAACGCAAAATCAAAAGATGAAAGCAAAATGCTCTTGGAAAAATTCGGTTTTCCCTTTGTAAAGTAATATTCTATTATGGCTACCCAATCGCAAATAGCAAAATCTAATCGTAAACCAAAATTTTCAACACGGATAGTTCGCCGATGCTGGAAATGCGGGCGTCAACACGGATTTTTCAGAAAATTCGGTTTGTGCCGTATTTGCTTTCGCGAATTAGCCAATGCCGGAAAAATTCCAGGCGTTCGAAAATCAAGTTGGTAATAATCAATATAATCAAATAAATTATCTATAAAATGTTATGATGACCGATCCTATCGCTGACATGTTAACCAGAATCAGGAACGCCTCAATGGTTCATAAAAAAGAGGTGGCTTTGCCATATTCAAAAATCAAATTGGCCATTGCCGAAATTTTGGTTCGTGAGGGCTTTTTGGAAAAAATTGAAGTTTCCGAAGATAAAAAGCCACAGATTTTGATAACATTAAAATATCAAGGTCGCGAATCGGCGATTAATTCTTTAAAAAGAATATCAAAACCGGGGCATCGCCAATATGTAAAATCTACCGAGATTGGCAAAGTGCTTAATGGTTTTGGTTTGGCTATCATATCAACGCCAAAAGGGGTAATGACTCACGCAGAAGCCAAGAAAGAAAAGATTGGCGGGGAATTGATTTGCGAGGTGTATTAATTTGTTACCATAAATAAATAAAAAATATGTCCCGTATCGGCAAAAAAATTATAACTATTTCCGAAGGAATTACCGTTGAATTGAAGGGTAATAATTTAGTTGTTAAAGGCCCGAAAGGCGAATTGAAACAGCGAGTTCATCCGCGCGTTAATATTGGAATTAAAGATAATGAAATAACTATTGGCGTGGCAAATGAAAATCTCAAAAAAGACCGCGCTCTTTGGGGTACATTCGCGAGCATTACGATTAATATGATTAAGGGTGTTTCCGAAGGTTATAAAAAACAACTGGAAATTAACGGTGTCGGTTATAAGGCGAACATGAAGGGCGACACACTGGTTTTGGATGTCGGTTATTCTCACCAAGTTGAATTTAAAGCCCCTGAGGGAATTAAATTATCGGTTGAAAAAAATCTTATTACCGTCGAAGGGATTGATAAACAAGTTGTTGGTGAAACCGCCGCTCAGATAAGAAAAATAAAAAAACCTGAGCCGTATAAAGGCAAAGGAATAAAGTATTTAGATGAAGTGGTGCGCCGTAAAGCGGGTAAGACTGCAGCTAAATCTTCATAAAGATTAATTTTATGTCCAGCAATATAAACAGCCAATCAAGAAATCAGGTAAGAAGCGTAAGACACGCGCGTGTTAGAGCGAAAGTCAAAGGCACCGCCGATCGTCCCAGATTATCGGTTTTTCGAAGTATTAAAAGCATTTATCTGCAGATTATTGACGATGTAACCGGAAAAACCGTTTGTCAGGCGAATTCTGAAGAATTAAAAAATGCCAAAACAAAAGTAGAAGGTCGCGAAGGAAAGGTTGCTTTAGCCTATCTGACCGGTAAGAAAATTGCCGAACGCGCCAAAGAAAAAGGAGTGAAAGAAATTGTTTTTGACAGAGGCGGATATCGTTATCACGGACGCGTCGCGGCAGTTGCCGACGGAATGCGCGAGGGCGGACTAATATTTTAATCGCCAAATAATCTCATAAATATGAAACCAATGCGGAAAAAAAGCAATCGACCCAAACGGGATGAAAAAAAGGAATTTGACCAGCATATTTTGGACCTGGCCAGAGTTACTCGTGTCACCAAAGGCGGAAAACACCTGAGTTTTCGTGCCTGCGTTGTTATTGGCGACAGAGCCGG
This sequence comes from Candidatus Magasanikiibacteriota bacterium, assembly GCA_963840935.1. Classification (GTDB taxonomy): domain Bacteria; phylum Patescibacteriota; class Patescibacteriia; order Magasanikbacterales; family GWA2-37-8; genus JAPLWQ01. The sequence continues at coordinate 199,607 of CAWJAS010000001.1, forward strand.
ACGCGTGGGCTTTGGCGTAGCTAAGGGCAAAGATGTGCAATTGGCGGTAGATAAATCCAGCCGTCAGGCAAAAAAGAATATTATTAAAGTACCGATTGTCAGAGAAACAATTCCGCATCAGATTTTATCAAAATATAAAGCGGCAAAAGTATTGCTCAAACCGGCGCCTGTCGGTTCCGGTATTATCGCCGGAGGAGCGGTGCGAACAGTTTTGGAGTTAGCTGGAATTCCCAATATTTCATCCAAAATTTTATCAAAAACAAAAAATAAAATTACTGTGGTTAAAGCCACTTTTGAAGCCCTAAAAAGTTTCATGAAAAATAACGAAAAAGTGGTTCAAATTAAAATTGAAAACAAAGAAGATGAAAATATTTCTGAATAAATATAAATATGAAACTGACTTTACACACAATTAAACCGTCCAAGGGGTCCAAAAAATCCAAAAAAAGAGTTGGTCGCGGTAACGCTTCCGGCCACGGAACATATTCCACTCGCGGTGGAAAAGGTCAGACCGCTCGCTCGGGTGGCAGTCATCGTTTGCGTCTCAAAGCTTTCAAGCGCTTGATGCAATCGACTCCGAAATTACGCGGTTTCAAAAGTTTGAATGAAAAACCGGCTGAAGTTAGTTTGGCAAAATTGGAAAAATATTTTGACAATGGAGCTGTTGTGAATATCGCCGTGCTGAAAGAGAAAAAATTAATCGGTGTCGGGCAAAAAAAGGCAAAGATTTTGGTTAAAGGAGAAATTACAAAAAAATTAATAATTGATGGAATCGCTTGCACAAAATCAGCCAAAGAAATGATTGAAAAGGCCGGTGGTGAAGTCAAAACAGCGGTAGTTGAAAAGCCTGAAATTAAAAAAGGAAAAAAAGTTAAAGCAACCGATGCTGAATAAGATTGGTGATTGAATTAAGATGATTTTGAGTGTATTATTGGATTACAGAGTTTATTTTATTGGTTAAATACTATGTGGGAAAAAATAAGCCAAATTTGGAAAATAAAAGACGTACGCAAAAATATTTTAATAGTTTGCGGTTTGCTTGCTATCTATAGATTGGTGGTACATATTCCCGTACCTGGTGTTAATATTGATAATTTGCGTGATTTTTTATCCGGACAGCAAATTTTTCAACTTCTTGATGTGTTTTCCGGTGGCACGGTAAAGAATTTTTCATTGATCATGCTTGGCGTGGCTCCATATATTACTTCCTCGATTATTTTTCAGTTGTTGACCATGATTGTGCCGAAATTGGAAGAAATGCAAAAAGAAGGGGAATCGGGGCAAGCGAGAATCAACATGTATACTCGCTGGCTCACGGTACCGCTCGCATTTTTGCAATCATACGCCATGATAAGATTTTTGGCCGGCTCGTCAAATGATATTTTACCGGCTGATTTGGGGGGCATGGGAATGCTTACAATAATGTTCAGTATTACCGGTGGAACTATGTTTTTGGTTTGGATCGGTGAATTGATTTCCGAGAGAAAGGTTGGCAACGGTATTTCATTGTTAATCTTTGCCGGTATCGTGGCTTCTTTGCCGTCTGTTTTGGCCGGTGCGGTTGCCAATTATACATCAGCGGATTTTTATACATTTATTATGTTTGGCGCGATAACCATAGCCACAGTAGTTGGCGTGGTATTTATTAACGAAGGACAAAGAAAAATTCCGGTTAATTATGCCAAACAAGTAAGAGGAACCCGTGTTTTTGGCGGAGGCACAACGCATTTGCCGATTCGCGTTAATATGGCCGGTGTTATTCCGATTATCTTTGCCATTTCTTTGGTTATGGTCCCGCCGATGATAGCCCAGTTTTTTGTTTCGGCGAAGGCGGAATGGTTAAAGGATACAGCCATGTTTGTTATCAGAATTTTTAACAATCAGGCTTTTTACGGCATACTGTATTTCTTATTGGTTTTTGGTTTTACATTTTTCTACACCTCGGTAATTTTTAATCCTCACAAAGTTGCGGAGAATTTGCAAAAGAATGGCGGTTTTATTCCCGGAATCAGACCGGGTAAAGAAACTGAGGGGTATCTTACTTCAATTGTCAGTCGGATAAATCTTGTTGGCGCCAGCTTTTTGGGCTTGATTGCCGTTTTGCCTTTACTTTTACGCGCGGTTAGTGGTTCGCAGGTTTTAACAATCGGTGGCACCTCACTTTTAATCGTTGTGGCGGTTGCCATTGAATCAGCCAAACAAATTGAATCGCAAGTGACAATGCACGAATACGACCGGGTTTAAAATAATTCTTGAATTTGAACAACCGGCGTTAATCGCCGGTTTTTGATTGAAAAAACTAGTTAAATTTGGTACTATAGTAGCGTAAAAATTATTAAGAAATTAGCCAAAAATGTGAAAAAAATTATTTTTTTTGTCGGACCTCCGGGTTGCGGCAAGGGCACACAAGCCAAGAAAATAGCCAAAAAGAATCAGTATTTGCATGTTTCAACCGGAGATTTAATCCGTTCAATTGCCATTGACCCGGATGCCAGCGAGGCGGAAAAATCGATTCTTAGCGAAGTAAATACGCGGGGTAAATTGGCACCCGATTGGTTTGTTTGTGGATTAATTTTTAGAACAATTGAAAGATTTCTAAAAAAACAAGATTACAAGGGAATCATTTTTGATGGCGCCATTCGGACGCTTGAACAAGCGATGCGAGTGAGTCAGTATTTGGAAACGAAAGATTTGGATAAAAGCTCTTTGGTAGTGGCTATTATGATTAGTGATGAAGAAGCGTTTAATCGTTTGACCAAAAGGCGGGTGTGCGTTAATTGCCGTGAAATTATTCCGTGGCTCGAAACTACAAAAAAAATCGTTGTTTGTCCTCAGTGCGGTGGTGATTTGCAAGTGAGGCCGGATGATAAAGAAGAAACGATTAAAAAAAGGATTAAAGAGCAAGGAAATAGTGCGTTGATGAAAATTCTTGAATATTATGAGCGTTTGGGAATATTAAAAATGATAAACGGGGAGCAACCCATTGAAGATGTGGCGCGAGATGTTGAAAAAACATTGGTTAAATAATTTATTGCATGACTATCAAGACAAAAGATGAAATTAAAGTTTTGGCGGAAGGCGGAGAAATACTCGGCCGGGTTTTGTCTAACTTGATAAAAATGTGTTCCGTCGGGGTATCAACCTTGACTATCGATCAGGCGGCGGAGGAAATGATTTTATCGGCCGGCGGTCGTCCGTCTTTTAAAAATTATAAAAGCAGACCTTCCGACAAACCGTTTCCCGCCACAATTTGTTCGTCTTTGAATAGCGAGATTGTTCATGGAATTCCAAGTAAAGAAATAAAATTAAAAAATGGCGATATTTATTCCATAGATATTGGGATGGAGTGGCCGGTTGCAAAAAAGCAACGCGGTTTATTTACCGACACCGCTGTAACGGTAGTGATCGGCAAAGTGCCAAAAAAGACCCACAAACTTATGAGCGTAACGGCCGATGCTTTGGAAGCCGGAATTAAGGCAATTAAGCCGGGTGTGAGTGTGGCTCAAATTGGCAGAGCAATAGAGCAATATGTGTTAAAACAGGGTAAATACGGCATAATTAGGGATTTATCGGGGCATGGAGTCGGGTATGAGGTGCATGAAGACCCGTGGGTGCCAAATTATTACGACAGACGATTGGAGAGCCAAATTTTGAAGCCGGGCATGGTTCTTGCTCTTGAACCGATGATTACTTTGGGTGGCTATGAAATAGTTGTGGCAAAAGATGGTTGGACCATTGAAACGGCAGACAAATCTCTTTGCGCGCATTATGAGCATACAGTGGCCGTGACTGAAACGGGCAGTCAGGTATTAACCAGACGACCGGAGGAATTGTAAATAATTATATTATGAATATTTTAGTCGTTGATTTTGGCTCAAAAAATATCGGTTTGGCCTGGTGCGATACCGCAATCGGCGCTCCTTTGCCTTTTGGTGTTGCAAGTAGCATAAACGAGGTAATACAAATAGTGGAAGATGAGCGAATAGATAAAATTGTTGTTGGTTTACCCATCGGTCTTGACGGAAAAGAAAACAAAAATACCGAACGAGTTAGAAAATTTGCCAATGAATTACAAAAAGCAACAGATGTTAGCGTTGATTTGTTTGATGAAAGATTCAGTTCGCAGGTGGCAGATAAAATGAAGGGTTTGGCCGGTAGAGATGAAAAGGCGGCGATGATTATACTTGACGATTATTTGGTAAAAAATAAAATTTTGTAAGGTCTTAGTATATGTTATTTATTATTCTTGCTCGTCTGGATTTTCGCGAAAATGATCAGCTGATAACACTGTTCAGCCGTGAGTCGGGCAAAGAAGTCGCTCTTGCCAAAAGCGTTAAAAAAATAAACAGTAAAAATTCGGCTTTTTTGGAGCCGTTTTTTTTGGTTGAAGCGGAAATAGTATCCGGCAAAGAAATTAAACATATTTTTAAAGTTGTTGGCGTTAATGGCTTTAAAAATATTAGAAAAGATTTTGATAAAAGTGTTTCCGCAAAAAAAATTGTTAACATTGTCAGTCGGTTAATTCCCGAAAATGGCAAGGAACCGGTGCTGTTTGATTTATTAAAACAGTGGCTTCTGTATATTGATGAATTTGATTTTAATCACAGTTTGGAATTGGGTTTTTATTGCCAGTCATTAAAAATACTAGGCATTGTTCCACAATTAAATAAATGTGTTTATTGCGAAAAACCGGTTTCTTCAGGCGAACAAGAAAAAATTATTTTTTCGATTTAGGATGGTGGCGTAGTTTGTCGGAGTTGTGCGCCAAAGCAAAAAATACTCACGAGTGTTTGTTTACAAAAAGATGATTTGAATAATTGGGAAATATTTTTAAATTCTCCAATCAAAGAATGGCCTGTCTCAATATCAACGTCGCTTGTTCGAGCCATTGAGTTGTTTTTTGAGCATTATAGCGGTTCAAAACTTGCTAAAATTAGCCAAATAAGTTAATATACACAGATAACAATTATTAAATATATTTTATGCGCGAATTACAAGAAATAAAAGATATTTTTAAAAAAAGTTTTGATTATATCGGAAAGCAGATAAAAGTCGGTGGTTGGGTAAGAACTACACGCGAATCAAAAAATGCGAATTTTATTGAACTCAATGACGGTACATATTTTTCTAATTTACAGATTGTTTTTGACGATAATTTGGCTAACGCGGAAGAAATAAAAAAGGCTTCAATCGGCAGTGCCTTAATTATTACGGGCGACCTAGTTGAATCAACGGGCGCTGGTCAGTCGTTTGAATTAAAAGCAAAAGAAATTGAAATAATTGGCCATTCAACTTCGGAGTATCCCTTGCAAAAAAAACGCCACTCATTTGAATTTTTGCGTGAAATCGCTCATTTGCGTCCTCGTTCAAACACTTTTTCTGCCGTTTTTCGCGTTCGCTCGCTTGCCGCTTATGCCATTCACAAATTTTTTAATGATAAGGGTTTTGTTTATGCTCAAACCCCGATTATATCCGGCAGTGATTGCGAGGGAGCGGGGGAGATGTTTCAGGTTACAACTCTTGATTTAAAAAACATGCCAAAAGATGAGCGAGGCGAAATTGATTTCAAGGATGATTTTTTTGGCAAACGCGTTGGGCTAACCGTTAGCGGACAACTCGAAGCCGAGGTTTTTGCCATGGCCTTCAAAAAAGTTTACACTTTCGGACCTACTTTTCGGGCGGAAAATTCAAACACCAAACGCCATGCGTCCGAGTTTTGGATGATTGAGCCGGAAATCGCTTTTGCCGATTTAACGGATGATAAAGCACTGGCCGAAGAGTTTGTTAAATATATAATTAATTATGTGCGGGAAAACGCGCCCGAGGAAATGGCTTTTTTTAACAAATTTATTGATACCGAATTGTTTGAAAAGCTGGATGTTGTGGCGAATTCACCGTTTGAGCATATTACCTATACGGAAGCCGTTGAAATTTTGGAGAAGTCGGGCCAAAAATTTGAATTTCCGGTCGGCTGGGGCAAGGAATTACAAACCGAGCATGAAAAATACCTAACAGAGGTGGTTTATAAAAAACCGGTATTTGTTACCGATTATCCGAAAGAATTTAAAGCTTTTTATATGCGCCAAAATGATGATGGTAAGACCGTGGCCGCCATGGATTTATTAGTGCCGGGAATTGGCGAAATAATCGGAGGTAGTCAGCGTGAAGAGCGCTTGGAAAAATTGGAGTCGCGGATGAAGGAAATGAAATTGGACGCTAAGGATTATTGGTGGTATTTGGACCTTCGCCGTTACGGTGGTGTACCTCATGCCGGGTTTGGTCTGGGTTTCGAAAGATTGATAATGTATTTAACCGGAATGGATAATATACGCGATGTAATACCATTTCCGAGAACTCCAAAAAATGCCGAATTTTAGCCAAAAAATCACCCTCAAATAGGAGGGTGATTTTTTATTCAAAAATTTATTGCGTAAATTGAACTATCACTACTTCCGGAACGGCAAAAAAACGTAAGGAAGTCCCTGATTCTCCGGCGCCGACAGAAGTGTAAACTGGCGCGTCATTAAAATAATTTAAACCGCGATAATATTCTTTTTGAAGTATTGTTTGCGCTCCGGCCAAAGGACCAAAAAATGGAATCCAAATTTGCCCGCCGTGCGTGTGTCCGGCAAGTGTTAAATCAGGGTAAGGTAAATTTGTTGGGTATTCCAAAATTCCATCCGGATTGTGAGTTACAAAAATTAAGGGAATATTTTTATCCCAATTTGTTAATTCAGAAAAATTCGGTTTGTTTTTCCAAATTTCCGCCAGTCCAAATAAGCAGATTTTTTGGTTTTTGATTTCTACGCACTCAAGTGAATTATTTAATAGTTTAAAACCAAAATTGTTAAAACGATTAATAACTAATTCAGACCTGTCACCGGTGTATTTTTCCGGCTTGGTTCTCACAGTGCCCCCGATGCCGTATTCATGATTGCCAAGAACATAATAAACAGGATATTTTTGAAGAATTTGCAATGGCAAAAGATATTCACTTTCGTCCTCAAAAGTTCCTTCGTTGCTTATCATATCCCCGCCAAAGATAACAATATCTGGCTTGGCAGTATCTATTTTTTCGGCTACTTTTTTGCTCCAGCCGGTTTTTTTGTGCATTCCGACTTGAATGTCGCTCACAAAAGCGATTTTTATTCCTTCCAGTTTTTCATTTTTAATTTCAATTTTTTTTGTAACAAGCAAATAAGGCTCAACAAGTGTTGAATAAAGCGCCGTGATTATACCGGTAAAAAAAATAAAAATAAAAATTGCGCCAATAAATTTATTACGGTTGAAAAATAAATTCGGTTTTTTTCGGTCGCGGGCGATAAAAAAAATCAAGAGCCCTGCCACCAAAATATACCCGTACGTAATTATTAAGAGAAACATATTTGTGTGCCGAAGGAGAGAATCGAACTCTCACTCCCGAAGGAACACGATTTTGAGTCGTGCGCGTCTACCAATTCCGCCACTTCGGCAAAATAATGCTAATACTATAGTAAATTTAAGGCGTTTTGTCAAGCACAAGCAAAATACTTTGCTATTGTGATTATTTGATTATTACAATATTTATGATATAATAATTACAAATTATGCCTCCTGTAATTTCAATTGTCAATCAAAAAGGCGGAGTGGGTAAAACCACCACCGCCGTCAATCTGGCAGCCGGCTTATCAGAGGCCGGTAAGTTTGTGTTATTGGTTGATTTGGACCCGCAGGGTAATGCCACATCGGGCTTGGGTATTAAATTAGATGAGGTTGAACAAGGACTTTATCATTCTATTTCCGGTTTAGCCAGAATTCACGATGTCATCAGAAATACGGCTCATACCGGATTACGCGTGGTGCCGGCGACTCCGGATTTAGCCGGGGCAAACGTGGAATTGGTTAACGTGGAAGGAAGAGAAAATAAATTGAATGATATTTTATCGGAAGCTAAGCACGCCTATGATTATATTATAATTGATTGCCCTCCTTCTCTTGGACTTCTTACTTTGAACGGTTTGGTAGCCGCTGACCATGTACTCATACCGGTTCAGGCTGAATATTATGCCCTTGAGGGATTGGGACAGTTGTTGAAAACCATTGAATTAGTGAAAGATAATATTAAAGTTGATTTAAATGTTATCGGCGCGGTTCTTACCATGTTTGATTCCCGCAATCGTCTTTCAGAAGAAGTTTTGCATGAATTGTACAAATATTTTCCTAATAATATTTTTAGAACTGTGATTCCGCGCACTGTTCGTTTGGCCGAAGCGCCATCATATGGCCAAAGTATATTTCATTATGAACCGAGTGGCAAAGGAGCAAAATCATACGAACGACTGACGCGTGAATTGTTGGACAGGTTTGAATAAAAAATATTGCCGTTTATCGGCGTTTATCGGAGGTAATTTTATAATTTTTTATTTTTATTTATGGCTCTTGGACGTGGCTTGGGAGCGTTAATCGCTCCGACTATTTCAGCCAAACAAAAAAAAGAAATACCGGTTCAGACCAAAAAAAGTGAATCCGGAATAATAGATAAAATTTGGTCGATTCCCATATCGGAAATTTCACCAAACGCCAAACAACCACGGCGGTATTTTGGAATGGAAGAATTAGAAGAATTGGCCGGTTCAATAAAAAAGCATGGAATTTTACAGCCGATTTTGGTTTCCGAAAAAAAAGACGGCGGTTACGAGATTATCGCCGGTGAAAGGCGTTGGCGCGCGGCAAAGTTGGCCGGTCTGACATCTGTTCAGGCGTTGGTAAAACAAATGGCTGATTTGGAAAAATTGGAAGTGGCATTGATTGAAAATATTCAGCGCACAGAATTAAATCCAATTGAAGAAGCATTCGCTTATGAGCGTTTGATTGAAGAATTTGGTTTGACCCAGCAAGAAGTCTCGGAAAAAGTGGGTAAAAGCCGACCGGTAATTGCCAATACTATCAGATTATTGGAATTACCGGAAGAAGCGAAAAAAGCCCTGATTGAGAAAAAAATAAACACCGGCCAAGCGCGTGCTTTGCTCGGTTTAAAAAGCGCGAACGAACAACTGGACGCGCTGTCTTCAATGCTCGGGCAAAAAATTTCTGTCAGAGAACTTGAAAGAAAAGTTCAAAAAACAAAACCGGTTGAGTCCCTTCGGAAAGACGCTAATTTGGTATATATAGAAAATAAATTGCGAGATGCGCTCAACACAAAAGTCGATATTACAAAGAAAGGCGAAAGCGGAAAAATAATGATTGATTATTATTCCAAAGAAGATTTGGGAAGAATTATAAAAAAAATAATCAACGACTAGCTGGTTAATTAAAAAATAGCCGGAGTAAAGGCTATTTTTTTGTTGGCATTGGCCAGATTGAAGCCAGCCAATTTTTTTTCTGTGAGTTTAAGTAGTGCTTTATTTGTTGGCGAGCGGCGTTTGTTTTGATAAATTTCAACCAGTCACGGCTGGGTCCTTTTCTGTTTTTATCGACAATAATTTCCACCACATCGCCACTCTTTAACGGAGTATCAAGCGATACCATTTGGTCGTTAACCAGAGTGCTGTTGCATTTGTTACCTATGTCTGAGTGAATTTGGTAGGCGAAGTCAACCGCGGTAGCGTTTTCCGGCAAATCAATCACATCGCCCTTTGGCGTGAAAACGAAAATTCTATTTTGAAAAAAATCAATTTTTAAAACATCCAAATCGGATAAATTATTAAATACGTCTTTTTGAATTTTTGCCAATTCTTGGGCCCAGGCGACGTTTTTATCAGAGCTTTTAACTGGTTTTTTATTTTCGTGATAATGCCAATGAGCGGCGATACCGAATTCAGCCGCTTCGTGCATTTCCATAGTGCGTATTTGGAATTCGACGATATGCCCCTCATCGCAAAAAACAGTCGTGTGCAAAGATTTGTAGCCGTTAGGTTTCGGCTGGGATATATAGTCTTTTATTCTTCCTTTTAACGGCCTCCAAAGTTTATGAATAATACCAAGAACCGCATAACAATCGTTAATGTTTGAAACAATTATGCGGACAGCCACAATATCATAAATTTGCTCGGTATCCCAATTTTTTTGTTTTAATTTTAAGTATAAACTATATAATCGCTTGTTACGGCCGTGTATGTCAATTATTTTTATGCCGGTGTTTTTGATTTCCTTTTTTACGAAGGACATTATTTTTTCCAAATAATTTTTTTCAACAGACGTAAATGACTCGCTGATATCACAAACTTTTTTATAGTCATTTGGAAAAACATATGGAAAAGACAAATCTTCCAATTGGCCTTTGAATTCACCCATGCTTAAGCGGTTGGCGATTGGGGCATAAATTTCTAAGCTTTCAAGAGCGATGCGGTATTGTTTGTTCACGGGCATTGATTCAAGAGTTTTGAGATTGTGAATCCGGTCGGCAAATTTTATAATCATTACCCGAATATCCTCGGCCATGGCAATAAACATTTTGCGTAAATTTTCGATATATCTTTCAACCCCGCGGTATTTGATGGCGCTTAACTTAGTGATTCCTTTAATCATGTTTGACACGTCCTTTCCAAAGTTTTCTTCAATTTCTTCTAAAGTGATTTTTGTATCTTCGGGCACGTCGTGGAGCAGGGCGGCGATAATAATATTGATGTCGATTTTTAAAAGCGCGAGAATATAGGCGGTTGATAGGGGGTGAATAATATACGATTCTCCACTATGCCTTAATTGACCACTATGGGCATTGGAGGCAAAATCAAAAGCTAACCGTGCCATTTCCAAGTCGTCGCGGTCGCAATATTGCTTTAATTCCTTATATAGGTCGTTTTCAGTTATTTTCTTTGGCAATACAATTTCCGTATTCATAATTGATCATTTTTTTCACATCTTATTATTTAATTGTAAAGATTTATTGGAGTCTTGACAAGAGGCCGATTTTATGATATAATAACGAATGTGATGCTAAGGCTTAATGCCGCAAAGATCCGTCCCTTTATTGGGCCGGATCTTCTGTTTTTATTTGACATGTTTTTGATTTATGCTATACTTATTCAGCCACGAGAGGTTCTGGTCGCGCGCTCCTTCTGTTCCTTTATCAGGCACAGCCCAAACCCGGGGCGTGTGCGCTCGAAATCGCTCAATAGCAGAGCGGGCGATTTCAGATGAGTTCCTGCATGGTCCTGCGTTTTCGCGAAGTGCGATGTTTGATCCCCTCCTGGCTGGAGTGACACAAGGTTCGAATGTCCAAAAAAAGAGTTTTTCTGCAGTCCATGCAACGGGTAGCGGCTTCTCGCCTTTGGGGAAGCCGCGTTTTTATTTCTGCTCGCTTATCTTGATTATTTATGCGAATTGTGATATATTCAAATTTGCGGGAGGCGATCGGTCCTTAGCATCACCTTTGGCATTAAGGTTAACCTTTCGCCCCCGCACTAAAAAACCATGCATCTAAGCATGGTTTTTTATTTATTTCTTTTTTACTTTTTTTACTTTTTCTTTACTTATTTCTCCGGCGCATAATTTGTTACTGCATTTAGTTTCGCCTTTTTTTGTTTCAACCATTGATTCACCACATTTTGGGCATTTGTCTCCGGTTGGTTTATCCCATAAAGCAAATTCACATTTGGGATAGCGGTTACAGCCAAAAAATATTTTTCCGCGCTTTGTTTTTCGCTGGATCATTTCTCCTTCACCACATTTTGGGCATTTGATATTAATTTTAATTTCAATACTTTTTATATTTTTGCATTTTGGATAAGCGCTACAGCTCAAAAACGGTCCGTAGCGTCCGACTTTTCGTACCATCGGCTCACCGCATTTGTCGCATACTTCATCTGTTGGGGTAGCTTCAATTTCCGCCGGCAATTCCTCGCCGGGTAATGGTTTGGTGTTTTTGCAAGTCGGATAGGCGGAACAAGCCATAAATTTTCCGAACCGTCCAATCTTTATTATCATTGGCGCTCCACATTTATTGCACACTTCATCGGTTTTTTCTTCCGTCAATTCTTTTTTTGAAAGTTCCTTATCCTTTTTTTCCAAGTTATCACTGAATGGGCCGTAAAAATCCGCGATAATCGGTCGCCATTCTTTTTCACCGGATGCAATACTATCAAGGTTTTCTTCCATTTCCGCGGTGAATTTGTAATCAACAATATTTGGGAAATGTTCCACCAATAAGTCGTTAACCAAGTAGGCAATTTCTTTTGGAAACAGCTTTTTTTTATCATCGCGTTCCACATAGCCTCGGTCTTCAATTGTGGCAATTGTCGGGGCATATGTTGAAGGTCGACCAATGCCGTGTTCTTCCATAACTTTTACCAAAGTAGCGTCCGAGTATCTGCCCGGCGGTTCGGTAAAATGTTGTTCCGGTTTTAATTCTTCGCATTTTAAAGAAGTGCCTTTCTCAATTTTTGGCAAGAAATTTTCTTTTGTTTTTTCGGGATACAGTTTTAAAAAACCCGGGAAAACAATGTTTTGACCGTTCGCTCGAAAAACATATTTGTTATCCGAATCAATATCTATATTGGAATTATTTATTTTTGCCACGGCCATTTGCGAAGCCACCGCTCGACGCCATATCAAATCGTATAATTTATATTGGTTATTATCCAAATGACTCGCGATGCTTTCCGGATTAACGCTCGCTTCGGTCGGGCGAATAGCTTCATGCGCTTCTTGCGCGTTTTTGCTTTTTTTCTTAAAAGTTCTATATTCTCCGTTATAATAATCCGCGCCAAAATCACCCACAATAGCAATCTTCGCGTCCTCAAGGAATTTTTCTGATAAATTTGTTGAGTCGGTTCTCATATAGGTGATTAAACCGACCGAACCGCTAGTTCCCAATTCAACTCCTTCATAAAGTTGTTGGGCGATGCGCATGGTTTGCTTGGCGGAAAAACCTAGACGGTGATTCGCTTCTTGTTGCAGGGTTGAAGTGGTGAAAGGCGGAGCCGGTTGGCGGTTTGTCAATTTGTCTTCGGTATTTTGCACCAAATATTTTGCACCGTTCAAATCACTTAAAATTTTATTGATGTCTTCGTTGTTTTTTAAATCCATTTTATCCAATTTTCCAGTAGGGGTAGAAATCAATTTTGCGGTAAATGGTTCGTTGATTGAGTCGGCAAATATTCCGTCCAAACTCCAATACTCTTCGGAAATAAAATTTTTAATTTCGCGTTCTCGTTCCACCACCAACCGCACGGCGACTGATTGCACTCGACCGGCCGATAATCCTTTGGCCACTTTGCGCCAAAGAAAAGGGGAGAGCTTGTATCCGACCAATCTATCCAGTATGCGACGAGCTTGTTGGGCGTCCACCAGATTAAAATCCAACTTGCGGGGATTTTTTAGGGCGTGTTCTATGGCCGATTTGGTAATTTCATGAAAAGTGATTCGTTCGATTTTTTTTTCATTTACTCCGAGAATAGATGATAAGTGCCAAGAAATAGCTTCTCCTTCGCGGTCCTCATCGGTAGCGAATAGTATTTTATCGGATTTTTTTGCCGAATCTTTCAATTCTTTAACGGTTTTTGATTTATCTTTGGCGACAGTATATTTTGGTTCAAAATTATTTTCAATATCAATACCCAGTTCCTTTTTTGGCAAATCGCGCACATGGCCAAAAGAGGACTTTACAATAAAATCTTTTCCTAAAAATTTGGAAATGGTTTTGGCTTTTGCCGGCGACTCCACAATTACCAATGTTTTCATAAAAATTCATTAGAATTTCACTATATTAGCGAAGCTTGACGCTTATGTCAAATATTACAATATAATGTAATGCAAATTACCCAGATTTTTTATTATTCCATTTATTTCCATCATTACAAGATTACTGCTGATTTCTTGGCTTTCCAAACCGGTGCTTTCAATTATTTTATCGATATGAACCGGGTTATCGGATAAGCAAGAAATAATTGTTTTTTCCGTTTCATTAAGTGGTGGTAAAACTTTTTTTGTTTGGCCAATCACATCCGCCAGATTCAGCAACTGCGCCACATCTTCCGCTTCTGTTATTAAATGCGCCCCTTGTTTCAAAATCTTGTTGCATCCTTCTCCCAAAATTGAATTAGCCTGGTGGGGCACAGCCATTACTTCGCGATTATAATCAAGAGCTAATCGAGCCGTGATGAGCGCTCCCGAGGTGATAGGCGCTTCAATAACCAATGTTCCCGAAGATAATCCGGCGATAATTCTGTTTCTGGCCGGGAAAGTTGCTTTGTTTGGTTCAAAATATGGAGGATATTCGGAAACAAGGCATCCGCCGTTAAATACGATTTTTTCCGCCAATGCTCGGTTGGCGCCAGGACCGACAGTATTTTTATCAACTCCTCCGCCCAGCACGGCAATTGTTTTTCCGCCATTATTAATAGTTGTGTCATGCGCGACCGCGTCAAGTCCGAGCGCCAAACCGCTGACAATCACAATATTTAATTTTACGAGGTCGGCGACAATTTTTTCAGCCATCAATTTTCCATAATGTGTGATTTTTCTTGTGCCGACAACGCCAAGATAAGAGTAATCTTTTTCCGGCCACTCACCCCGAATGAATAGAGTAACGGGAGAGTCGGGAATTTCTTTTAATAATTTCGGAAAATCCTTTTCATCAAATGATAATGTCCATATTTTTTCTTTTTCTAAAATTGCTTGCAATTTTTCCGGCGGATTTGTTTCTCGCCAAGAAACAAACTCGTGAGCGATATTTTCATCCCAGCCGATTTTTTGCAAATCATTTACCTCGGTCATCATTATTTCATTGGAATCAGAAAAATAATCCGCCAGCATTTTGAACCGGCGGTTGTTAAATTTTGGAAAAAAAGATAAATAGGCTAAGGCGTTCATAATTGCGAGATAGTTAATTTCGCCATAATTTCTTCTACCGCGTTATTAATCAGTTTTTTAATTGCTATTTTTTCTAAAGCGGTAAATTTTTTCAAAACAAAATCAGCCGTGTCTTTAATTTCCGTTTTTGGCTTTATGCCAAATCTTAATCTAAAAAAAGTTTTCACTCCCAAGCGGTCGATTATTGATTGGACGCCGTTATGGCCGGCCGAAGAACGGTTAAATTGAAGTTTGAATTCACCCAAAGCAATATCTTTGTCATCATGAATAATAATAATGTCTTTTGTGTCGATTTTGAAAAATTTTGTAGCCTCGAACACCGCTACACCGGATTCGTTCATGTAGGTCATTGGTTTTAACAATATTATTTTTTGATTGTTAATTTTTATTTCCGCTATTTGAGAATTGAATTTTTTGTTAATAGCAAAGACAGCGCCGGTTGATTCGGCCAGTGCGTCGATAATGTCAAAACCGATATTATGCCTCGTACCTTGATATTTTTTGTCGGGATTTCCCAAGCCGACCACAAGTTTCATATTAACGTTTTAATTTTCTCATTTTAATTATAATTGGAGCGGCGAAAAAATTCCACTGTTCTCGCATTCTTCTTTTTAGAAAATATATGTAAGAAACATGGAGCGAAGTTTTTTGTTTGATATCGATTTCAAAAACCGGAGGGTTTGAATCAATTTGTTTGAAACCAAGAATTTTTGGGTGGCGAACGCCTTTGCCACGCGATGGCTTGTGGACGCGCATCATTTTATTCAAAAATTCTTTTAATTCTTCTTTGGAAATCACTGTTTTTTTGCCTTCTTCCGCTTGTTTGATGAGGGGGAATATTTGATGTACCCGATATTGCGTCAAGGCACTCACAAAAATAATCGGCGCGTAGTCCAAATGAGGAAAGTTTCTGATTACCATGGATTTCACTTCATTTCTGAAGGCGTCTTCATTATCTTCGGCCAAATCCCACTTGTTTACGATAATAATCACGCTTTTGGCATGTTGTTGCAAGAAACCGCCCAGTTGTTTGTCTTGGTCCGAAATCGGTTCAGAGGCGTCCAGGACAAATAGAATAATGTCGGCTCTTTCAATTGCTTCCAAGCTTTTGCCGATGCCTTGGCGTTCAAGTTCATGGCCGACTTTTGTTTTTCGTCTAATTCCGGCTGTATCGATAAAAATAATTTGTTCATTATCCACCTCGACTAAAGTGTCGTGCGGTTCGCGAGTGGTGTGTGGCATATCAGAAACAATCACCCTGTCTTCCCCGATTAATTTATTGAACAACATTGATTTGCCCACGTTTGGCTTTCCGATTAAAGCGACTTTGATAGCCGGTTTTTCAATAACTTTTTTGGGTCTAAGTTTTGCTTTTGATAAATTCTTGAAAATCAAATCCAATAAATCACCGGCGTTACTGCCGTTTGTGGCTGATACCGGGAAAGGTGCGCCAAGAGCAAGCGACGCCCATTCTTTATCGTAAACCCTTTCCCTGTCAACGGCGGTATCGGCTTTATTGCCAACCAAAATAATCGGTTTTTTGTTTTTATTTTTGGTGCGGATTTTTTTTGCCAGTTCTTTTTCCTGAGGAAGAATCCCGTTTTTTATATCGATAACAAACAATATCAAATCAGCCTCCTTTAAAGCAATATCCGTTTGCTCTATGATATCATTTTCAAGGCTAACGGTTTTGTCGAAAGTAAGTCCGCCCGTATCAACCAATTGGAAACTTTTGCCTCGCCAGACGACATTTTTTATGTTTCGTGTTCTCGTGGTGCCCGGCACATCAGAAACCAAAGCATGGGCTGATTCAGTCAAGCGGTTAAAAAGAGTAGATTTGCCCACGTTAACTCGTCCAATCAAAACAACGGAAGGTAAATTTGATTTTTTAATTTTTGCGAGCGTTGCCATATTATTATTCTTTAATGTCAATTCCTAAAATAATTAAAATATCGGTTTCAGGATTAAATTTGGCGCCTACCTCAACTGTGCCTTCACCTTCGGATTGATAATTTTCATGGAGCCAATCGGGGATTGTCATTTCTAATCGCGCGGGAATTTGCTTGAGCAAATATTCCAAAAGTTCGTTGGAGACGGATTGATTAATTAAATATATTGTGGTGGTGGCGATTGGTCGTTTTGCGCAGTTGCCAATGGTAATAATGTTGAACCCTTGGTCGGCTAACTGGCTTTGAGTGCGACTGGCCAAGCCGGCTCGCCATGTGCCATTTTGAATTTCTATTTTGGCATTTTCCAAAAAAGCCAATTGCTGAGTTGTGGTTGTGGAGAAAGTGCTGGTCGGAATTAGCGCGCTTGAAGTGGTGTTTATCGCATTGTTATTAAATTGTGAATCACTGTTTGTTTGCTCATTATAAGCCAGGGGAGTGTCGCTTGGTATGGCGGAACTGAAGCTGGTTTGGAAAATGTTTGTGATTGCCAGATTAATCGCGGAATAATCTCCGCCTTTGGGCGCAAGCATAAAGGCGCCATTTGGCGCGATATATGAATAAAGGTATCCTTCGGGTGATGAATCGATAACCAAGTTTTTAATTTTTGAAGAGTCGATATCTTTGGCAATGGAAGCCAAATAAATCATTTGTGAAAATTCAAGATTTGTATCGATATTATCAGAAAGCGATGTCCATATTTTGTGCAAAGTCGTCGGGCTGGTAAGCGTGCCAAAAGACATTATTTTGTCTTTTAAGGCGGAAATTATTTGTTGTTGCCGTCTTGAGCGAGCAAAATCAGAATTTTCACCATTGGTACCGTGTCTTGAACGAGCGAATTTTAAAGCCAAGTCGCCGTTAAATTGCTGTGTGCCGGATGTGAAAGTAATGGTTTGATAAGAATAATTTTCTCCCGGGTATGAATAATCGGAAAAGGGTTGGGCGACATTTACCTCAATACCGCCAACAGCGTCAATCATTTGTTCAAATGCGTTAAAATTAACTCGCGCATAATACGGTATCTCCAGCCCGAATGTTTCGGCAAAAATTTGTCGCGCGTAATCTCCGCCTTGACCGGGGTTTAATTTTTCGCCTAGCGCATCAGCATAATTTATGCGTTGGGTGCCGTAGTTTGCGATTTTCACTCCCAGGTCCCGAGGGATGGAAACCATTGATACTTCTTTGGTGCTTGGTTTAATACTCACGATAATATTTGTATCTGAAAGGTAAGGTCCGTCATGCCCCGGTCCGCCGATTCCAAGAAGCAAAATATTGATTCTGTCTTCTTCCTCGCCGATTAATGATTTATCGTTGTAAAATAAAATATTTTTTACAGTATCAAAAAAACCGATTTTTTTTGACCTGAGAAGTCCGCCGTTTTCACCACCGGTTCCGGCGACGACAAGCGCTCGAATACCCAAAATAGCAACCAAAATAATCGTTAAGCCGACAAAAAAATAAAGAAGTGTAATTCTTTTGTTTTTTATTGGGTTATTATCATTGGTTTTAATCAGGCTTTTTTCGCTTTCCGGAGCCAAAAAATTGACTGATTGTGATTTTGCTTTCAGTTCGCGCATAAATAACATAAACACGGCCATTGTATCATATATATAGCCTTTAATCAAATAATGGCCAAAAGTATAAATATTGATGTTTTTTGGCAATTGACTTGTTTAGCCGGTAAATTTATGCTATGATGAACAAGACGCAAGGGAGGAGCGCTCAAACGGACTCATAGCTCAGCTGGTTAGAGCGTACGGTTCACATCCGTAAGGTCAGAGGTTCGATCCCTCTTGGGTCCACGATTTTTTTGACCTATATTTTATGGCGCAAGACATTACCAAAACTAACGTTAATACCGGCGATATTATTTTTTATTGGCAAATTAGAGAGTATGAAAAATATTATCGAAGCAAGCGCTGGTATTTGGTAATGAGTTTAGTCGCCATTCTATTGATTATTTACGCGGTTTATTCGGCGAATTATTTGTTTGCTTTAATGATCGTGCTTTTTGGCATTATTCTTATAATGCAGGAAATGAATGAACCCGGAGAAATTGATTTTGGTATTTGCGAAACTGGTATTATTGTCGGGAATAAATATTATTCATTTTCGGAATTGGAGAAATATTGGATTGTATATAGCCCACCAGACACAAAAACTTTGTATTTTGAATTAAAAGGAATAATATTTCATCGATTGAGTATAAATTTAGAAGATGCCAATCCTAATGAAATTAGGACGTTTTTGAACCAATATTTATTTGAAGATTTGGAAAAAGAAGAAGAGCCGTTAAGCGATCGGATTGGTCGATTGTTGAAGTTGCAATAATTCAAGAAATATGCTATATTGAACCTCGATTATTTCGAGGTTTTTTATTGGATGGCCTCGTCGTTCAACGGATAGGACGCAAGCTTGCGGAGCTTGTAATCTAGGTTCGATTCCTAGCGAGGTCACAAACCCGTCAGCCCAAGGCTGACGGGTTTTATGGTATAATTTGTTTATGAATATGGATTTTAATTTGCCAGTGGGAAAAATCAACAAGGTTGGCGCGGTAACGGCCAAAAAGTTAAAACGTCTTGGTATAGAAAAAGCCGGAGATTTGTTATATTGGTTTCCTTTTCGCTATGAAGATTATCGCAAAATATTGCCGATAAAAGATCTTGCCGATGGTGTGGAAGCGACCATTCGCGGACGTGTGGAGATGATTGCCAACAGGCGAAGCTTTCGAAGTCGTAAAAATATAACCGAAGCCTTGGTCCATGACGATTCAGGTAGTATTAGAGTTACTTGGTTTAATCAGCCATTTATAATTAAAAATATTAAAGCGGGAGAAGTTATTTTTTTGTCGGGTAAAATAAAATCAGACATGCTCGGGGCTAGGCTCCTAAGCCCGATGTATGAAAAAGAGACAAAAAAAGAAACAACACACACGGCTCGCTTGGTGCCAATATATCCTTCAACCGGCGGGCTAACTCAAAAACAAATTCGATATTTGATATCACAAGTTTTGCCGATTGCCGAATCGGTTAAAGATTGGATGCCTAGCGAAATAATAAAAAGATTTTCTCTTATTCCTATTTCATCGGCATTACTTGGAATTCATTTTCCAAAAAATGAAAGTGAATTAAAAAAAAGCACGGAAAGACTTAAATTTGATGAATTATTTTTGATACAATTAAGAGCGCAGATTGCCAGAAAAAAGCAAAAAAAAGAGAAAGCTCCAGCAATAGTTTTTCACGAACAAGAAATTAAAAAATTTGTTGGCAGTTTACCGTTTGCTTTAACCGTTACACAAAAAATATCGGCCTGGGAAATACTCAGAGATTTGGAAAAAAATAATCCAATGAACCGATTACTGTCGGGTGATGTTGGGTCGGGGAAAACTATTGTTGCAACCATTTCTCTTTTAAATGTTATTTTGAGCGGTTATCAAGGTGTGCTTTTGGCGCCAACAGAAATTTTAGCCCGTCAGCATTTTGATACCATAAGCGGTCTTTTGGGTGATAAATTAAAAATCGCGCTTTTGACTCGCTCACAATATTTTTTAGCTGGTCATTCGAGTCCTCGTGGGGATGACACAGCAGAGCTTTTTTCGAAGAAACAAATAATTGAAGAAATAAGCGAAGGGAAGGTCGATATTGTAATAGGCACTCACGCTTTGCTTTCCGAAAAAGTACGGTTCAAAGACATCGGTTTGATTATTGTTGACGAACAGCATCGTTTTGGAGTTAATCAAAGAAAGGCGATTAAAGACAAAACAAAAGAAATATCCGCTCATTATTTGAGTATGACAGCCACTCCGATTCCGCGTTCGCTTGCTCTTACAATTTATGGCGATTTGGATTTATCAATTATCAATGAGATGCCTGTGGGAAGAAAACCGATTATAACTCGTTTGGTGGAGCCAAAGAACAGAGCGAAAGCTTATGAATTTATTCGCGGGCAAATTAAAAATGGCAGACAAGCTTTTGTTGTCTGCCCCTTGATTGAAGACACAAACGAAACAGAGAATATTTTGCCCGGCTTGTCATTTAATGAAGAAAAAAAGACCGTAATGAAAGAATATGAAAAATTAGTCAAAGAAATTTTTCCTGATTTGGTGGTCGGGTTTATTCATGGTAAATTAAAACCACCGGAAAAAGAATTGGCAATGAAAAAATTTAAAAATAATGAAATTAATATTTTGATTTCAACATCGGTTGTTGAAGTGGGAGTGAATATTCCAAATGCCAGTGTGATGATGATAGAGGGTGCGGAAAGATTTGGTATGGCCCAATTACATCAGTTTAGGGGGCGTGTTGGTCGTTCAATTTATCAATCATATTGCTTGTTATTTACCGAATCAAAGTCAGAAAAAGTATCCGACCGACTTCAGTATTTTGAAAAAAATATTGATGGGTTTAAATTGGCGGAAAAGGATTTGGAAACGCGAGGGCCGGGCGAAGTATATGGCATTCGACAAAGCGGACTTATGAATTTGCGTTTGGCTAAATTAACAGACCAAGATATTATAAAAAAATCCCGCCAAGCGGCGGAGCAAATTGCGCTAAAGGCCGATAATCATTCATTGTTAGTTAGTAAGCTGGTTGACTGGGAAAAAACTTTGCACTTGGAATAATAAATGATGCACTTTAACGGGTTGACATAATTACGTTTTTGTGCTATTTTTTTTTCATCAAGTTCCGGCAAGGGTTATTTGCCGGAAGCAAACGGTTGGCAAAAAAAGGAGGGAAACATGGGTGCTCGTCAAAGAAGGGACTTGGAACATGCGGTCGCGCCAGTGTCGGGGAGGCGCGAAAAGGAGACCGACAAGATCAAGGTGATGATCATGAGGCCGGGAAACGGCCATTACGAACCTTTTTTGTTCCGGCTTAGCTTGACCGACTTTTTTCAAGGGAAAATGGTTCAGGTCTACGGGCGTCCGGATCCTGACGCGAGCGATCGGATAATAAAAGTGCAGAAGCTCGTTTTCCGTTCGAATAAGGATTTGGACAAGGTTGTTCAGTTGGCAACCGACAGCATCATCGGTTTTCACCGTGCGAAAGCGGTTGTCCGCTACGGAGAAAAGCCCGACCTGTCCGGTGTGGGCGACCAAGTCAGTCGTTTTCTCGACAAGCTCGTTCGGCATCCGGCGATTGAAGTGAACGCTTCTTTGTTCCCCAACTTTTCTCGCCTCGGCACCAAACCCGCCTAGAATTGCAATCAACCCCAAATAGCTCTTTACGAAAAAGTCCCACCTCGCGTCATGTGAAGTGGGACTATTTTTTTATTTGAAATTTTTTTATGTGTGTTTAATAATTTCCTGGATATTTTTTATATTCAATACTTTTAAGTTTTTTGTTTTAATATCTTTTTTCCCTGTATTAGCCAAAGCTCTTTTCAGACCGAGTTGTTCGCATTCTCTCAGCCGTTTTTCGGTGAAAGAAACAGGCCTGATTTCTCCGGATAATCCGATTTCGCCAAAGGCGGCCATATCGCTTCCAAGGGGCTTGTCTTTGTAGGCGCTCGCAATAGCAAGTGCCGCGGCCAAATCCGCCGCCGGTTCGTCGGCAGTTAGCCCACCTACCACATTAAGATGAATATCATATTGAGCCAGACTGAGTCCGGCTCGGCGTTCAAGCACGGCCACAAGCATGTGCAAACGATTCAAATCAAAACCGCTTGCTTTGCGCACCGGATAGCCGAATGAAGTTTTATTGACGAGCGCTTGAACCTCGCAAAGAATCGGTCGACTTCCTTCCATCAGGCAGGCCACCACATTTCCGGGTGCGTCTTCCACCCTTTCTCCCAAAAAAGCGGCTGAAGGATTTTTTACTTCTACAAGTCCGTTTTCTTCCATGGTGAAAACACCGACCTCATCGGTTGAACCAAAACGATTTTTTGCCGCTCGCAAGATTCTGAATTGATGGAAACGGTCTCCTTCCAAGTAAAGAACAGTATCAACCAGATGCTCCAAAGTTTTTGGGCCGGCAACATTTCCGTCTTTTGTGACTTGGCCGATCAAAACAACAGTCAAGTGTTCGCTTTTTGCCATTTCCATTAGTTTGACCGTGCAAGCGCGCACCTGGGCCAAATTGCCGGCTTCTCCTTCTGAATCAATTGAAAATATTGTTTGGATGGAATCAACCACGGTAAGCGTTGGCCGTTCTTTTTTTATGGTGGTAATAATCGTTTCTATATTTGATTCATTTCCGATTTTTAGTCCGGCGGATTTAATATTTAATCTGTCGGCTCGCATTTTTATTTGTTCGGCTGATTCTTCTCCGGAAATATATAGAGCAGGGGAGAGTAATCCGGTAAGTTGAAGCGCCAAAGTTGATTTGCCGATTCCCGGTTCTCCGCCAAGAAGAATAAGTGAACCCGGCACAAGACCGTTTCCAAGAACCCTGTCCAGTTCACTGATGTTGGTTTTTATTCGAATTGTATTTTCATTTTTAATTTCATTTAGATTCGATAATTTTGCCGGCGTGAAATTATTTTCAGAGGGCTGTTCTTTGGCGATTGCTTTTTGCTCTTTTTCGATTGTTCCCCATTTACCGCATTCCAAACAGCGCCCAACCCATTTCTGGAATTGAGCGCCACAATTGTTGCAGGTGAAAATAGTTTGATTATTTTTCATTTTTTTCCACTCTTTATTTATGGCTTAATTCCAATTATTCTATAAATATAGCATCCTTTGTTTTTTGCATATTTTTTCATTACCCAATAATCGCTAATTGTTTTTGCTACTCTAACGCATGTTTTTGGTGTGAAGTCATACCCTGGTATTGGTATCGGACCGTATGAAGCGCAAGACCCCGATGAACCACCACCCATTTCAACCATTTCATAAGGTAAGCCGGCGCCACCAGTATACATAAACCAATGTCCGGCATTCGGAGACCAAAAAAAATCACCAAATTTTAATCCATCTTTCTTGTTTTTGACATCTTCAATGGCCTCAGCGCATGTTTTATCTTTTCCTCCACCCATAAAATACGGTTCTTTTTCGGAAGTTTTTAATTGGGGCAATGGCTCTTGTTTCCCGGGGAATCCGGCACATTTATACAATTGATAGATCCAAGTTCCGCAATCTCCGCACATCCTTCCTTTATAATAGCTTAATTCTTTGCTGTTATAAATTGCCAGTAATTCGGCTTGATATGTTTTGTCTTTATTTAATAATTTTGCTTGATCTGATGTCAGGGCTTTTAAACTTTCCTTGGTATAATTATTTGGATTTGGGAAAGGAATTCCCACTGATAGCAAGTGATTAATCATCCAATTGACTTGCGCGCCAGTTGCTTTGCATCCATTCGCGACGGTATTTCCTCCGCGCACATAAACAGCCCCACCCTTTTGACCTAATTCAACCCATGTGGGCAATACTGCTTTTAATGAAGCCTCTGTTAATGGTCCACTTATACAAACACTTCGCATTTTTGAATAGGGGTTTTCTCCTTCGGCCATAGGTAAGGCTGTGTTTGCCATTTCGGTCAAATCAACATCATCGTCAACCGTGCCAATAAATTCAGGCATAGGTTGGTTCTCTATAAATTTTATTTTTAAAGATTTAAATACAGTCAAATCGGGATTAATCGCAAAAAGAATTGCATAAGACCCCCAGGCAATAAATAATCCGATAACAATTTGGCTTATTCTTTTATATGCGTCAGCCTTTGCCGGCCCGCCTCCGGAAGTAATTATTTTTATGCCCATCATTATGAGCATTACAATTCCGATAATGCTTACGGCCAGAACCGTAAAATTATAAACAGCAGACAAATATTCTCCTATCCAAGAAATATAAATATTACCTTCACTATCAACTTCTGATGGTGGCGCTGAAAATTGCAAAGAAGGGACAGTAACACCAAGAATGACATCTTTAAATCCTTCAAATTCTGACTCAAGCTCGGTGGTTTCCACAATTATCTCACCACATTCTTTCATTTTTCCTATTGAACAGGAGGCACCAAATCCGCTTTTGGATTCGCACATAGTAGCATCAGTAATCAAATTACCCTCAGTGTCTTTTGGAAGAGTATTGTAAGATGAACCCTCTCCTGTTGTATCAACATTTATACACACACAACAGGAATTATATTCAACCGCTGATGTGTAATTCGGAAATAAAAAAATACCGGCTGAAACAGTAAATAACAAGGTAAAATATATTATTTTAAAGCGTAAAGACATATTTAGTTATATTCTTTCATGATTTCTTTGAGCAAATCTTCAATTTTTATTTCATCTAGGTAATTGACTCGTTTATTATTAATAAAAATCTCCGGAGCCTTTTTTAAGCCAATGAGTTCTGCCAATTCAGTTGATTGGTTTATTTTTGTTTTTATTTGCTCCGCTTCAAGGCAAGATGTCCATAAATTTGTGTTAATCTGTATTGTTTCTGCGACTTTCAACAAAACACTATCTTTGGTTAAATTTTTGCCGATTTTATTCAATTCATCCAGATAACTAAAAAATAATTTATTATTTTGTTCAAAAGCGCAACGCGCCGCTACATGAGGTTTCATATTGTCGGAAGCAAATAATCCCGCCCGCGGAAAATCCAAGATAATTAAGCGGAATTTTTGCGGGTATTGCAAAGTGTAATTAGCCAGTTTGGCGTGCATTGCCCTGCTTTCGGCAGAATTAATATCCAAAAATTCTATTATCGTAATAGGCGCGCCGGGATTTCCCAAAATCGGGTCGGTCGCATTTGTTATGATGGGGGTAAAGGCATAGTCAATCAATGGTTTCTCGGCAATTTCAACGGAAATTTCATTAACTTTTTTTATTTGATAATACAAAATTAAAACCGTGGCGAATATTGCGATTATGAGAATTAAAAAGATTTTTTTAAAATTTGTTTTTGTCATATTTATAACTGTACCTCATATATTCCCGTCTGGTATGTATCAACGAACAAAAGGCGATTATTTGTTTCGTCAAACGAGACACTATCTATTGAATAATCTCCGCCAGTATCAATTGGTGTTTTTAATCCGGTGGTCAGATCGATTTTATATAAATTATCAGGAATGCCGTCGGCAATTTTTGGTTGGATGCCGGCGCCTTGGGGCAGGTAGCTGGGTACTGCGCAATATACCGTGGTATCGCCGGCAAATGCGCATTTTTCCGGCCAGGTATTAATTTCCAGATTCTGCCTGTGAGACCCGATTTCTTGGCCGTAGGAATTCACAATCCATAATTCCGGTTTTAAGTCCGAGCGGTTGCTGTATACGCTATAAAGAAGTTTTTTGCCGGTCGGTGACCACTCTGATTCAAAACCCATACCTTCAACCACTAATGATTTGAAATTTTCTCCGTTTAACCCGACAAGCAAAACTTCTTTGCGGTACATTCCCAAAGCTTCTCCAGTCATGGAAAAAGCGACTGTTTGTCTGCTCGGGGACCAGTCGATAGTTACTTTGTCTTGGTTACTACCCATTTCTTCAATTATTTTTGTTCCCGTTCCGTCGTCGTTCACCGTAACAAGCCAGCGATTTTCTTCCGACAAACCGATCGCTTTGGCGGCAATTTGCGAGCTGTCATCGGAAAAAGAAAATTCTTCCCAATGTTTTGGTAAAGTGTATTGTTTTTGCGTGTCAAAGTTATAAATAATTTTTGAGTTATCCGGATACTCCAAAACCGCCTTGTCGGCATTTTTTGCCCAAGTTACGTTTTCAACATTATAAAAAGTTTCCCCGCTCAAATCTTTGGTTGAACCGTCCGGCAAAACTTTGTAAAACTTTCCGTCGAAAGAATTGTAATAACGCATATCGCCAGCTTTGCCCAAGGAAGAATAGTTTGCCGGCTCGCTGGTTAATTGTTTTACCGGTTCGGGGCGATAATAGCTTGGCTCCACTCCGGGGATATATCCGGCTACCGGTAAAGCCGTTTCACCGGTGACTCCCGGTACCGTAGTGGTCGCTCTTTCGCCGGCAGGGGGGAGGGCGCCCGGAGTTCCGGGTTCACCTGGTTCGGTTGGCACATAAGCCAGTGGGCCCGCTTTTTTAAAAAAATAATACAAAGCAAAAGCTAATAGGGCGGTCACAACTATTAAGCCAATGATTAGTAATATTCTTTTTAGTTTTGCGGACATATTTTTATTTTA
The DNA here is from genome assembly GCA_963840935.1 of Candidatus Magasanikiibacteriota bacterium. Lineage (GTDB taxonomy): Bacteria > Patescibacteriota > Patescibacteriia > Magasanikbacterales > GWA2-37-8 > JAPLWQ01. The sequence goes on from CAWJAS010000001.1 coordinate 226,442, forward strand.
TTGATTTTTTAATTTTTTTAATTCTATCGTTTTTTTGTTTTATGAGCGCTTTTTTCTCGTTTTTGAATCTATTTTGTAATTCCCGGGTTTTTGCTGAATAAACACCAAGATTAAGTCCGCATCCCCAAACAAGCACACCGAGCGCGATTGTGATGGTTAAAGCCAAAATAAGAGGTATTAGCAACAGCCACCAATAAACTAAAGCCACTCCCCAAATCGCCCTGATTATTCGAACAGCATTTTTTGTTCTATCGGAAATTTTTGATAATTTAATATTATTTTCGGATTTTTTTATTTTTTTTAGTGCAGTTTGCTCCTCGATTTTTATCGCTCTTTGAATTTTAAGTTGCCTAATTTGCGACTTGGTCAATTGAAGACTGCGCATTTCTTCCTCACTCATATCCTCGTCTCCTTCAGGCTGTTCTCCTTCCGATTCCTCCTCGCCTTCTTTTGGCTCTTCTTCCGGTTCTTCTTTGCCTTTTTCTTCAGTTGGCTGGCCGTATTCTTGTGGTAATAATTCCGCTTCTTCGGTTTTTGGCGCTCGACTTTCACTTTCGGCAACATCTTCTGTCCCAATAAGTCCATCGCTATAAAGCATGTCTAAATCCGAAAAACTTCGCTTTGCTTGCGCCCTTTTTTTTGCCAGTTCAACCGCTTGATTTTGCTCAGTATCTGAATTTTCCGGCATATTATTTTAAAATTATTCTATTGTCGGAAGAAGCGTTCATTGAGTATGATTTTTCTGGCGAGCCGTTTAATATCAAGTCGGACATTATTTTCTCTGTTTCAGTTCGAATTTTTTGACGAATATTGCGAGCGTTAATATTTTTTTCTTCCATGGCATTGACCAGTTTTTTTATGGCGTCTTTTTGCGGTAATATTTTAGTTTTGTATTTTTTGAGCTGTTCATTAAGCGCGTTTATTTCTAAAGCGCCGATTTTTGCCAGGTCGTCGGCCGTTAGTTCTTTGAAAATACATATTTTATCCAAACGGTTGATTAATTCCGGCGAAAATCTTTCTTTTAATTTTTCTGTCAAACGTTCGCGATTCTCAAAGCTTGACGCTTCTGAATGCCAAAATCCAAGCGAGCCCTTTTTGAACTCGTCAAAACCAAATGAAGTGGTCAATATTATTATAGCATGTTTTAAGGATATTTTCTTGCCCGTGGCGTCAGTAATTTCACCTTCATCAAGAATCTGCAAAAGGAGCTTCAAGATGTCGGGATGAGCTTTATCAATTTCATCAAAAAGTACCACCGAATAGGGGTTTAGTTTGAGCCGGTCGGTAAATTGATTCGCTTCTTTGTAACCCACATAACCGGCCGGTGAGCCGAGTAATTTGGAAGCGCCATATGACTCACCAAATTCCGACATATCCAGACGAATAAGAGCATCTTGATTGGGATAAACAAATTTGGCGATTGTTTTGGCCAGTTCGGTTTTGCCGACTCCGGAGGCTCCGACAAATAATAGTGAAGCATACGGACGGTTAGGGCTTGAAAGTCCCAATTCCGCTCTTCTGATTAAAGCAACCGCTTCGTCAATCGCTTCGTTTTGGCCGATGACTGATTTTTTGAGTTGGTCGGCAATTTTTATGAATTTATTGCCATTAGCAGAAATAATCTCTGAAGGTTCATTGCCTGTGATTTTGGCCACTTGATTCGCGATATCTTTTGCGGTGATTTCTCCGTAAAATTTTATTTTTTCTTTTGAGGTGATTAATTCCAGTTTGGTAATTTCTTCGGTAATTTTCTGTTCATCCTCTTTTAATTTTAAGGCATCGCCAAATCGGTCGCTTAAAGCCGCTTTTTCTTTTTCGGTTTTTATCAGGCGTAATTTATGGCGAAGTTCATATAGTGAATTTTCTTCCGGCGTATTTTTTGCCAGTAGCCGTTTGGCGGCGGCTGTTTCGTCCAAAATATCGATTGCCTTGTCCGGCAAAAATTTGCCGGAAATATATCGGTCGGACAATTCCGTTGCCGCTATTATCGCTTGGTCGCTAATTTTGATTTGATGGAATTCTTCGTATTTGCTTTTTATGCCTTTTAATATTTTTTCTGTTTCATGTGTGCTTGGTTCACGGATGATTATCGGCATAAAGCGCCTTTCCAGGGCGGCGTCGTTTTCAATAAATTTTTTGAATTCAGCCGGAGTGGTTGACCCGATGCAATGGATATCGCCACGCGCCAGAGCCGGTTTGAGTAAATTGGCGGCATCCATGGTGCCTTGGCTGGAACCGGCCCCAACAATGTTGTGAATTTCATCAATAAAAAGAATCACATTTTGATCATTAACCGCCTCATCAACCAGTTCTTTTAATCTGGCCTCAAACTCTCCGCGATAAATCGTTCCGGCAATCATAAGACCAATATCAACCGAATAGATTTTTTTTCCACGCAATTTATCGGGAACTTTATTTTCGGTGATTTTTTTGGCCAAACCCTCGACAATAGCCGTTTTGCCGACGCCCGGGTCGCCCAAAAGCACGGGATTATTTTTTGTTCGCCTGGATAATATTTGGATTAATCTTTCCACCTCGGCATCACGACCGATAAGCGGGTCGATTTTTTTTTGCAGTTCTGTGTCACAAAGATTAACGGCAAAATATTCCAAAGCGGTTTCTTGTTTTTTCCCTTTTTGCATTTGTCGGGGTAATCCGGGAATACTCGAGCCCGCCATATTATCTTGAATATTTTCGGTTACGTCGGCAATGTCACCTAAACTCGGGAATTGCGAAGCACTTGCATATATTGCATCAAGCTCTTTCATCACCTGTTCATTTTTAAAATTGCTTTTTGCAAAAAATTCGTTCAATTTTGAATCTTCGCAATCAAGTAAGGCGCCAAGCAGATGCTCGCTTCCCAAAAAGTTTTGCTCATTTTTTTGGGCGATAATCAAAGCTTTTTCCAGGATTATCTTTGACGCGCCGGAAAGCGGTGGCAGTTGAACTTCCGCAGTTATGTTTATTTGTTTTGTTTTTGTGAATTCGTCTTTGATTGGAAGAGTGGCGATAAATTCGCGTAATAATTCAAGATTCGGAGTAAATCGGTTAACGATTTCTGAAGCGAGCGATCCTTTTTCGGCGGTTACGGCAAAAAAAAGATGCAAAGGTTCGACTTCGGCATTTTTTAATTCGGTAGCCATCTGCATGGCGCGAGCCAAAATTTCTTTCAGGTGAGTGGAAAATCTATTGAGAATATCCATATATTTAACCGTAATTTTTAATATTATTATTGACACCCATATTGTTTTTTAATTTTGTATATTATATAATGATTTTGCCGTTAATGTAAAGAAAATTATGCTAAATTCAAATATTTTTAAGGCTTATGATGTGCGCGGAATTTATGGTTCGGAACTGACCGAAGATTTGGCGTACAAAATCAGCCGAGCCTACGCGGTTTTGCGTCAAAAAGAATTGGGTAGAACGAATTTAACAATTATTGTCGGTCGAGACATGCGTTTATCTTCACCTTCATTAAGCGAGGCGGTCATTCGCGGTTTGATTGAACAAGGCGCCAATGTGATTGAAATAGGGCTTGCTTCAACTCCGACTTTTTATTTTGCGGTTTGCCATTTAAAAGCGGACGGTGGAATGATAGTGTCGGCATCGCATAATCCAAAAGAATACAACGGAATAAAAATTACTCGTGAAAACGCAAAGCCTCTTGGCGCGGGGAGCGGGATGGAAGAATTAAAATTATTGGTGGAAGAAGGTGCCTGGCCCGAGCCGGCTTCCATGGGTGAAGTAACACAGCACGCGGGGGTTATCCACGAGCAAGTTAAATATGAAGAACAAGGGATTGATTTATCAAAAATAAAAAAATTTAAAATTGTGGCAGACACGGCGAGTGCCATGGGTGCAGATTATTTGGAAAGATTATTTGCCGATTTGCCTCAAGTTGATTTGGTAAAAATGAATTTTGAATTTGACGGCACTTTTCCGGTTCATGAGGCAGACCCTTTTCGAGAAGAAAATGTTTCTGATTTAAAAAAACGGGTGGTGGCCGAGAAAGCGGATTTGGGAATTGCCACTGATGGCGATGGCGACAGAATATTTTTTGTGGACAATAATGGCGAAATGGTAGAACCGGCAATTTTACGAGGTGTTTTGGCGAAAATTTTTCTGCGCGACTATCCGGGCGCGACAATTTGCTATGATATTCGGCCGGGCAAAATTACCGAAGATATGATTTTGGAAAATGGCGGGGTGCCGAGCGTGACTCGCGTCGGGCATTCACTTATCAAAAAACAAATGATTGAAACCGGAGCCGTGTTTGGTGGGGAATCGTCCGGGCATTTTTTTGTGAAGTTTCCGCACGGTGTTTATGAAGCGCCCATGGTGATAATTTTAAAATTACTTTTGGAATTATCAGAGAATAATGTTAGTTTGGCCGATTATGTTCGTCCTTTAAAAAAATATTTTCATTCCGGTGAAATTAATTTTAAGGGCGCGGAAAAAGAAAAAGTTTTTGCTGTTCTGAAAGAAAAATATTCGGATGCAAAAATAAATGATTTGGACGGACTCACTTTTACATATCCGGATTTTTGGTTTAATGTGCGTGGTTCAAATACCGAGGCGCTTGTCCGATTAAATTTGGAAGCCGTAGATAAAAAAACAATGGAAGAAAAAACAAAAGAGATTAGCCAAATAATTAATTTATAAATATATGTCCATAAAAAGTAGAAGCAGTGTGGCAAAAAGAGACAGCGCTTGGCAAAAAAGACGAGCTGACGCGTTTGGCAAAGTGGCGGACGGTTTGGTTGATATCGCGAACGCAAAAAAGCAGAGAGTGGCCGAGCGAATAAAGACTGCGGGAATAAAAATTAAAAATACATATAAAGCAAAATTGGGCGATGATTTGCGCGCTTTTGAATATACGGTAACAAAAATCGATCGATTTGAAGGCGAAGTTTGGCTCAAATCAGAGCGAGGCACGGTACGCAAACTCCGGGTGTCCAATGAAATTTTTGATAAGTAAAAATGTACTGTATTTTATAGTACACATAGTACACAAATATTGTTTGTATGATAAACCCGTCAGTCGCGACTGACGGGTTTATTTGACAAATAAAATATTAAGTACTATTATTTTTTAATCGAATTTGTTTGGAAATCCGAAAAACAGGAGGGGCAGATGAGTCGCAAGAAAAAGGAGGGATCAGTGTCGTTCAAAGAGGCAAAAGACAAGGCTGTTTACAAGCCAAGGTACGACGGAGTAACCGGAAGAGCGCCCAGTCGTCGTAAGCCCGCAGCCCGTGATTCTTGGTTGCCGGAGGCCATGCCCAAGGGAGCCAATTTTTATGGAGGTGATGACGAGCCAGAGCTCTCTCCCGAAGAGCTCCATTTGGCACGAGAAATCTCCAACGCCCGACGGTAGTCAGTTCTTTTTTTGTTCATTAATTATTAGAGCCGCTCCACGGAGCGGCTCTTGTGTTTTTAATTAATTCTATTTTATACACCCATTGTTCGTAATTTTTTTATTCTTTCCTCTGTTGGTGGGTGAGTGGAAAAAAGATTTTTGAATTTTTTCTTTCCATTAGAAAACGGACTGGCAATAAACAAGTGAGCGGTGGCGGTGGAAGCGCTTTTCATTGGTGTGTTTTCAGCAGAAATTTTTTCCAGCGCGCTTGCCAGGCCATCCGGATAGCGGGTGAGTAAGGCACCGGAAGCGTCAGCCAAATATTCTCTTTTGCGCGAAATCGCCAATTTAATCAGTTCGGCGATCAAGGGCGAGAGAATGGCGAGAATAATGCCGGCAATCATAAGAATGGCAAAAAGTTGTGAACCGCCTTCGCGGTTATTGCCACCTTTGCCACGCATAAAACCGCCGGAGCGCAGTAAAATGTTTGACATAATAACAATCGCTCCGACCATTACCGCCACAAGCATCATGAAACGGATATCAAGATTTTTTATATGCGATAATTCATGAGCGATTACTCCTTCAAGTTCTTCGTTGGTTAATTTTTCAATCGCTCCGCGAGTCAAAGCGATGGAAGCGTTTTTTGGGTCGCGTCCGGTGGCAAAAGCATTGATGGCCGAGTCTTCGATAATATATATTTTTGGCATTGGCAATCCGGCGGTAATGCAGAGATTTTCAACCAAATGATAAACATATTTATTTTCGTCATGAGTAACCGGTTTGGCGCCGGTGGCTGTCAAAGCGATTTTATCGCCTGAAAAAAATGAAATGGCGGTCATCAAAAGCGCGATAAAAATCGCAAAAACAATTCCGGTATAACCGCCCGAACCGTATAGTTGGTCAAACACCCAGCCCAAAGCGATGATGACGGCAATAAAAATCATCATCAAAAGAATTGATTTGCGTTTGTTGGAAGAAATCTCAGAGTACATGTTTTGCCTGTTTATTTATTAGAATTTCACCTGCACATTTTGCTTTTCGCCTTCTGACGCTTGGAAGAAATCGTATTTAGAGAATTTTAAAGCGCCGGCAATCATGTTGGTCGGGAAAACTTGAATTTTGGTGTTGAAGTCGCGAACATTGCCGTTGTAAAATCTGCGAGACGCTTGAATTTTGTTTTCAGTGTCCGACAATTCATCTTGAAGTTGTAAAAAGTTTTGGCTGGCTTTCAAATCAGGATAATTTTCCGAAACAGCGAATAAAGATTTTAAAGTATTGGAAAGCATATTTTCCGCATTTTCTCGGTCGGCCATAGAGGCATTTTTATTGTCGTGCACTTGCATGGCGGAGGCGCGCGCTTCGGTAACTTTTTGCAAAGTTCCTTGTTCGTGCGTCATATAACCTTTGACTGTTTCCACCAAATTGGGGATTAAGTCATATCGGCGTTTAAGTTGGACATCAATGTCGCTATAAGCTTCATCAACTTGATTTTTACTTCTGATTAACCCGTTATATGTGGCGATTAACCATATAATAACTATTGCCAAAATAATCAGGACAATATAAGATATACCCATACTTTTTATTATTTAGCCGGTTGCTTAAGCGCAACCATAACCGTTTTATTATAGCATTTTGACGAGAAAAGTAAATATATTATGACTACATTACTTATTTTTATCGCCGTACTCGCCGTCTTGGTATTGTCGCATGAATTCGGGCATTTTATTGCTGCGCGCAAGAGTGGAATGAGAGTTTATGAATTCGGCTTTGGATTTCCTCCGAGGATTTTTGGTTTTCAACGATTAACAAAAGGAAAAGAAAAGAAGTGGCGGTTTATTCGGGGCAACAAAGAAATGATAGAAGAGATTACTCCGGATGGTTTTGAGTGTGATACATTGTATTCTTTTAATTGGATTCCGGTCGGTGGATTTGTGCGCGTTAAAGGTGAAGAAAAAGAAAGCGGTGATAAAGATTCTTTTAACACGGCCAAAACTTGGAAAAAGGCGATTTTTATTTCTGCCGGTGTTTTGTGTAATATTATTTTGGCGGCCGTTTTATTTTCTATCGGTTATTTGGTCGGGTCGCCGGCTTTGGTTGATAACTATAAAGACGTGAGCCATGTTAAAGATAGACAACTGACCATTATGCAAATTTTGCCTGATAAGCCGGCCGATGTCGCCGGTATTCAGAACGAAGATGTGATTGTTCAAATCGGTGAAATTCAAAATCCGCGTCTAAAAGAAATGCAAAATTACGTTGATGCGAACAAAGATTCTGAAATCGCTTTTGTTATTAAAAGAGGCGAAGAATTATTAACAATAAATATCCAGCCGATGACTTATGAAGATACCGGCAAGGGCGGAATTGGCGTCGGTATCGCCGAAATCGGAACGGTAAAATATCCTTGGTATTCGGCTTTGTTTTATGGTTTTAAAGACGCGATTATTTATTTAAAAGCAATATTTGTCGCTTTTTATCATTTAATCATCGGTTTATTTGCCGGCAAAGGAGGCGGGGACGCGGTGTCCGGCCCGATTGGCATCGCGATAATGGCCGGTCAAGTTGCCAAAATGGGTCTGGTATATTTATTGCAGTTTATGGCCGTGTTATCTTTAAATTTGGCGGTAATAAATATTTTACCAATTCCGGCGCTTGATGGCGGACGCTTGCTTTTTTTGGCTCTCAATAAATTCAAAAAAATTAATTTTGCCAAATACGAACAAATGGCGCATGCCGTTGGTTTTGCCTTGCTCATGCTTTTGGTTGTGGCGGTGACGGTCAAGGATATCGGCAATTTTAAAGGCGTGTTTTTGGATTTTTTTAAAAGAATTTTTTAGTTTTAAAATATGAAAAACGATTTGGAATCATTAAAAAAGTCTGCCCTTCTTAATATTGGCCAAGCGTCTGACGCAATGGCGCTTGAACAAATAGAAAATGAATTACTTGGCCGTAAAAACGGACGCTTGACGGAAATTATGAAGGGGCTGAAAGATTTGTCGCCGGAAGAGAAAAAAACGATCGGCCAATCAGCCAATGACATAAAAAATGAAATTGAAAAAGCCATAAGTGTTCGAAGTTCTGAATTAAACAAGGAAACTTGGTCGGCGCAGTGTGAAAAAGAAAAAATTGATTTGTCGGCGCCTTCTTTACCCAAACAAGAATTCGGCCATTTTCACCCAAACACAATAGTCCAAAAAAATTTGGAAGATTTTTTTGCTTCAATGGGTTTCATGGTTCTTGACGGACCGGAGCTGGAAAGCGAATATTTTAATTTTACCGCTTTGAACATTCCGGCCGAACATCCGGCTCGCGATACACAGGACACATTCTACATAAAAAATCATCCGGATTGGGTGATGCGAACTCACACTTCGCCCATGCAGGTGAGAGCGATGCAAAAATACGGCGCCCCTTTGCGGGTAATCGGTCCGGGACGGTGTTTTAGAAACGAATCAACCGACGCGCGGCATGAACATACTTTTTTGCAACTTGAAGGATTTGCCATTGATGAACATTTAACTCTGGCTAATTTAAAAGGTGTTTTTGAAGCGGTGGCAAAATTTTTGTATGGTCCTGAAACAAAAATTCGTTTGCGTCCAAAACACTACCCGTTCGTGGAACCCGGAGTAAACGGCGAAGTTTCGTGTTTTTTATGCGGGGGTAAAGGATGTCGGGTTTGCAAACAGACCGGCTGGATGGAAATATTCGGCGCCGGCATGATTCACCCGGATGTGCTAAAAGAAGGTGGAATCGATCCGGCCAAGCATCAAGGGTTCGCTTTTGGTTTTGGCTTAACGAGGATGGCGATGCTAAAGTATGATATTGACGACGTGCGTTTGACGCAGGGCGGGGACATGAGATTTTTAAAACAATTTTAATTCTCGGCATTTATGAAAATTTCATTTAATTGGCTTAAACAATACGTTAGTCTGCCGGATTCAATCAGCCCGGAAGAAGTGGGCGAGAAATTAAAATTGGCCACGGTTGAAGTGGAAGAAATTACGAGTCAAGGAAAAAATTTGGAAAATATTGTCGTCGGCAAAGTCCTGTCGGTTGAAAAGCATCCGCAAGCGGATAAATTTAAAATTTGCCAAGTGGATGTCGGCGATGAAAAATTGAAAATTGTTTGCGGTGGTAGCAATGTTTATGAAAAAATGATTACCGTCGTGGCAAAAATCGGCGCCAAAGTTAAATGGCACGGGGAAGGCGACTTGGTTGAATTGAAACTAACCGCCATTCGGGGAGAAGAATCAAAAGGTATGATTTGCGGAGCTTCGGAAGTCGGTTTTGAAGACCTATTCCCGCCAAAAGACGACCATGAAATTTTGGATTTAACCGGCGTAGTGGCCGACAAATTCATCGGCAAGCCGATTGCTTCGGCGCTCGGACTTAATGATTCGGTTTTTGAAATCGACAACAAGTCGCTCAGCAACCGTCCGGATTTGTGGGGGCATTATGGTATGGCGCGTGAAACGGCAACACTGTTTTCAAAAACATTAAAAGAATATCCGATTGAAGCGATTAAAAAAATAAAAAATGAATTGGATTTGAAAGTTGAAATTGAAGATGTTAAATTGTGCCCGCGATATATGGCGGTCGCCGTTGCCGGTGTGGAGGTGGGTGAATCGCCCGGTTGGTTAAAACAATATTTGTTATCGGCCGGTTTGCGCCCGATAAACAATATTGTTGACATTACAAATTATGTGATGCTTGATTTGGGCGAACCGATGCACGCGTTTGATGCGGACCAGCTCACAAAAAACAAGGAACAAGGAATAAACATTATGGTTCGTAAAGCAAAGAAAGAAGAAGTTTTAAAACTGCTTGACGGAGAAGAAATAAAGCTTGTTGAAGAAGACCTGGTAATCGCCAATTCGCAAAAAGCATTGGCTTTGGCCGGTGTGATGGGCGGAGAAAAAAGCGGAATAAACGATAAGACGGAAACAATAATTTTTGAAGCGGCGAATTTTAATGCTTCTTCAATCAGAAAAACTTCGGTTCGTTTGGGCGTGCGCACGGATTCTTCGGCCAGATTCGAAAAAAGCCTTGATCCGAATTTGTGCGAAACAGCCATTAAAAAAGCCGTGCAGTTGGTGCTGGAGTTTTGCCCCAAAGCCAAAGTGACGAGTAAAATAATTGATGAGAAAAATTTTTCTTTGGCTGTCGGGCCTTTGATGGTTGAAAAAAATATTTTTGCCAAAAAATTAGGTATTGAAATTCCGGAAAAAAAGATAGTTGAAATTTTTGAACGTCTTGGTTTTGTGGTGGTGGACAAAGGGGATAAATTATCGATTAAAATTCCGACTTGGAGGGCGACCAAAGACGTGAGTATTGCCGAAGATTTGGTGGAAGAGGTAGCCAGAATTTATGGTTATGAAAATATTCCATCGGATTTGCCCAAAATGACCATAACACCTCCGATTCTCAATCGTTTGCGCGATGTTGAGCACGAAGTCAGAGATTGCTTGACCCGTGACCTTGGTTATTGTGAAACAAATAATTACGCTTTTGTCAGCAAAGAGCAAATAGAAAAAATGGGAGACAAATCGCAGTATTTGGAATTGGACAACCCGTTGTCAAAAGAAAAACCGTTTTTGTGCCGTTCTCTTACGCCCAATTTGATTGAAAACGCTGTAAAAAATATCGAATTTTTTGACACAGTGGCTTTGTATGAAATAGCCAAAGTTTTTTGGCCGGAAGAACCGGGAGTTCGGTCCGGTGAAAATGATTCCGAGCTTTTGCCCAGGCAAGATGTATTTTTGACCGTCTTGTTCGCGCAAAAGAAAAATGAAAATCCGTTAGTGGAAATCAGGCGAGCTTTGGAAAGAATTGCCGGTCAATTTAATATTGATTATTCAGTTAATGAATTATCAAGCGTCAAAGAATGGCAACACGCGGGCAGAAGCGGAGAGGTCTTAATGAACGACGGAAGTGTTGGTTCAATATATGAACTTAATCCGTTCACGGCCGATAAATTCGGATTAAAGCCGGTGAGAGCCGCTATTTTGGAAATTAATTTAAGTATTTTTGCCGGTTTGCCGATAAAAGAAAAAAAATACAAAAAAATACCCCAATTTCCGGAGATGATTCGCGACTTGTCATTTGTTGCCGATAAAAAAATTGTTCATAGTCAAATTGTGAGCGCGGTCAAAGAAATTGATAATCTTTTGGAAGGGATTGAATTATTTGATGTTTATGAAGGAAAGAATTTGCCGGAAAACAAAAAAAGCTTGGCTTATAGATTTATTTTTTCTCATCCGGATAAAACATTAAACGCTGATGAAGTGGAAGAGGCGATGAAAAAAATTGAAACCAAATTAAAAAAAGAATTGGGAATTGAAATCAGAAAGTAAAATAGTGGAACATCCGCTTCGGCGGATGTTTTGTTTTATAGCAAAATCGTGGTATAATTATGGCAAGTTAAAAATTAATATTTATTTATGATTGAGACATCAAAAGATATTTTATATATCGTAATTTCATTTTGTGTTTTGTGGGCGACAGTATTTCTTTGTTGGATGTTTTATTATGCCGGTAAAATTTTAAAAAATACCAGCCAGATTATTGAAGAATTCAGAGTTCGCCTGCAAGCATTGGCCGACGCCATCGGATATATTCAAGAAAAAGTCGAGTATTTGTCGCTCGCCATGAGTTCTGTTTTTAAGGGCGTGGGTGAAACAGTCAAAGACACGGTTATAAAAAAAGCAAAAAGTTGGATGAATAAAAAATCCGATGACTGCGACAGTTCGGCCAAAGAAGCGGTAGACCGAGCGGTGGCAAAAACTGCCGAAGGGATAAATAATATCACAAAAAAGATTAAAGAATAGACATAACAAATCAAATCGCCCGCTTGTTTGCGGGCGTTTTTTATTAAAAAAGCATGCCTTGCTTTTGCCCAAAAATTACGGTAAGATAAGCCCACAATATGAGTAATTTTGTTCACTTGCATGTGCATAGCCATTATTCTTTGCTTGATGGCTTGCCGAAGATTAAGGAATTAGTTTCAACCGCCAAAAAGCGCGGTTTTTCGGCATTGGCTTTGACCGACCACGGCAACATGTATGGAGCGATTGAGTTTTACGAGCAGTGTCTGAAAAATGAAATAAAACCGATAATCGGCATGGAGGCCTATGTGGCGCCAGGGTCGCGATTTGAAAAAAATGGACCGGATAATAAATATTATCATTTGGTTTTGCTTGCGCTTAATTACACCGGTTACAAAAATTTAATGAAGTTGACTTCGCTTGCCAATTTGGAAGGATTTTATTACAAACCGCGGATGGACAAGGAGTTATTGAAACAATACAGCGAAGGGTTAGTGGCCAGCTCCGCCTGCATGGGTGGAGAAATAGCTCGGGCGATTTAAAAAGAAAATAATTATGCCAAAGCAAAAAAAGTCGCTCTTGAATATCAAGAAATTTTTGGCGTGGGTAATTTTTATTTGGAGATGATGGATTTGCCGGCGCTTGAAGGGCAAACCGAGCTTAATAATAATTTAATTAAACTGTCGGAAGAAACAAAAATTCCTTTGATCGTGACGCGCGATGTTCATTATTTGAACCCCGAGGATTCCGAGGCGCAGGATATTTTGACCTGTATTAGAGACGGCGTTACTTTGGATGACCCGAATCGGCCGACCGATGCGGGCATTGATTGTTCTTTTGCCACAGGCGAAGAAATTGCCAAGCGTTTTAAGCATTGCCCGCAAGCGGTTGAAAATACGGCCAAAATCGCCGAGCGAGTTGATTTGCAGATTGAACTTAATAAATGGCATTTTCCGCCGATTGCATTGCCCCCCGGAAAAACGGCCGACGAACATTTGCGCGACGAAGTTTATGGGCGTTTACCCGGTTTGACCGAAATTACCGATGAAGTAAGAAAAAGAGTTGAGTATGAGTTGGAAATTATTTCTACCAAAGGTTACTCCCCGTATTTTATTGCTGTCGCAGATTATGTGAATTACGCCAAAGACAATGGTATTATCGAAACAACTCGCGGATCAGCTGCCGGTTCCATGGTTTCATACGCCATGGGAATTGTCACGGTTAATCCAATGTTTTTTAAACTTCCTTTTGAGAGATTTTTAAATCCGTTCAGACCGAGTCCGCCGGATATTGATACTGATTTTGCCGATGACAGACGCGACGATATGATTGCTTATGTGACAAAAAAATACGGTGAAGACAAGGTGGCGCAAATTATCACTTTTGGTACGATGATGGCGAGAGGTGCCGTGCGCGATGTTGGGCGCGCCTTGGGTTATTCATATTCGTTTTGCGACCAAGTGGCAAAATTGATTCCGGCCGGCGCGCAGGGGTTTCAGGTGACCATTGCCACAGCAATGGAAAAAGAAAAAGATTTGCAAAAAATGTATGATGAAAATGCCCAGGTAAAACGCCTTTTGGATTTGGCGCAAAAAATTGAAGGATGCAATCGGCATACTTCCATTCACGCCGCCGGCGTGGTAATTTCTCCAACCGCGTTAACGGATTTTACACCGGTTCAGCGTGAAACAGGTGGAGAAAGAATTGTGACACAATACGAAATGCACGCGGTGGAGGCGGCCGGTGTTTTAAAAATGGATTTTCTAGGTATTCGCAATTTATCTATTTTGGGACATGCGGTTGTAATTATAGAAAAAACAACCGGCAAAAAAGTTGATATATTTAAAATTCCTTGGGACGATAAAAAAACCTATGACATGCTTGCCCGTGGTGAAACAGTCGGTGTGTTTCAGCTTTCCAGTTCGGGCATGACCCGTTATTTAAAAGAATTAAAACCGGCTTCCATTTTTGACATTATGGCCATGGTGGCGCTTTTTCGACCGGGCCCGATGGAAGTTATTCCCGAATACATTAACCGCCGGCATCATCCCGAAATGATTGAGTATCTGGATCCGAGAATGAAAGATTATTTGGATCAGTCGCTTGGGCTTATTGTTTATCAAGATGATGTACTTTTGACTGCCATAAATTTGGGCGGATACAATTGGGAAGAAGCGGACAAATTCAGAAAAGCGATGGGCAAAAAAATTCCCGAAGAAATGGCCAAGCAAAAAGAAAAGTTTTTTAACGGTTGTCGTGAATTCGGAAAATTGCCGGAAGTGAAAATCAATGTGCTTTGGGAACGCATCGCGCCTTTTGCCGCTTATGGTTTTAACAAAGCGCACGCTTCAAGTTATGCCGTGGTTGCCTATCAAACCGCCTATCTTAAAGCCAATTTTCCGATTCAGTATATGACGGCTATTTTGATTGCCGAGTCGGGCGATATTGATAAAGTGCCGGCTATTATCGCCGAGTGCGAAAAAATGGGGATAAAAGTTTTGCCTCCGGATGTGAATGAAAGTTTCAAAAATTTTGCCATGATTCAAGCCGAGTCGGGCGAATCCGCGCATATTCGTTTTGGTTTGCAAGGAATAAAAAATTTGGGCGAACATATTGCCGAGGTGATTTATCGAGAAAGAAAAAATAATGGAAAATATAAAGATTTGGAAGATTTTTTGGGTCGAGTGCAGGATAAAGATTTGAATAAAAAATCATTGGAGTCACTGGTCAAATGCGGAGCGATGGATTCTTTTGGTTATGACCGCGGTTTACTTTTGGCAAATATCGATAACTTGCTTGCTTTTGTCAGGTCAATAAATGAAAGCACAACCACCAAGCAAGATTCATTATTTTTCGGTACGGCCATTGATTTGAATAAAAAAGTCAGATTGGATCCTGCCCATGAAGCCACGGACACAGATAAAATGAATTGGGAAAAAGAATTGCTTGGTCTTTATGTTTCGGCCCATCCATTTTCAGAGGTTGAGCAAATTATGAGAAATGTTTTGACTCCGCTAAATGATTTGCAAAGCAAGCCAAGAGGCGATTGGGTGGTAGTGGGAGGAGTGATCGATAAGGCAAAAAAGAAAATTACTCGCAAAGGCGACACCATGATGTTTGTTACAATTCAGGATTTGAGCGGAAGTTTGGAATTATTGGTTTTCCCTCGCACATATGAAACAACCAAAGATGTTTGGGTTGAAGGCAGATTGGTTTGCGTGGTTGGGAAAACTTCGGAAGAAGAAGGCGATGATAAATTGTTTGTGGAAAAGGCCTATGAATTAAATGAAAATAACGCGCCCGTGATTGCCATGCAGATGAACGCCGGAGTTCAAGCAACAACATCTTTTTCTAGGCGCGCCGCGCAAATACCAAATGATTATTATCCGTCAGAGCCGGAAAATTATTATCCGGAAACCGGGCTTTTGATTACGCTTGCGTCGGCTGAAGTCAAAGAAAAAGCGGATGCCATTAAAGAAATTTTGGAGAAATATCCGGGTGATAAGCAGGTTTATTTGGCCGTCGCGGGAAAAAGAATAAAAACATCATATTTAATTAAAATGACGGCTGATTTGGCGAATGAATTGGATGAACTTTTGGGGAAAGGGAAGTTGAAGTATTAGCGCGCTTTTTATTTCAGAATTATTACCTTTCGCAAACAGCGTCGGTCGACTCCTGCGGTCGACCGCGCTTCTTCGCTCGCCCGGATATCCGCCTTCGGCGGAACCGAGCTATCCGGGCTGCGCGACGTTGCTCAAGATAATAATTCCGAAATACTTAATCAAAGGAATGACAAGCAATGCTATGCCTGAATTGCCTGAAGTGGAGACAATAAAACGGCAATTGCGAAAAGAAATAACCGGAAAAAAAATAGCCGGCGTTTTGGTGCTAGCCGATAAAACTTTGAAAATGCCGAAGGCGCGGTTTATAAAAAATGTTGTCGGCGCGAAAGTAAAAAGCGTGCAAAGGCGCGCCAAGCTTTTGATTTGGAATTTGAATAATGATTGGTCGATTTTAACCCATCTAAAAATGACGGGGCAGTATGTTATTAACATATCGCGCCAGGATTTGTCATTGCGAGGATCCGCCAATTGGCGGAGACGCGGCAATCTATTGTCGCGGTCGCGTGTCATTCTGAACGAAGTGGAGCGAAGTGAAGAATCTTTTGTCGCGTACAAACACACGCGTGTTGTTTTTTCTTTTGGTTCAAAATTAAAGATAATGTTTAATGACATGCGCCGGTTTGGGTATTTGAAATTATTTGAAACAAAAGATTTGCCGAAGTTTTTAGACGAGGAATACGGTCCGGAACCGCTTGATAAAAAATTTACTTTGAAAAAATTTGAAGAAGTTTTGAAACGCCGGCCGAATATGAAAATAAAACAGCTTTTGATGGAACAAAAACTGATTGCTGGAGTGGGGAATATTTACGCGCAGGAAGCGTGTTTTATGGCGCGAGTTTTGCCGACGAGGTCGGCGAAGAGTTTGAAGCCAATTGAACACAAAAAAATATTTAATAGTTTTAGAAAAGTTATGAGCGAAGCGATAAAATATGGAGGCAGTTCATCAGAAAATTATTTGAATTTATACGGCAAACAGGGCGACTTTGTAAAACGGCTCAAGGTATACGGTCGGGCAAAACAAAAATGCCGGCGGTGTGGTGGCGTGCTCAAAACGATTAGATTGGGTGGTCGAGGCACTGTTTACTGTGGAAAGTGCCAGAAGTAGATGAATTTACAGCGGGAATTTGGTTCGTTTTTTTCAAAAAACGGGCTTTTTATTTTTGCGATTTTGACTAATATTAGCTAAGAAAGAGTATTGACAAAACTGTTAAGATGTGCCATCATATTATCAAGTTCTTTGAAAATCCTGCCACTGTTTAGCGGGTTCCTGGCCCGGGATTAGGGCACGGAGGCAGGTGTACCAGCCTGTATTAAATATGGCAAAAATATTTGCGCTCATGGGCTTCGTGTTCCTTACGGCGGTATTCGCTACGTTCATCGAGACAATCATGTTGGAAGTGAAATACGAGAAGAGCGTGAGTCGGGTGACTCGGATATGTCACAAGACGTTGCTCATGGCATGGGGCACGGGCACCTTCGCCTTCTTTCAGTGGCTCGGCGTCCTGTGACTATCGTCTCGCTTCTATCTGAGCGAGGTCGATGACAGATAGGCACCTGCCGCCGTTTTTTAATCAGCAATTAGTTCATCTTTTTATCCAGTTACACAGCGTTTCCGGCGAACACGCTTTCCAAAGTTCGCCTTCCACATTTAGTTTGAAAAAACTTTCAAACTGATTAGGAAAAATAAAAAAGACCTTCGTTCTAGCGAGGGTCTTTTTTATCTCCCCAATTCCCAATTCGGGCTGGCTTTGAGTTTGCGCCAGTCGATGTAATCTTTTTTTTGCGTTTTATGCCAACCGGCGACCGCGACCATGACCGCATTGTCCATGCAGTATTTTGGTTCAGGTACAAGGAAATTTGAGTTTGGAAAATTATTTTCCATTATTGTTTGAAGCGTACCGCGCAGTTTTTTGTTGGCGCTTACTCCTCCGCAGAGGATAACGGTTTTTGGTTTGAATTTTTTTATGGCGCGCGTCATTTTTCCGACTAGCGTGTCAACAATGGCTTGCTCAAACGAGATGCAGAAGTCGTTGATAGTTATTTTGTCATCCTGATCCGCCAGTTGGCGGAGAAGGATCTTTTCGTTTTTTAATAAAAGATTCTTCGGTCGCTTCGCTCCCTCAGAATGACAGAGGGGGTTATCGCGCAAATAATACAGCGCTGAGGTTTTTAAACCGGAAAAAGAAAAGTCGAAATTATTGCTTTCAAGCATCGGACGAGGGAATTTTATGGCGACTGTTTTGCCTTCAAGCGCCAATTTGGAAATTTGTGGACCGCCGGGATAGGGGAGGCCGAGTAGTTTCGCCACTTTATCAAAACATTCGCCGGCTGCGTCATCGCGCGTGGCGCCGATGAGTTTGTACTGGCCTGGTTTTTTTATCAATTGAATTTCCGTGTGTCCTCCGGAGACAATCAAAGCTAGCGCCGGATAAACAATTTTATTATTTTTGGAAATTGGAAATTTGACATTTGAAATTTCGGTGGAGTGTATATGCCCGGCCATGTGATTCACACTAATCAAAGGAATTTTCCAAACGGCTGACAATGTCCGCGCCGCTTCCACGCCGACAATAAGTCCGGTGATAAGTCCGGGGCCGGATGCAACGGCAATGGCATCGGGTTTAATAAACCTCACCCCAGCCCTCTCCTTATTAAGGAGAGGGGGAGTAAGCACATCTTCGATTAATGGCACAATTTTTTCTGCATGCATTCTTCCGGCTATTTCCGGTACCACTCCGCCATATTTTTTGTGGATGTCAATTTGCGAAGCAGTGGATTCGCGGATGACAAAACAGCCCTGCTTAGAACATTCCAAGAGGGCCACTGATGTGTCGTCGCATGAACTTTCAATACCGAGAATTTGCATATTGGTGACAGGGGAGAGACTTGAACTCTCGACCTCCGGGTTATGAATCCAGTGCTCTAACCAGCTGAGCTACCCTGTCATTGTTTGACCTGTCGCTTTTAAACGTCCTGCTCTAACCTCCGCCGGCTGGCGGATGAGCTACCCTGACAAATGTACTCACATTTTACTCTCAAAAAGACGTTTCGTCAACCCGATTAAATCTACTTAGTAAATTAAATAAAAAATAAATCCCGCCAAGAGAGGCGGGATAAGGAGCGAGGTGTGCGTCAGATTTCATCCGTTGGTTTCTCCTCATCTTTTAAAGAAGAAATCCTTTGCGACGAAGACATCTGGTCAAAACGAGCCATGCGACGGCGCAGTAGAGCGAGACTGCGAATGGATCGAGCCTTGGCTTCGGTTATTCGCCAATCCGTCATTTTGCGTTCAATAGTATCACCGGCTTCGTTATTTGTTAAGGCGGAAATAAACGACTTAATCAACTTGCCGATTTTATCGGCCATATCATCAGTCGTTTTCATTGCCCTTTCCTTTCTGTTGGAGTTTTTCCAATTGGTTAGCTAAATATTTTTTTAAGCTTATCTGTATGGTATGTCGCGAGCGAAGTACTGTCAAATAAAAAACCCCGCCGAGAACGGCGGGGCAAGAAGGAGCGAGATTTTTCTAGCAGATGTAGCGGATGGAGAGGTCCCAGTGGTGGCGGTGAATGATTTCCGCAAGTTCGTAAACCCAAGTGACCACGCGCAAACGACCACTATCAACCAAAGGTTTCAGAGCCGGCCGGTTGTCAATCGGAATAGTGTCGGTGGTGTACACGCGATCAACCGGGCAGGCCGGGTCGTTGAAGTAATCAATCGAAGGACTGCAGAAAACACCGTGAATTACGGTCGCGAAAAACATTTTAGCTCCGTATTCTTCTTTGGCAACGCGAGCGATATCAATGATAGTTTTGCCGGTGCTGATTTCATCGTCAAAACCGATGACCGTGGCGCCGTTGATACTATCAATATCGCCGAAAAAGCCGATGGAGCGCGAATCAGTACTGCTCGTGCGAATTTTTTGGCCGATGATGATCGGAAACGAGAATCTTGAATTCTTCTTCCAGCCGGTCGATAGCGTCGCGGAAACGTTTGCGCGCGCCGTCGTCAGGCAAAAAAAGGCAGATCTGATTTGCTTCCACGCCGGAATCTCGGATCGCCTGGCGCAAGATGTGGCGAGCCATTGAATGTTCGGTGATGATTCCCATCTCTCCGGCAGCCATGACTGACTGCGCCGAGTGCAGGTCGGCAGTCATGATGCGGTCCAAGTGGCCGTAGGTGGCGCTTCTGATTGCGTGGATAACATGCGGAATGAGCGCGAGCTCTTCCGAACCCTCGTCTTTGTCGGAACGCCCTAACGGCGAGTAACCGATGACCACAGCAATCCGTTTGGCCCGCCTGGCCTTGAGATAGTGGAGCAAAAATTGCAACTGTCCGAGCATCTCGTAAGTGCCGGGTCCGCTTGTGATCGCGACCACATCATGCCCACCCAAGTGGTCTTTGCTCAAGCGCAAAAACGGTTCCCCGCTGGCGCGCAACGAAAACTTTGGCACCACAAAATCAACCGGGTAATCGTGCTTTTCTTCAATCGTTTCGCGAACAATTCTTCCCATTTCTTCAAAACCCGGCAGAGCGACAACGGTCAACCCACCATTGTTGTTGAGTTTGTTCGTGAATTCGGTTGCCATGTTCTCTCCTTTTTTGGATGACAAAACCGGACTTCCGCCCGGCTTTTGTTGTTAATGTTCCAAAAGAATTGTATGTTCGCTCGTATTATTTGTCAACCAATTTTTTTCGTAATTTATCAATCATCTCAACCGTCATTTTTGGCAAATCAAATTCATGGTTCCATCCCCAATCAGCTCGAGCGGGGGAATCATCAATTGAGCGGGGCCAGGAGTCGGCAATTTTTTGGCGATGGTCCGGTGTATAGGTAACCGCAACAGGCAAATGTTTATTTATTTCATCTGCTAATTCTTCGGCCGAAAAACTGATTGCCGCCAAATTATAGCTTGTGCGAATAGAAATTTTTTCCGCTGGCGCTTCCATAATTTGAATAGTGGCGCGAACAGCGTCATCCATATACATCATCGGGAGAATTGTATCTTTGTGAACAAAGCAGGTGTATGAGCCGGACTTGAGCGCTTCATAAAAAATCGCCACTGCATAGTCGGTTGTTCCGCCCCCCGGTTCGGCTTTCCACGAAATAACGCCCGGATAGCGCACGGACCTAACGTCAACTCCGTATTTGAGATGATAATAATGGCAAAGGTCTTCGCCGGCGGCTTTGGTGATGCCATACATTGTAGTCGGTTCAAGCACGGTGCGTTGTGGAGTGAGGTCGCGCGGAGTGGTGGGTCCAAAAGCGGCGATTGAACTCGGCCAAAAAACTTTCAATTTATGATTGACGGCCAATTCCAAAACATTTATCAAACCGCCCATATTAATTCGCCAAGTTAAGGAGGGGTCCTGCTCGCCTCGCGCAGAGAGTATGGAAACCAAATGATAAACAGTATCAATTTTGTATTCTAAAATTGTTTTTTCAAGCAATTCTTTGTCTTCGACTGTACCCGACAAAGCGGTGCCGATAAAGTTTTCTGGCGCCGGTTTTAAATCCATGACTACAATATTTTCCGAACCGTATTTGTTTTGCAATGCCGGCACAAGTTCGGAACCGATTTGCCCGAACGCGCCGGTGACTAAAATTTTTGGCATAAAGTTTTTTGTTATGTGGGAATAGTATAATAGCATTTGGAAAAATTGGCAAATGACCTGATAAAACTTGACTTTGTTTAAAAATAGTGTATAATATGTAACATTATTTGGCCCCATGCCGATTTCGCTTTTTGAGCGCTTGCAAATAAATATGGCCCCATCGTCTAATGGTTAGGACACCACGCTTTCAATGTGGTAATACGGGTTCGATTCCCGTTGGGGCTACAAAGAAAAATGACTGACTAATGTCAGTCTTTTTTCTTTTGGCTGCTGAAGGGAATCGAACGCCGGAGCGATGCCGAGCGACGCAGAGAGCGAGCGAGGCCGCGAGGCGGTGGCCAGCCCCGAAGGGGTCCCTTTGGGACCCGAGCGAGCGGAAGCGAGCGAGAGGCGAGGCCGATTCCCGTTGGGGCTACTATAAAATAAGACCGACTTAATGTCGGTCTTATTTTATAAAATCTAATGCAGAATCGAACGGGCAGGAGCGAGACAAATCGTGAGCGGTTGTGGCCGCGAGCGATGCGGTCGAGAGTCGCTGAACTGCCGGTGGCAGTTCAGCGCTGCCCCGGGCAACGAAGCTCGCGCGGAAGCACGAGCAAGGCGGAATTCCCGCCCCGAAGGGGTCCCTTTGGGATTGGGGCTACTATAAAATCAAACCTATCTAACATTGTTATATTCCGCCAGTCCGCAAAAGGAGAGGTGGATGCAGTCATCAATACCTTTTATTGGTCTTTTGTTGATACAAATTTTTGTTTTATCCGACCATTTCGGGCATTCTTCCATGCAACTATCATAAGCATCTTTTTGATCTTCTTTTGTGGTGCCTTCGGTATAGATGGTGCAGTCGGCATATTTTTGACAGGCACTTGGGCAACTGGTTGAAATTATTTCCTCTTCTTTATCACAGAGTGATTTTAAATTATTTATTTCTGCCATAATCTTTTTTTCCAGCGCTTCAATTTCGTCAAGCATTTTTTCTGGCAAAGCGTCACTATAATCGCCATCAGACAACTCCAACGGTTCAGACCCGGGCGCACCACCAGGCAAAGCGTCACTATAATCACCATCAGACAACTCCAACGGCTCAGACCCAAGCGAGTCCTCAGGTGAAACGTCACTATAATCACCATCAGACAACTCCAACGGCTCAGACCCAAGCGAGTCCTCAGGTGAAACGTCACTATAATCACCATCAGACAACTCCAACGGCTCAGACCCAAGCGAGTCCTCAGGTGAAACGTCACTATAATCACCATCAGACAACTCCAACGGCTCAGACCCAAGCGAGACCTCAGGTGAAACGTCACTATAATCACCATCAGACAACTCCAACGGTTCAGACCCGGGCGTGCCACCAGGCAAAGCGTCGGAATAATCACCATCAGACAACTCCAATGGTTCAGACCCATCATTCTTTTTCGGAGGATTTAAAGAATCCAATATTTCATTTTTTCTTTCTCTTAATTCTTCCAATTGTTTTTCTAAATCCCTGATTTGTTCCGCAAATTTTGGTTGGTTCTCACAGTTGCTTGATAATTTTGCTTTTGTTTTTGGGTCGATTACTTCTTTTAAAAATTTATTGAAGTCGTTTAATAAAACGCCTTCGGGAGTGCTTTGGCCTGGTAATTTACCTATGACAAGAAGCAAAGCGACGCTTGCGGCGGCCAATGTGGCTACCACCCCTCCGATAAGTAATGGTTTTGGCATAAAAATATTTGTTAATAATATTTTAAAGTGTATCAAAGTTTTTCAAGTAAAACAATTAATATATTTTTAGAATGTATTATTTAATATCCGAAGTTGCTTGGCACGATTAAATCGTATATAATGGTTGTGTTTAGCGGTTAAGCTAAAATAATCATAATTTTTATGCAAACAACACCAAGCCATTTTATGATTTCCGTGGTTAAGGATATGGATAAGGTAATTGATTTTTATGAGAATGTTTTGGGTTTAAAAGTATTGTACAAAACCGATGATTGGGCCGAACTTTCTTTTAATGATGATTTGGAATTGGCTTTGCACAAAGTGGGCGGTGACGAGCATTTCTCCAATGCCGGAATTGGATTCCAAGTGGAGAATTGCGAAGAAGCGACAAAGTATTATGAGTCAAAAGGCGTAAAAATTGACACAAGATGCCAAGAAAGAGGCAATAATATCCTTACTCAATTCGCCGACCCTGAAGGAAATGTGATTTGGCTGGCGCAAAAAATAAAATAAATTCGTAATGTTACGAATTAGGCGAATAAAAAACTGATTTTCTATATTTATGATTTTGGCGACGGTTGCTTTTATTGTGTATAAATAATTGCGTTATTTATGGATATCATGTATAATATAGCAAGTATTATTTAGCGTTTATTTTTAATTTATTAATTTTATGGCAGGCATGACCAAATCAGCCCTGTTATCCGCCTTAGCGGACAAGACAGGACTTAGCAAAAAAGATGTGGTTGGTCTCATGGACGCTATGGTTGACATGGCGTATCACGAGGTCAAAAAGAGTGGAGTTTTCGTCGTACCGGGAATCGGTAAATTGGTGAAAGTTAATCGCGCCGCGCGCCAGGGTCGCAACCCGGCTACCGGAGCCACCATTCAGATTCCGGCCAAGACCGTGGTTAAATTCCGCGTTGCCAAGGCCGCGAAAGAAGCCGTACTCTAATTTTTTTAGAAATAGAAACAAGACTGGGATTTCCGGTCTTGTTTTTTTTCGTCAGTCGCGACTGATAAATAAAAAACCCGCGCAAAGGCGGGTAAAGAGAACGGTCATATTCGGTAGGTTAACGGCGGGGTTGAGCACATGAGGAATAGCGTCGCTTGGGCTTCTCCATGAAAGCGCAACGTTTGAGAGAACAGTAGCGGTTGGCGCGGTTCCAAACTCGGTAATTCATCCAAGGATTCGCGAACCGGCTGGCTCTCATGGTTTCAATTACCCTGACAGGAACGCACCAAACATAGTGAATATTGCCATTCGAATCAGCAATACCGCAATAATTTTCTTCCGTATTATCGCCTTCAATCGCCAGTGAACCGGAAACAGCATCGTTCGTCATGCTATTCAACGGCTCAATGAACCATTGTATTTTATCTTGGTCCATTTATCCCTCCTTGATTTTTGCCATCACGCCCAGTTCGCGAGCGATTTTTTTTAGGTTGGCCCGTTCTCTATCGGAACGAGCGGTCAAAGCCATTTTTTGATAGGCAAAACGCTTGAGAGCAAAAAAGTTGTATGGAGAAGATGAAGCCATATGGAAAAGAGTCGTCCAGTCGGAGTAAGAAGTCGCGGTGTATGTCATCATGATGAAAGCCAACAGTTCTCGGTATTTGCCGTTGGTGTTGGATTCATAATAAAACCTGAACCAGCCGTTGAAATCAGTGATGTCTTTGGCGTCCGAAATGGAATTTCGAAACCGCCTAACAAAACGGTCCAGTTCATTTTGCCTTTCTTCGGGCAAATAGCATCTGATTAAAAGGGCTTCTTCAAGCTCCAAATATTCGGGTATTTCTTCTTTGCCCACGATTATATCGTAAAGCAACTGCCCTTCGCAGATGCGCTGAAGAAGGTCGGTTTTTACCTTAAAAGAAAGACTGCTCTCATCATCGATGAGAATTGAATCCAGAAGGATTTCTTGCTCCATCTTCCCTCCCACTTGTTGTAAAAGAACTAGTTATATTAAACATATTTTTTAATAAATGTCAATCTAAAAAAGTAAATCAAAATTTTATTATCGCGTCAATTTATATATACGATTTTATTTGTCGGTAGGCAGGCAGGTGTTGTGGAACGCTCAGCGTTCCTATTACAACGCTCAGTGTTCCTATTACAACGCTAAGCGTTGTGGACAACTTTTGCCTATTTATAGCCAAAATATGTTATACTTTTATATGTAATAATTAATCCCAATAAGAAAGGGGGTGACCATATGAATAAAGCCAGCTTGGCGCAAGTGTTATCAGAAAAATTAAACATTTCCAAAAAGGACGCCGAGGATACAATTAATACAATGGTTGATGTAATTATCGATACCTTAAAAAAAGGAGAAGAAGTGGTTTTAACGGGTTTTGGGGCGTTTAGCGCAAAAACACGAGCCGGACGCATTGGAGTTAATCCACAAAATCCTTCGGAAAAAATTACGATTCCTTCAGTTGTCGTCCCAAAATTCAAGGCCGGGAAAGCGCTTAAAGACGCATTAAAAGGTAAATAAAAAAAAGATAAATCTTTCAGAAAGAAAACAAGCCGTAGTCCCGCACAAGTTGCCGGGGCAAGGCCGGGAAAGCGCTTAAAGACGCATTAAAAGGTAAATAATCTTAGCAACACAAATAAAAAACCGCAGAAATAATTCCCGCGGTTTTTTTTATTTTTATTTGGCGTATTCAATCACTCTGGTTTCACGAATTAATGTAATTTTTATTTCACCCGGATATTGCAATTCCTGCTCAACTTTTCTGGCAATATCTTTTGCCAGTTGGTAAGCGGCATAATCATCAATTTCGCCCGGTTTCACAAAAATCCTAACTTCGCGACCGGCCTGAATAGCGTAAACTTTTTCTATGCCCGGAAATTCCCCGGCCACTTTTTCTAGTTCTTCCAAGCGGGCAACGAATTGTTCGTATGAATCTTTGCGCGCTCCAAATCTGGCACCCGAAATTGCGTCGGCCGATTTCACCACCACGGAATAAATATTGTACGGCTTATCCAAATGATGGGTGAGTGCGGCTTGGGCCAAGTCCTCATCCATGTTGAACTTTTTCATGATGGCATAGCCGATTTCCGGGTGTGACCCTTGAGTTTCCTGGTCAACGGATTTTCCGATGTCGTGAAAGAATCCGCATTTTTTTGCTTTGGCTGAATCCAATCCCAATTCAGCGGCAATGATTCCCGATAAATATCCGACTTCCATTGAATGGTTCAAAATGTTTTGGCCGTATGAGGTGCGGTATTTGAGCCGACCGACAATGCCGACCAATTTGGGGTCAATGCCTGTGATGCTCATTTTATAGAGTGCTTCTTCGCCGGCCTTTTTGATGTCGAGCGCCAAATCCTGTTTGGCTTTTTCAACAAATTCTTCGATTCGGGCCGGTTGGATTCTGCCGTCCTCCATTAATTTTTCGAGCGATAATTTTGCCACTTGCCTTCGGATGGGGGAGAATCCGGATACTGTTATTACTTCCGGTGTTTCGTCAATAATAAGCTCGCAACCGGTCAGTTTTTCAATCGCTTTGATGTTTCGTCCTTCTTTGCCGATGATGCGTCCCTTCATTTCTTCGTTTGGAAGAGCGACCGTGGTTGAGGTTGTTTCGGCGGCGTGCGATGAAGCGCAACGCTGAATGGCTGAAACAATAATTTCACGGGCCTTGTCTTCGTAGGATTCGGTGCTTTCTTTTTCCAATTTAATTATTCGTCCCATTAAATCGGTTTTGCTTTCTTCTTCGACTTTGACCATTAAAACCTTTTTTGCTTCTTCACGAGTCATTTCGGCCACGCTTTGAAGCTTGGCCATTTCTTGGTCGTGAATTTTTTCAAGCGCTGTTTTAATTTTGTTGATGTGGTCTATTTTCTCTTGGAGTTTTGTTTGCTTATCTTGGAATTCCAAAAGTTTTTGGTCAAACATGCCTTCGCGTTTTTCCAAACGCTGTTGCGCCGATTGCAGGTCTTGGCGCATTTTTCTTTCTTCGCGCTTTGCTTCTTCAAGCATTTGCACCGCTTTTTCTTTGGCCGTCAAAATAGTTTCTTGGTATTTTGTTTTGGCCTCGGCCATTATTTTTTCGGCCTTAGCTTCAATTGAATGAGCTTTTGCTTTGGCGGTTTTCTTGCGCCAAAAATAACCGGCGGTGACTCCAAGCCCGGTAGAAATTACGGCGATAACAATCCAAATAATGTTTTGCATATAAAAAAATTTCCCAAAGATTTTTAAGGGAAACTAATCGCGGGCGAACTGATGTTCGCGCGCCAAAGAAGCGGGTTTTAGTTGAACACAAAAATTAACCGACCTGACTTTCGGTCGCAAAATAAATTGCGGTTATACGGTTTGATATATTAATTAAGTCAGCTTTCATATTTCCTTATTTGCCAAATCTTTCACTGATTTTTGCGTTTTTTTCCGTTTCTTCTGCGATTTGTTCCTTAAAAATCAATAATTATTAACTTCTGTATTATACCACAAAAACGGGTCCGTGTCAAATATGAAAATCATTCGGAAAAATAGCATTTTCCACTGAGTAGTCCCCAATTTTTGTTCGACGCAATTGATCGCAATAAGCGCCCGTGCCAAGCGCTTCGCCAATATCGCGCGCCAACGTGCGAATGTAGGTGCCGGTTGAACAGTCGATTTTAACGGTCAGATTCGGCCATTCATAATCGATTAGTTCTATGTTATAAATATTAATCTTACTCGGTTCGCGGTGTACGATTTTGCCTTGGCGGGCGAGTGAATATAATTTTTTGCCGTTTATTTTTTTTGCCGAATACATCGGCGGAATTTGTTCCTGTTCGCCCAAAAAGTTTTTGAGTGTTTTTTTAATTACTATTTTTGACCTGTCGCTCACGAGCGACGGGTTTGAATTTTGATTTTTTGTATGTGTAATTACACCATCTCTGTCATCGGTGTCTGAAACAGCGCCAAGTCGAATTGTTGCCAAATATGTTTTTGGCAAGTTTTTGAATTCGTCCAATTTTTTTGTCGCTTCGCGTCCGACTCCGATGATCAAAAGACCGGTGGCAAACGGGTCGAGAGTACCGGCATGGCCGACACGAATGGTTTTTTCTTCGGGATTTTTTTGACGTGCTATTTTTCGGACAACATTAACCGCGTCAAAACTGGTCCAACCGGCCGGCTTGTCAATCAAAAAATAATTGTCCGAAATTTTTTTCATATGAAATTATCAGATTGTATTAATCATACCAGATATTTTTTAAAAAAATAACCACCTCGGACGAGGTGGTGAGGTGGGGTTGCGGAAGAAGAAAGCCATCTTCCGTTTAAAGGGTGTTGATTTTGGTGAGAAGCATGTAAAAAAGCGCAGTTTCATGGCGCGAGAGTTTGAACCACAGCAATTCGGGATGCTGACCGCTCGTACGCGCGATGAATTTCTGGCAGAACAGGTCTTGCTCGTCTTCGGAAGTGACTCCCAACGCCTCAAACAGAGCGGAAAGTTTCGCCGGACAGCGATTTTTCCCTTTGTTCACGGGAATCATTACCACCCGATCTTTTGAACAGATTGGTTTTCCGGAGATGTAGCACTGTCCTTCGGGCGCTTCTTTTGCAAGAAAAGGCGTGATTCTTTCATGCGGTGGTGGAACAGAGCTTGTGCTTTGCATCTTTAACCATTGTCCTCCTTTTTCTTTTCCGGACCGATGATGTGCGAATTCATCCCGAGTTCCGCGATGACCTTGCCGTCGTTCAGGTTGTCACCCGCACGGCTCTGCATCTGGAAGCTCGGAGGAGAGGAAGACCGCTCCTCGTGAATAATCGCCCTTCGCACTTCTTCGCTCCGGTTTACGCGTGTTTTCATTTTTCCGCTCCTTGGTTCGTGCCTTACCCTTGTCCTGTACACCCTTTTGTAAAAGAACAGACCTCCTTATGGTTCAACATACTACCTATTGTAGTATATTTTGTCAACATATATCAACGGTCATGGCGCTATAATTTGACTAAATCGGCAAAAACAAGTATAATTTACTAAATTTTTTAACACTTTTTATATTAATGAATAAATACCATGAATGTTTCCGATTTGGCCAGACAATTGAGGGTTCATCCGCAAAAACTCCTTTCCATTTTACCTGAGTTTGGTTTTGATATTGGCGCGCGGGCGGTGAAGATTGACGACCGAGTGGGTGAGCAAATCAAAAAAGAATGGCGCCGAATAAAATATATTTTGGAAGAAAGAGAAAAAAAGGAAAGAGAAAAAGAAAAAGAATTAGAAAAAGAAATGCGCCGTCAAAGTGGAGCGACCGTAAAAATTCCCGGTAAGATTACGGTTAAAGATTTGGCTTCAGTACTTGATGTCCCGCTTAACAAATTGATTTTGGAGTTAATGAAAAATGGAATTTTGGCCACGCAAAATGAATATCTTGACCACGACACGGCGGTTATTATGGCCAATGATTTGGGTTTCAAAGTCGAACAAGAAGATGAAAAACCAGAAACAGACAGGTCGGAAGAACACGCCGTTGTTTTGGAATCTATTTTAAAAGACAAAGTCGAACCGCGCTCGCCGGTGATTGTGGTAATGGGTCATGTCGACCACGGTAAAACAAAATTGCTTGACGCGGTCAGGCGTACGGATGTGGTTGCTACGGAAGCCGGTGGAATCACGCAACATATTGGCGCTTATCAAGTAAATTGGGTTAATCCCAAAAGCAAAGAAAATCGCGCCATTACTTTTATTGATACTCCGGGCCACGAAGCTTTTACTGTCATGCGCAGTCGCGGAGCCAAAGTGGCTGATATTGCCATCTTGGTGGTGGCGGCCGATGATGGAGTAAAACCGCAAACCATTGAAGCGATAAATATTGCCAAGGCGGCAAAATTGCCGATTCTTGTGGCCATAAATAAAATTGACAAAGAAGGCGCCGACCCAACGCGCGTGCGCACCGAACTCTCGCAAAACGGAGTGATTAGCGATGAATGGGGAGGCGATGTGCCGATGGTAGAAATTTCTGCAAAGCAAGATGTTAATATTGATAAATTATTAGATACTTTGCTTTTAATCGCCGATATGCACGACGCGGAAATTCGTGCTAATCCCAATCGAGCCGCCGCCGGAATGGTGATTGAAGCTCACGTGGACAAAGGCGAAGGACCGGTTGCCACTTTGCTTGTGCAATCGGGTACTTTGCGTTTGAATGACCCGCTTGTGGTTAACGGAGAGATTTATGGCAAAGTTAGAGCAATGAAAAATTATAAAGGCGAATCAATTCTTGAAGCGGGCCCAAGTTGCCCGGTCAGAGTTTTGGGTTTTAAAGTGGCGCCACAAGTCGGTGATGTTTTGGATGTCGGTTCATTGGCCGGCGCGCAAAATATTGATGTGAAAGCCAAAAGAACCCAACAATCGGGCGCCGAGCAAAGACCGGTAACTTCAACCGGCGGTGAAAGCCATGATGAAGAAAAAAAATATCTTAATGTAATTGTGAAAGCCGATACTTTGGGTTCGCTTGAGGCGATTATCGGGTCTTTGGAAAAAATAAAAAACGACGAAGCGGCGGTGAAAGTGGTGGGTAAAGGTCTTGGCAATGTCAGCCCTGACGATGTTTTGCTTGCCGAAACAACCCAAGCAATCCTCTTTGGTTTTAATGTGTCTCCCACTTCAATCGCCGAAGAAATGATTCGCGGAAAAAATACAAATTATAAATCATATAAAGTAATTTATGACTTGCTCGATTTTGTGAAAGATGAGCTTGAAAAAATATTGAATCCGGAATTGATTATTACCGAACTTGGCAGTATCAAAATATCCGATATTTTTAGGACAGATAAACATACCATGATTTTGGGTGGGCGAGTTCAGAGTGGGAAAATTATTAAAGATGTTAAGGTTAGAGTGGTCAGAAAAAAAGAAACAATCGGCATCGGCAAAATTACTCAATTGCAAATTGGCAAACAATCGGCGCCGGAAGTTCCGGATGGCACTGAATGCGGAATGCAATATGAGGGCAAATTAAAAGTTGAAGTCGGAGATGTTTTGGAAGCATACAAAGAAGAAAAGAAAGAAAAGAAGTTGGTGCTGAACTAATTTTAATTTTGATATTTAATTAATATTATATGGAGCATACTTTTACTGATGACAATTTTTCCACCGAAGTGCTCGCTTCGAGCGATCCGGTGTTGGTGGATTTTTGGGCTACATGGTGCGGGCCTTGCCAAATGATGGGTCCGATTGTGGAAGAGTTGGCGAAAGAATATGAAGGCAAAAAAATAAAAATCGGAAAATTAAATGTTGATGAAAATCCGGAAACTGCCGGCAAGTATAATATTATGAGCATCCCTTCTTTTATGATTTTTAAGGGCGGTGACGTGGTTGATACTTTGAGCGGGGGAGTACAGAAGGAAAAATTGGCGGAATTGATTGATAAAAATCTCTAAAAAAATTAAAATTTTTTTTTGGCTCCGGTTAGCGCCGGAGTTTTTAATTTTCTGTGGATAACTTGGCAAAAAAACATTCAATATTAATGTATATAGTGTTATAATATAGATGTAATAAAAATTGATTATGGATAATCGGTCGGAAACGACTAAGATTAATGCTAGGCAAAGAAAACCGAAAGTTTTTTACTTGTTCGGATTGTTTGTTTTTGCCGTATTTTTTATGGCTTCAGTTTTTACGATTAAAGCAAACACCGCTCCACCGCCATCAGTTGTTACTTATCAAGGCAAAATTTTGGTGGGCGGAGCTTCGGCCACCACTTCACTCAACATGCATTTTAGAATTTATGACGCGTCGTCCGGGGGTACTTTGCTTTACACCGCCTCCGGTACTTTGGTGTCGCCCACGTCAATCAGTGTTACTCCGAATTCCGGATTGTTCTCGGTGATTTTTGGAGAGAGCGGAACCAATGCAATGGACCCATCAATTTTCAAAGACAATTCAGATATGTATTTGGAGGTTCAAGTTGAGTCAGAAATTTTGACTCCAAGAAAAAGAATTACATCCGCTCCGTACGCTTTTAACGCGAAATATTTGGACGGTTTTGCCCCAAGCCAAACCCCGACTAACACGGCATATATTCCAGTATCAGATGATGATGGTAATTTTAATTTTAGCGGAGTGACGACAACCAATCTTTATTCATCGGGTGATATCACCGCCTCGGGAAGCGTGCAATCAAGTTTGTATTGCGATGAGGATGGTAGTAATTGTTTTGACCCGTCTACGGGGTGGTCAACCGGTCCGACTCAATTGGTTACGACGACCGCGTCATACAACGGTTCATTCGCGACAGGAACTTTGATTGGTTATCAGGCAGCGAATGATATGTGTAAAGCGCGATTAGCCGGCAGTCATTTTTGCAGAACCGATGAAGTGATCGGTTTTATTCAAAGTCAAGATATTTCATTTTTTGCCGGCACTGCCTGGATTGCCGAAGGCCCGCCGGGTTACACCGCCAATTCCAATGATTGCAATGGCTGGACTAATTCAAGCGATACAATGCTTGGCGCTTTTTGGCAATTTGTTTCAAACGGAGGCGGTATGGGTTGGCTCGTTAATTGTTCAGTCACCAAACCAATTGCTTGTTGTAAATAATTTATGATAAGAACGCGACTACAATTAATAATATTATTCGCAGTCATTACTGGCGGTTTGTTGTTCGCGATTTCCGCCAAATCTGCTTCATATTGGGTGACAAATCCTTCAACTTGTCCTTCAAGTGACCCGGTATTTTTTCCGGGTCAGAATTGCGTGCCGGATAATATTTGCGGAGACAGTTCCGGTATCGCCCAATGTTATTCAACTGCGGGTATCAGCGCGCCGTCCGCTTCAACCACTTCAAATGTTCAATACAGCGCTTCGCATCCGAGTGGCGGGTATTTGTTAAATTGTTATGCCACCCAAGATGCGTCAGCTCCTTTTTGCGATAACAATGGGGCCATGTGGTGCAACCGCAACGAAACATGCTACGGCACAAATCACAAAGTAACCGAATGTACCGGCGGAGTTTTTGGTTCGGCTCTTTGCGGAGCGGACTGCGTTTCCGGTTATCAGGATTGCGACGCCACTCCGACTGTTTGCGAAGTGCAAACAGGTGTGACAAGTTGTTCCGCGGGAGCGAATAATAATATTGGCGCTTCATGCACCTGCCAGTGCGATAGTGGTTATGTGGATTGTGACGGTTCTACTCCCGGCGCGGGAACCGGTTGTGAAACCACAATCGGCGGTTCATGTTCCCTCGGTGGTTTGAACGGAGTGTGGAACGCTTCCTGCGTTTGCGTTGTTTCACCCCAAAATTTTGTTACCGGCGTTGAAGCGCAGTTTGCCACCGCGAGCCCGTTTCTTTGGGGCACGCAATATGGAGGAGGGGATTTGATAAATATTTCACAAAATGATTTAACAACTTCCACTTTTCTTGTTTCCAATTCCGGCCAAGTCGGCATCGGTCTCACCTCGGTTCATGCCGCCGCCGCTCTTGAAGTTTCTTCCACAAGCAGAGGTGTTCTTTTCACGCGACTAACCACCGTCCAAAGAGACGGCATCGCGACACCTCCTGAAGGTCTTTTGATTTATAATATAGATAATAATCAATTTGAATATTATGCCACTTCAAGCTGGATGGCTATGGGTGCCGGTGGTTCGATTACATATTCGGCCGATGGAGAAGGTTTGGAGCTCACCGGCAATCAATTTTCCATTGAACTTGACGGAAACACACTTTTCAAATCCGCTTCCGGATTGCGTTTGGCGACCACAACTGTAATGGCGGGCACATATGGCTCGTCAACTGAAATGGTCGTTTTCACGGTTGATGCCTACGGCCGTTTAACCGCGGTCACGACCACCACTCTTTCATTTTCTTCCGCCGATTTAATGGATTCTTCAACCATTGCTTATCTCAATCAAGACCAAACATTCACCGGCCAAAATACTTTTGCCAATACCACAACATTTAATTCGTCTACTGTTTTTAATAATCAAGTTTTTGTTAATACCACCACGGCTACAAGTTCGCTTAATCTCAAAGTGGCCGGCAAAATCGGAGCCAATTATTATTGCGATGCAAATGGAGAAAATTGTTTTGACCCGTCAGCCGGTTTGGTGACATTGGTTAGCGATGTTACTTCCACGCCGATAAGCACTTTCAGCGGAAGCTTTTCTACGGGCACATTAAAAGGCTATCAAGCGGCGAACGATATTTGTAATTATTATTTCCCCGACTATCATCTTTGTTTTAGCGGTGAAATAATAACTTTTATTCGAACTCATTCGATTGCCAAGTTTGCCGGTTTACCCCAAAGTTGGATTGCCGAAGGTCCGCCCGGTTACACCGCATATTCCAATGATTGTGGTGGCTACACAACAACATCAATGACATATTTGGGCGCGCTTTGGGCATATGACAGCGACGGCGGAGGCCAAGGTTGGCTTACCGGATGCAATAACACTCGCGCCATAAGCTGTTGCAAATAAAATATTATGGAAAAATTTGAAAAACAATTTAAAATTCGTGCGAGCATAAAATCAATGATGATTTTTGTGTTTGTATTTGGAATTTTTGTTGTTTTTGCAAATTCGGCAAGCGCCACAAATTGGAAGCCAAATCCAAATCAATGTCCGACCACATACAACGGTCAAATTGGTAATCCGGGCGAAGTGATGTGCGGTTTGAACAGTGGAGTGGCGCATTGGTATGACATGACGACTTTAGTTGGTTTGGTACCCGCGGGTAATACAACCGTTAACACTGGTGGGGGAACATACGGTGGTTATGTGGTTGATTGCGATGCTTTTGATGCGAGCGTTCCGCGTTGCGACAACACGGGTTCTTTTTGGTGCAGTCCGGACGCTACTTGCAACAGTGCCTACAGAAAAACAGAATGTATTGGAACAAAATGGGCTACTGATTCCGGATCTTCTAATTGCGATGTTTGTCAAGATAATAGATGGGATTGCGACACTAATAATACTTGCGAAACCGCGGATGGGGCCAGTTGCACGGCGACTCTTGGCGGTAATAATGTTCCCGGCACAATGAATTGCGTTACCGGCGCCGGTTCATGCTCTGATTTGGGAGCTACTCTTGCCACTTGTACTTGCGTACCGGGTGTTCAATATTTTCAAACGGGCATCCAAGCCCAGTTCGCCACAACTTCGCCTTTGCTTTGGGGCACTCAATATGGTACCGGTGATTTAATAAATATTTCCAGCAATGATTTATCAACCACCACATTCATGGTTTCTAATTCCGGCCAAGTGGGTGTCGGTTTGGCTTCTGCAATAAACACCAATGTTGCTTTTGAAGTTTCGTCCACCAATCGAGGCGTGCTTTTGCCAAGATTAACAACCACGCAGAGAAACGCGATTTTAACTCCACCGGAAAGTTTGCTTGTATATAATATTGACAATCATCAATTTGAATATTATGCCACTTCAAGCTGGCTTGCCATGGGCTCGGGAGGTGGTTCGTTTACCGAAACCGACCCGATCTGGATGACGGCAAGTGGCACTTTGACTACCGCGCATTTTGCCACCAATACTGTTTCACAATGGTCTAATGACGCCGGTTATCTTACTTCATACACCACCACTTCACCCGCCGGCATAAATGGGCAAGTGCAATTTAATGATAATGGCGCATTTGGCGCGACTAATACTCTTGTTTGGGATAACTTACTCGGTTCCTTGTCTGTGGGTGATAATTATACTTTTCTATCAGGTTCAAGGTCTTTTGTGCAGGGCCTTTATAGTCAGGCTACCGGCACAAATTCAATTGCCATGGGGCAATACGCGCAAGCAACAAATAATTTTGCCGTAGCTATCGGCGGTTCTTCTCCGGTATCATCCGGTAATTCTTCCATTGCTATGGGTTCTGGCGCGCACGCGTATGGTAATAGTTCAATCGCGCTCGGCAATCTTGCATCAGCGGAAAATTTATCTTCCGTCGCCATTGGTTATCAAACCAGGTCAACCGGTAATTATGCGGTCGCTATCGGTGGAAATACTAGAGCGACCGGTTTGTTCAGCGTGGCGATTGGCAATAACAGTACCTCAAGCGGAAATTCATCTTTTGTCGGCGGTTATAATAATGATTCAAGCGGTAATTATTCAGCAGTATTTGGTTCTGACAACATTAACACGGGCGGAGATTACGCTTTTATATCCGGCGACAATAATGTAAATTCAGGTGGCCTGTATTCCGCGATTTTCGGGGCCTACAACACATCAACCGGCCAATATTCATTTATCGGCGCCGGTTTAAATAGTGTGGCGAGCGGAATTAATTCAGTTGCTTTTGGTCGAAATTTGACAGTGTCCGGTAATTATTCTTTTGGGGTTAATGCCCACGGTTCAAATTCATATACCTTATCTCAAGCTAACACAGTTGCTCTTATGGGTGGCAATGTTGGCGTGGGGACTACGACTCCGGCCTATAGGTTAACCGTTTCCGGAGATTTCGCCGTTACTGGCACAATAAGAGTGGGGAATGCTATGACCCCGGGCACTTATGGCCAACTTCTAATGTCAACCGGCACGGGAGCGGTTTGGATGAGTACCAGTTCACTTGGTTTGGGCGGGGGAGGCGTCACAGGTTCCGGCACATCAACTGAAGTCGCTTTTTGGTCCGGCACAAATTCACTTTCATCCTCAAGTTCACTTTATTGGAATAACACGAATGGCAGACTTGGTATTAACAATGCAACTCCGGAATTCGCTTTAACTATTGGAAATGACGGGGGTATTATCGCAACCGGCACAGTTGGGTCCGGCGCGACTCTTTCTACCGCTGGCGCCGGCACCCGCATGATTTGGTACCCGCGTAAAGCCGCATTCAGAGCCGGTTATGTAAATGGAACGCAGTGGAATGACGCGAACATCGGAGAATATTCCGTAGCCATGGGGAACGGTTCAAGAGCCAGCGGATATGGTGACATTGCTATTGGTACTGGTGTAGTCGCAAGCGGTGGAAATTCCGCCACGGCAATAGGCGCTCTTAATACGGCAAGCGGTGATGGGGCGTTTGCCCTTGGCCGTTCAATGACAGTATCCGGCGACTATTCTTTTGGTGTTAATGTTTCCACAACCGGTGCCACATTATCCCAAGCGAGTACCATTGCTTTAATGGGTGGCAATGTTGGTGTTGGCACAACTTCTCCATTATTCAAATTAACAATTGACGGTGGAATTTATTCCACGGGTACTTTTAATGCGGGTGAAACTTTGTCTTATTCCGGTGCTGGTACCCGCATGATTTGGTACCCACGTAAAGCCGCGTTTAGAGCGGGTAATGTAGATAGCACACAATGGAATGATGCGAATATCGGGACTTATTCCGTTGCTTTTGGAGAAGACACCGAAGCGAGCGGTGACCACGGGTCAACCGCCTTCGGAACCGGTTCAATTGCGAGCGGTGATTATGGGTCCGCCGCTTTTGGCTCGTGGACAGAAGCTTCCGGTCAAAGCTCGGCCGCTTTTAACATAGCCACAATTGCCAGTGGTAATTATTCAACCGCTTTTGGCAACACCACTGTGGCCAGTGGCATGACGGCGACAGCTTTTGGTAATGGTACGACCGCCAGTGGTTATATTTCCACAGTATTTGGCAATAGCATGACAGTATCCGGTGATTATTCATTTGGCGTAAATGTTGGGGCTTCAGCTTCCCCTGTGCTCTCGCAAGCAAATACTATTGCTCTTATGGGTGGGAATGTCGGCATTGGTACAACTTCGCCACAATATCGATTGACAGTCGCTGGTGATTTGGCGGTTACAGGCACAATCAGAGTGGGGGATACTATGGCTTCCGGCACTTACGGCCAGATTTTGATGTCAACCGGCACAGGAGCTACCTGGATGAGCACCAGTTCACTTGGTTTGGGCGCTGGTACTGTTACAGGTTCCGGCACATCAACCGAAATAGCTTTTTGGTCCGGCACAAATTCACTTTCATCCTCAAGTTCACTTTATTGGAATAACACAACCGGCAAGTTAGGTATAAATAATTCAAATCCTGAATTCGCTTTAACTATTGGAAACGACGGCGGTATTATCGCAACAGGAACCTATGGTAGTGGAACTATTCTTACCACAGCAGGCGCCGGCACTCGAATGATTTGGTATCCGTATGGCGCGGCTTTTAGAGCTGGCATAATCGACGGTACTCAGTGGAACGAATTTAATATCGGACATGGTTCCGTCGCTTTTGGCGCTAACACTATTGCGAGCGGAGCCGGCTCAATGGCTGTTGGTGCAGATACAGTAGCTTCAAATGCCTCGTCTTTTGCGTCGGGTTATGGAGCTGTTGCTTCAGGTTACGTTGGTTCTTCTATCGGTTTATATACAACTTCAAGCGGACATTATGGTTCATTTTCCATAGGCGAACGAACAGTAGCAAGTGGTAATCGCGCTTTTGCTGGTGGGTATTATTCCATAGCTTCAGGCACGGCCACACTTGCTTTTGGTCAAAACGCGAATGCATTAGGTAACAATTCAGTTGCGCTTGGTCAAAATGTTACCACCACATTGTCTTCAAGTAATAATTTTGCTCTTGGCAATAATATAATAGTTAGCGGTAATTATTCATTTGGTGTGAATGTTTCGTCAACTGTCGCGACTCTCGCGCAAGCCAACACTATTGCTCTAATGGGTGGTAATGTCGGCATCGGCACAACGAGTCCGCCGTTAAAATTAACAATAGACGCGACTGTCGGTAGTGGCGGTTCTGAAGGAATTGGAATTTTTGGCGGTAATAGCACTACTGTTGCTCTTGGAAATTATAATAGCGGGGGCACATATACCGGAGTTTTGGCATTGTATCGCTCAGATTACTGGGGGCCAACCGCGATGTTTTCTGCCGGAGGTTCCGCTTCGCTTTATGGTTTTCATATTGGTACTTCCACTATTCCATCTACTATTTCACGTTTTACTGTTGGTTCAGATTTGGAATTTGCAATAAGCAGTGACGGGGATATTACAAGAATAAATGACGTGCCCATGTCTTGGCCGTCGTCTCAAGGGGGAGTTGGCACGATTTTACAAAATGACGGTTCGGGTAATTTGTCTTGGGAGGCGACAAGTTCACTCGGGTTAATTGATGGCGAGGGTTCCGCCGGTTTTGTTACACTTTGGAATAGCAGTACCACTTTGTCTTATGATGGTGATGGTATGTATTGGGACGGAATGGATAATCGATTGGGTATTGGGACAACGACTCCCTTGGGGAGACTGCATATGCGTACGAATATAAGTGGAGATGGAATTTTTTTAAGTAATGATGTAGGTAAAGTGGCTTCAAAATTGTTTCTTATTTTAGATTCCGACAGCTATCAGTCAGGTAAACTATCTCTATTACAAAATGACGTGGAAAAAGTGTCTTTAGTTGCAAAAGGCAATTCTTATTTAACCGGCGGTAATGTGGGTATTGGCACATCAACACCGGAAACAGTATTGTCTGTTGCTGTTCCGGGGAATAATGGCATTGTTTTGTATGGATCCACAAATGGCTATCAATTGGCAGCACTTGCCAGCGGAGCCGGGAATGAAACGGGTGGTCTTGTGCTTTTTACCAACAATATATCTCAACCGAGTGTTTCCATTACTGGTGGAGTTGGAGGCGCGATTACTTATTTCGGCACTTCAACCTATCGTTTTGGCATTGCCACAAGTAGTCCTTTATCAGGGTTCACTTTTGTGGTTGCCGGCACTTCATCACAGCGTTCTATTTTACCGGAAACTAATTTGACTTACACATTGGGTGATTCTTCCAAGCGTTGGAATGAGTTGTGGACCGGCACGGCAAATATTGGTACAAGCACATGGTCGCTTACCACAACCGGCGCGGACCGATTTGGAATTTTTAGCGGTCCGAGCGGAACGGCTACGGAAACAATATCGATTTTGCAGGATTTGGGTAATGTTGGTATCAACAACATATCACCATCAAAAACTTTAGATGTTAACGGCAGTATTAATATTCCATCAACCGACACTACCACAGATTCAGGAATAATATATATGAATAGTAGCCGTTTTATTCATTCAGTGGGCGGAACAACGAATTTTTATGCAGGCTTAGGATCCGCAAATACAAATGCCATTTCAGATTACAATACCGGTATTGGTGGCAATGCATTGATGAATATCACATCTGGCGATGGCGCGAATGTTGCAGTTGGTTATAACGCTGGCAGAAGCATTACCACTGGAGCATATAATGTCGGTATTGGTATAAATAATTTTTATGAAAACGGAGGCGGTATTATTGGAAACGTAGCGATTGGTCGACACACCATGTATTCCACACAAAGTAATTCCAGTACCGCCGTTGGCTACGCTGCGATGAGAAATAACACGACCGGTGAAGGTAATGTTGCCCTAGGATATTATGGACTTTATGCCAACTCTACAGGTAATTACAATACAGCCGTTGGTTTCGAAGCTTTGGCTACAACCACAAATTCAAATAATACAGCTTTGGGTTATCAAGCATTATATGGGAGTAGAAGCGGTGCGCGCAATGTTGGTGTTGGTGTCCAATCGTTATATTCTTTGACATCGGGCAGTGACAACACTGCTCTTGGGTATAACGCTTTATATGGAATTACAAGTGGCTCATACAATGTTGGAGTCGGACCTTATTCTCTTTCAAGTATTTCCGGTACAACTATTACCAATAATACGGCAATAGGACAGCATGTTATGCGCGATGCGGTTGGCACAACCATGTATTATAATGTGGCAATTGGCT
Source organism: Candidatus Magasanikiibacteriota bacterium (assembly GCA_963840935.1). Taxonomy (GTDB): domain Bacteria; phylum Patescibacteriota; class Patescibacteriia; order Magasanikbacterales; family GWA2-37-8; genus JAPLWQ01. The sequence continues at coordinate 267,269 of CAWJAS010000001.1, forward strand.
ATGAAGCATTAAGATATTTATCAGTTTCCACGGCAACAGATAATGTGGCTATCGGCAGAGGCTCGATGAGTAATGCCTCCGGCACCCCAACAATAAATTACAATATTGCTATCGGTCGAGAATCATTATTGAATACGGAAACTAGCGATAGTGTTGCTATTGGTGCATATGCTTTGCGTTATAATACTACAGGTGATGGCAATGTCGCGATTGGTTATGAAGCTTTGGAATTGAACGACACAGGCTCATATAATACAGCACTTGGTTATCGCGCTTTGGCTACTAATGATATCGCCATTGGTGGTAGTAATGTGGCTGTGGGTTATTCTGCGCTTGAAGACAGCTCAAACGGAGTGAACAATACTGCCTTGGGGTCAAGTGCGTTGTCAAATTTAACTTCGGGCAGTTACAATGTAGCCATTGGTAGCCAGTCTGGAAATGATGTGATATTTAGCACCGAGAATGGCAATACATTGATTGGCTACGCGACAGATATTCTTAATGGCGTCGAATATTCGACAGCTTTAGGCTATAGTGCAGTTGCAAGTACAAGTAATTCAATTTATTTGGGTCAATTAGGTAATGGTAATGGCAGGGTATTTTTTCCGGGAATATATGGCAGTGTGCCTGCAGCGACAAATTATGTTTGTATAAATCCAACAACCCGAGAAGTTGCCTATCAATCAACTGCCTGTGGTAGCTCCGATGATAATTTAAAAATAAATGAAGAGAGTATCGCAGACGAGATTGATGTTTTAAATGCAGTCAAACAATTACGTGGCGTATTTTTTAATTGGGATTTATCTAATCCGGAAATGATGGGTGCGCCGTCAGATCGGCAGATTGGCGTAATAGCGCAAGAAGTTTTACCAATTTTACCAGAAGTAGTTGAATATAGCGAAGATTGGGGCTACTATTCGGTTGACTATCCCAAACTCACTGCTTTCCTCATCGAAGTCGCCAAAGCCCAGCAGAATATCCTCGACCCCATCACCGAGTCCATATTCATTAACACCACCACTCTAAACATGGCCTTTGGCTCATCTTCCACCCCATACAACCTGACCACCTATGGCAATCTGTCCTTCATATTACCTTCAGACTCCACCTCAACTCACAAAATATCTTTTTCCAACACCGTTGATTTTGAATCTTCCGTCTCATCCACCCCCGACTCCCGCGCTTTCATCTTTAACGCTCTTAACTTTGATACCACATCAACCGACAAATACATATTATCTCTCCGTTCCAACAACAATCCGGTCTTTAGCGTCTCATCAAACGGCGATGTTCATTCCTCCGGCAACATGTATGCCGCTTCCGCCGTCCTCGGCACATCCACCAACCCGGGTGACCTGGCAGAAAAAGTAGATATAAACCCCACGGAAACCGTGGAAGCAGGGGATGTGATGATGGTTGACCCGGCCTCACCCGACAGATACCAAAAATCAAATCAAGCATACGAACCGACTGTGGCCGGCGTTATCTCCACGAACCCAACCATCATTGTCGGCAACGGCAAAACCGACCAAACCGCTCCTCTTGCCATGGTTGGAAGGGTACCGGTCAAATTCAGTGAAGAAAACGGCGCAATACAAAGAGGCGACCTCCTTGTATCGGCGAGCACTCCTGGCTATGCCATGAAATATGACCCGATTCTCGACAACTCCAGAAAAGTGGTCGGCATTATCGGTATTGCTCTTGATAATTCCATGGAATCAACCAATGGTAAGATAATGACCCTTATCAGAACCGGTTGGGTCTACAACAAAACCCAAGCTGTCTCCAATCTTGAACAACAAGTTTACTATGTCGCTTCAAGTGCCGGTGTTGACCTATCGGTTGACCCTGAACTCATGAATATTGAAACTACGAGCGAAGGATCTATCACCTACAACAGTGATAGCAACCTTAGTCTCAACAATTTCTCCATCACCAATGTCAAATCAATAATATCAACCAACAACAAATGGACCATAGATGAATACGGCCTCTTAATCACCAAAGTCATCACCGCTGAAGGAACTGAAAAGAATATCTACGGCATGACTTCTGAATCGGCGGAGATTACGCTGTCCGGCTCCGCCGAACTCATAAACGGTGAAGCAATAATTAACTTTGCCACCGATACACAGTGGTTGATTGATGAGACGCAAGAAATAAAAGTTATCCCAGCCTTAACTTCCGGTGATTGCAATGGAATATTTGTCAGCGAAAAATCATCTGCCGGCTTCACAATAAAGGAATTAAATAGTGGAACAAGTGCATCAACATTTGATTGGCTTGTGATTGCAAAAAGAAAAATAAATATTCAGGATGAAATAATTTATGAACCCACACCAACTCCGCCTATTGATGATACACCAACTACAACACCTTTGGTTGATTCTCCCACCACCACACCTCCAATTGATACATCTATCTCAACTCCACCAACAAGTACTCCATCCATAGACCCACCGACAACCACGCCTTCTGTAGAAGCCTCGTCTTCGCCAGATGAAACAGCTATGGATGAATCATAATTGGTTTTGAAGAATATAAAAAACGCTTTTTTCGGCGTTTTTTGTTATATATTAGCCAAATTATTTGGGCATACTCTTGACAAAAATCTAAAAATATGCTATATTATGATGTTATTGTCATGATAATTTAAGGTTCATTAAAAATATTAAAATGTAACAAAATCAGTCTTAAGAGGCTGATTTAGGAAAAAAGGAGGACGAAATGTCGTTCAAGTCGATTGTTTTCTGTGTGGTGTTCACGCTCGCCATTCTTGGATGCCAGTCGAGCGCCAACTTTGAGGCGGGAGACGGAGATGATGGTTTCGAGTCGTACGTCTTCAACGCCCTGTACTTCGATATCGAGAATTCGCTGGTTTGGGAACTGGTTCCGTCGCACGAAAGCAGTTACAGCACTGCCATTTGGGCGGAAGCAGAGAAACACTGCGAGGATCTTCGGGTCGTAGGGGAGGAGGGCATTTACGAAGATTGGCGCCTTCCCACCATCGATGAACTGCGCACACTCGTGGTCGGTTGCGACGAACCTTCGTGTCTGATCGAGGCTGGTACCGGTCCGAACGGCTGCTATTGGCCGGATGCTTTTTCCGGCGTTTGTGCCCGTTATTGGTCGTTGAGTCGGTGCGGTGAAGATAGCCGGTCGGCAGTCACATTTTCTTTTGCCAGAACGGATTGTTGGCCAGAAGATCAGCCGGCAATCGTCCGCTGCGTCCGCGACCTCTAACCATCCCGCCTCACACCCCGCTCTTTCCGCTCTTTCAACTCCCGCCCGCCGATATTCCATCGGCGGGTTTTTTTATCGTTAACTATTGACTTAATTCGCTAAAAATGGTATTTTAATATATTAAAAAATTCGTATTTTTATTATTCTAAGCGAAGTAAAAAATATAATTTTTTTTCTGCGCCTAGAATGATAATGATAGCTCGTTGAAAATATTAAAAAAACCGACACAATACTGTGCGTCCCCAAGAGGCGTTCGTGGGGGATAAAGCATTCCCGAAAAAAGGAGTAGTTCATGAAAAAAATAATGATAGTTCCGGTGATTCTTTTTGCAACTATTTTTTTTACCGCATGCGGTAAAAGCGCCCCGGTTCGCATCACTGATACCGATACCGAAGACGATGATTCAATCATCATTTCCGGCGCAATGCAGAAGGGTCCTTTTCTTACGGGAAGCACGCTCGCCATTTCAATGCTTGATTCTGACGGAGAAGCAATCGGGCTTGATTATCAAACCGTTTCCGAGGATGATTTCGGCGCTTTTAGCACGACTGTTCAATCTGACGGCCCAAGTGAGTTTGCCTGTAGCGGAGTATACTTCAATGAAGTGGCCGACCGCTTGTCAGATTCGCATTCGCCTATAACCTTGCGAGCAGTTTACGACATATCGGATGAAAGCCAACACGAAGTCATTCTGAATGTGTTTACCCATATGAGCTCGGGCCTTGTTCTAAAAAGAATGGCTGAAGGCGAAACAATTGCGAACGCAATAGCATACGCCGAGAACAAGCTTTTTGAAGAGATAGGTATCGTCCATCCGCTTGGTTCCTTGCAGGGCAATGGCACAAGCATGGATTTGGCCGGGCTGAATTCACCGGACAATCAATACATTGTTGCTTTGTCTTGTGTTGTCGCGAAGACCGCAGAACTCATGGCAGGTGATTCGTCCGAAGTGGATGAGCATCTCCGAGAGATGATTAATGATATTCGTTCCCAATTGGAAAACGATGAGATTATCTCTTCGGAGTACAAAGAATATCTGCGCGAGGCTGAGTCCGCTCTTAATCCGATTGATGGATGCGTCGATAATTTGGCCGACTATATATATTACCAAGCGGGTGAGGTTGTGGAACTTCCCGACCCCGACCAATGTCTTGATAATGATCACGACGGCACGGTTAACGCCGAAGATACAGATATTGACGGCGATGGAATTGTCAACGACGATGACGAAGCCCCATACAACATCAATATCGGCGGTGGCATGTATTTTGATTACGCCACTAACCTGGCGTGGGAAAATATGCCAAAGAATTACAAAATTCTTTGGTCAGTAGCCAAGAATTATTGTTTGAACCTTGTCGTCTACGGTTATGATGACTGGCGCATGCCCGCTATTTCTGAGCTTCGAACTCTCGTCAGAGACTGTTCCAACACAGAAACAGGCGGTGAGTGCGCGGTCACCGATAGTTGTTCGACCGTTAGTTGTTTTGATGAGATTGACTGCTTCGAGCCGTGTCCACAGGGTTCAGGCCCGGCGGAGCCGAACAACTGCTACTGGCTATCTGACCTTGGCGGTGAATGTAGCGCCGATATTCAATATTGGTCATATTCAGTCGCCGATGATTATAATGCTTGGATGATTGATTTTGATTACGCTTCAATCCATCTTGGTGATTACACCTATAACGGGGCTATCCGTTGCGTCCGCGACCTCTAACCAATCCCGCCCCACCCCCGCTCTTTCCGCTCTTTCAACTCCCGCCCGCCGATATTCCATCGGCGGGTTTTTTTATCCCTAAAAAGCATCTTAATAAATTGTAATCAAATTGTGGATAACTTATAAATAATATCGAAAATAACACAAAAATGTGATATAATAATAATGTAAAAAACAAGCCGGCCAATAAAAAGGCAACATGTTTATGTTAAATTGGAAAAAGGCTAAATTCATTGCGCTAGCGACCGTATTTTTTGCGTTGCTTTTTTTGGTATCTCCGGCAAAATCCGCTTTTAACCCTCAAATTAATTATCAAGGTAAATTAATGAATGCTGTTGGCCAGCCGGCTCCGAACGGCGATTATAATTTTAAATTTCAACTTTGTTCAGCCCCCGATAATTGCACCTCTCCGGTTTGGACTGAGACATATGAAAGTTCAAATAAAATTACCGTCACTTCAAGTTTGTTCAGCGTGCTATTAGGTTCGCTTGAAGATTTTGACGGCGTTGATTTTAATCAAACTTTGTATTTGGAAGTTCAAGTTGGAGGAACGAGCACCCCGAGTTACGAGACATTATTACCCCGCAAAAAACTTGGCGCAGTCCCAGTTTCTTTTTACGCCTCCACTTCAACATACTCGAATAACTCCGGCCAGCTTCAGGGTCAAACTTGGGCTTCGCCTGGCGCCATCGGAACAGACACCGCCACAACCGCGGTGTTCACAAATGCCACCACAACAAATATATTGCGGGTAATCGGCAATTCATATTTCGGTACAGTGGCAAGCGGTACGTGGCAGGGGACGGTAGTAGCAAACACTTACGGTGGCACCGGACAAAATTCATCCGGCTGGACCGGGTTCGCCTATGTAACATCCGGTATCTGGAGTCCTACAACAAGCATTTCTTTATTTACTAACGACGCTGGATATTTAACCAGCTATACCGAAACTGACCCGGTTTGGACAACAGCAAGTGGTTCCCTAACTGTCGCTCATTTCGCGACTAATACAGTTTCACAATGGTATAACGACGCTGGCTATATCACTTCATCCGCTACTACGTCGCCCGCTGGCAATGACGGCGAAATCCAATTTAATGATTCCGGCGCGTTCGGCGCGACCACAACTTTTGTTTGGGATAATTCTGCGGGGAGATTAGGTATAAACACAACCACGCCAGCCGGGAAAATTCATGTAGTAACCGGCGCGAGCGCTGAAATTACAATTGGCACCCCGTCAAATGTTCAGGTTACTCCTAATTACGCGTCAAAAAAATATTATACGGCGAACAGTTATTCACACAACATGCGAGTGTATGCTTTCAAAGACACATCTGCGGGCAGAGTTTATTCATCATCATATGATGACCTTGCGAGCGATTGGACAGACAATGGTTCAGCTGGTAAATACGACCTTTCCTGGACATGGGACGCTGTATCTGGGGCCAGTGGTTATCGAATTTTGAAATACGATACTTCGCATCCATATAATTATGATGTGTATAAAGATGTAGCCACGAATTCTTATACCGATGACAATGGTGACGCATGGCTTTCTTCGCCGGTTATGACCCCGACTTCATTGTATGAATCCGGCAAGGCCTTAAGATTGGGTTATGACTCTGCAAATTATGTTGATTTTAATATTAACAGCGACGCTTCTTTTGGCATGTTCAATAACGCGGGTACCGGCATATTGTATATGGATGAAGACGGAAAAATTGCCGTTGATAGTACTGATCCGTTGGCGCAATTTTATGTCGGCGGTACCGGGGACATAATTGCCGAGGGTATTTTTGACAATGAGGATAGCTTGGGTGTTTCCGGTGCTGGCACCAGAATGATGTGGTATCCGGAAAAAGCGGCATTCAGAGCGGGGCGCGTTACAGGAGATGATTGGGATGATGCAAATATTGGTGATTATTCAGCAGTTTTCGGAATGGAAAACTTGGCATTAGGTGAAGCGTCTTTTATTGCCGGATCATCAAATGAAGATGCCGGTGCGGGTAATGCAGTATTTGGGACAATGAATACTGCTAATGGATATTATTCAATCGTTGCTGGCTTGGAAATAGTATAAATATTCAGTTTTGGTTCTTATGCCGAATATAATGCGGTTTTTGGCACAAATAATCAATTGTATAATACTGCAAAGTATTCTTAGTTACCGGTGGTTTTAATAATGTCACTTCAACATATTCCAGCGCGTTTGGCCAATCTCATATTATTAAAGGAGATTATTCACATCTTTTTGGTTATAGCATTGACAGCCAACAGCGAATTTATTCTTTTGGTGTTAATGTTAGTTCAACGGCAGTAACTATGAACACCCCCAATACCATCGCCCTTATGGGTGGGAATGTCGGTATTGGCACAACATCGCCGGCATCATTATTAACAATTGGTAGTGGTGGTCAGTTTCAAGTTAATTCGACCGGCAATTTAACGAAAATTAACAATGTTCAATACTCATGGCCTTCCGCCAACGGAGCTTCCGGTACGCTATTTACCACCGATGCTTCGGGTAATTTATCTTGGGTTGCCACAACTTCTCTTGGATTGGCAACCGGCAATGTCACCGGTTCGGGTTCGACCGGCATGGTTACTTTTTGGACCGACACCAATGTGATATCAGGTTCATCTTCATTTATTTGGGATAATACCAATCGCTCTTTGTCGGCTGGCGGAGTCGGAAGCATGTTATTTGTCGGCACGAAAAACTCTTTTGTATTTTCGGATAACAGTAGTATACAAATTAACCCGGATTCTTTTATTGGCGGTGGTTATTCAAATGTAGTAGTTGCAACATCGTCTTTTGTTGGAGGCGGTTATTATAACGAAATTCGTGATGGGGGAAACCTTCATCATTTATTGGTGGGGGCATGAGCAATGTTATTGCCGGGCAACATTCAGGTGTGGTCGCAGGCACTTATAATATTGTTACTTCTTCGAATTCATTTATCGGAGGCGGTTCAAATAATCAAATAACAAATTCCGCATCGCGCTCGTTTATCGGTGGCGGTCAATATAATTTCGCGGATGGTTTAAATTCTTTTATTGGGGGCTACGCCAACACCACCACTGGTAATAATGCGACTGCCTTCGGGTATCAGATGCAAGTTGATGGTAATTACTCTTTTGGCATAAATGTTTCCTCGACTAATCCGGCCACAATTACAAATAATAATACTATAGCTTTAATGGGTGGGAATGTTGGAGTGGGCACCACAACGCCAGAAACAAAATTAACCATTGATTCAACTGTAGGCGCTGGTTTATTTGGTGGAATATCTTTATCTGGCGGGGGTGCTCCAACTGCGATTTTAGGTCATGCCAATATAGTTAGTAATCATTCGGGTGTTTTAGCATTATATAACAATACCCCAGCCGAATTATTACCACCAGTATTTATTCCCGCATGGACTAAATCGGCAATATTACACGGCTTGAATATTGGTACGACATCATATTCGGGAACTGGGTTGTTAAATGTCGGTCTTACCCAACAATTCCGGGTTGATAACGATGGTGACATTGCAAGGATTAAAAATATTTCTTATGATTGGCCAGACTCTCAAGGTGCCGTTGGTACTATCTTACAAAATAACGGGGCAGGAGCATTATATTGGACTGCGACATCATCGCTCGGTTTTGTTGACACAGACACCACCACATCCCCGGCCGGTTTTGACGGGTATATTCAATTTAATGAAGACGGTGAATTCGCGGCGAGTCAGAATTTATATTGGGCCACATCAACTGGACGATTGGGTGTTGGTGACGCATCGATAGCCGGAAGTCCGACCAATAAATTATCAATTGGCGCGACACCCAGCAGTGGTTCCGCTGACGGTATGTCTATATACGGTGATGACTTATTAACTGCCTTTGTCGGTAATTACAATTCCAGTGGTGTTTATACCGGTCGTATCGGACTTTATCGCGCCGAAGACGCTGATACTGAATTAAAAACATTCATCAGTGCCAGTGCTTCATATTTTGTCGGCGGTAATGTCGGAATCGGTGTTTCAACGACAATCCCGTCTTTGTTAACCGTTGGTTCAAATAGCGGTTTCCAAGTCAATTCTTCCGGCAATTTAACAAAAATTAACAATGTCACATATTCCTGGCCAGGATCACAAGGCGCGGCTAGCACAATTTTACAAAATGACGGTTCGGGCACATTAACTTGGGTCAATACCTCCACCCTCGGTTTCGCCACCTCTTCGCACACCCATGCCACGCTCTCACAAGGTACCGGTATCGCCGCGTTTTCATACAACGGTTCATCGGCCGCCACTGTCGGTCTGGCCACTTCGGGTGTTACTGCCGGCACTTATGGCACGGTTTCAGCAGTGCCTATCTTAGTAGTTGATACCTATGGTCGTATTACTTCGGCTTCCACATCATCAATTGCCATTTCTGCCAGTCAAATTACATCCGGGATTCTTCCTATCGCTCGTGGTGGCACTAATTCTTCAACTATCGGCGCTGCCGGTTCGGTCCCATATTCCGATGCCACTTCATACCGTTTTACAGCCGTTGGCACCTCCGGTCAAATTCTACGCTCCAACGGGGCCGGAGCCCCAACTTGGGTTTCCACTTCAACTCTCGGCATTACTGTCACTGAAACCGATCCTGTTTTTGACGCCTTGCCGGCGGCCAAAGGTGATATATTTACCGCCACGGCCAATGATACACCATCAATTTTGTCTGTCGGTACGAATGGAAAAATATTAACAGCTTCTTCTTCCGCCACTAACGGCATAGATTGGATGACGACATCTTCTCTCATCGGCACTCTTGGCACCATGGCTTATCAAAATGCTAATAACGTAAATATTTCGGGGGGAACGATTACCAGTATAGGGGATGTTACAATTAACGAAGGTCAGCTTTATGTGCATGACAATTTATATATTACAGACGGTGATAGCGATACGGTGTCCGGCATATATTTGGGTGCCACCGAAGTCGGTCAATATTTTATAACCTCAGCCGGTACTGCCGGTCAACTTTGGTCGTCTGACGGAGATGGGCGCGGAACATGGGTGGCGACATCTTCACTTGGTATTGCTAGCGCCGGTGGTTGGACTGATGATGGCATGGTAGTGCGATTGACCACCATTATAGACAATGTCGGCATCGGCACAACCACACCGGCGGCTAAACTGCATGTAAATATCACAACTGGCGACGGTATCATATTAGGCTCAGGAAGCAGTGGAAGCGCAGTAGCTAAATTGTTTGCCAATGGTGACTATGGCGATGTTGGTAATATATCGTTGCATTATGGCTCAAGCCAAAAAGCTTTATTATCGGCCGACGGTGTTTCCTATCTTAATGGCGGGAATGTAGGCATTGGTACCACTTCACCGGCGGCTAAACTGCATGTAAATATCACAACTGGCGACGGTATCATATTAGGCTCAGGAAGCAGTGGAAGCGCAGTAGCTAAATTGTTTGCCAATGGTGACTATGGCGATGTTGGTAATATATCGTTGCATTATGGCTCAAGCCAAAAAGCTTTATTATCGGCCGACGGTGTTTCCTATCTTAATGGCGGGAATGTAGGCATTGGTACCACTTCACCGGCGGCTAAACTGCATGTAAATATCACAACTGGCGACGGTATCATATTAGGCTCAGGAAGCAGTGGAAGCGCAGTAGCTAAATTGTTTGCCAATGGTGACTATGGCGATGTTGGTAATATATCGTTGCATTATGGCTCAAGCCAAAAAGCTTTATTATCGGCCGACGGTGTTTCCTATCTTAATGGCGGGAATGTCGGCATTGGTACCACTTCACCGTCATACAGCTTATCTGTTGCTGGTCATATGGCAGTTACTGGAACGTTCAGAGTGGGGAATTCTCAAGATGCCGGTGCTTCAGGATATATTTTGCGATCAAATGGTTCATCGGTCGCCCCGACTTGGGTGGCCACATCTTCGCTTGGCTTAATGAGTACTGCTCTTGCTTCCGCATACATTTGGGTAGGCAATGCTTCCGGCGTAGCAACTGCTGTTTCTATGAGCAGTGACGCTACGATATCCAACACAGGTGCTCTAACTATTTCAGCCAATGCGGTTGGGTCAAATGAAATAATTAACAATTCAATTGCGCCGGTTGACATGGCTTCAAGTAGCGCCCCATCAGCAGTTGGAAATGTTTTAACCTATAACGGAAGTAACTTTAAATGGATTGCCACATCTTCTCTGGGAATCGCCTCTGCCGGTGGTTGGACTGATGATGGTACGGTGGTCAGATTAACCGCAATTACAGATAGTGTCGGCATCGGCACAACCACTCCGCCATTTAAATTGGCGGTTCAAGCAGGATATAATGATGGAATTACTTTATATAGCCCAACAGCGGTTGGGACTATTGGGATGGTTAGTATTCTTGGTGGTGGCGGTGGTCCGGCCGGAGTTTTGTTAGCAATGGATACTGGAGTAATAAAAACTCGTATTAGCGCCGACGCCAGCACGGATTCATATTTTGATGCTGGTGATGTCGGTATAGGTACAACTACCCCATCAAACAAATTGCAGGTAAATGTCACTAGCAATAATGATGGCATATTATTGAGTGGCAATAGCACACTTGCTGCAAAATTATATTATGATGGTTCGAGTGGCCATATCGGATATATGTCTTTATATGGCGGTGGAGCGGAAACCGTTAAATTATCAGCATCTGGCTATTCATATATAAATGGCGGTAATGTCGGCATCGGCACAACCACTCCGCCATTTAAATTGGCGGTTCAAGCAGGATATAATGATGGAATTACTTTATATAGCCCAACAGCGGTTGGGACTATTGGGATGGTTAGTATTCTTGGTGGTGGCGGTGGTCCGGCCGGAGTTTTGTTAGCAATGGATACTGGAGTAACAAAAATTAGAATAAGCGCTGACGCTAGTACTGATTCATATTTTAACGCTGGTGATGTCGGCATCGGCACAACAACCCCCGCCGGAAAACTGCATGTATTATCATCCGCAAGCGACGGCATATTATTAAGCGGAACAGATGATAACAAAATTGCGGCTAAACTTCATCACACTTACATGAGCGGAGCAACCGCGGGTTTGTTGTCCATGTACGATAATACAGTCCAAAAAATATATTTGAATGCCGGCGGTATTTCGTATTTGAACGGAGGCAATGTGGGTATTGGCACTACTTCTCCTGCCTATAAATTAACTGTTGCCGGCGATTTACACGTTACAGGTACTTTAAGAGTAGGAAATAATTTTGATGCAGGTATTACCGGATACCTGTTGATGTCAAATGGCTCTTCTCTTGCACCTAGCTGGACATCAACAGCAACTTTATTTTCCTCTGCCGGTGGTTGGACTGACGATGGTACTATAGTAAGGTTGACTACATTGGGTGATAAAGTTGGAATTAATACATACAGCGCTTTTGCGCCCCTCCATGTTGGAGATACATCAAATGATGGCACTATTGTCGCAAAAGGATTACTAGGTTCTGGATACTCATTAAATTTAGATCAAGATCAACCATATTTTGTATGGAGTTCCAAGCGAGCAGCGTTAAGAGCTGGTATATCAGGGTCATCTTTAGCTTGGGATGATGCCTATGTTGGAAATTATTCTGTTGCCATGGGTTATTATTCGGCGGCAACAGGCACAGCATCAGTTGCAATCGGTGGAGCTAATATTGCCACAGCAGATTATGCAACAGCGCTTGGTTACAATATGACTGTTTCCGGCGCGCGTTCATTCGGTGTAAATGTTTCAACTACAGCCGCCACCCTCTCGCAGGCTGATACTATCGCCTTGATGGGTGGCAATGTTGGGGTTGGTAAAGTTAACCCAGAAAGAAAGCTCGATGTTAGCGGAGTGGCGCGAATTCAAAATTTTGCTTCTTTGAGCAATGTACAATATGATGCAGTCAATATTAATTATACGATGTTGGGCAACAACATCTACATGAATGAATATTCCGGTGTTCCTTATTTTGCTTATTTAAATACTGACAGCGGTGGAGCGACAGGTTATTCCGGTATGTTATTGGCTTCCGCTGGTTTTAATTTTTACGCCGATGTTTCTTCAACTGTTAAAGATGGTGTTTTGAGTGACCCAAATAAATTAATGGATTTATTATATGATGGGCAACTTATTTCATATGGCACTTATAGCGTAGGCGATTCTTTAACTGCGTCAGGCGCCGGCACCCGTATGATTTGGTTCCCAAAAAAATCCGCTTTTAGAGCGGGCACAGCAGAAGGCACAGAATATAACGACGCGAATATTGGCAATTATTCATTTGCAGGAGGTTCTGGTAATCTTGCAAGCGGTGAATCTGCTACTGCCTTTGGAAGCAGAAATACTGCAAGTGGACAGTGGTCTTTTATCGCTGGCTCGCAAAATACCGCGTCTAATACGGCGTCCATCGCTTTGGGTCGCTCAAATAATGCCACTGGAATTTATTCTTTTACCGCTGGTTATGGTAACACTGCAAGCGGAATTTATTCCGTGGCTATTGGTAGAAGTTCAGTTGCGAGCGAAGAACACACTACGGCTTTGGGCTATAATGCAACAGCAAGCGGTGAATATGCGACTGCTTTGGGTTATCAGAGTACCGCAAGTTTTTATGGTGCTTCTGCGTTTGGTTTTAGAAGTGTTGCTAGTAGCTTTTACTCTCTGGCTTTAGGTAACACTGTAACGTCAAGCGGATCAAACGCCGTTGCTATGGGTAGCTTTATTACTGTTTCTGGTTCTAGCTCGCTTGGTATTAATGTGTCTTCTACTGTGCCCGCAACACTTTCTCAAAATCACACTATCGCCTTAATGGGTGGGAATGTCGGTGTTGGCACAGTGACACCAAGTGAACAGTTGGCTGTTTGGGGTGATATGCGTGTCGCGACTACCACAGGAACTGCGCCCGCATTATATGTTGACGTATCGGCCAATGCGATTGGTGTTCGAATGATAGCGCCACAAGAAGCTTTGCATGTTGAAGGCAATATTAGAATTCCTGGAACAGGTGCTTCAGACGGATATATTAAAATGGATGCTAATCGATATATCCATAGTTATGGGGGCACAACAAACTTTTTTGCCGGTGTTAATGCCGGTGGGCTGTCAATGACCGGTGATTACAACACAGGTGTTGGAGCTAGTTCATTAAATAATATTACATCCGGTCAAAACAATGTAGCTTTGGGTTACTACGCCTCACGAGATTTGCAAACCGGTTCAGATAATGTTGCGGTTGGAGTAAATGCGCTTTTTAATGCTACGGGTTATAGTGCCAATGTCGCCGTTGGTAAAGATGCTATGGCGGAAACTACTGCGAATTCAAGCACCGCAGTTGGTTATGAGGCGCTCAGTCGTAATACCAGTGGCGAAGGCTTGGTCGCGGTTGGTTATCAAGCTCTTACAACCAATTCCACAGGTAATTACAATTCGGCTCTTGGTTATCAAGCGCTTTATTCCAATACAACCGGTTTATATAACACGGCCTTTGGCTCTCAAACTCTTTATGATAATGTTAGCGCCCATGCCAATACCGCTTTGGGTTGGGGTGCGCTGGCGAACACAACGAACGCATCAAATACTGCGGTTGGTTTTGGAGCTTTAATTACTGATACAACTGGTTATAGTAATACTGCCGTGGGTTTGTACGCTCTAAGATATGTTTCTTCGGGCAGTTATAACGTTGCTATTGGGCTTGATGCGGGCGATAATTCTGTTTTTAATACCGAAAGTTATAATACTTTGATTGGAGCAAGAGCGGATGTTTCTGCTGATGCCATATCAAATTCAACCGCAATTGGCTATGACGCTGTGGTTGGTTCTAGCAACAGGGTCGTTCTTGGAAATGGCGATGTTACTTCTGTTTATATGTCCGATGATGGTGGAGCAAGTGTCTACTTCACGCCGGCTAGCACTCTTTATACTACTGCGTTATGTTGGGATAATTCCGGCCCGTCGAGTATATATGATTGTAACGGTTCGGCGACCGACTACATGGAATACTACGCGGTTGACAACGATGTTGAATCCGGGGATTTGGTTGTAATCGGAGATACTTATGTTTCAACAACCGAAGGTTTTACAATAGCAAAATTAGAAAAAGCGACAGGCCCATACGACCCGAAATTATTAGGTGTTATTTCAATAAAAGAATGGGCTGGCGATTTCAATTCAATCGGTCAAAATAGTATTTACGAATCAGACAATCCGCACGTGCTTGCTCTTTCAGGTCGTATTCCCGTAAAGGTTACCACAGATAATGGTCCTATTTATAAAGGCGACAAGCTTACTTCATCTGATCGCCCTGGTTATGCCATGAAAGCCACCGAAGACGGTCCGACTATTGGTATTGCTTTGGCAGATTTTACAGGTTCGGCCACAGGAACGGTTATGGTATTTATTGATCTTGGGTGGAATAATACAATTTATCGCGGATTAACAATAAATGAAAGCGACTCGGAAATAACATTCAAAACACCAACTTTGGCTTTCACAACCACCACATATTTTACCTCTTCCGTCTCATCCACCCCCGACTCCCGCGCTTTCATCTTTAACGCTCTTAACTTTGATACCACATCAACCGACAAATACATATTATCTCTCCGTTCTAACAACAACCCGGTCTTCTCTGTCTCATCAAACGGCGATGTTCATTCCTCCGGCAACATGTACGCCGCTTCGGCTGTCCTCGGTACTTCCACCAACCCGGGTGACTTGGCAGAAAAGGTAGACATAAACCCCTCGGAAACCGTGGAAGCAGGGGATGTGATGATGGTTGACCCGGCATCACCCGACAGATACCAAAAATCAAATCAAGCATACGAACCGACTGTGGCCGGCGTTATCTCCACGAACCCAACCATCATTGTCGGCAACGGCAAAACCGACCAAACCGCTCCTCTTGCCATGGTCGGCAGGGTACCGGTCAAATTCAGTGAAGAAAATGGCGCAATACAAAGAGGTGACCTCCTTGTTTCCGCGAGTACCCCGGGCTATGCCATGAAATATGACCCGATTCTCGACAACTCCAGAAAAGTGGTCGGCATCATCGGTATTGCTCTTGATAATTCCATGGAATCAACCAATGGCAAAGTAATGACTCTCATCAGAACCGGTTGGGTCTACAACAAAACCCAAGCCGTCTCCAACCTTGAACAACAAGTTTACTATGTTGCTTCAAGCGCCGGTGTTGACCTATCGGTTGACCCTGAACTCATGAATATTGAAACTACTAGTGAAGGCTCTATCACCTACAACAGCGATAGCAACCTTAGTCTCAACAATTTCTCCATCACCAATGTCAAATCAATAATATCAACCA
The DNA here is from genome assembly GCA_963840935.1 of Candidatus Magasanikiibacteriota bacterium. Lineage (GTDB taxonomy): Bacteria > Patescibacteriota > Patescibacteriia > Magasanikbacterales > GWA2-37-8 > JAPLWQ01. Next base: position 283,560 of record CAWJAS010000001.1, read on the forward strand.
ACAATAAATGGACCATAGACGAGAACGGCATATTAATTTCTAAAATCATTACCGCTGAAGGCGCTGAAAAGAATATCTATGGCATGACTTCAGAATCTGCAGAGATTACGCTATCGGGAACCGGAACTTTGCAAATGGGTGAAATATTTATTTCTTTTGCGACCGATACAAAATCAATTATTGATGAATTAGAACCGATTAAAGTGAGTGTCACCTTAACTTCCATAGACGCAAAAGGAATCGCGGTTATAGAAAAATCCAATGAAGGATTTAAAGTTAAGGAATTGGATAATGGGACATCAAACGCCACATTTGATTGGATTGTGATTGCCAAACGGCGTGCAATAATTAACGAATCAAGCAGTGAACCTGAAACTATTGATACTAAATCATCATCCGGTTCGCCGGTTGATGAGAGTTCTGTTGATGAGGAATTAACTCAAGCAGGAGAGGAAGACGAAACGACGGACTCGTCTTCTTCTCCTGCCGGTGATTCTTTCGAGGAACCGTTGGCTGAAGAACCGCCTGCAGACGAAGAACCATCTCTGGAAGAAACTCTGCCAGCCCCTGAACCTTCGGCAGAAGAGTCAACCCCTGAAGAATTTACCCCATAAAAACTATCGCGTAAAGTGATAGTTTTTTAAATGAATTATCTATTATATATCGCATCACGATATTTATTTTTTTATAAAAAGGGTGTCGGGGATTGACAATTGTCATTAAATGTGCTATAATAATGCGTTATAGTATATAAAGAAGTATTGGATTATTTTGATTGGCGTACCTTGAAAACAATTCAAAACAAAAAATATGAGGCATTGAAATGTCTCAGGAGGATACCATGAAAAAAGTATTTTTGGTCCTGTTCTTTTCTGGCGTAATCGTTTGGATTGCCGGTTGCAATCAAATGTCATCAACTTTTGACTGCGATGAATGCGCCGATACGGACACTGAATCAGATGAGGATTCGGATAGCGATTCCGAGACCGATTCCGACGAAGATTCCGATGATACTTATGTCAGCGATGGCATGTATTTCACGGGTGGTGATATTGCTTGGCAAGTTGCACCGCCGGATGGTGTGCTCACCCTTGCAGATGCTGTTTATTACTGTGATAGTCTAACACTTGGTGACCATGATGATTGGCGGATTCCGACTATTTCGGAGTTGCGATCAATTGTTGTTGGTTGCCCTTCGATTGAAACCGCAGGCGAGTGTGCCATCACGGACGAGCAAACATCAGTTACCGAGATGGAAAACTGTGATGGTTGTGAATTTCTGTCCGGCCCTGGTCTTGAAGGGTGCTACTGGCCAAGTAGTTTGACCGGCGTGTGTGGTGAATATTGGAGTTGGACTACTGCGACGGGGACCGATGCTGGCTCGATTTTTTATGAAATAAATTTCAATTTTGCCAGTGTGATAACAGGCGCTCAGTCGCCTCACGTACGCTGTGTCCGCGATCTCTAATCGACTCACCCCCTCATATTCATGAGGGAAAAATACCTGCCTCAAACCCTGCTCTTTAATCAAACCGTTCATTTACCCGCCATGTCGCATGACCTCTGGCGGGTCTTTTTTTTATAAAAATATTGACAAAATAAAGTATTTTTGTTATAATATTTTGTTATCAGATTTGGATCTTTAACAATATACAAAAGCAAAAAAACTGGCATCGCAGAAAGGATAAAAAATGGCAAGAAATATTGTTATTTTGTGTGGTTTTGTTTTTATATTCGTTTTCGGATGCGACCACATGGCGTCAGATATCGACTATGTTCCCGATTCGGACACTTCATCTGACGCGGATTCGGATTCTGATTCGGATACGGAAACAGAAAGCGAGGTTTGTACTCTGGTTTCCGGAGCCATACAAAAAGGGCCTTTTGTGTCTGATTCAACCCTTACCGTTTCCATGCTTAACGCTACCGGAGCTCCGACCGGGCTTTTCTATTCCACGACGACCGAGGACGACCTGGGCACCTTCAATGTGGTCGTCCAGACCACAGGACCGTGTGAATTGGTTGCAAATGGTCTCTACTATAATGAGGTTGTGGGCAAGCTCTCAGGAGAGCCCATCACCTTGCGCGCTATCTACGAGATTTTCAATGGCGACTCGCAGAAGGCCTATTCAAATATATTTACCCACATGAGCTCGGGTCTTGCCAAGAAGCGTCTTTCTGAGGGTGACACGGTGGCCGAAGCGATTGTCTATGCTGAGAACAAGCTTTTCAACGAGCTTGGTATCCTGCACCCCTCCGGTGCCCTTGAGGGCAATGGTGCGGGGATGGACTTGATCGGAGCTAACTCGCCAGATAATCAGTACATTGTGGCTTTGTCATGCATCGTCGCTAAGTCAGCTGAACTTCTGGCTGAGGATTCGACCGAGGTGGATGACAAATTGCAAATGCTTCTGAATGACATCAGAAGTCAGGTGCAGGCAAGCGAAGCCATCAATCCGGAATACAAGCAGTATCTTCGAGATGGCGAAACCGCTCTTAATCCGGCAAAGGACTGCATCGAGAAATTGACTAGCTACTTGTACAATAAAACCGGCGAAGTCATGGGAATACCCGACCCGGATACTTGTTCTGACAATGATGGCGACGGTACTCCTAATTCTGCAGATCCGGACATCGACGGCGACGGCGTTCCCAATGAAGAGGACGAAGCACCCTACAACGCAAATGTTGGTGCCGGCATGTACTTCGACAGTGAGAGTGGTTACGCTTGGCAGTTAGTGTCGCCGGCCGAATATTATACATGGGCAGACGCGCAATCCTATTGCGAAGACCTTCTTGTTGGCGGGCACGACGATTGGCGGATGCCAAGTATCAGCGAAATGCGTTCTCTTATTAGAGGATGTGCTTTAACTGAGACTAGTGGTGCGTGTGGGCTTACAGATGAATGCAACTACCAATTGTGCTTTAATAATGCTTGTTATGTTGGTTGTTCCGGCCTTCAAGGACCCGGGATTGGTGGTTGCTATTGGCCGGATACTATGCAAGGTGAATGCGGAGCATATTGGTCGGCAACTAACAACCTAACTTTTCCTTATCTGTATTTTATTCCTATTTTTTCGCATGCATATATCGTTGCCGACCCGATTTCAACTTCGGAAACGTCTTTCGTAACGCACCTTATCCGTTGCGTCCGCGACATGTAATACGCTCCACCGTCCTTCATCACGAAGGTAAATACCTGCCTCAAACCCTGCTCTTTAATCAAACCGTTCATTTACCCGCCATGTCGCATGACCTCTGGCGGGTCTTTTTTTTGACTTTTTTCCGCTAAATTTATATAATAAACACAATATTAAAATCGATTTTTTATCATGAAACAATACGACCCCAAAAAAATAGAGAAAAAATGGCAAAAAATTTGGAACAAGGAAAAAGCCTTTTCCACGCCAAAAGACGCCATTGAAAAAAATAAATATTATATCTTGCCTCAATTGCCGTATCCTTCCGGCTCCGGTCTTCATGTCGGCCATGCCGAGGTTTATACTGCTTGCGATATTTATGCCCGCTACAAGCGCATGACCGGCAAAAAAGTCCTTCAAGTGATTGGTTGGGACGCTTTTGGTTTACCAGCAGAAAATTACGCCATAAAAACAAATGTTCATCCGCGCAAATCAACCGATAAAGCGATTGATAATTTTCGTGAACAAATAAAATCTCTTGGCGTGTCTGTGGATTGGGGCAGGGAAGTGGGTTCGCATAATCCTGATTATTATAAATGGACGCAATGGTTTTTTCTGCTTTTCTACAAACGCGGACTGGCTTATCGCAAAAAACAATCGGTCAATTGGTGCGATTCATGTAAAACAGTTTTGGCGAATGAACAAGTAACCGGTGACGGAAAATGCGAGAGGTGTGAGACTATTGTTGAACAAAGAGAGATGGAACAGTGGTATTTGAAAATTACGGATTATGCCGACCGATTACTAAAAGATTTAGATAAATTGGATTGGCCGGAAGAAACCAAAAAACGTCAGCGCGACTGGATCGGACGCTCTGACGGAGCCGAGGTTTATTTTAATGTCATTGCGAGAAGCGAAGCGCCGAAGCAATCTAATGGGATTGCTTCGTCACCTGCTACGCATGTTCCTCGCAATGACAAAAAAATCACCGTTTTCACCACCCGGCCAGACACGTTGTTCGGCGCGACATTTATGGTACTCGCGCCCGAGCATAAATTAGTTCAGCAGTTAAAAGACAAAATTAAGAATTGGAAAGAGGTTGAAAAATATATTAATGAAGCAAAACTCAAAACGGACCTCGACCGTCAAATACAAAAAGAAAAAACAGGAGTGGAATTAAAAGGAATTAAGGCGATAAATCCGGCGAACAATGAAGAGATTCCTATTTTTATTGCCGATTATGTTTTGGCCACTTATGGCTTTGGCGCGATTATGGCCGTTCCGGCTCATGATGAGCGAGATTTTGAATTTGCAAAAAAATATGGGTTATTGGTTAAACAGGTTGTCATTGCGAGAAGCGAAGCGACGAAGCAATCTCATGGGATCGCCGCGTCACTCGCTCCGCTTGTTCCTCGCGATGACAATAAGAGTTGTTATACCGGCGAAGGCGTTTCAATCAATTCCGATTTTTTAAACGGCTTATCAACCAAAGAAGCATCTGCCAAAATGATTGGCTGGCTTCACGAAAAAAAATTGGGCAAGCGAAAAATTCAATACAAACTTCGCGACTGGTCGGTGTCCCGCCAACGCTTTTGGGGCGCCCCGATTCCTGTCCTGTATGATGAAAAAAATGAACTGCATCCGGTGTCGGAAAAAGATTTGCCGGTAATTTTGCCTGATGATGTTGATTTTAAGCCGACCGGTGAGTCGCCATTAAACTATTCAAAAAGTTTTAACAAGGGAGTAGAAAAAAAATACGGCAAGGGTTGGCACCGCGAACCCGATACGCTTGATACATTCATGTGTTCCAGTTGGTATTTTTTCCGCTATTTGGATCCGAAAAATGACAAAGCGTTTGCTTCGCCCGAAGCGCTGAAAACTTGGATGCCGGTGGATTTTTATTTGGGCGGAGCCGAGCATGTCAACAGCCATCTTTTGTATTCACGATTTTTTACCAAAGTTTTGTTTGATGAGGGGCTGATTGATTTTGATGAACCGTTTATAACCCATCGTCATCAAGGAATGATTTTGGGCGAAGATAATCACAAAATGAGCAAACGCTGGGGCAACGCGATAAATCCGACCGATGTAATAAATGAATTTGGCGCGGATACTTTGCGCTGTTATGAAATGTTTATGGGACCTCTTGAGGCCGATAAACCATGGGATACAAACGGTGTGCGTGGAATACGCAGATTTTTGGAGCGTGTTTGGAATTTACAGTCGCGTGTCATTGCGAGCGAAGCGAAGCAATCCCATGGGGTCGCTTCGTCGCTTGCTTCGCAGTCTCCTCGCGATGACAAATTGAATCGCCTCATCCACCAAACAATAAAAAAAGTGTCAGAGGATTTGGAAAATATGCGTTTTAATACCGCCATCGCCAAAATGATGGAATTGATTAACGAATTTTCAAAAGAGGAGAAGATTGCTAAAAGTAATTTTGAGGCGCTAATATTAATACTGGCGCCGTTTGCCCCGCATATGTGTGAGGAGCTTTGGAGTTTGCTGGGTCATAAGAATATTTTGGCTTTTGAAAAATTTCCGGAATATGATAAAAAATTGATTGAAGAAACTGAAATTACCTTGGCCGTGCAGGTTAACGGCAAATTGCGAGATACTTTGATTGTGCCGGCGGATATTACTGATAATGATGCTAAAAAATTGTCTTTGGCCAGTGAAAAGGTACAAAAATGGCTCGAGGGTAAAGAACCTAAAAAAATAATTTATATTAAAGGAAAACTGGTGAGCATTGTGGTTTGATTATGATTTTTGAGGAGGGAATTATAAAAATAGCTAATTCAAAAAGCAAAACGTTTCTGACGTTTTGCTTTTGTTTTATTTTGGGCGTAGCTTTTGCTTCACTCAAATCAATGACTGACCAAATAGATAATTTTATTTATGCGGTCATATCTTTGTTTTTGTTATTCTTTATTGCATTTTTTTGGCGCGATAAAAAAATTCGTCTGTATTTTTTAATTGTCGCCGGTTTGTTTTTTGGTTTTTTTCGATACAATATATATTTTTTTAACGATTCAATTTTGCCTCGAGAAAAAATATTGCTCACGGCTCGCGTGGTTCAAGAGCCGAGCACTCGAACAAAAAATATATCATACACAATAAAAGCCGATGGTTTTAAACAAAATTTTTTGGCATATTTGCCGTTGTCTTCCGATTACCGCTATGGGGACTCCATAAATTTGTGGTGTGATTTGGAAAAGCCAAATAGTGATTTTGCCGATGGATTCAGATATGATTTATTTTTGTCGGCTCAAGGCATATCGGCAATATGCAATAATCCGGCAATTGTTCAGCTTGGCACGCCGATTGAATTTAAAAAAAATATTACGCAGATAATTTTTAGCCCGATTTATCGATTCAAAGAAATCGTTGCCAGACAAGTAAAAAAATTGTGGCCCGAGCCGGAATCGGCCTTAATCGGCGGTTTGCTGTATGGCGAGCGGGCAAGTTTCCCGGATGATTTGACGGAAAATTTTAACCGAGTTGGTCTGACTCATATTATCGCGGTTTCGGGTTTTAATATCAGCATTATCGCTTCATTTTTTATGTTTGCCTTAATCGGCGTTGGTTTAAACAGACGCCAGGCATTTTGGGTGTCAATTATCGCAATAGGCGTTTTTGTATTTTTTTGCGGAGCTCCGGCATCCGCGGTTAGAGCGGGGATAATGGGTTCAATCGTTTTATTCGGACAATATTTGGGCCGTCCTTCTCGCGCCGGCCGAGCATTGTTTTTTACAATTTTTTTAATAGTTTTGTTTAATCCATTGGCTTTATTTTGGGACGCCGGGTTTCAACTTTCGGCAATCGCCACCGCCGGTTTGCTATATTTGCCATCAATTATAAAAGAAAAAGTTTTAAATTGTTCGTTGATTAGTAAAATTTCTAAATTAAAAATATTTTTTGAAACGAGCGTGTTTGCAGAAATTATTTTTGCCACGTTATCGGCTATTATCGCCACATTGCCTTTGATTCTGTTTCAATTTGGTCGGTTGTCTGTTGTCGCTTTGCCCGTGAACCTGCTTGTTTTATGGCTTATCCCATATATTATGCTTTTTGGTTTTTTGGCCGTTACTTCTAGCGCTATTTTTTATCCGGCCGGACTTGTGGTCGCCTGGTTTACCGGATTTGGTTTGAAGTATATAATTATGATAAGCGAATTTTTTGGTTCGCTTAGCTGGTCATCAGTTGATATAAAGATTCCTTGGTGGGTGATGATTGTAACGTATGGTTTGCTAATATTTTTTATTAAGCGTGAATATGCCCAAAAAAATTAAAATATTATCCTCGCAAACGGGTTATGATTTAGCCGCGTTTGATTACGACAAAAAAGAAGCCTATTTAAACAGTTTTGAAAAAAGCCAACTTTTGCCGTTGCTTGGCGATATAAAAAACAAAACAATTCTTGATGTTGGTGCAGGTACCGGCCGATTGGCAATAAATCTTTCTAAAATTGGAGCCGAAGTAACAGCGCTTGATCTATCTCAAAAAATGCTTGATGAACTTCATAAAAAAAATCCGAATATCAAAATATCGCTTGGCGATGCCGAATCATTGCCTTTTTTGGATAATAGTTTTGATTTTGTGATTGCCGTGTTTTTGATTGTCCACCTAAAAAATCCTTCGATATTTTTTGAAGAAGCGTACCGAGTTCTCAAAGACGGTGGAAAATTATTGGTTACAAACATTAATCAAAAAGAACCGCCGGAAATCAAAACTAAGGATGGACTGATAAAAATTGAATCATATTACCATCAGCCAAAAAATATTATTGACGCGCTTGAACAAATTGCCTTTGGTGTTGAAAAAGAATTATTTGTTAAAGAAAATGATTTATGGGTGAACCAGATAGTACTCGCGCAAAAATAATGTCATATATTATAGTGCTTTTGATTATAACTTTGGCGATTTTGGTTTATTTAAAATTTTTTGAACAAATAAATTATCGCGTTATTTTTTTTGATATCGGCCAAGGGGATTCCGCCTTAATTAGATTTGAAAATAAAGAAAAAATGCTTGTTGATTGCGGTCCCGACCGGAGTGTTTTGAATAAATTAGGGCGGTACCTTCCGTTTTATGATCGGACGATTGATTATTTGGTCGTCACTCATTTTGATTTGGATCATTATGGCGGATGCGATGAAGTTCTTGAGAGGTATAAAGTAAAAAATATTTTAATTAATTCGGACAATAAAAGCGGAGATAAATATTTTGATAACTGGGCCGTTAGTTTAAAAGAAGAAAGGGCAAATGTAAAAATAGTTACCAGTTCGTTTTCTTTTGATATTGCCGGAGCGCGGATTGAGGTTTTGTCGCCCGACCCGAATATACCTTCGTCAATAGTCTCCGGCAATAATCATTCTATTGTGTTCCGACTGACTCATGGAACGACGACCGTGTTTTTTTCGGCCGACATGGAAGAGCCGGTAGAAAAAGAATTAATTAATTATTGGTGCGAAACCCTGGAAAATGGGGAATTATGCCAAAATTTACAATCAGAATATCTCAAAGTCGGTCATCACGGCAGTGATTCATCATCCGGAAGCGATTTTTTGTCTGCAATTAGCCCAAAAAATGCCATTATTTCCGTTGGTAAGAATCATTTTGGTCACCCGTCCCTTCGCGTTTTGCGCCGACTTGAAAGAATCGGCGCGCAAATCTGGCGAACAGACGAGTTAACTGATATAATAGTTAGGTAAATAAGGGGGAATAACGATAAATTATGGTTATCAGCGCTTTGGTGACAACTACGATTATGGCTGGTTTTTTGTTGCCCGCAACGCCCCATGACCTTGACGCGGATGGTTTGAATGATATTCAAGAAACGTATATTTATCATACCGACCCAAATTTGAGAGATACCGATGGAGATGGGTATGCCGACGGAATTGAAATTAAATACGGATTTTCGCCACTTCATGGAAATAACAAAAAATTATCGGAAGTCGATACTGATTCTGACGGATTAAATGATGAATTGGAATTGGAGTTGGGCTCCAATCTAAACAGTCCGGACTCTGACGGTGACGGGCATTCGGACGGTGAAGAAGTATTAAACGGTTGGAATCCTTCAGCCGGCTTGGAAACCAGAGATGTGGCTCGTCGAATTTTAGTGAATCGTTCCACGCAGTCGCTTGATTATTTTTTGAACGGAGTAAAAATCGGAACAATTCCCGTGTCGACCGGTTTGCGGGCCACAGAAACTCCGCTTGGCGAATTTCGTATTACTCGCAAAGCGCCCGTCGTGCATTATATCGGGCCCGGATATAATTTGCCAAATACAAAATGGAACTTGGAATTTAAACGCAGTTATTATATTCACGGCGCCTATTGGCACAATCAATTTGGCATTAGGCCGATGAGTCACGGGTGTGTTAATGTTTCTTATAAAGACGTAGAAGCCCTATACAAATTTGCTCAAGTAGGAGATAAAGTGGAAATTATCGGAGAAACGCCAAAAGGAAAAGTGAATGTTGCTTCGGCGCGTTAGTTGTTATTGATAATATGCGAGATTGACAAAGCTTTTGAAGCGTGTTATGATGAATTATAAGCGCTTCAATCATGAAGTTGCTTTTTTGTTAAAAAATTATTAATTTAAAAATTTATGTCCAGCGAAATTTCAAAAGCCATCCAGACTTTGTGCGATGAAAAAAACCTTTCGTATGATGTGGTTATGGAAACCATTGAAGCCGCACTCGCGGCCGCTTATCGTAAGGATTTTGGTAATAAACAGCAAAATATCCAGGTTAAATTCGACCCGGAAACCGGTGACATCGCCGCTTGGGATGTGAAAACCGTGGTTGAAGATATTGAAGAAGAAGTTTTGGAAAAAGCCCAAGAAGAATTGGCCGGCAGGCGCGAAAAAGCCAGGGAAGAAGAGCGTGAACTGACCGAGGAGGAAATTGAAGATTTACCTCGTTTTAATCCAAAAACCGAAATGATGATAAGTGAGGCAAAAAAAATAAATAAAAAAGCCAAACTTGGCGATGTTTTGGAAATACCTTTAGAAGTGACAAGGGATTTTGGCAGAATGGCCGCGCAAACCGCCAAGCAAGTGATTATACAAAAAATTCGCGAAGCTGAAAGGAACATGGTTTACGGGTCATACAAAGACCAAGAAGGAAAAATTATTACCGGCATAATTCAAAGAGTGGAAGGACGCAAAGTTTTGATCGACCTTGGTAAAGTGACGGCAATAATGCCTTCAGACCAACAAATCAGCCGTGAATTCTATCGACCGGGAGCTAGGATGAAATTTTTTGTGCTTGCGGTAAATATGACAGCTAGAGGTCCGGAGATTATATTGTCCAGAAATAGCACCGGAATTATTGAAGAAATTTTTAGGCAAGAAATTCCGGAAATCGGCGATGGTGTGATTGAAATAAAAAATATTGCCCGAGACGCAGGTTGGCGTTCCAAAATCGCTGTTTATACCGACGATAATTCCATTGACCCGATTGGTTCATGTATCGGCCAGCGCGGTGGCAGAATCAACACGATTATTGAAGAATTGGGCGGAGAAAAAATCGATGTGATTAAATGGTCTGATGATCCGGCAGTTTATATTGGTAACGCCTTATCTCCGGCAAAAGTTTTGCATACGGAAATTGATGAGGACAGCAAAGAAGCCGAAGTATATGTGATACCGGACCAATTTTCTTTGGCCATCGGGAAAAACGGCCAAAATGTTCGCTTGGCGTCGGAATTGACCGGTTGGTCTATCCGCGTTAAAGAGGAGGGAGGAACACAAGAAATATCAAGCGAAGAAATTGCAGAGCCTGAAGCAGAGGTGGAGCTCGAAGCGGAAGAGAAAGAAAACACTGAAGAAACGGCAGCGCCGGTGGAAACAGAAGAAAAAAAGAGCGAATAAATAATAAAACCCGTCGCTCACGAGCGACAGGTAAAAATTCTTTTTATATGATTACTTCATTTTTTCACACAATATTATACCAGCCGATATTTAATTTATTTGTCGGTATTTATAATATTATTCCGGGCCATGATGTTGGAGTGGTGATTATCATAATCACTCTTATTGTGCGATTAGTGGTTTATCCTTTGGCTTCAAAATCAATCAAAGCGCAAAAATCGGTTCAGGACCTTCAGCCAAAAATTGATGCCATAAAAAAGGAATACGCGGATGACAAGCAAAAGCAATCTTTAATGCTCATGAATGCATATAAAGAAAATAAAGTTAATCCTTTTGCTTCTTGCTTGCCTTTGCTTATTCAATTGCCGATTTTGATTGCTTTGTATATGGTGATGAGAGACGGGCTAACAGCCGATAAATTTTCGCAGGAATTGTATTCGTTTGTGACTAATCCGGGCAAATTAAATCCGATATCTTTTGGATTTATTGATATGTCCGCTTCCAAAAATTATATTTTGGCAATTCTTGCCGGCGCGGCGCAATATTGGCAGGCCAAGGGAATGCTTTTGCGACAACCGCCGAAAGAAGCCGGTGCGGGTGGAAAAGACGAAAACATGGCGTCAATGATGAGCAAACAAATGCTGTATTTTATGCCATTAATGACTGTGGTCATCGGCGTTTCTTTGCCGGCCGGTCTTACTCTTTATTGGTTATTCAGCACCTTGTTCACTATTGCCCAGCAAACATATTTACTTCGCAAAAAAGACGATGAAGGCCCGAAAAATGAAGACAAAAATAAAATCATTGAAGGAGAAGTAGTAAATAAATAATTTTATTCATGACTCCTCTCGCGGATTCAATCAATAAAACCCTTTCTTACTTTTCGCTTTTTAGCTATCCTTTAACCAAAGAGGAATTATTCGCTTTTTTATGGCAACCCCCGTTAGTAAGTTATGAAGATTTTTTGATTAACGGTTTGCCGAATATAAATGAAAAATACGGCTATTATTATTTGGGGAATGAAAGCGATATCGTTGATAAACGACGGGAGCGACTATTGATTTGCGAGCAAAAAATAAAAGTTGCCATTAAAGCGGTGCGAAAAATCAGGTCTGTGCCTTTTATTCGCGCTGTTTTTGTTTGTAATACCGTTGGAGCGGGGACGGCCAATCAAAAAAGTGATATTGATTTTTTTATTATAACCGCGCCAAAACGCGTTTGGCTGGTCAGATTTTTTACCAATTTAATTTTAAAATTTTGGAATTTGAGAGTTTCGGCGAATAATACGAAAAGCAAAATTTGTTTATCTTTTTTTGTTGATGCCGATAATTTGAATTTGGATAAACTTCGAAATCGTGAACGAGGATGTCTATTTAGCCTATTGGACCCATCAGTTAATTCCTATTTTTGACCCGAATAATTATTATGAGGAATTTTTAAAATCCAATAATTGGACGGTAAAATTTTTGCCCAATGCTTATCGATTAACTTCAAAATATTTAAGCGAAGTCAAAGACACAAAAAAATCTCGTGTCTGGCGTGGAATTTGGCAAAAAATGTGGAGTGGAATTTATGGCGATATAATCGAAGGTCAGGTTAAGCAAATTCAAATGTCGATTTTCAAAAAAACGATTAAAAAAATGCCCGAAGCGGGAGATAAAGGAATGGTGATAAGCGACACCATATTAAAATTTCATGAAAACGACGCCAGACGACAAATTTTTGAAAATTGGAAAAAAAGAATTAATCAATAATTATATATGATTAATTTATCAAAAATTACCGATTATTTAATTTTAATTTTTTTATTTTTGTTACCATGGCAAACGCGCTGGATTTATGGCGAAGCTTTGTTAAATGGCAGAGCATGGGAATATGGCACTTTGAGTTTTTACGGCACGGAAATTTTGCTGTGGTTAATTATTATTTTTACCGGCATAAAATTGTTTGGCAATAAGGAGTTTTGGCAACAAATAAAAAAACCATCTTGGTCGTGGCGTTTATTTGTTTTTGCCCTTGGCATGGCTATGATATTTTTTGGCTTGTATTCATACGCCGTGTCGCCGGTGAGGGAAGTGAGCGTGCAGTTTATGAGCAGATTGATTGGGTCAATTTGCTTGATGTTTTGTTTAATAAAATCTGATTTGGGATTCAAAAAAATGGGTTTGGCATTTTGGGGCGGGGGAGTATTGCAAGGACTTTTGGCAATTTGGCAATTTTTATCACAATCTGTTTTTTCCAGTAAATGGCTGGGGCTCGCGGGGCACAAAGCGTCAGACATCGGCGCTTCGGTTATTCAAACAGCTGATGAGCGATGGCTTCGCGCTTACGGCTCTTTTGGTTGGCCGAATTCATTGGGAATTTTTTTGGCTGTTATTTTTGTTTTGGGAATATTGCTTACGCAAAAATTTGATAAAAAATATTTGCCGTTTTTTTTGGCCGGCCAAATGATTATTATCGCCGGTTTGATATTTTCTTTTTCAAGAGCGGCGTGGCTGTCGGCAATTATCGGTCTTGTTGGTTTATTAGCCATATCAATTTGGCAAAAAAATAATCAGATTATTACATTGATTTTGAAAAATGCCATAGCATCTTTGTTGGTTGTGCTTACTTTGTCTGCTCTATTTCCAAATTTATTTTTGAGTCGCGTTCAAGCTTCCGGCTATTTGGAACAGTTGTCCATCAGCGAAAGAGTATCTCAATATGATACTGCCGGAAAAATTATTGCCGATAATTTTTTTATGGGAGTGGGGCCCGGGTTGTACACATATTATTTAGCGGAGAATTTTGACCCAGTCGCCTATGGTCTTTATCAGCCGGTTCATAATGTTTACTTGCTTGCTTTGACGGAATTTGGCATTATTTGGTTTGTAATTTTTCTAATAGGATTAGTATTTCTGATCGCGCATTTGTATAAAAAAAATATTTTATTTTTGCCTTTAATTATCGTTTTGTTTTGTTTTGGTTTTTTTGATCATTATTTGTGGACGTTGTTTACCGGGCAAGCGATATTTTTTACGGTTTTTGGGCTTTCTTTGGCCAAAAACGATTAATTAACCGGCTTGTCAAGGATGGGGTATTGACAAGTTTTTTTATTAGGCTAAAATGTAATCAAATTATCACTCCATTATCAAGAGTGATAAATCGTTCAGTGTCATTGCGAGCCGCCAAAGGGGGCGCGGCAATCCCATTGTTTTCAGAGCTATGTTGTTGGTTCAAAATACCGTGGGATCGCCACGTCGCTTCCTGCCTGCAGGCAGGCGCTCCTCGCGATGACAAATAATTTATTAATTTTATATATATGAACATAAAACCATTAGGTGACCGAGTGTTGGTCAAGCCAACAAAAGAGGAAGAGGTGACCGCGTCCGGAATTGTTTTGCCGGATACTGTGGATAAAGAAAAAAAGGCCGAAGGTGAGATTGTTGCTGTCGGTAATGGCGAATATATCACCAAGTTAGGATTGAAAGTCGGTGATAAAATTTTATATAAAAAATGGGGAGGGGAAGACGTGAAGACAGGTCGCGGAAAAGATGACCCGGAATACAAAATTTTGTATGTGGGCCGTGAAGAAGATAAAAGCGATGTTGTGGCTGTGATAGAATAAATATTTAATCGCATAAAATTTTAATCTATGTCAAAACAAATATTATACAGCGATGAAGCTCGCCACAAACTTTTGAAGGGCGTCAACACTTTGGCCAATGCGGTTAAAGTGACTTTGGGTCCGAAGGGACGCAACGTGGTTCTCGACAAGGGTTATGGCGCACCAACAATTACCAAAGACGGCGTCACCGTGGCCAAAGAAATTGAAGTGGAAGATAAATTTGAAAATGCCGGCGTGGAATTGGTTAAAGAAGTCGCCAGCAAAACGAATGATGATGTGGGCGATGGAACCACTACCGCCACCGTGCTTGCCCAATCTATTGTCACCGAAGGAATGAAAAATGTGACAGCCGGAGCCAATCCGGTGGCCTTAAAGCGTGGAATCGACAAGTGCGTTGATGCGATTGTCAAAGAATTAAAAGAAAATATTGCCAAGCCAGTTGAAGAAGCAGAAATTGCCGATGTGGCCGCAATTTCCGCGAACGACAAAGAGATTGGCGCAAAAATCGCCGGCGCAATGAAAGAAGTCGGCAAAGACGGTGTAATAACAGTTGAAGAATCGCAATCATTCGGCATGGAAATCGAAACCGTGCAGGGTATGCGCTTTGATAAGGGTTATATTTCGCCGTATATGGTAACTAATACCGAAAGAATGGAAGCAGAATACGCCGATGCCCACATTTTGATTACTGATAAAAAGATTTCATCCATTCATGATATTTTGCCCCTTCTCGAAAAAGTGGCTCAAAGCGGTAAAAAAGAATTGGTGATTATCGCCGAAGACTTGGAGGGTGAGGCGCTCGCCACTTTGGTGGTTAATAAATTACGCGGGTCTTTTAATGTGCTCGCGGTTAAAGCCCCGGGATTTGGCGATCGCAGAAAAGAAATGCTTGCCGACATCGCTGTTTTGACCGGCGCCAAAGTTGTGAGTGAAGAAGTTGGTCGCAAATTGGATAGCGCTGATTTGGATGATTTGGGACGCGCGCACAAAGTAATCGCCACCAAAGAGTTCACCACTATAGTTAAGGGTCAGGGCGACGAGACATTAATCAAAGACAGAGTGACTCAAATAAAAAAACAAATTGAAGAAACTAAATCTGATTTTGATAAAGAAAAATTGCAAGAACGATTGGCAAAACTCGCCGGTGGTGTGGCAATTATCAAAGTTGGCGCTGCCACCGAGACGGAAATGAAAGAAGTGAAACACAGAATTGAAGACGCGGTTGGCGCCACAAAAGCGGCCGTGGAAGAAGGTGTTGTCGCCGGTGGAGGCGTTGCTTTGCTCCGCGCGGCTAAAGCTCTTGATAATTTGAATTTGGAAAATGAAGAAAAAGTGGCGATCGGAATTCTGCGTCGAGCTTTGGAAGAGCCTTTACGCATGATTGCCCAGAACGCCGGAGTCGATGGCGCGGTTATTGTTGAGGAAATAAAAAAGAATTCCGGTAACTTCGGTTACAACGCCGCGACAGGTGAATATGGCGACATGGTAAAATGGGGAATTATCGACCCGGCCAAGGTAACCAGAAGCGCGCTCCAAAATGCCGCTTCCATTGCCGGAATGTTTCTTACCACTGAAGCAGTTATTACCGATATTCCAAAAAAAGATGAGCATGATCATGGTGCGGGAATGGGCGGAGGTATGCCGGGCGGTATGGGTGGAATGTATTAGAGACGAATGTTAAATGCTTAAAACTTTAAGCGCGCCTTGTCAGGCGCGCTTTTTGTTATCTTCCTTTTTCCTGGTAAATATACTATACTAAATATAGCGTTTTTCAAATCATAATAATCAATATGAAAAAAATATTACTTTATGGCTCGGGAGCCATTTTAGCGTTTTTTTTGTTTTTTGTTTCGAGTACTCAAGTTTCCGCTGAAACAAAAACCAGAATACCTAGGACCGGTGAAAATATAGCTTCAGTGGGAACGATTGCCTGGACAAATCCGGATAATATTACTGGTAACGACGTCATATCTGCCGTTGCTTCATCTGTACCTGCCGGTGGCGGCATTACTAATTATTTGCAAGGTACTGATTTTAGATTTTCCAATGTACCCATTCCGGACGATGCCTTCATCCAAGGAATAAGACTGCGCATCAAAAGGTTTTCGTCTTCTGACGGTACCGGCCAGCGCTTGAGAGATAGTGTTGTAAGTTTAATGAAAAATGGTATTATCGTTGGTGATAATAAAGCGGTAACAAGTACAAATTGGCCGACCGATTTTGCGGTTAGAGCATATGGCGGAGAAAATGATTTGTGGGGCACAACTTGGACTCCCGCCGATATAAATACTTCAACATTCGGAGCCGTACTATCCGCGGCCAATAATAACGGGTCTTTAGCTCGAACCGGAACTGTAGATTATTTTCAAGTAGTTGTTTATTATTTTAGAACTTCGACTTTGGAAGTTGGAGACGCAACGGGAATATATGGCGGATCGGTCAATTTAACAGCTACTTTAACCCCGGCAGTTAGCGGACAAAGCATTGTCTTTTCTCTTAATGGTACTGATGTGGGGACTTCAACAATAGACATAAATGGAGTAGCCATGTTGAGCGACGCCAGTTTAAGTGGTATTGACGTGGGCGCGTATCCCACCGGTGTTGGAGCGGTATTTGCCGGTGATGATTATTATGTTTCGAGCACTGCTTCAAATACATTAACTATTAGTGCCAAACCATTGACTATTACTGCTCTAGATAAAAATAAATATGTCGGCGAAGTTGACCCGGTTTTAACATATACATCTTCTGATTCCTCGGCGTCTTTTTCTGGGTCTTTGACCAGAACTACCGGAGAAACATCGGGAACTTATGAAATTCAGCAAGGTACATTGGCAATTGTTGGCACAAATTATTTTATCAATAGCTTTGTACCGGCGTATTTAACCATCCAACATAAAGGCGGTTCAAGTTTACCGGATGGTTTTAATTTACCCCCGATAGCGCCCGTAGGCGGATTTAGCGTTCATCTTTCAGATAACAAACAAACCACTTCAAATCGCATAGTAACTTTAAATCTATCTGGTGGCTCAGCTGTCAGAATGGCAATTTCTAATTTTTCAGATTTCAGATTTGCCGGTCAAATTCCCTATAGTCCCATTATTAATTGGAATATTTGCGAAGGCAAAGAAAGCTGTGTGTGGGGTATAAACAAGATTTATGTTAAGTTTTTTACACAATATGGATATTCATCTGAAACATTAGTTTTTGAGGTAAATTATACGGGTCAAGATATAGAAAAAATTGAAGATTCGAACGAATTTTTTGTTGGAGGAGAATATAACCAAGATGATATATTGGCTTTGATTAATAGTATTAAAATTGGCGAAAGAAATGAAAAAGTCAAACAACTGCAAACAATATTAAAGAATAAAGATTTTTTCCGGTATTCAACAGCCACAGGTTATTACGGTAATATTACCAAACAAGCGATTATTGATTATTTAATTAGTATTAAAAAAGACGGTCTGGGCTCTTTGGTAAAAATTATCAGATATGGCGAAAGAAGCGAAGCGATTAAATATGTTCAAACACAATTGAAAGAAATGGGGTTTTTTGAATATCCCACAATTACAGGTTTTTATGGGGCTATTACACAAAAGGCCATTAATGATTATTTAGCAATTCAATAGACGGATATTGTTAATTTTTATGGTTTATTCTATAGCCCACTTTTTTATCTCATTTCCGCCGGCAATCGCAACTGTTTTGATGGCGATGACCCCGGTCGGGGAATTGCGACTGGCTTTGCCTATAGCTATTTTAGTTTTCAAAATGCCAATTTGGCAAGTGATGCCCCTTGTTATTTTGGGGAATTTTATTCCCGCTTTTATAATTATGTTTTTTGCCAAGCGATTTCATGAATATATTGATAAAAAATCCGGAATTTTGTCGCGCGGATGGATAAAGGCATTGCATCGGGCGCAAGAAAAATTATCAGGCAAATATCAAAAATACGGTCTGATTGGTTTACTGCTTTTTGTGGGAATTCCTTTGCCATTTACCGGGGCTTGGACTGGCGCTTTAGGGGCATTTGTGTTTGGCATTCCTTTGCGCAAGGCCTGGCCGTTTATGCTTGGCGGTATAATCATGTCATCAATTATCACATTATTCGTAACAGTTGGGGCTAATAGAATATTTTAATTTTTAATATGGAAAAATATAAACCGGAAATTAATTTTAATCAAATTAATTCAATAGAAGGACAATTAGAAAAATTGCGTTCCGAATACGCCCGGGCAAAAAATGATCCCCGTCACAAAACAAGAGCGCAAGAATTGTTGCGAAAAATAAACCAGCTTGAAAAAGCAAAATATAATTCGCTTTATAAAAAATGAAATTTAAATTACATTCAAAATACAAACCGGCTGGAGATCAGCCAAAGGCCATCGACCAATTGGTCGATGGTTTAAAAAAAGGGTTTGATAAACAAACTCTGCTTGGTGTTACCGGTTCGGGAAAAACATTTACCGTCGCCAATGTAATTGAAAAATCGCAATTACCAACTTTGGTTATCGCGCACAACAAAACTTTGGCAGCGCAATTGTGTAATGAGTTCCGTGAATTTTTTCCGAATAATGCGGTTGAATATTTTGTTTCATATTATGATTATTATCAACCGGAAGCGTATTTGCCAGGGTCAGACACATACATAGAAAAAGAAGCAATGATCAACCAAGAAATTGATCGCTTGCGCCATGCTTGCACGCAAGCGCTTTTAACTCGGCGCGATGTTATTATTGTCGCTTCGGTTTCCGCTATTTATGGATTAGGTTCGCCTAAACAATATGAAAATATTGTTTTGCATTTAACCGTCCACCAAAAATTAAACCGCTCAAAACTCCTTAAACAATTGATTGATATGCAATTTGGGCGGACCAGTACCGATTTAAAAAGAGGGGAGTTTCGCTTGCGCGGACAAGTTTTGGAAATTATGCCGGTCAACGAAGAAATGATTTATCGTCTTCAAGTGAACGAACAAATTGAATCAATTGAAGCAATAGACCCGCTTACAAGAAAAATGAAGCGCGAACAAAATGATCTCTGGCTTTTTCCGTCAAAACATTACGTGGTCGGCGAAGAAGCAAAAGAAAATGCTTTCAAAGAAATACGCGATGAATTAAAAAAACAACTCAAGAATTTTGAAAAAGCTGGAAAAGTTTTGGAATATGAAAGATTAAAACGCCGAACGAATTATGATTTGGAGATGATAAAAAATATCGGTTATTGCAATGGCATTGAAAATTATTCCAGGCATTTTGACGGGCGAGTGTCGGGTGAACCACCATTTACTCTTCTTGATTATTTTGCTTATGGAAATAGTGATGGTTTTCTAACAATAATTGATGAATCACATGTGACCGTTCCGCAAATTCGTGGAATGTATTTTGGTGACAGGTCGCGCAAAGATACATTGGTTGAACATGGGTTCAGATTGCCAAGCGCTCGCGACAATCGCCCGCTTCAATTTGATGAATTTGAATTGAGAACAAAAAATACCATATATATGTCTGCCACTCCGAGCGACTATGAAATTAAAGAAAGCGACCAAGTGGTTGAGCAGATTGTTCGGCCGACCGGTTTGATTGACCCGGAGGTTATTATTAGGCCGGTGACGGGAAAAGAAGGTGAAATTGTCGCAGGTGGATGATCTGTTGGTGAGAATTGATGAGCGGATTAAAATCGGTGAGCGTGTTTTGGCAACAACTTTAACTAAAAAGATGGCAGAAGATCTGTCTGAATATTTGGAAAAGAAAGAAAATTAAAGTTAAATATTTACATAGCGACATAGATACGATTGAACGAATAGAAATTATTACTGATTTGCGTTTGGGTAAAATTGATGTGATTGTCGGCGTGAATTTGCTTCGCGAAGGTTTGGATATGCCGGAAGTTTCTTTGGTGGCGATTCTTGGACGCGGATAAAGAAGGATTTTTGCGCAATTCCACCTCTCTCATACAAACAATCGGCCGGGCGGCTCGAAATGTGAATGGGCAAGTTGTTTTGTATGCCGATGTAATTACCGGTTCAATTAAACAAGCCGTTCGAGAGACTGATAGACGGCGTAAAATACAAATTGAGTACAACAAACAACATGGCATTACGCCAAAAACAATTGAAAAAAATATCAGAAATATTTTGGAGGAGTTTGGCCTATCTTCATCAAAAAACAAGAACACAAAAACATTAAAACAAAAACGCGACCGAACGATTGCGGAATTGGATACATTGGGAGACGGTAGGCCGACGGAGGAAATTATCAGAGACAAAGAAAAACAAATGCGTAAATCGGCGAAGAATTTACAATTCGAACTGGCGGCTATTTTGCGGGATGAAATACATGAATTGAGTAAAAAGTCAGATGTGTCATCGCGAGGAGGAGCAAAGCGACGACGTGGCAATCTATAATTTTTTGGGTATGAATGGTAGACAATAAAAAAACGGACCGAGATAGAATCTCGGTCCGAGTGTTTATATGAATGAGCTTGCAAGGCTACTAAACAGTAGGGTCTGGTTTGTTTGCGAACAGCTTGTTTTCTATGCGTCTATAGAGAAAATGAGCGAGTACGGCGCTTGTCGGCATGAGTAGATAGAATGTCGCGCCAAAACCAACAGCACTCCACGTCGTTGGATTAGCTCCTGAAAAAATAACCGCTGTGATTATTAAATTTGGAAATATTGAAGACGCGATGATTGCAAAATAAATTTTTTTACTTTCTATTCCAATTATCACACCGAACATCACAATAACAAATGCCACGCCGATGAGTATCCAATTCACCGAACTTTCCTTTTTTTTAACTTCCGAAAAAGTCATTCCTCCGAACGCGTTTTTTTGCACGGTAAGTTCGGCGGAGACATCATTACTTATAAACCAATTAAACGTCGTCTTACCTCTTTTCGGTAATTTTTTATCGTTATACGTGGAGACGATTGCTTCGCTTGGCGTGATGCCCCAGTTTTTGGTGAGGTCTTTCGGGAATACAGCCTTTATCGTTTCGGTTTTTACGTTCGCGCGGTCAACGAATTGGAAGGTTCCGTCAGGCCGTTTTTCGAATCCGTATCCTAATTGCGATTCGAAAAAGCCTTCAGTTTTGATGGCCACGCACCACAAGCCGGTTTCACCCGGGCACGGAGCGGCGAATATGGCACGCTTGGGCAGGCTGTCGGTTTTGCCGTTTTCGGCTGTAGCCGCTCCCGCGAGCACCGTCACAAATAGAGCTACAAACATTATCATTGTCACGAATAGAACTACAAACATCATCTTTGCGTCTTTCATCTTTCGTCCCTTTTGTTCTCCGGATCTAATCCGATTGAATTGTTATAGAACTGTTTCACTGACAGATTAAGTTAACATTAAAATTATGAAAATGTCAAGATTGACACCGGGACTGCTCTGATCAGTGTATTATTCACTGACCCCCTAGTATCGCAAGATGCCGGGGCTTTTGGCTTTTTATTGAAACGCATGCAGGAAAAAATCATAATTAAAGGCGCGCGGGAACATAATTTGAAGAATATAAATCTTGAAATTCCGCGCAACAAAATGATTGTGTTCACAGGACTGTCCGGCTCGGGCAAGTCCTCTTTGGCATTTGATACGATTTTTGCCGAAGGCCAACGCCGTTATGTGGAATCTTTGTCCGCTTATGCCCGACAATTTTTGGGCGGAATGCAAAAACCGGATGTTGATGAAATTGAAGGATTGTCTCCGGCCATTTCCATTGACCAAAAAGCGCACAGCGCCAACCCGCGCTCCACGGTCGCCACAATCACCGAAATTTATGATTATTTGCGCGTTTTGTTTGCCCGCGTTGGTACGCCATTTTGCCCGATTTGCGGTCACAAAATTGAGAAGATGACAGTTGATGAAATAAAAGAAAAAATTATTGATGGCGTCGAATCAATCGTCGCGTGTCATCCCCGCGTCCCGAAGGGATCCCTTTGGGAAAGACGGGAATCCAGACAACAGATCCTTCACTCCGTTCAGGATGACAAAATGAGATTGCCACGTCGCTCTTCGGTCGCTTCTCGCAATAACACTATCAAAGAACTTGTTATTCTTTCCCCCGTAGTTCGAGGAAGAAAAGGGGAGTATTACCAGATGCTTTATGATTTGTATAATTCCGGTTTTGCCGAAGTGCGAATCGATAATAAATTTTATGGTTTGAAAGACAGGATAGTTTTGTCAAAAAATAAAAAACACACGATTGAAGTGGTAGTCGACAGAATATTTTTTGATGATGCTAAAAAATTAAATAGTGACAAAGAATTAAAACAAAGATTTGCCGAAGCGATTGAGACAGCAGTTGATTTGTCCAACGGACTCGCGAATGTTGTTTTCCCCGATAAAAATGAACAAATTTTTTCCACGGAATATTCATGCCCGAATGACGGTTTTAGCTTTCCGGAAATTGAGCCTCGTCTTTTTAGTTTTAATAGTCCTTATGGCTATTGTGAGGCTTGCACCGGCCTTGGCACGAAGGAATTATTCAGCGAAGAGATTTGCCCCAAATGCAACGGGAAACGCTTGAATGACAATGCTTTGAGCGTGCGTATTTACAATAAAAATATTTGGGAGATAGTATCCATGACAATTTCTGAAGCGCGGGAATTTTTTACACATCTGGAAAATAATTTGGGAGCGAAAGAAAAAGAAATTTCCGGAGCGGTGATTCGGGAAATCAATAACCGACTGGATTTTATGTTTAATGTTGGTTTGCACTATTTAACTTTGGAAAGACGAGCCGGATCGTTGTCTGGCGGTGAAGCTCAGCGAATACGCCTGGCTTCGCAAGTCGGCACGCGTTTGGTTGGCGCTCTTTATGTTTTGGACGAACCGACAATCGGATTGCATCAGAAAGACAATGAACAGCTGGTAAAAACTTTGCGTAATCTTTGCGATATTGGTAATACGATTATTGTGGTTGAACATGATGAAGACACGATACTTGCGAGCGATTGGGTGGTGGATATCGGACCGGGTGCCGGTAAACACGGCGGAGAGATAGTTTACTCGGGACCGCTCGATGTCATTCTGAACGGAGCGAAGCGAAGTGAAGAATCTTTGGAAAATAATAAAGGATCCTTCGCTATCGCTCAGGATGACAAAACGGACTACTACGCTATCGTTGGCAACCCGATAGCTTCTCTCACCGGTCAATATTTACGAGGAGAGAAAAAAATTGCCATGCCTGATAAGCGTCGGAAAGTTGACAATACAACGCCGAAATTAAAAATTAAAGGAGCGGTAGCTCACAATTTAAAAAATATTGATGTTCAAATTCCTTTGCGCCGTTTTGTTTGTTTAACCGGAGTATCCGGTTCGGGCAAGTCAACGTTAATGCACGATATAATCGAGCGCAATTTACAAAATAGATTTTTTAGGATGAACAAACAATCGGGCCAAGTAAAATCCATTACCGGCAGTGAATACTTAGACGGCGTAATTACCATTAATCAATCGCCGATAGGGCGTACCCCACGTTCCAATCCGGCAACATATACCAAAGCATTTGACCATATTCGCGAAATATTTTCCGCCACTCCCGAAGCCCGAATGCGCGGATTTGGCCCGGGTAGATTCAGTTTTAATGTGCCCGGAGGAAG
Organism: Candidatus Magasanikiibacteriota bacterium; assembly: GCA_963840935.1. Lineage (GTDB taxonomy): Bacteria > Patescibacteriota > Patescibacteriia > Magasanikbacterales > GWA2-37-8 > JAPLWQ01. The sequence goes on from CAWJAS010000001.1 coordinate 307,802, forward strand.
ATGCGAAAATTGTGAAGGGCGTGGAGCGCTCCAAATTGAAATGCATTTTTTGCCGAGTGTAGAAATTGTTTGTGACGTATGCAAAGGCAAAAGATTTAATCAAGAAACTTTAGCCGTCCACTATAAAGGAAAAAATATTTCTGATATTCTAAATATGACGATAGAAGAAGCGCAGGTGTTTTTTAAAGATATTCCGCAGATAAACGATAAGCTAAAAATGCTTAATGAAGTTGGCTTGGATTATTTGACGTTGGGTCAGTCGGCCACCACGCTTTCCGGCGGTGAAGCCCAGCGAATAAAATTATCAAAAGAATTATCAAGGTATGGCCACACAAAAACCCTCTATCTTTTGGATGAACCGACTACAGGATTGCACTATGATGACGTAAAAAAATTATTGGAAGTTTTACAGCGTCTTGTTTCTCAAGGCAATACCGTTTTGGTAATCGAACATAATTTGGATGTTATTAAATGCGCCGACTGGGTAATTGATTTGGGTCCGGAAGGCGGGGATAAGGGCGGTGAATTAGTTGCCGATGGTACTCCTGAAGAAGTGGCGAGAAAATCAGGTAGTCATACCGGTTTTTATTTGCGGAGATTTTTAAAATAAAAAAGAGGCGGTTAGCCTCTTTAAGATCGGATGAGAGCGGATTAATGAGCGGAGTTGCGGAGAGAAACAGTGACTTTGACGATTCCGGTTTTGCGGTTGATGACTTTGAAGGCATTGTAGCCTTGTTCGCGAAGATGCGAGATCAAGTCGTTTGCGATCTCATCATCTGTCCCGGGCATGATAATTCTTCCGCGAAAAAGATCGGTGAAAAAACCGCCTATGCCAGGCCGTCTTTCGGCGATATAATTTCTATAGATATGAACAGCCGTTTCATTTCGCCCATTTTTTCTGGCGCGATTCAATTGATAAAGAGCTGCGCGAATTAATTCGGATAAAATCTTTTCACGTATCTTGCTTGTTAAGCATTTATTCTCCTTTCTGTGTATTCACCATTATGCCAAAAAATATGAATTTGTCAAGAGGTATATCGGTCGACAAACAATCATTAAAAAATATTCCGAGCAAACCGGGTGTTTATTTGTTTTATACAAAGAAAAAAGAGTTAATTTATGTGGGCAAGGCGATTTCCCTGAAAAACAGAGTAAAAAGTTATTTTTCCGGGCCAAAAAATCATCGCCCAATAGAATTGATGATACACGAGGTTTATTTGATAAAATACGTTGTAACCGATTCCGCATTGGATGCCATTATTCTTGAAGGAAATTTAATAAAAAAATATCGTCCAAAGTACAACGTTTTGTGGAAAGATGATAAAAGCTGGAATTACATCACCATCAGCAAAGATGAATATCCCAAAGTTGGAACCGCGCGGGAACGTGAGTTGAGCTTGTTGACTGACAGTCAGATAACAAATAATTATTGTGCTTTATTTGGTCCTTATCCCGGTCTTAAAACAAAGGAAACGATGAAAATTTTACGAAGAATGTTTAATATTTCCACGTGCACTTCGAATGCCAAAAGAGCTTGCCTTTATCGTCAAATGGGTGAATGTTTGGGTGTTTGCACCGGAGAAATTTCAACCAACGAATATAAAAAAAAAGTAATCACACCTCTTAAATTATTTTTGGAAGGGAAAAAAGAAAAATTGATTCAAAAAATTAAGAAGGCAATGATGTCGGCTTCAAAAAATCAGAATTTTGAAGAAGCTGGTCGTTTACGAGATACGATAAAATCACTTCAACATGTCAAAGATATTTCTTTAGTAAATGATTCGTTCATTAAAGAAAAATTTGAAAATACTAACGGAAAATTTTTGGTAAAACGAATTGAAGGGTATGACATTTCCAATCTTGGTGTTGCCGACAAGGTCGGCTCAATGGTTGTTTTTGATTCTAATGAGCCGATAAAGTCGGAATATCGTAAATTTATTATTCGTTCAATAAAGGGTCAAAGCGATGTTGGCTGTCTAAAAGAAATAATATCAAGACGACTAAATCGAAAAGATTGGATGTTGCCCGATATAATATTGGTTGACGGCGGTATTGCTCAAATTCGAGCAGTTAAAAAAACTCTTCAAGAAAAAAATATAGCAATTCCAATCGTGGGTATCGCTAAAGGCCAAAAAAGATTAAGAAATGATTTTTATTTAATCTCGAGAAATCCGGCAGTAATAGATTGGACGAAAAAAAATAAAAATTTGTTAATTCGTGTTCGCGACGAAGCGCATCGTTTTGCGATCGCTTTTCATCGTCAGAAAAGACTTATTTTAAAATAAAAAAGGCGAGTGCTTGAAGCGCTCGCCCGGACAAAGTCGAAAGAAAGAACGAAATTAATTTTAATAAAGCGCGGACGAATTGGGTTTGACAGAGTGAAGACCCGCCAGCTTGAACAAGCTCGGGCAATCAGATTTGCATGCTCCGCATTTGGGGCAGTGATGCCATTTGCAATCCGGACAGCGATTATCCGGCGTACCCACTATATCGGCTCCGCATCGCCAGCAATTATTGAAATAAATTGTGTTTCCACAATTGGGGCAGGCGAGTACGCTTGCGTATTGAGTCGGAACAAGTTCTTCAATACAGAAGGGGCACAGTCGTTTTTTTTCCATTTTCCCATCCTTTTTGCTTTTAGCGTCTTGACGACGCATTTGTTAAAATGAGCGGTTACAGTGTTCAAAAATAACACTTTTTTGAACAAACGTCAACCCTTTTTCCGTAAATGGCAAATATTTGAATATTTGCTATTTTTTTGTTATAATTTATTCAATAAATCATAACAATTTAAATAGTAATATGAAATTAAAAACTCTAATTATAGCGGTTATTTTGCTGGCAATAGCGGGTGTTTTTTTGATAATTAACCGTTCAATTGCCCCGACTGCCGACAATATTAAAAATAATCATGTAATAATCGATGAAACATCACCGGCGGATGAGGAAAAATTAACGGAAAAAAATTTGCCTTGGGTGGAAGTTTTATCCAGCTTGGTTGAAAAAAAGTCCGGAGAGGAGTGGCTGGAATTAATTTCCGGCGATCAGTTAAAAAGCGGTGATATTGTCAAAACCGATTCTTCAGGGTTGGCCAATATTTATTTTCCCGATGGCTCTGTAATCAGGTTGGATTCCAATTCGCAAATTGTTATATCCGAAGCCGATTATGATAACAATACAAAAACATTAAAATTAAAAATTAAATTATTGGCTGGAAGGGTTTGGTCAAAAATTTTTGAATTAGCCACAAATGAATCTTATTGGGAAGTGGAAACCGCCAATGCCGTGGCTGCGGTCAGGGGAACGGCTTTTGGCGTGGAATATGAGAATAATGAAACGGTTGTCATCGGCTGGGAAAATACGGTTGAAGTGGAAGCGGTTGATATTTATAGCGGTCGCAATCTAGGTGTAGTCAACAGTATCGGCGAACAAAATATTGCGTATTAATGAAGCGACCGCAAGAATGAGTGTGAATGAAAGATATGTTTTGTCGGATGCGGTGGATGATTTACCTTTGGAAATGCAAAATTTGGAGTGGGTTAAGAGGTCGATTAATGCTGACGTCGGTTTGTTTGAAGAGGAAGATACGAACGAAGATTTGATTGTTGATGGAATTGAGCAAGTTGAGCCGGAAGAAGATTCAATTGAGCTTCTTGACGTTAGCGCGCCAATTATTAATCAGCGCAAATAAAAATATATGATGGGAAAAAAAACACCTTTTATCACTATTAGTTTATTTGTCGGACTGTTGTTCGCTTGGTCTTTTTGGAGTGGAATTTTTTCCGGTCCGGAAAACTTTTTTGAGGATTTGTTATTTTCGGCCAAACCGATTGACGGCCGTGTAGTTGTGCTGGCTGTTGATAATGAATCACTGCAAAAAATTGGCCAATGGCCTTGGCCGAGAGAAGTATTTGCGCAAAGCGATTGAAAATTTGAAAGATTACGCGCCAAAGGCGTTGGCAATCGACGTTTTATTTGCCGAACCATCTCGCTTGGGTGAAGACGACGACCAAATTTTGGCTGATGCGTTTTCAGGTTCCAAATTTCCCATTGTTTTGGCTACCGAAGCGAATAATGTGTTTTTATCCAAAGATAGTCTGCCTATGGCCGATTATTTTATGGAGCCTTTGGATATGTTTTATGGCACGTCGCAAATATTTTTGGGGCAAGTCAGCATTATTGTCGATAAAGATGGCGTGGTCAGAAAGTTTCCCTTGGAAGTGCGTGGCAGACAGAGTGGTAAAATTTACAAATCACTTTCATACGAAACCGTAATTCAAAGCGGAGCGGAAATTCCTCGCGCCAATTCTTTAAATTTGGTAAATAGAATCGTGTACGCCGCTCCGGCCGGTTCTGTAAGGACAATTCCTTTTTGGCGATTATACGAAAACTCTTCGGGTGACATGCTCAAAGACAAAATTATTTTTTTGGGTGCGACCGCCCCGGATTTGCATGACAGACGAACGGTTGCCTATGGGCGCGAAAAAGACATGCCCGGAGTGGAAATTCAGGCAAATATCGCCAATATGATTCTTCAGGGGTATAGAATTAATCCGCTTTCAAAAAGCGTTAACGCGTTATGGATTATTTTGGCCGCGCTTTTGCCGGCATTATTCTTTATTTATTTCAGACGTTTGAGGTTTGCTTTGATTGTTAGTTCTCTTGTCGGTATTTTTCACCTTGTGGCGGTAATTATTCTTTTCCAACAGGGGATAGCGGTTAATTTTATTAATTTGACTTTGGCTTGGATTATTTCCATCATCGGCCAGTTCGCTTATCGTTATTTTGTCGGTGAAAAAGAAAAACACCAACTAAAAGATATTTTTTCCCGTTATGTTTCCAAAGAAGTGGTTAAAGAAATAATCGACGACCCGTCAAAAGTTCATTTGGGTGGAGAAGAGAAAAAAATTACCGTATTTTTTTCCGATATTCGAAGCTTCACCACTTTATCGGAAAAGGCCGGGCCGGTTAAATTGGTGCATATTTTGAATCGTTATTTCACCGCCATGACCGAAGAAATTTTATCTCAAAAAGGAGTGCTCGATAAATATATCGGCGACGCCATCATGGCTTTTTGGGGAGCTCCGATTGATGACCCGGACCAGGTTGACCACGCTTTATCATCTTCCATTGCCATGCTTCAAAAATTAAAAAAATTAAACAAAGAATTAGAAAAAGAAGGGATAGACCCGATCAATATTGGTATTGGTCTTTATACTGGTCCGGCTGTTGTCGGCAATATGGGCTCGGAAATACGTCTTAATTACACGGCCATGGGCGACACGGTTAATGTGGCTTCGCGGTTGGAAGGGTTAAACAAAGAATTCAAAACAAACATAATTGTCGGCGAGAGTGTAAAGAATAATGCCAAAGGGAATTATGCTTGGAAATCGCTTGGCTCGGTTCAAGTTAAAGGGCGAGTTGAACCGGTTAGTATTTACACGTTAGATTTACCGTAGTAAATAAATTAATAATTTTAATAATATGGAGGATCAAAAAAAATCATTAGTTAATCCGGATTTTATTCAGGGCCAAATTATTTCGCGTCTTAATTTGGATTATTTGCCGGAAGAAGATAGGGTAAAATTACTGGACAGCATGGCTGAAGTAGTCAGCCAACGAGTTTTTTTGAAAGTTTTGGAATCATTGCCCAAAGAAAAAAGTGAGGAATTGGCAAAATTACTCGATACTGGCAGTGATGACCAAGTGGCGGAATTTATGGAAAACAATGTGGCAGATTTTTTGAAAATTTTGCAAACAGAAATTGACGCAGTGAGCGAAGGTTTAATAAAAGCGTCGCAAAAATAAATTTGTATGGAGGGAGATGATAAAAAAACAAATGATAATTCCGCGGATAACACCGAAAAAATTAATAAGATAAACGGTCTGATTAATGATTTGCAAAATGAAATAAAATCTCTTGATGCCGAAGGAGAAGCAATTGCTGTGGCAATATTAAAAAATATTGACCAAATTAAAATAAAAAAAATAAGCCAATTTATCAATAAAATTCCAGATTAGTATGGGGCGGACAAAAAAAATTAAAAAAGAAGACAGGGATGAGGGCGCTTATCCCATGCATTCCAAACCTTCATCCGGCGGTTATAAAATGAACGAAGAAAAGGCGGAGCCTGATTTGTCGGATGCTCTTTTGGAATTGGACCCGACAAAAGAACCCACCGAACCATCGTCCGAATCCGCGCCGGAAATACCGGCGGATGTTGAAATTGATTCTGCCGAAAGTGTACCCCAACAAAAAACAAATGAAATTTTAACAGCTCGTGTTGAATTAATAAAATCAATTGCCACGGCTCATGATAGATTAAAAGAAATTGACGACATGAGAGGGTTAAGAACAGAGGCGCAAAAAAGTAAAATCGCGAAAGTTTTTAAAAAATTAGAAAAAATTTCAGTCGGACTCAAAGAAACGGAAAATTTGCCGGTAAAGGAAATGGAAAAAAGAATAGAGCAATTCAATAAGAGAATTGAAAAATTCAATAATAGAATATCGTCTCTCAAAAAAGAGATAAAAGAAATGGTGGATAAACTAATTGAAGAAGGAAAAGAGCCGGCAAAAAAATTTGTAGAAACTAGCAGACGGAAGATGGTTATACTGTTAAAATTGGGCAAGAAGTTAAAGCTTTAAGATGAAGTGGTGAGTTAGATGCTGGCTGGATTGTTGAAAGTATTGACGGAGATACAGTAACGTTGGATAAACGAAAGCCAGCAAAAAAGGCGGACTAAAAAATACGATGTTTTAATAAGTGATTTAAAAAAATGGAATGAGCAACCAAAAATTGTTGAACCTGTTACAAAAGAGGGAATAATCATTAAAAATGAAGATGATATAAAAATCGGACAAATTTTGCGTTTGAAGCGAACTAGTGGAGAGATGGACGATGGGTGGAAAGTTGACTTTATTTTGGACAAACAAGTTGCATTGCAAAAAGAAGCGCCTGACGGCACATTAAATAAGGTTGTTTTACTATCTGAGCTTGTTGAATGGAACGGGACCGATATTCCACAGAAGAAAACAGCTCCGGATGTTAGTTCGGATACAGACGCCAAACTAGCTTGAAGATGTGTCTGCGGTTGAAGAAATTACGCCATCATCGGAAACAATCATGCCAACTCCGGAAACAATGGAAAATCCGCCGGAAGATATTTTTGAATTGAAAAACACGGGCGAGATTAAAGAACAATATGAACTAATTCAAAAACTATCTTTGCGCTTGGGAGAAGCGCGGAACAGATTAAAAGAAGCGTTTGTAAAAAAAGAAAAGGCATCGGGTTTTGTCGGGAAATTCAAAAAAATGTTCGGTTCAAAAGATTCTGAAATCAGCCAACCAAGAATACGAGACCGCTTGGAATGAATACGCGAATTTGCAAAAAGAAATGATTGAAGCAAGCCAAGCCCAAGCAGGAAATTTGCGTGAATTTTTGAACCAAGAATCAAGCGATTTGCAGGCAAAAATCGGGGAGTATTATAAAGGAAAAGAAAATATTATTTCCAAGGTTTGGCGCCGTTTGGGCGAAATGAATCTGGCAAATTATTTGGAAAAAAAATCCGCCACTGTTAAGGCAATGGAAGAACAGGGCGAGGAGATTGGAAAATGGGATAAATTTTGGGCTAATCGAGCAAAAGAATTGGAACAAAGCAATAAACTGTATAAAATCGGTGCCAAAGTTTTGAGCGTCAGATTGGGGCTTTCCATGGGTCTTCTTGGTGGAGGTATTTTTGGCATACCGGGCGCGGCCGTTGCCCGTGGCGCTTTTGTTGGCCTGGGTTCTGCCATGGGTTCGCGCCATTTGGAAGACGCGGCACAAAACAAAATTCAGCGCTGGCTTGGGAATCGCGGAGAATTTTATTCTTCAAGCGAAGAAGCGCAAAAGATAATGGCTGAAAAATACGGTCTTGTTGAAAAAACCATGGATGAAGGCGCGGACCCGAATGAACCGGAAGACAAAAAAACCGTTCGCAGACGCAAAAAATTTGAAAAATTACTTGGGCAAGCGGAAAAAGAAATACTTGGTTTTGAATCATTGCCGGTTGATAAAAGAATAGAAAAAATACAAGAAAAAATTTCCGCCATTGAGGCCTATGCCTATGTTAATGGATTGGATTTGTCAAAAGATACAAGTTATCAGCAATTGATAATGGCGCGCGAAATAAACATGGAGAAATTTTTGTCGGAAAAAGCTGTGGAAATTGGCGATGACCGGCCGGTAGTTCGTCCGGATTCTTTGGAAGATGCAATGGCATTTTTGGAATCACGAAAAAAAGAATTGGCAAAAACAGCAGAAAAAGTCGCTGGTGAAAAAAAATTACGCTGGGCCAAAAGATTGGTCTCAGTCGCGGTCGGAGCAGTATCCGGTACTTATGCCTATTTAGCCACTTTAAGTCGAGCAGAACTTTTTAACGGTGGCGGTTCCACAACAGAAGCCACTCCCGCGCCTATTGCGCCCGTTGTGGAAGCCGGAAGTCCTGCGCCAACTTCAAATATTGGAGAATTTGGGGTAGGTGAAAATGTTGTTATGGAGGATGAATTAGTACCAATGAATTCCGAAGATTTGGCAATGGTCAAAAATTTTGTCACGGTTGCCGATGGAAATGAAAAAGTAATGGAAGCTTTTAATAAAGCAATAAACGAAGGCCGTTCGCCAAAAGAAATTTATGAATCGTTCATGGTTCACAAAGGTGATGGTATGGAGAGAATTCTGCAGAGGCAATTAACCGTAAATCCCGAGAAATTTGGTTATCAGGGTGATTTGGAAGACGCAAACGCGATAAAAAAATGGGCCGGACGAGAAGCCAGTTTGATTGCGCAAAAACAGGGTATTGCCGACAAATATTTTGTTTATAATGAAAATAAACCTCAGTTTTTAATTTTAAATGAAGATAAATCAGTTGATTCTCTTGGCCGTCTTCACCATGTCTCCGAAATTTTAAAAGCCAAAGCGGTTGAGGCGGCTCGTTTGGCAGAGGATTCGGCGGAACAAGTTTCACCACCATCGTCTGAAGGTGGCGTGTTTGAAGTTCGGCAAGTGATTGATGCTATGGCCGGTGGGCCAAAAATGATGACCAATGCTGAACAAATAGAATTCGACAATTTATTTGATAGCGGTAAATACGAAGAAGCGATGGAGTATATGTTGGAGCATCGGACGCGTGGACCGATTTTTGAGTTATCGGATGGTACGCAGGTGCACAGAGCCGATATCGGCGGGTGGGAAGGAAACGCGCCGGATATTGAACTTCCAAGCGGTTCCAAAATTGAATTTTTAGAAAATTCTACTATAGCCAACTGGAAACCGTCCTCTGGACCAACCATAGACATGGATGAATATTTGGCCGAAAGAAGCATCCCCGAAAAATTGGTTGGAATAGTCGGGGAAGGAAAAACTGACCAGTTTTTATATCATGAGCGGATGGGTCGTATTAATGACTACAGTCAGGCGCTTGAGCAAGTTAATCCGGATTCTGATGAATACAAGGCAATTGTTAATAAATTAAAAAGAGAATTTGAATTATTTAATCAAGACACCGGGCAAGATCCATCAGAATTTTTTAGCAAGGATATTATTGATAGAATTAATTTCGAATCTGTCGCGCCAAAGCCGGCAGTTGACTTTGAAGCTAACGAACCCCTTGACCAAGAAGAAATAACGACACAGATTTTTGAGTCCGCGCCTTTGAATTCAGTTAATACCAGGTATGGTGATATAAAATTTGATTATGATAACGGCCAACCCACAGCATTCGATTTGCCGGATATTCCGAGAGATGCCCAAAAATCGTTGGTTAGTGTATTGGCATCGTCTGAAACCGGCGAAGTTACAGCTTCTTCTTTATCATCAAATTTGGATGTTGTTCATTGCGAATTGGTTGATGCATATAATAAAATTTATATTGATATGCAAAATCAGGGTTTGCAAAATACCGCTGAAGCAAGGTTTATGAAAGATAAAATTAGGGAATTGGCGATGACTATTTCAGAGAACACTTCAAAATCGCCAGAAGAATTATTCAACGATGATATTGTCAATCGATATAATTTAAAAAATAATTAATTAAATTAATAAAAAGACATATGTTACAAACACATATTAGCACAAAAGTCGGTGTGATTATTTTAACAGCCACTCTTGTGATTTGCGCCGGAATTTTATTTTTTTTGGCGTCAAAGCTGGATTTTGAAATTTCATTTAATCCGGCGACTCCGGGCATCAAAATTACTGAAGATGTTTTTGAAGTTGATGCGGGTGAGTTAAAAAAATTCGCTTCCTTGGATGAATTTAAAAAATATTTATCAGATAACCAAAGCGATTCGAATTATTACGGAATCGGCATGGGGTCGGCTCGTAATGAAGCGGTATCGATGGATGTCGCCATGGAATCATCCGCCGGTGGTGTGGCGCCAAAGACAGCCCCGATGCCGGCCACGGATTCTTCTCAATCGCTTTCGGCTGATCGAGTTTCCGAGACCAACGTTCAAGTGATTGGGATTGATGAGCCGGATATTGTGAAAACAGACGGCAAAGAAATATATTATTCAAGAAGTGGAGGATATTATCCTTGGCGCGGGGGAACAACGCCGGAAATAATGGTAGAAAAGGCAATAATGCCATATCCGGATTATAATAAAGGACAAACTGATTTAATCTTGGCTTTTCCGCCGGACACAATGAAAAAAGATTCCACGATTGAGCAAAGCGGTAATTTGCTTTTGGACGATAGTACTTTGATAGTGCTTTCCAATGACCAAAAAATATTGGCTTACGATGTTTCCAATAAGGCGGAACCAAAAGAAAAATGGACGGCAAAATTAGGTGACAGAGAATACTTGGTTAACGCTCGCTTAATGGACGGTAAAATTTATTTAGCCACTCGACACGGAATTGATTACAATAACCCGTGTCCGATTGTTCCTATGGTTGTCGGTGATAATGAAGTTACGATTTCATGCTCGGATATTTATTATCCAAGCAGAGGCGGATACGCGGACGCCACATATAATTTTATGATTATGGATGTGGATGACGGCAAAGTGGAAAAGAAAACGTCATTTATCGGTTCGTATGGCCAAACCGTATTTTATATGTCGGAAAAAGCGATTTATTTGACCTATCCCGTTCAAATCGATTCAACGCAAATTGCTTATAAGTTTTTTTCAGAAAATTCAGATATTGTGCCAAGCTGGGTGATTGAACGGCTTGCTAAAGTAAGTTCGTATGACTTGAGTCCGAGCGCCAAGTCGGCTGAATTGTATTCTATTCTTGAAAAATATAGAAATTCTTTGAATAACGACCAAATGTTAAAAATGGAAAATGAAATGACCAATAGAATGGAAAAATTTTATTCCGTACATCGCCGTTCAATAGAAAAAACCGGAGTTATCAAGGTGTCTCTTGATAATTTTTCCGCTATCGTTGGTGAAGTACCCGGCGCTCCTTTAAATCAATTTTCGCTTGATGAATACGACAATCATCTGCGGATCGCCGTGACAATTGGGCAGAATTGGTGGGGGATTGCCGGTTTTGGGTCAAGCGGAAAGACCGTGAGCGATGTTTATGTTTTGGACAAGAATTTGGATATTACAGGCTCGGTTAAAGATTTGGGCGAGACAGAAAGAATTTATTCAGTTAGATTTATTGAAGATCGCGGTTATGTCGTCACATTCCGTCAAATTGATCCTTTCTATGTTCTTGATATGAGTAGTCATACAAATCCGGTAATGCGCGGGGAATTAAAAATTCCGGGGTATTCTTCATATTTGCATCCGTTAGCTGAACACAAAGTTCTCGGCATCGGGCGCGATGAAAATAAAGTAAAATTATCAATTTTTGACACCACTCGGGCTGAAGATCCAAAGGAAGTGGATAAATATTTACTGAGTGAATATTGGTCAGAAGCGTTAGATAATCATCGAGCGTTTCTTCAGGATAAAAAGCATCAAGTGATATTTATTCCCGGAAGTCAAGGTGGATATGTGTTCAGTTACGCCGGAGATAAGCTTAAATTAGAAACAGCTGTAAGCGGATCGAATATTTCGCGGGCTATTTATTTGAATGACTACATGTATTTAATTGGCTCGGAAAAGATCATAGTTCTCGATGAGAAAACATGGGAAAAAATTAAGGAATTTGACCTGTAAAACAGGCTATTTTGGGCGATAAATGCCGATTAACAGGCATTTATCGCTACTATTTGTCTTGACAAAAAGCGTAAAATAAATTACTATATCGGCGATTTATGTTTGGTGCAAAAAAAAGCCGTCTCTCATGGCATGACGCATTAAAATTCATTAATAAATGCCCTTCTTGCGGAGCCGTTTACTCCACAGACAAAGCGCGTCTTTTTGCGCAAAGTAATTCCGCCAACCTGGTGCACATTACTTGTTCTGATTGCGGAGGGGGATTCATCGCGATGATTTTGGTGATGAATCAAGGCATCAGCACAATCGGCATGCTTAGTGATTTAAGCTTTGAGGATGCTGAAAGGCTTTATACCCTTCCGCCGATAAGTATTGATGAGTTAATTGAAGGCAGAGAAGCAGTAAAAAAATTTGTTTACCCATTAAGTATTTAATAGTTGAATATGTATAAATTGTCCGCGGTTAGACGCGAAATTAAAGGAGAAAAAGTTCGAAAAGAAGGCTTATTGCCGGCCGTTGTTTATGGCGCCGGTTCAAGCGAATTGGAATCCATTTCACTGGTGTATAATGATTTTTTAAAATTATATAATGAAGCTGGCGAGTCATCTTTGATTGATTTTGATATAGATAATAAAGATGCCGGAAAAATTTTGGTACACTCCGTTCAATATGATCCGGTATCAGGACGCGTGGCGCATGTTGATTTGAGAAAAATCGATATGAAAAAGATTATTGACGCCTCCATTGAATTGGTTTTCATAAACGAAGCCCCGGCGGTTAAAGAGCTGGGTGGAACATTGGTAAAAAACTTTGACAGTATTGATGTCGAATGTTTACCGGAAGATTTGATTAATCATATTGATGTTGATTTATCCACGCTCAAAACTTTTGACGACGCAATTACAGTGGCTGATTTGGTTGTGTCTAAAGAAGTTAAAATCATCGACCCTCCTTTGGACACTATAATTACAAAAGTTATTCCGGCTTTGACCGAGGAGCAGATTAAAGCCATGGAGGAAGAAGGAAAGGCCGTTGAAGATGTGTCAAAAATAGAATCTTCGGCGCCGAAGAAAGCGGAAGAAGGTGAAGGAGGAGAAGAACCTGTAAAAAAAGAAGAAAAATAAATATCAATAAATCCCGTCAGTCGCTACTGACGGGATTTTATGTTAAAATAGCTTTATGAATATTACTAAAGATAAGCTATTGATTGGTATAAGCGCTGGCGCCATGTTTTTGGCTCTATTATTTTTGGCCATACTTTTTTATTTCGCTCATATCAATAATATTTCGGTGCAATTTGATGAGGAAAATTTATCCGGCGTTCAGAAACAGCCGGAGTTCATATATTTTAGCCGTTTAACAGGCATTGGCGTAATAAATAAAGAAGAAGAGACCCCCAGAATCACGGCAGTAATGATAAATAATAATCCCGAGGGATATCCGATAATCGGAATAAATGAAGCCTCGGTTGTATATGAGGTTCCGGTGGAAGGAAATATTACTCGTTTTATGGCGATATTTTCGGAAAATTCTTTGGTCGAAAAAGTTGGCCCGGTCAGAAGTGCTCGCCCCTATTATTTGGATTGGCTCCAAGAATACGGCGACGCCATGTATATGCATTGTGGCGGTTCTCAAGAAAGTTTGACATTAATTAAAAAAAGAAAAATTTTTGATGCCGATGAATTCTCGCGCACAAAATATTTTTGGCGCGACAAAACTCGTTTGGCGCCTCATAATTTGTATACAAGCGCGGAAAATTGGAAAAATTATTTTGAGGATTATGGAGTAAACAGAGAGTCCAAAGATTGGACGGGATGGAAATTCGGAGATTTGTCAGCCACAAACACGGAAAATATCGATTTTGTGTCTATTGGATATGGAAAATATTTTAATATCGGTTGGCGCTTTGACGAAGACAAAGATAATTACGTTAGGCAAATTAATGAGGAAATTTTTTTGGATCAAAATAACCAGACGGTTACAACCACAAATTTAATAATCCAATTCGCGTCAATTAGAATTGTTGATGAATTGGGGCGGAGGGAAATTGAAACAATCGGCCAGGGAGAAGCCAGAGTGTTTCGAAATGGAATGATGGTTAGGGGAAAATGGAAAAAAGAAACGCTTGATTCGCGTACCTTATTTTTTGACGAGGAAGATAACGAAATCAAGCTCGCGTCCGGCAAAACATGGCTCATGATTGTGCCATTAAAAACAAATATCACTGTTTCAAATTAGGCCACGCCTCGATTGCGACCAGTCGGTCGTGTCCGGCCAGGTCTTTTTTTATTTCAATTTTTGCTTTAGAAAAATATTTGCCAGCCAACAATACAGCGTCTTTTGATTGGCGCGGGTCGATTTCAATTAAAATATTAATTGGGTAATTAACATGAGATAAAAAAGAGGATATTTGTTCGAATAATTTGTCGTATAAAAATAAGCCATTTGAGTTGTCGGATACCAAAGCAATTTTGGGTTCATGCTGAATTGATTTTTCCGAAGCGAACTGCTTTGCCGTCAGATAGGGGAGATTGGCGGTAATTAACATGTTTGAACAATCGGCGATAAGAGTCGGGTTATCTAAAATCGGCAAAAACAAATCGCCATGCAAAAAGTCAATTTTTAAATTATGTTTTTTGGAATTTTTTTTGGCTATTCGCAAAGCTCGGCGTGATTTATCAATGGCAATGGCGCGCAGATTCGCGTGATTTGATTTTTTTAAAATAGAAATTGGTATACAACCCGTGCCGGTGCCGATATCAATCAAAAATATTTTTTTATCACGCAAATTCTTCATTATTTGGATTGACGTTTCAACCATAGTTTCAGTTTCCGGGCGGGGGATAAGCGTGTGTTTATTAACAAAAAAAGTAAGTCCGTAAAATTCATTATTACCAAAAATATAGGCAAGCGGAATATTTTTTTTGAGCTTATTCAAAGCCTGATTGATTTTTATTCTTTCAATAATATTATATTTTTTTTCAGGATGAGCCAGCACATAAGCTAAGTCGCGATTAATAATATTCGCGGTAATTATTTGCGCCGTTTTATATTGGTTTTCGCTAATTTTATTTGATTCAAATATTTTTTTCAAAAACATAAAAATAATAAACACCAAATATGTCGGCCTTAATCGGCCCCTCAATCATTACCCAGTTATTACTAATTAAAGTATTTTTTAGTTTATTCATATAATCATATTCGCCTTCAAGTAAGATAATATTTTTATAATTGTCTAACTCGTTGTCTTTGTACCAATCATTTTTTTCTTCATCGCTAAGCTGAATAAACAAATAATTTTTTTTAACCACCATATCATCCCATTCCATGCCTTTATACAAAACAAGAGGTATGGCGGGTATTTCCAGATTACCTAAATATCTGTCGATTTGAAATTTTAAAATGTAGTTGTTATAAATGAATACATTATAATTTTTTTCTCCCGTCGAATGATTGGTAATATGTTGCTTGGCTGATTCCCAACTGGTTAAAGGCAGGGTGTTAAATAAATTTATAATTCCCGACAAACAAATTAAAAAAATAATAATAAATGAAATAATTTTTTGCCTAAATAAATTATTCAGCGCGACGGCAAAAATTAACGTAAACAACGGCAAAATAGAAATAAAGAATTTTATATGCCAAACGCCGAACATTAAAGAAAAGAATATCGGCCAAAAAAATAAAACAATTAATATCCCGAATCGGCGTTTTTCTTCTTCTTCGCTGTTTTGCTTATTCGCAAAATAATAAATGATGGCGACAAAAAATAATATAAGAAATATTGTACCAAACCAAATATTAATTTGTCCGGCGACCAAATTAAATAACGGGTTAACGGCCGAGTTGAATGAATGTTTGATATTTAAAAACCACGAGTTTGCCAGGTTGTTGTTAAATTTTATTAATATGGCTGAAATAATCCAAGCACCCCCCAAAAGCAAGGGAATTAAATTATCTCGACCCCATTGTTTAACGGCCTTTAATCCCTTTGTTACAAATAGTATTATTATTTGTCCGGCTATAAAAAATATCGCGCTTAAATGTGAAATTAATAAAAAGAAAGTTATTATTTTTTGGCCCAATATGTTTTTTTTATTTTTTTCGCCGTTGATGTATATTTTGAAAAAATAAAAAGATGAACAAACAACAAGAAAAATCATAAATATATATACTCGGGCGGTAGCCGACCAAAATATGTGGTAAGGGTGAAGGGCCAAATAAAAAGCCGATAGAATTGCGATGTATTTGCCAAATAAATCTTTACCAAATAAATATAACATGGCCACGGTGGCGGTCCCCATAATTACTCCGGGCAAACGGGCAAAAAATTCAGTTGCCGGAACAATAAAAAACCAAAGCTTTAATATTAATAAATGAAGCGGGGGATTGGTTTCCCAAAGCCAATATAATAATCCTTCCGGCCAAGGTTTTTGACTGTAAATAAAATTAAACATTTCATCGTCCCAAAAATCGCCATATTTGGCAAGCGCCAAAATTCGTAAAAAAAGGGCCAAAAAAATTATCCCGGCAATTAGCCAATTATTTTTTAAATATTTTATGAGAAACATGGTTATTGATTATTGTCTTCGGCTTGGCGAAGGGCGGAAATAATCGGTTCCAAATCACCTTCCATTATTTGTTTTATGTTGTTGAAGTTTTGATTGATGCGATGGTCGGTGATTCGATCTTGAGGAAAATTGTATGTTCTTATTTTTTCGCTTCTATCGCCACTGCCGATTTGCGTTTTTCTTTTTTCCGACATTTCTTTTTCTTTTTTTTCTCTTTCCATTTCAAATAATCTGGCACGCAATACATTCATCGCTTTTTCTTTGTTAGCCATTTGCGAGCGTTCGTCTTGGCATTGCACCACTAGTCCGGATGGCACATGCACGATGCGAATGGCGGAGTAGGTGGTGTTAACACTTTGCCCGCCGTGGCCACCGGCACAAAAAGTATCGATTCTCAAATCCTTCGCGTCAATTTTCATTTCTTTCTCTTCAATTTCCGGTAATACGGCCACTGTAATGGTTGAAGTATGCACGCGACCGGATTTTTCCGTTTCCGGCACTCTTTGCACGCGGTGAACTCCCATTTCATATTTTAAATCTTTATAAACACCGCCGGATGAAGCGCCCCCTTTAATGGAGAAGATTATTTCTTTAAAACCGCCTATTCCGATTGAACTTGAATCGATAATTGATGTTTTCCAATTATTTTTTTCCGCGTATTTTGTGTAGAGCCTAAAAAGTTCTGCCGCAAAAAGCGCCGACTCATCGCCTCCGGCCGCCGCTCTTATTTCAACGATAACATTTTTTTTGTCCATCGGGTCGCGAGGTTTGGTGATTTCTTTTAATTCATTTTCGATTTGAATAATTTTTTCCTCCAGTTCACAAATTTCCATCTTGGCCATTTGACGCAAATCTTCGTCAGTTTCAGATTCGATAATTTTTTTGTCATCAACAATTTTATTTTCAATTTTTTCAAGTTCGATAATTTTTTCGGCAACAAGTTTTATGTCCGAATACTCTTGGGAAATTTCTTTTAATTTTTCGGGGTCGCCAGAAATTTTCGGGTCGGCTAAATTATTTTCCAATTGGAGATATTTATTTTTTATTTCCAAGTATTTATTTTGCATATTATTTATTTTTTAATCCGTCTCTGATTAGTTTTTTGGCTTTCCGCGTGGCCACAAATTTGAGCCATTTTTTATGTACGGTTTTTTTATCTTCGCTTTTAACTTCCACCACGTCGTTTGAACGCAGTTTATAATCAATTTCCACCGGCATGCCGTTAACTATCGCGCATTTATAATGGTCGCCCAAATCAGCGTGCAGAGCGTAGGCGTAATCAAGCGGGGTGGCGTCTTCCGGCAAATCAATCACATCTCCTTTAGGTGTTAAAACAAATATTCTGTTATGAAACAAATCGATTTTTACGGAGTTCATAACATTATCCAGTTCTCTTTTTATCTTTAATTCTTTTTGGATGGAAGCCAGTTCCTTCATCCATGCGGTATGTTTTTTAATTGTATTTTTTTTGCAAAATTGCTCTTCTTGATAAAGCCAGTGTGCGGCAATGCCGTGTTCCGCCTCGTTTTCCATTTCTAAAGTTCGGATTTGGAATTCAATTACCGCACCATCAGAAAAAACATTAGTATGAAGTGAGCGATAACCGTTTGGTTTTGGCTGGGCGATATAATCTTTAATTCTTCTGGGCAAAGGCTTGCAGTGCCGGTGAATTAAGCCAAGTAAAGCATAACAGCTCGGCACATCTTCTACTGTTATTCTAACCACAATAAAGTCAAATATTTTTTTAATATTACGTTCATAGCAAAGAAGTTTTCGGTACAGAGCATATAAATTTTTTTGTCGGCCCTTAATGCCGATAATTCTTATTTTTAATTTTTTTGCGTCGTTTTTTACTTCCTCGATAATTTTTTTTATCATTTCCTTATTTTTTTCAATATATTCATCAGCAATATTTTTTACCCAATCATATTCTCTTGGGTCCAAGTATTTAAATGAAAGGTCTTCCAGTTCTTGCTTTATTTTTTCCATTCCCAATCTGCCGGCGATCGGAGCGTATATTTCCAAACTCTCTTTTGCCATTCTATCCTGTTTTTCTTTTGGCAAAAATTCCAATGTTTTTAAATTATCGATTCTGTCGGCAAATTTAATAAATACAATTTGCACGTCTTTGGCCATGGCCAAAAACATTCGACGCAGATTTTCGGCGTATTTATCTTCCCCGGAATATTTTAAACTGTCGAGCAAACCTTCACCAACGATTAATTTCAAAATTTTATAACCATATTCTTTTTTTATTTGTTCTTTGCTTATTTGCGTGTATTCCAAAATGTCATGGAGCATTCCCGCGATTATTATTTCAGGCGTCATTCGCCATTCCGCTAATAGTTCAGCCACAGCCAAGGAATGTTCGATTTGTAATCTGCCGGAGGCTCTTTTTTGTTCACCAAAAGATGCCTCCGCCAAATTATAGGCTTTTTCAATGTTTATTAGGTCTTCTGATTTATAACCGCCATTCTCTATAATCTTCGCTATCAATTGATTAATTTTTGGGTTTTCTTTGCTCATAATATATAAAAAAGCGCCCCGTCATCATAACCAGTATATCGGTTATTTTAACGGGGCGCAATGGCCTTTACCCTCTGTTTATGCTAGCGGAAGTTTCCGGTTTTCTCGGTCAATGCGGTCAATGATGTGCTTTTGGCACGCCATGCGCACTTTCTGGTCCTCCCAATCAATCCCGTAGAGACTTTTTGGAAAGAGTTGCGAAAACAAACCTTCTGCTTCCGTGTACCACCGCAGGTGGTAAAGAGCGTGGTTTTCAGAACAAGAAGAATGCAAGATGTTCACGAGGTCGCGCGCCAGAACGTGCTGTATTTCTCGCACTGTGCCGTTAAGATACACATTCTGACTTTTCAGCTTGATGTTTTTGCTCGCGTGCTTGTTGGCCATGTGTATTCTTCGTACACGGCAATCGTGGTGAACTTGATTTTGCGCGATAAAAGCGGTACCCCTGTCGAGATATCGGTTGCTGAAGTACGCGAAGCGCACTCCGTGTATGTCGGGCACATCCGTCATCATCTCGATTTGCGGGTCTCTAAATCGCCGGGCAAACGCTTCCATGTGGTCTTTTTTTCGCGCTTGAACAATCGCCTCTATTTTTTGTTTATGAGAATGAAGCCTGGTTCTGACCACCATCCAGTTTACTTTTTTCGCGAGCACCCGTAGTCCGGCGCGTTCTCGTTTTTTTGGCGGTTTGGTGAAAATCCTGCAGCGCCATCCGTCATTTTCATCCAGGTAGAAAATAATTTCTTTCTCTTCGACCTGGGCGTCGATTCTTAGCCACCGCATGAAATCCACCAGTTTTTCAAAATCACCGCCATCGTTTTGGGAATTCACACCCAAACGATTTTGTGTTATGGAAATAAAGAAGTACTGGGCAGCCAGCTCCATCGCTCTGACGAATTCGAATTCATCTCTACCGGCAAGGCCGCCTCCGGCTCCTCGAAGATGAGATAAAACGCGAAGAGGGTCACAATTATGGTAGTTTTGTGGCATAAGATGTTGATGCCACACTGTCGGGATGTATTTTTTTATTCGGCAGGCGATATCGCCTTCCGCCCTCTTCATTTCATCGGCAAAAATGCTGACTGCTTCTCTGCGCAGTTCGTCAGCTCCCTCCGGCATTATGGAGGAAATAATGGAAATAAAACTCTCTTTCATGCTCTCCGTTCCGGTTTCACCGGGTTGGAGTTTGTTTGAATCGTCAAAAACGATGTCGGCCGTCTTAAGCCATTTGTTAATGCTCAAACAAAAATAGTTCTGCTTTAGTTCACGCAACGCCATGGCGCCACGTGAACTCTCGGTCGTCACTTCTTGCGCCATGTTTTTTCTCCTTGTTTTGATTTTCAATGAACATATTGTCAAAGCGGGCATTAAAAGCGCTATTTAATAGCGTCCTTGTTTGCCAGCCAGTATTTTTCACTATTCTCCATTAGTAGAATAGCATTATTTTATAACACAATCAGGCCAAAATGTCAATGCCCAGGATGTAACAAAAAACCCTGTAAAAACAGGGTTTATTTGGGATGTTATTCGGCTTTAACCGGTTTTTTGCTTTTTGCCGCCTTTTTTACGGCCTTCTTAGCTTTTTTTGAGACCGCTTTGCCGGTTTGTTTCTTGGCTCTTTCTTCGAATTTTTCCACTCGGCGAGCAGTATCCACGAATTTTTGTTTTCCGGTGTAAAACGGATGGCATTGGTCGCATAATTCTATACGGATTTCTTTGAGAGTACTGCCTGTTTTGAAGGTGTTTCCGCAGGCGCAAGTAACCACGCAATCCTCGTTAAACTCAGGATGAATGTCTTTTTTCATATTTTTTTGTATTTTTTTGGCTTAATCTTGACTTTTTGGTCAAAATGTGCTATAATTAACTGTTTAAAAGTGCTATAATCATAGCATAAAAAATAATATTGTCAACCCCCTAAAATAAATAAATATGTTCGGATTATTCGCCAAAAAAAGATCGCCGGAAAATATGGTATTTACACCGCCGGCAAAAGAGTCAAAAAAACCGCCGGTTGACGCTGTGGCTGATTTTTTGGCTGAATTTGAAACAGGCGAAAAATTGCCGGATAATGAGGTTGGTTTAGAAGCAAATGAATTAAACGAAAGTTATTTTAATGCAAATATTTCTGCTGAATGTATTGGTAAAGAAGAAGAACATCAGAAGTGGCAAGTCGAGGATCGTCTGGTGTCTTTGCAAGAGGGTAGAATTATTGGTGTATTTGATGGTCTTGATTCATCAGCGTCAAATGATGGCGCTGGCCATAAAATATATCAAAATCATGGCTATAAAGCGAGTGAGGTGGCTGCTCGTTCATTCACCGAATCGTATAAAAATGCAAAAATTGCTAAAACAAAAGAGGAAGCGGAAAAGGCAATGCTTGATGCCATGATTCTTGCGAATTCTCGAGTTCGAGTTGAAAAATTATCAAAATCAGAAGATAAAGGCATTGGTACAACTTTTGTCGGTGCCGAAGTTTGGCGAGATAAAAAAACAGGCGAAGCCATGCTTACTGTTGGTAACGCCGGCGACAGTATAGCTTTTTTGTATAGAGATGGAAAATTAGAAAGAATTAGTACTGAACACTCAATGGTTAATTTTTTAAACAAACAACACGGATTGGCTATTAATGATCAAAATAATGATACATTCGAAATGACATTACGCGAATATGTGTCAACAAGTAATGTTACGCTAACTGAATCTTTATCACGAGTGTTGTCTGCGCCGGCTAGAAAAGATGCTGTGACCGGCAAAGTAATCACAATCGGAGAAACAACAGTAGGCAATTTACGAAATTTAACGGTGGGCGGGCTTGGTAATAGAGATATCAAGGCCGAAGATAAGTTAAGTGATTTAGAAATGAGTATTAAAACAATTGATTTGCGCAAGGGTGATAAAATTCTTATGTGCAGTGACGGTTTGTCTGATTCCACTAGCGATACTTCGATTGAACAAATAATTAAAGATTACGAATCCATGGGTGCCGATACTGTGCGCCAGGCCTTGATTGAAAAAGGTTTTGAAGCTCAAACTAATGCAACTAATATGCGAGCTAATAAGAAGGATGATGTTACTGTAGCATGGGTGGAATTTAACGGTTTTGAAGATGTAACAGAAATTGAACTGGATGAAGATAAATCAAGAGAATTGTCAGTCGCATAAAGTGCAAGTGAAGAAGACCTTGAAGAAATTGCGGTTTAATAAATATTTTAAAAACTCCTTGTTCACATAGCAGGGAGTTTTTTTATTTAAAAAATTACACATTCGGCTTTCTATTGACAAGTTATTCGAATGGTGCTATATTACAACGTTATCATTTTCCGCTCTTTTTATTCTAAACCCCTCAACCAAGGAGACATCGCATGTCCGAAGGAAATGTAATTATGGTTTCCTTCGGGAAGCCACCCCCTATTTCAAGTGTTAATAATGCCGGCAACGGTCGCGATGGTGCTTGTAACGCGCAAACTGCCCCTACAAGTATTATCGATAGAATCGCATGCAGAAATGGAGCTTTTTTTCAACGCATGCGAATCAGAATGGTGGTGTCGGATAGTGGTGTGGTTGGTATAAAGATTGCCCTGTCTGTCGAAGACCGACAATGGATGGAGGATAATCTGTCTTTTGTTGAAACATACTTGTCTGGTATAACGACGATCCGCTTGCCGGATTGCGACCGCGAGTGGTCCGCATTGCCGAATAGCCGGCCGATAGTCGCTTTTTGTGAAGAAGCGACGGATATCGTTCGTTTCTATTTCTATACCGGAGAAGCGGACAAAGGCAAGGAGTCATATTCGGCTCCGCGAGTTCATTTTAATTTCGCGCAGTAAGCAACTGCTGTGTGGAATGATTTTCCAAAACCGGGCTGAAAAGCTCGGTTTTTTTTGTTATTCTAAAACATTTGCTTGACTTTTTGCAAAAAGTGTGCTATAATGTATAGTACGATATTAAGTCGTATAGCATAATATTTATGCTTTAAACTAATAATAAATATATGCCTGAGAGTTTTACACCAGAACAAATACAAGCAATGAAATTGGCACAAGAGGCCGTGAAAGCAGGGGCTTCACCGGTAGAAGTTGTAAATACTTCAGAAGACACTCGTGCTGAAGCGAAAGCAGAAAGATTGAAAAAAGCTACAGAAATTTTTAATCAAGCGGTGGCAGAGGGCCATCCAAATCCTGCAGAGCGGGTTGTTGAAATTTTGGGACAGCAAGAACCAGGGATGGCTGAAGATGAAGCTCATGCAGAACTTTTAAAGCTCGCTGAATTAGTCGCGCAAAATGAGGCTAAAAAAGCCGCTTAACTCTTGACACTATAAAAAAAACAGGTTATACTCTTTTTAACCTGTTTTTTGTTTAAATACAGGCCTTATTCATCTCTCACCAATTCAACTTTTTCCTCTTTGGGGCCAATCCCAGAGCAGAATCGGGAGGTTAAAGGAAAAACTATGCCTAAATTACCTACATTGCTTGAAATGCTTCAAGCAGGCGTGCATTTTGGCCACCAAAAGTCACGCTGGCACCCCAAGATGAAACCATATATTTATGGTGTTCGCGGAGGTGTTCACATTATTGATTTGGAAAAATCTTTAGGGGAGCTTGAGAAAGCTCTGGATTATGCAAAGAACCTGGCCTCAGAAGGCAAGGTTATTTTATTTGTCGGCACCAAGCGCCAGACCCGCGAATTAATCAAAAACGCGGCGGAAAAATGCGCCATGCCATACCTGACCGAACGCTGGATTGGCGGATTGCTCACAAATTTTGAAGAAGTGCGCCGACGCCTGCGCAAATACCATGGCATGAAAGACCAAGTGGCGACCGGCGAAGTGGAAAAATACACCAAAAAAGAACAAGCTAAATTTAAAAAAGAATTAGAAAAAATGGACCGTTATTTGTCGGGTTTGGGCAATATCGACCGTTTGCCGGAAGCAATATATATTGCTGACTTCCGAACGGAAAAAACCGCTCTGGCCGAAGCACAAAGAAAAGATGTTCCGGTCATCGGCGTATGCGACACAAATGTTGACCCGCGCGATGCCGATTATCCGATCCCGGCAAATGATGACGCGGTTAATTCAATTCGGTTGATTGCCGACCTGCTTTCCGAAGCAATCAGCGAAGGAAAAGTGGAATACGAAAAAAAGAAAGCGGAATCTTTAAAAGAAGCAGAAAAATTAAAAGCGGCCGAGCAAGCCAAGAAACCGGCTCCAAGAGTAATCAAAAAAGAATCTTCATTATAAAATCTTAAGCATCACTAAATATGGCAAACATTGAAAACATCTCAAAATTACGTGAAATAACCGGAGCCGGAATGATGGATTGCAAAAAAGCTCTTGAAGAAGCCGGTGAAGACATGGAAAAGGCGGCGGAAATTTTGCGAAAAAAAGGAATTGTCAAAGCAGCAAAAAGGTCCGACAAAATCGCGGCCGAAGGTTTGACCGCGGTCAAAGTCGCGGGCGACACAGCTTCGATTGTTGAAGTTAACGCCGAAACGGATTTTGTTGCCAAAAGCGATGAATTCAAAAATTTAGTGGCGACTATTGTCGATAGTATTGCCGAAAAAAAACCGACAACAATTGAAGAAGCGCTCTCCGGAGAATTGCAAGATAAATTCAACGAAGCGGTTGCCAAAATCGGTGAAAAAATTTCTTTGCGCAGATTTGCTGTTTTCACAAAAGGTTCCGACGAGGTAATTGGCTCGTATCTTCATATGGGCGGTAAAATTTCTGTTTTGGTTGCGCTCAAAGGTGGTAACGAAGAATTGGCAAATGAAATCGCCATGCACATTGCCGGCGCCAATCCAAAATATTTGAATCGCGAATCGGTGGACCCGGGCGAAATCGCCAAAGAAATCGAAATTGCTTCCGAACAATTGCGCACTCAAGGCAAGCCGGAAAACATTATCGAAAACATTGTCAAAGGAAAAATGGATAAATACTACAGCGAAATTTGTCTTTTGGAACAACCGTTTGTTAAAGACGAAGAAAAAACTATCAGCAAATTGGCCGAAGAAGCCGGCGCGACAGTGAAAGAATTTTGGCGCTATGAATTGGGCGAGGGGATAGAAAAGAAACAATGTGATTTTGTGGCGGAAGTGAATGAACAACTGGGCTAAAGGCATTATTCTGTTGAGCGCAGATAGTTAAGCCAATATTATTAAAAACCCGTCTCTTTCAGTGAGGCGGGTTTTTTGTCCACAGGGTTTGTTTGTATGCCTTTTGCACAATATTTGTGGTATAATATACATGATGTGTCATATCATCATTTTTGTATATTAATTTAAATATTTATGAAGCTACCTAAAAAGCTTCTAGCTTTGGTTTTATTAATAATGGGTTTTGTCGCCGGATATTTTTTGTTTGATTCAAAATCGGCAAAAGCATTTAATCCCGGTGATTTAATAATTAGTGAGTTTTCGCTAACACCGAGCGGTCAATGGATAGAATTATTAAATACGACCGGCAGTGATATTGATTTGAGTGACTGGGACGTTTCGGTAACTTCGCTTAGCGCGGACGATACTGTAAGTGGCGGACCTAGTTCAATGACTATGTCCGGATTGGTGCCGGCCAATGGCATGTTGGTTGTTTATGGTGTGGATTTATGGTTGGGAGAATTACCAACTCCATCATTTTTACAATTAATAAACAACAGCGATGTTATTTCAGCTGTTTCTTACGGTTATCATTTTTATACCGCGCCTTATGTGGACCAGCCGGATTATAGCGCGGGAGAAACTGCCATGCAGGATAACGAAGGTAATTGGAGTGTAACAACGTCAGTGAGTTTGGGTTGGTACAATATTACAACGAGTACTTTGGATTGCGATAGTCCGCCCACTCCTGGGCCGGGAGTTACTCCGCCGTCGCTTTCCGCGATCGAATTGTGTTTGCCATCAGGAGTGACTTCAAATATTACCAGTGGCATCACAGACCCGACGAATGCTACCGGACTTTATTTTGAAAAAGAGGGGATGGGAGAAATTGTTTTTGGTTCAACATTGAATTTGACAGACCAAAATACTTTGAATTTGTTGCAAAATTTAAAAACAAAATTGGAACTTGATGGCGGTAAGGTAAGATTGGACGCAAGTACTGCCACCCTTATTAGAGATGTTGGCGCTGAAATTTATTTTTATGGTTTAAAAGATTTGGGTTATGACAATATCGATACTAGTTCAATTATCGTGAGAGATGATAGTGGTGATATTATTCCGACCAGCTCCGTTGATTATCCGGAAATAACCGGCGTCAATTGGTATGATACCAATACCGGCACTTTGCAATTTAATACCGAACATTTTTCCGGCTATGAAACCAGCCCGATTCTTTCCGAAGTGACTCCGGTACCGGACCCAACCGGCACCACCACTCCTGATTATACTTTTAGCGCCAATGTGACGGGAACTTATGTGTTTCTCGGCGATTGCGCGGGCACCCCGACCGGCTCCACAACGAATGGTAATAACACAATCACCATTGGCCCGGTGTCTGAGAGTTATCATTCCAACTGCGCGGTTAAAGTAATTGACGGGGCCGGCAATTCAAGCACGCTCCAAATGAGTCCATTCACTGTGGATGTAACCGGCCCGCAGATGGCGACAACTACACCAAATCCGACATGCGTGGGCGCGGGAGCTGTTGGTTCCAGCACCTTCACTTTTACTGTCAATTACAATGAACCGATGGATCAAACGGCAACTCCGACAGTGTTTTTTGACCCGCCTTTGTACGCGGTGCTTGTTGATTCTTCAAGAACTTACAGCTGGGTCAGTTCCACGGTATTTCGCGTAACCTCCGATGTTGCCATGCAAGACGGAACGGTTGTTACAAATGTAACTTCCACTGTTTCCAGCACAAAAGATATGGCCGGAAATTATTCTGCCGATAATGTTATTGTGAATAGTTTTTACGTTGATTTTGCCACTTCTTCAGCGCCATCGCTCGATACGGTAAATGGAAGTATGAATCACCCTCAAACCGGAAGTAATTCCAACCCACCGATTGTTGTTAGTGGTTTAACCATAGGCGATATATTAAAAATTTATGACGGCGCAACAGAAATTGATAGCGTCACCGCTACGGCCACCACCATGGCAAGAACGCTTTCTTTGACCGAAGGCAGTCATGATTTATCCGCCAAAGCTGTTGACCCGTGTGGTAATGTGAGTGATGCTTCAAATGTAATTACATATATATTGGATTTGACCGCGCCGAGCGCTCCGGTTATCACCGAAATCAATGGCAGTACTTCTTCACCCGCTTATGGCAATACAAGTACCCCACAAATAAAATTAACCGGTGAAATAGGAACGTATTATTATTTGTATGATACGGACGGCGTAACAGTGTTAGCCACGAACGCGGTTATGGGTTCTCCGGAAATATTTTATACCAGTCCGCTTTCTGTCGGCACGCATACT
This sequence comes from Candidatus Magasanikiibacteriota bacterium, assembly GCA_963840935.1. Taxonomy (GTDB): domain Bacteria; phylum Patescibacteriota; class Patescibacteriia; order Magasanikbacterales; family GWA2-37-8; genus JAPLWQ01. The sequence goes on from CAWJAS010000001.1 coordinate 335,475, forward strand.
TTAACCGCCAAACTTGTCGATTCAGGTAATAATACAAGCACAGCTTCAGCTTCTTTTAACTATATTTATGATATAACTCCACCGTCCGTTGTTTCTGTATCTACCACAAAACCCGACGGCGCTTATCCAAAGGATGCGATTGTTGGTATAAATGTAAATTTTGATGAAACTGTCACAGTGAACGGAACACCCTGGCTTTATCTAAATGTCGGAGTCGGACGCTATGCTCCATGGCTCGCTTTCGGTATGAATTATTTTAGCTATACTGTTGTATCAGGCGATGCTTCTCAAGATTTGGATTATGCTTCAACAACCGCGCTTATTTTAAACGGTGGAACAATCAAAGATTTAGCTGGCAATGATGCTGTTTTGACTTTACCCGCCACCGGAACTTTTGCCGGAGCATATGACATTATTATTGATACAGCCACCCCGACTGTCGCCTTTACAGATGATGTTGAAGCAGGGCCGGTCGCAAGCGACACTATTACAATTACAGTTTCAGATGCCAACCCTTATCCAAGTTCTTATGCTTATGCTTACAGCAGTGACGCGGTTTGCGACGGCTCAGACACTTATTCAACTTCGTTTACTTCTGGAAGTTCTTTTACAGTAAGTTATAACACAAATAATGGAAAATATATTTGCGCCCGCGCACGAGATTTAGCCAATAACACAACTTATTTGGCCAGCGCAAATCCGCTCAATGTTAGCACCGCTCCGCCAAGCAGTGGTGGTGGGGGAAGCAGTCGAGATATGTCGGCGCCGACAAATATTTCCCTCAAAATAAATAATGGCGCTACTTCAACCGCCTCAACCACCGTAACTTTGAATATGACCGCGACTGACGCGACCTATATGAAGATTTCTAATTCGCAGTTGTTTACCGGAGCGGAATGGGAAACTTTTTCCACTTCCAAAACATGGGTTTTGGAAGCCGGTCTTGGTGAGAAAAAAGTATGGGTTCAATTTCGAGACGATGCCTACAATTTAGCCGACTCATTGTATGATACCATTCAACTTGTGTTGCCGGGCGAAGAAAGTCCCGTAATCACTGTTATAGAAGAAACACAAAAGTCCGCTGTTGGCCCTAGCTGTCCGGTATTATCAAATGGGGATATGGTAAAAGTTATCGGCAAGCCGGCGATTTATTCAGTCGATAAATATTTACAAGCGCTGTATTTTCCATCCGGCGATGAATTCAAATCATGGCGACCAACATATGGCGGGTATCTATCCATTGACCAGGCTTGTTTTGACTCTTTAAATGTGCCAAAAAATTATCCGGCAGCGGTTAATTATCGTCCGGGTTCATATTTGATTAAAAGGCCATCGTCAGATCAACTTTATGTGATTTTGCCGGGCAATACTTTGGCAAAAATAACTCCGGAAGCGGCGGAAGCGCTTTATGGCACCTCGGCATATTCCGGCGGTGTTGGCAATAAAGTAATGACAGTGTCCGATGTTTTCTGGCCACATTATGTTAATCGCTCAGCCGATATCACCGAAGCCAAAGCGCACGCGGGTATGGTCATAAAGGTTTCAGGAAAAATTTATTATGTGGATATGGAAAATAAATTAAGAGAAATGACAACCGCCGGATTCAGCGCCAATGGGATCCAAGAGAGGTTTATTCGCGCGGTCCAGGAATTGGCGATTGCCGGTTTAGTGGAAGGCGATTTGATTGAAATGGAAATACAGGAATTAACCAACAAGACGCAATCCTTCTAAAAAATAAATATTAACAAGGGCGCCATCAATTCGGGCGCTCTTGTTTTTTTGGCCAAAACACGTTAGAATCTTGTCATATGATTAAATTAACCATTCACAAAAACAGAATCGGACCAGTTCGCGGAAGGCATCCGTGGGTTTTTCAGGGCGCCATAAAAAAGATTCCCGAAGGACTATCGAGTGGAATGATTGTTCACTTGTTTGACGAGCGAGGCGATTTTTTGGCGCAAGGATATTTTAATTCATATTCGCAAATGGCGGTGCGCTTGTGGAGCTGGGATGAAAGCGAAAAAGTTGATTTGGATTTTTTTGTTCAAAGGATTCAATTGGCGAGCGAACTGCGCAAAAATTATCTTGAATCAAAACAGACCGATTCTTATCGCTTAATAAACAGTGAAAATGATTTACTGCCCGGTCTTATTGTTGATAAATACGCCGATTATTTGTGCGTCCAGTTTCACAATCCGGGAATTGAATTTTGGAAATTGACCATTATTGACGCGCTGGAAAAAGTGATTAAACCAAAAGGAATTTATGAGCGCTCCGATGTCGGCGGACGAAAAATTCCACATTGTCATTGCGAGGAGCGAGGAACGAGCGACGTGGCAATCCCTTCGGATTTGACAAAAGAAACCGGCCACACCGGTACCCTCATGGGCACCATCCCCGAAAAAATAAAAATAACAGAAAACAACATCAAGTTTTGGGTTGACCCGGTGCATGGCCAAAAAACCGGATTTTTTCTTGACCAGCGCGACAAACGTTTGGCCGTTCAAAAATATATTAAAGATAAAAATGTTTTGAATTGTTTTTCATACACCGGTGGCTTCAGTGTTTACGCTCTTTCAGCCGGAGCAAAAAAAGTGACCAGCGTGGACACTTCAAAAGAGGCGCTCGCTTTGGCCGAAGAAAATATTAAATTAAACGGATTGAACGCAAAAAAATCGGAATTTATTTGCGCTGATGTGAAAGATTATTTGCGCGAATTATTGGAAAAAGACCCTGACGAGCGCGAAGATTTTGACGTGATAATTCTTGACCCGCCAGCTTTTGTTAAAGACAGGCGCAAAGTCCGCGAAGGATTAATGGGGTACAGAAATATAAATGAATTTGCCTTGCGTTTGCTTTCTTCCGGCGGGATTTTAGTCACTGCGTCATGTTCCACTCATGTTTCGCTTCAAGATTTCCGCTATGCCATATCCGAGTCCGCCGGTCGGGCCCGCAAAACCGTTCAAATTTTAGAAACATTCACTCATGGTATTGACCATCCGGAATTGGTTGCTTTTGTAGAAGGGGATTATTTGAAATGTTTGATTTGCCGGGTGGTTTAATCTGTCATCCTGAACCTACCTTCGCGGGGAAGGATCTTTCGGCACTTCGTTTTGTCATCCTGAACTTGTTTCAGGATCTCTCGGTGTCATTCCCGCGTCCCAAAGGGATCCTTTAGGGAAAGATAGGTTCAGTCGCGTGTCATTGCGAGGAGAGAGGAACGAGCGACGTGGCAATCTCTTAAATTTTATAAATAAAAAGCCCATAAATTGGGCTTTTTATAATTATGATTTTCGCTAAAATTAGCCAAGAAAGACCCTTGACCCTGTTAAGTAAGCCAAGAAAACTCTGTGTATAAAATTAACAAAATAGGCTTAATAAATCCAGTAAGAAAATGGCTAAGATTAGCCATTTAATAGGGTTGACAAAAAGGCGAAAATGTGATATAATATGTCGTTAGCTTATAAAAAACGCTCATTTTAATTAAAAACAAGCACAAAACAAGAAAAATGGTAAGCCACGGGCCAAAAATAGGAGAGAGCAAATGGCAAAGGCAAAAGAATCCGAGCTTTCGAAGGGTTTCGACAGTATGTTCGAGATCGTGAAGCTCATCGTCAACGCGGTGCTGGACATCGGTGGGGACGACTCGGACCTCGAGCACATTACGAAGAACGCCAACCTGCGCATGGAGATAGCGAAGCTAATCGTCGGCACTAACAACAACACCGCCGACACATTCACGGCGTTCGTGGACTACATCACCCCGTCGTTCCTTCAGCTCATGGAGTCCTTCAGTAAGGTAAACGCTGCGTTCGAACTGGGGGAATTTCATGGGAGAGTCATCTGTAAGCCGGTCAGCCGTGAGCCCCGCGAGTTGGAGTTCGTCTACGTCCATATGGACCGTAGCGTCTCCACCGAGGAAGTTCTCGCCGAGATGGACAAGCGCAAACTGCGTCCGGCCATCTTAGAGGAGCTCGTTGCCTTCGCTATGGCCTATCCCGAAGAGCAGAGGAAGTACCCTATCATTGGCCTCGGTACTTACTGCATAGTGGGTGCGTACAACCGCCGCTTCCGCGCTGTGCCGCACCTCAACGAGAATAGAGATGGACGCTATCTGGAACTGAACAGGGACGACTACGCTTGGCTCGACCACTACCGGTTTCTGGCCGTAAGGGAGTAGCGGTCATTGATTCCTTGGATACTCGGCAATTGGCCATGGTCCCTGCCTACCGGCAGGCAGGCTTGGATTCTTGGTCGCTTGATGTTCATTCGGCCCGACATGAAATGTGTCGGGTCTTTTTTTTATCCTTGCCACCATCATTGTTTCTCGCTATAATAATAATGATTTAATTCCCACTAATCATTTTTTATTATATGAATTTAGCTATAAACGGGTTTGGCAGGATAGGCAGACAGGCCTTTAAAATTGCTTTTGGTCGCAAAGGCATTGATATTGTCGCTATCAATGATTTAACCGACCCAAAAACTCTGGCCCATTTACTCAAATACGACACATCATACGACCTTTACGACAAAGAAGTTTCTTATGATGAAACGAATATTATTATTGACGGCGAAAAAATTCCTGTTTTTGCCATAAAAGACCCGGCGGAATTGCCTTGGAAAAAATTAAAAGTGGATGTTGTGCTTGAATGTACCGGTCGCTTTACCAAACTGGAAGACGCTGAATTACATCAGAAAGCCGGCGCGCGCAAAGTGATTTTGTCAGCCCCGGGCAAAGGTGGAGACATTCCCACGTATGTTCGCGGAGTGAATTGCGCCAAGGTTTTGAAAGAAGAAAAACAAGTAATAAATAATGCTTCATGCACCACCAATTGCATCGCGCCCGTTATGGCCGTTCTCGACGAAAATTTTGGTATTGAAAAAGCAATGATGACAACAATACACGGCTACACGTCCGACCAAAATTTGCAGGATGGTCCGCATAAAGATTTGCGCCGAGCGCGCGCGGCCGCGGAAAATATTGTGCCGACAACGACCGGTGCCGCCAAAGCGGTCGGTGAAGTGATTCCTAATCTGAAAGGAATTTTTGACGGATTGTCTATGCGAGTTCCCGTGCCAACAGTGTCACTCGCCGACATTACCGCTGTATTAAAGAAAAAAACCACCAAAGAAGAATTAAATCAGGCCTTGATTAATGCTTCAAAAACCGCTCGTTTTCATCATATTCTTTTGACCACCGAAGAAGAACTGGTTTCATCCGATTTTGTTGGTAATCCGTATTCTTCAATTGTTGATTTGAAATTGACCAATGTGGTTGAAGGCGACTTGGTGAAAATAATTGCTTGGTATGACAATGAAATGGGTTATTCATACCGCCTGGTGGAAATAGCCGAGATGTTTGGAAACGCATAATTCTTGAAAACCCAATATGCAAATAACAGATACGAAAAATAATATTAATAACACTGATATTAAAGTTAAAGTCGCTAATGAAATGCTTAAAGTTATAAAAGGCCAAGGCAGTAGCGTCCACCAGCTAAGCAATTCTTTTTGCGACGTTAGCGAAGCGGTTTGCGAGGTGATAGATATTTTAAAATCGCTAATTAAATTTCAATTATTTATAGCTTTCTTAGTTTGTATTTTGTGGTGGAAAATTTTTGCATTTAGTGCTCTAAATAAAATATTAGGAGATTTATTTATTTGGTGGAGCCAGTTATCTGAAAATTGGCAAATTGCAATTTTTATGTTAATTGGGTCAGTTCCGCTAGGTATAATTACGATTATTATCAGTAATTACATTAATAAAAAATTTGAAAAAAATAAAATATAAAGGAATATTATGTTGCGATTATTTTCTATTGAGGCAAATAAAAAAATCGGCGAAGAAGTGCTTTTGCAGGGTTGGGTCAACGCCCGTCGGAACATGGGTAAAATCGCTTTTTTGGATTTGCGCGACCGTGAAGGAATTGTTCAGGTGGTCGGAGTTCCGTCCGAGCTTGATGAATCTTCAAACGAAGAATTAAAACGCGCTCGTTTGGAATATTTGCTCGAAATTAGGGGAGTGGTGCAAGAACGCGGAGAAAAGCAAAAGAATCCGGATATGCCGACCGGCACAATAGAAATTCTGGCCAAAGAAATAAAAATTATTTCCGCTTCCGAGCCGATGCCGTTTGAAGTGGATGGCGACACAAAAAACATCAACGAAGAGTTACGCCTCAAATATCGCTATTTGGATTTGCGTTCCGAGCGGATGAAAAATAATTTGAAAATGCGCCACCAGGTTAATTTGTTTTTGCGCAACTATTTGGCGGATAAAGGTTTTTGGGAAATTGAAACTCCTGATTTGACCAAAGGCACACCCGAAGGCGCGCGTGAATTTTTGGTGCCGTCGCGCATTTATCCGGGTAATTTTTATGTTTTACCGCAATCGCCCCAGCAGTTCAAACAACTTTTGATGGTTGGCGGAGTGGAAAAATATTTTCAGATTGCCCGCTGTTTTCGTGATGAAGACCAGCGTGGAGACCGCCAGCCGGAATTTACTCAACTTGATTTGGAAGTTTCCTTTTGGAGTCAAGAAGAAATAATAAACTTGCTCGAAGAAACAATGATTGAACTGGTGGAAAAACTTTACCCAAATAAAAAAATTACCGCTCGTCCGTTCCCGCGTTTGACCTGGACCGAGTCAATGGAAAAATACAACACCGATAAACCTGATTTGCGCAAGGACAAAACAGACAAAAACGAATTGGCTTTTGCCTGGATACTTGATTTTCCACTTTTTGAAAAAAGCGAATCAGAAAATCGTTTGGTCAGCGCGCACCATCCTTTTACTCGTCCGCTTGATGAAGATATGGCGCTTTTGGAAAATGAGCCCGAAAAAGTCCGCGCTTTTGCTTATGATTTGGCGCTTAATGGATTTGAAGTCGGTGGCGGAAGTTTGAGGATTTTTGACGCGATTTTGCAAAAAAAGATTTTTGAGATTTTGGGAGTGGGGGAAAGCGATATTCAGGAGCGTTTTGGCCATATGCTTGAAGCGTTTACTTATGGCGTTCCACCGCATGGCGGAATCGCTTTGGGCCTTGACCGACTGCTTGCCATTTTACAAGGCGAAGAAAACATCCGCGAAGTGATGGCTTTCCCCAAAACAGGCGATGCCCGCGATTTGATGATGGGCGCGCCGTCGCCAATGCCGGAATCAGCGCTGAAAGAAGCGAATATTAAATTGAAATAATTTTTAGTTTTTTTGATTGGCGGGATGATATATGTTGAAGACAGTCGCGGAGACGAGCGCGTCCCAAAGGGATCCCTTCGGGACATGGTTCCGCCAAAGGCGGAGCGCGAGTTGAGCGTTAGGGCGGCGAACCGCTGGGTGAGCCGACCCGTGTCTGAAACATATGTCAGCCCGCCAATTATGCACCATTTTTCATGAAAGAAATTAAACTTGAACAATTCAGCGGACCGCTTGATCTTTTGCTTGCCTTGATTGAACAAGAGAAATTGAATATTGGCGACATCGCTCTTTCCAAAGTGACGGAACAATATTTTGAGTATTTGAACAAACTGGAAGAACACCGTCCAGAGGAGCTGGCCGATTTTTTGGTTATTGCCACAAAGCTTGTTTATTTAAAATCCCGCAATTTGTTACCACAACTGTCTCTTGAAGAAGAAGACGGCCCGTCACTCGCCGACCAGCTCAAAATGTATAAGCGCTACATTGAAGCCAGTCGCGATATTCAAAAATTGTGGGACAAAAATTTGGTGGCCTATGGCCGAGTGGAACCGCCGGTTAAGCCAGATGGTTTTGTTTTGCCGGCAAATGCCGGAACGGAGGATTTGTACTCGTTTTTTACCGGTTTATTAAAAAGATTGAAGCCTCTTTGCCCGTTGCCCAAAGTGAGTATTGACCGCGCGATTTCCGTAAAAGAAAAAATTGCCAATATTTTTAATTTATTAAAAACAAGAAAAAAATTAAGTTTCATTCAGTTGCTGTCCGAGTCGGAAAACAAGACAGAGGTGATTATTTCTTTTTTGGCTATTTTGGAGTTGATTAAATCAGGCGATGCTTCGGTCAGCCAAAAAAATACATTTTCCGATTTAGAAATATATAAAATTTAGTATGAGTTTAAATTCGCAAATTGAATCCGTGCTTTTTGTGGCGTCAAAACCGATCCAGCACAAAAAAATCGCCAAATCTTTGAACGCCAAAGAAGACGAGGTTTTGGGTGCTTTGATGGAATTATTTGAAAAATATAATCAACCTGATTCCGGAATTTCTCTTTTGAGAAACGGTGATGAATGGCAAATGGTTTCAAATCCGGAAAATAAAGAATCGGCCGAAAAGTATTTGAAAGCCGAAGTAAGCGGTGAGTTAACTCGACCACAACTCGAAACCTTAACGGTTATTTCTTATTGCGGACCGATTACCAAGCCGGAATTGGAACAGGTCAGGGGAGTTAATTGCGCTTTAATTTTGCGTAATTTATTGATGCGCGGGTTGATTAAAGAAAATGAAGATTCGGCAAATTTGCTTCCGACTTATGAAGTGTCGATGGATTATTTACGCCATCTTGGCATTAACACCGTTTTGGAACTTCCGGAATATGAAACTCTTCACAACCATGAATATATTTTAAAAATACTTGGGAATAATCCCGAACAACCTACTGAATAAATATGCCAAAAAAAGTTGTAGATTTTTTATTTTCTTTTGGGCTAATGATTATTGGCGTCAGTTTGCTTTTTGCTTTTACTATATCGATATATATCAAGCCAAATACAATCGGTCCAAGTTTTCCAAAATCAAATCCGCGCATGATGGCTGTGGGAGGGGATGTTTATGTTTTGCCGGATGAATTGCCCAAACCAACAAATCCGTTGCCAAAAAATAACACGGAGATCTCCATTCCTTTAACCGCGGTTTCAGCCGTGGTCATGGATGAACAAACTGAAAATATTTTATTTTCCAAAAATTCCGATGAAATTCGCTCTCTTGCCTCAATAACCAAACTAATGTCGGCAATGGTTTTAATGGATTTGCCAATTGTTTGGTCTTCAACCACCACTATTTTGGATATTGATTATGACGGTTCCAGCCACTTATTAACTCCGGGCGAAACTTATTCTTTGGATGATTTGTGGTCAGCCGGTTTAGTCGGTTCATCAAATTCCGCCATACGCGCGTTAGTCAGGAACAGCGGTTTGAGCGAAACGCAATTTGTTGAAAAAATGAATAAGAAAGCAAAATCTTTGGGTTTTGCCAGTCTGGTTTTTACCGACCCGACCGGCTTAAGTTCGGGGAATATGGGGAGTGTGCGTGAAACAGCTTTTATGCTCAAAGAAAGTTTGCGTTATGAAAAAATCGCTTCAGCTTTAAACATTGGTGAATTATATGTTCAAGCTTTAAATTCTTCAAAACCAAAAAGAATTTGGAGCACTAACCGCTTACTTACCAGATGGACGCCCCATGATTTTGAATCAAAAAATATTGTCGGTAAAACCGGTTATATAATTAATTCTCGTTATAATTTTGTGGCAAAAATAGGAGATAACGCGAGTCATCAAATAATCGTGGCAATACTCGGCTCGGAATCAAACGAGTCCCGTTTTACCGAAGCCCGTGATTTGGCCGAAATTATTTTTGCAAAATTTTTATGGCCGGACCAGAACGGCTACTCTGAATTGGCAGAATAAAGTTTTATTAGCGTAAAAAATGTGCTATAATTATTCCACGCTATTGGCATTATGAAAATAAAATCAATAAAAGAAATAAAAAATTTGGCCGGCAAAAAAGTTATTGTCAGGTCTGACTTTAACGTTGCTTTTTCCGGGGGTAAAATTAAAGAAACATATAAAATAGAAAAAAGTTTTGCCACAATTAATTATTTGCGCGAGCGAGGGGCAAAAATAATTTTAATTTCTCATTTGGGCAGGCCCGAGGGATATAATAAGAAATTCAGTTTGAAGCCTGTCTTTAACTATATAAAGAAGGAGTTTAAAAACAATATTCATTTTGTTGACATAAGTGATAAAATTTTCAGTAATCAAAAGAAAATTGATAAGATTAAAAAAACCATTGATTCTCGGGAAAACGGCAGTATATTTTTACTCGAAAATGTTCGATTTATCAAAGGCGAAGAAAAAAATAAAAAAAGTATATCAAAAATTTTCTCCTCGTTTGGTGATTGTTTTGTGCTTGATGGATTTGCCGTGTCGCACAGGCCATCGTCCACGGTCATTGGCATCGCCGATTTTTTGCCGTCATATGCTGGGCTTTTGATGGAAGAAGAAGTAAAAGGATTGTCAAAGTTTTTGTCAAAACCAAAAAAACCCTTGGTAGTGGTAATCGGTGGTAATAAAATGGAAACAAAAATGCCAATGATGAAAAGATTGCTAGGGAAAGCCTCGCAGGTTTTGATTTGCGGGGGAATAGCCAATACTTTTTTGATGGCAAAAAAGTATGATATCGGCGCCTCTATTTTTGATAAAAATGAAATTAAAACCGCCAAACAATATTTAAAAAATAAAAAAATTATCGTTCCGGTTGATTATGTTGTCGGTGACAAAGAAGGAAAAAAAGCGCATGTGGTTGAGATAGGAAAAAGCAAAAAAATAGCCGACGCCAAAACAGGAATTTATGATATCGGACCGAAGACCGTTTCATTATTTGCCAAATATTTAAAAAAGGCGAATACATTGATTTGGAACGGGGCGGCCGGCATGTTTGAAGTTAACGCGTACAGCTGGGGTAGCAAGTCCATCGCTCGGTTGTTTGCTTCTCAGGCAAAGGGCAAAGCTTTTGGCGCGACAGGTGGAGGTGAAACAGTGGAAATTATCAATAAATTAAATTTAATGGATGAAATTGATTTAGTTTCTACCGGAGGCGGAGCGATGCTTTGTTTTTTGGGTGGCGAAAAATTACCGGGAGTATCAATAATAACAAAAAAATAATTTATTTAATTAATATTTATCATTAAATGTTATTCGAACGGATAACGTTTAAAGGAGGTTTGTATATGCCCATCATGAGCGCTTCGCGCCGTGAACCAGCAAAACCACAGCCAATGACCGGCGCAACACCAAAGCCCACTTGCCCTGTGTGTTGTTACACTGGTGAATTTGGTAAAAAAATAATATTAACTTTAGTCGCTTTGACCTTGGTTTATTTTATTTTTTTCTTAGGTACGCTGATTTATAATAATTTGGAAAAACACGATTTCATCGGTCGGGCGGATAAAATGGAACGAACGATTACTGTTAACGGATTCGGAGAAGTGAACGGTCAGAATAATATTGCCGTTACCACAATTGGTTATTCCAATACCGATAAAGAAGTGGCAAAAGCTCAAGCTGACAATAAAGAAGTAATGGATAAGGTAATGGCTGATTTGCAAAAAATGGGTGTTGAAGACAAGGATTTGCAATCAAATTATGTAATTTATCCGGATTATAATTATTCGCCGGATAAGGGCCAAGAATTAATCGGTTATAAAGTTAGCAACAGTATTACCGTGAAGATTCGCGATTTGTCCAAAATTAACGAGATACTCGGTTTGGCAGGCAAGTATGGCGCCACCGAAGTCGGGGGTTTAAGCTTTACGATTGATGACCCATCCAATTTGAAAGACGAAGCTCGTGACAAAGCAATGCTTGACGCAAAAGTGAAGGCAATCGCTTTAGCTCAATCGCTTGGAGTTAAGTTGGGAGAGGTGATTAATTATAATGAATACGATAGTTCCAATGATTATGTGTATACCAAATATTATGGCGTGGAAAGCGCCATGGGTATGGGTGGAGTTGGTGGAGGAAGCGCCCCGGATGTTATTTCTGGAGGCAGTAAAGATGTTTCCATGAATGTAAATATTACCTTTGAAATACTGCAATAGATTGTAATTTAAAAAAGAGGCTCAAAAAGCCTCTTTTTTTGTTTTTTCAATTATGGTACACTGATTAAGCGAAGTACATTAGTTTTTTGTCTTTTTATTATTAAAATCTATGAAAATTAAGAAAATTCAAGCCATGGAAATCCTTGATTCGCGAGGGAATCCAACACTTGAAACCAGAGTGGTATTATCCAATGATTTGTTTGTTTCCGCCAAAGTTCCGTCCGGCGCTTCAACCGGCACAAATGAAGCGTGGGAATTGCGTGATGGAGGTTCGCGTTATCATGGCAAGGGGGTATTAAAAGCGGTTAAAAACGTGAACACAATTATTGCCAAAGCGATTGTCGGAATGGATACTTCGGAATTAAAAAAAATTGACCAAAAAATGATAGTACTTGATGGAACAAAAAATAAATCAAAACTTGGGGCTAACGCCATGCTTTCGGTGTCGCTCGCGATTGCCAAAGCCGGCGCATCAGCCGTGCGCATGCCTCTTTATAGGTATCTAAGAAAACTTTACAGCATCAAAGAAAAAAATTGGCGGATGCCAATGGCGACAATGAACGTGCTTAACGGGGGACGGCATGCCGACAGCGGTCTTTCAATTCAGGAATTCATGATTATCCCACAGAATAAATTATTTAAAGAAAGAGTCAGAATCGGAGCGGAAATTTTTCATACTTTGGCTCAGTTGTTAAAAAAGAAAGGTTATACCACCGCGGTTGGAGACGAAGGGGGTTTTGCTCCTAAATTACCAAATAACGAGTCGGCAATAAAAATACTTTTGGAAGCGATAAAAAAGGCAGGGTATCAGGCGGGAAAAAATGTTTTTTTGGGCGTTGATGTCGCCGCTTCGGAATTTTATTCAGATGGAAAATATTATTTTGAAAAAAATAAAGCCGGATATGACTCAGGCAAAATGATTTCACTTTTATCCGGTTGGATAAAAAAATATCCGATATTATTTTTGGAAGACGGATTGAGTGAAAACGATTGGACCGGTTGGAAAGAAATGACTGTCGCACTCGGTAAAAATACGGTTTTGGTCGGAGACGATATTTTTGTTACCAATCCGGAAATATTTGCTCGAGGCATAAAAGAAGGAATTGGTAATTCTATTTTGATTAAAGTTAATCAAATCGGCACTTTATCGGAAACAATGGAGACAATAAAAATGGCAAAACAAAATAATTATCGTGTTTGTGTGTCGCACAGAAGCGGGGAAACAAGCGATACGTTTATTTCCGATTTGGCGGTAGCCGTTAATTCGGATTTTATAAAAACAGGTTCTCTTTCACGCTCGGACAGAGTAGAAAAATATAATCGTTTAATGGAAATAGAAACAGAATTAGGGTCGTAATATTATATGGCAAAAGAAAAATTAAAACCATTAGTACTTGCCATTATGGATGGCTGGGGGATAGCTGAGCCATCGGAAAAAGGCAACCCAATAACGCCAAAAAATGCGCCGAATTATTTTGGTTGGCTAAAAAAATATCCCTCAACAAAAATTTGCGCCAGTGGCCTTGCTGTCGGTTTGGTAAAAGACGAGGACGGGAATTCCGAAGCCGGTCATTTTAATTTGGGTGCCGGGCGAGTGGTAAAGCAAGATAAAATATATATTAATCAGGCGATTGGCGATGGAACATTCTTTAAAAATAACGCTTTTTGTCAGGCGATTCATCATCTAAAAAAATACAAAACCAAAGCTCATGTTATGGGATTATTGTCTAATCACAACAGTGCCCATTCTTCTCCGGAGCATCTTTATGCTGTTTTGGAAATGCTTCGTCAAAATAATGTCAAAAATATATACATGCATTTATTCACTGATGGTCGGGATTCCGGTCAGCATGACGCTTTGCACCATTTAAAAAAATTACGTGAATACATGAAAAATGGAGAAAAGATTGCCACTATCATGGGCAGGTTCTATGCGATGGACCGTGGCAAGAATTGGGACAGAATTAAACTGGCTTATGAAGCAATGGTAACCGGTAAAGGTGTTCGTGAGACTGCAAAGAGTGCCGAAGAAGCAATTGCCCAAGCATACAACAGTGATGAAACCGACGAGTTTATCAGCCCAACAGTTATTATGGAAAATGATAAGCCAATGGCCACAATCAAAGATAATGACATTATTTTCTTTTTTAACATGCGCAGTGACCGCGCAAGAGAAATAACCAAAACATTTGTCCAAAAAGATTTTGAAAAAATGAACCATGGGATTTTTAAAAGGAAAATTGTTCCAAAAAATATCCGTTTTGTCGCCTTGACTGATTTTGGTCCTGATTTGCCGGGCGTTCTGACCGCCTTTCCCGGACGAGAAATAAAAAACAGTTTGCCGGAAGTTCTTTGCGCATCGCTTCGCCAGCAATTATACATTGCCGAAACGGAAAAATTTGCCCATGTGACTTATTTTTTTAATGGTGGTAAGGCCTCTCATTTTTGCGATGAAGAATGGGTGAAGATTCCATCGGTTGATACGGACAACTATTGCAAAAAACCGGCTATGAGCGCAAAAAAAATTACTGATCACATTTTAAAAGAGATAGATAAAAATAAATATGAATTTATTTGCGTTAATTATGCAAATCCTGATATGGTAGCACACTCGGGTGATTTTAAAGCAACATTAATTGCGGTTAAGACCGTCGATAAAGAAGTGGAAAGACTTGTAAAAGCTATAATAAAAAAAGATGGTCAAATTTTAATTACCGCCGATCACGGTAATGCCGAAGAATTAATAAATCCCGTGACCGGAGAAATTGATACCGAGCATTCGTCTAATCCGGTACCGTTTATCGTAGTTGGAAAAGAATTTTTAAACAAAAAAATTAAATTTTTAAAAAAAGGAAAACTTGCCGATGTGGCCCCGACAATTCTTAAAATGTTACAAATTGAAAAACCAAAAGAGATGACGGGCAAACCTTTATTTTAATAAAATATTATGAGCTATAAACATAAACCGGTGGCGCTTATTATTCTAGACGGTCTTGGTGTGGCGCCGGCCGGCGAAGGTAACGCCGTTGAACTAGCAAAAAAACCGCGTCTTGATGATTTTAAAAAGAATTTTCCTGTCTCCACTTTATTTGCTTCTGGCACTGAAGTCGGTTTGCCTTATGGTACAATGGGAACTTCCGAGGTCGGGCACTTGAATATTGGCGCCGGTCGAGTTTATTATCAAACACTTCCGCGCATTGATGCCGACATTACTAAGGGTGATTTTTTCACAAATCCGGCTTTTTTATCGGCTATTGAGCATGCAAAAAAGCATAATTCAAAACTTCATTTGATGGGTCTGGTTTCTTGCGGAAAAGTTCATTCAAGCGATGAACACTTGTTTCATTTGCTTTCATTGATTAAAAAACAAGGTCTATCCAAAAATGTTTTTGTACACGCGTTTTTAGACGGAAGAGATACAATATTTAATTCCGGAAAATTTTTTATTGAGAATTTACTCAAGCAAATGAGTGATTTAAAGGTTGGTAAACTTGCTTCTCTTTCCGGTCGTTATTGGGCGATGGATCGTGATAATCATTGGGACAGAATAGAAAAAGTATATCGGTTGATGACTGTAGGACAGGCGGACAGAATGGCGATTGACCCGATTCAGGCGATTGAGGGCGCCTATGCCAATAAAAATTATGATGAAGAATTTTTGCCCACCGTTTTAACCGATAAAAATAATAAACCGATTGCCCAAGTTGATGAAAATGACGCAATTATTTTTTTTAATTATCGTCCCGACAGAGCCAGAGAGTTGACAAAAGCTTTTGTTTTGCCGGAATTTAATAAGTTTGAAACAAAAAAACTTGATAATATTTTTTTCACCGCCATGGCTGAATACGAAAAAGATTTGCCGGTAGATATGATTGCTTACCCTCCGGTCGTAATCATAAATAGTTTGGCGGAGGTTGTGAGTAAGGCCGGTTTAAAACAATTTCACATTGCGGAAACGGAAAAATACGCCCACATCACATTTTTTTTGAATGGCATGAAAGAGGATCCGTTCGCGGGGGAAGACAGAAAAATTATTCCATCTCCCAAAGTGTCGTCATTTGATCAGGTGCCGGAAATGTCGGCCCATGAAGTAACCAAAGAAACCATCAAAGCGGTTGAAAGTGATAAGTATGATTTAATTGCAATAAATTTTGCCAATCCCGATATGGTTGGTCATACGGGGAATTTGGAAGCAACAGTAAAAGCTGTTGAAGTAATTGACGAATGTGTCGGAAATATTGTTGACCATATTTTGGCCAAAAATGGCGCGGTAGTAATTACCGCCGACCACGGAAACGCGGAAGAAGTGGTTAATTTGCAGACCGGCGAAATTGATAAGGAGCATTCCAATAATCCGGTGCCATTATATATTGTTTGCCAGGATTATTTGGGACAGGCCGGTCCGGCCGGAGACCCGCCGGAAGGGGATTTGAGTTTATTACCGCCGGTTGGAGTTTTGGCTGATGTGGCACCAACCGTTTTGAAATTAATGGGTGTTGAACAACCGGATGAAATGACAGGGAAGAGTTTAACCTAGAAAATTTAATGCTTGAAATTGTTTTTTGATTTCATCTATAACGGCGCTTTCCGCTTCTTTAATGCTTTTACCGGAAATTGAGAATTCAACGGTTTTTTTATCGCCCTCCGGTTTAAAGAATTTTACCAGCTGTTTGGCGTCAAATTTTTTATCGACTGTGAGAAAAAAGCGGGTAGTGCCGTTATTTTTTTCGTCCTCATAAGCTATTAATATCAGTTTGGCGTCTGGTGAGTTGGCAATTAATTCAGAGACCAAATCCGGCAATTCTTTTGCCGTTGCTCCGGAGCGAGTAAAATCATCTCGTGTAATCATGGTTGAAACCAAGCCGATGGATTGATCTGTTTGTAAGTTATAAAGGGCGCGTCCCCATAATTTCAACGTGGAAATTGTTTTTGTGCGATATAAATTTTTAATTATCATTTCTCGATCAGCCCCTATTTCCATCAGTTTGCCGGCCAGATTCAAAGTTGCCGGAGTGACACTGGGGGTTTTGAAACTTCTGGTACGAGCAATCATGCCGGTTAAAATGGATGTGGCTCTATCCGCGTCAGTATCAAGACCGATGTCAGTCATTGTTTTATAAATAATTTCAGATATGGAGCAGGCGGTTAAATCTATTATATTCAAATTTCCAAAATGTTCGTTAGCCGGATTATTATCTATATTAATCAGGGGAGTGCGATAAAAAAGGTCTGTGTTGTTAAAAAATATATTACCAAGAGAATTAAGGTCGGCCGCGCCCAAAATAAAAATCAAATCATATTTATATCCGGTCTGCAGAGTGCGAATATTCTTTTTTCCAATAATGCCTTGACGGGGAGTTAAATGAATTGAAAGCCAGTTATCGGATATGTCATAACTTAGCGCATCAATTTTTATATCTGAAACGTCAACTTTTATGGTGAATTTATGTAAATGCGATAATTCCGGTTTTATTGCATCAATTGATTTGAGATAGCCAAGCTCGGGAATAGGAGAATATCCGTCAGAAACAATTTCCGCTTTTTTTCCTTTTTTTTGCAAATAACTTTTTAACGCCAGGGCGGAAGAAATTGCATCGTGTTTTAAATCAATATTAAAAACAATCAGCGGGCGTTCGCTGTTTTCAATCAGCTTATTTAATTGGTTTAGTTCATTAAACATAGAATTAGTGATTATATCTAATATATCGATTTTTGTCAATGCTATTTTTTTGGCTAACGATAAGCATTTTTTATCGATTTTTATGGCATTTTGTTGTGATTATATGAGTATTTCTTGCTATTTACCCCGAAAACAAGTAAAATATATTGCATAAAGCCGTATAAAACGGCCATTTGAGATTACAATTTTTGCTATTATTGATTAAAAATTATGGAATTGCCCAAGGCTTACGAACCGGCGAACTATGAAGATAATATATATGAAAAATGGATAAAATCCGGTTTTTTTAATCCTGATGTTTGCATTGAAAAAGACGTGGTAAAAAAGAACGCCCCCTTTTTTTCTATGGTTTTACCACCGCCGAATGTGACCGGAGTGTTGCACATGGGGCACGCGGCCATGCTTGCGATTGAAGACACAATGACCAGATATCACCGAATGAAAGGTGACAGGACTTTGTGGTTGCCGGGTACCGACCATGCGGCTATCGCCACACAAACAAAAGTGGAAAAATTACTGATGAATAAAGGTTTAAAAGACCCTAAAAAAGAATTGGGGCGTGAGAAATTTTTGGAGGAAGTAAATAATTTTGCTAAAGCTTCGCATGATACAATTATCAATCAATGCAAAAAAATGGGGTCAAGTTTGGATTGGAGCCGAGAAGCTTTCACACTAGACGAAAAACGTAATCTGGCGGTGCGAACGGTGTTTAAAAAAATGTATGATGACGGTTTGATTGAAAGAGGATACCGAATTGTTAATTGGTGTCCGCGTTGCCACTCAACGCTCGCTGACGACGAAGTTGAACACAAAGAGCAATCGGCAAAAATTTATACATTTAAATACTCGTCGGAATTCCCGTTTGCCATTGCCACCACCAGACCGGAAACAAAACTTGGCGACACGGCCGTGGCTGTAAACCCAAAAGATAAAAGATACAAAAAATATATTGGTCAAATTTTTGAAATAAAAACTTTTGCCGGAGGAACTGATTTAAAAATACAAATAATCGGAGATGAAGCGGTGGATATGGATTATGGCACCGGAGCGGTCGGTGTTACTCCGGCTCATAGCCATGTTGATTATGAAATGGCGCAAAAAAATAATTTGCCGATTATAAAAATTATTGATGAAGATGGAAAAATGACAAGTGAAGCCGGTAACACCTACGCCGGTTTGACCGTCAAGGAAGCGCGCAAGAAAGTAGTCGAATATTTGCAAGCGAATGATTTGCTTATTGAAGAAAAAGACGCGCCGAATAATTTGTCGGTTTGCTATCGTTGTGAAGCGCCGATTGAGCCGTTGCCGTCGCGTCAATGGTTTATTAAAGTGAACAAAGAATTTGAAATGGGACCGTCAAAAATTAAGGGCGTAAAAAAGGGCGACAAAACAACATTAAAAAAGCTAATGCTTGCATCGGTTAAAAGCGGGCAAATTAAAATTATTCCGGATAGATTCGAGAAAACATATTTTCATTGGATTGAAAATTTGCACGACTGGTGTATTTCGCGCCAAATTTGGTATGGCCATCAATTGCCGGTTTGGTATCGCGGAGAAGAAATCTTTGTCGGTCTTGATGCGCCTGAAGGTGATGACTGGCAACAAGACCCGGATACTTTAGACACTTGGTTCAGTTCCGGACTTTGGACTTTT
Organism: Candidatus Magasanikiibacteriota bacterium; assembly: GCA_963840935.1. Taxonomy (GTDB): domain Bacteria; phylum Patescibacteriota; class Patescibacteriia; order Magasanikbacterales; family GWA2-37-8; genus JAPLWQ01. The sequence continues at coordinate 354,654 of CAWJAS010000001.1, forward strand.
TCCACATTGGGCTGGCCGGATTTGGATGTTGAAGATTTTCAAAATTTCCACCCCACTTCAATGCTTGAAACAGGTTATGATATTCTGTTTTTTTGGGTAGCGCGGATGATTCTTATGAGTAATTATGTTTTGGGCGATATTCCTTTTGAAACTGTTTATTTGCACGGACTTGTGCGTGATGAACAGGGGCGGAAAATGAGTAAAACCCTGGGCAATGTGATTGACCCGCTTGATATGATTGCCAAATACGGTGCGGATGCCACTCGCTTGTCGCTTCTTGTTGGTAATACGCCGGGCAATGATTTGAAATTGTCTGAAGAAAAAATCGCCGGCTTCAGAAATTTTACCAATAAGCTTTGGAACATATCCAGATTTATACTTTTAAATATCGCTGACCCAAAAATTAGCATAAAAGAACCAAAAGCAAAAACATTAGCGGATGAATGGATTTTGAGCAGACTCGATGACATTATTGATTTAACCACAAAAAACATTGAACAAAATAATTTTTCTTATGCCGGAGAGCAATTGCGCGATTTTACTTGGAGCGATTTAGCTGATTGGTATTTGGAAATAGCCAAAATAGAAGGTGATAAATCTGAAATTTTAAATTATGTTTTGAATACGGTAATAAAACTCTGGCATCCGTTTATGCCATTTGTGACCGAGGCGGTTTGGCGAGAGATGTACGGAGAAGACCAGATGCTTATGGTGGAAGTTTGGCCTGTTAGTGGTATGGTGAGGAATAAAGTTGCGAAGAAGTCTATTGATTTTGAAACAATAAAAAGCATTATTACCAATATTCGTTCGCTTCGCGCTGAATATAAAATTGAACCGGCAAAAAAAATAAAAGCGACGATTAGCGCCGGTGATAAAGAAAAATTATTACTCAATAACGACGAGATTATTAAAGGTTTGGCGCGTTTGGAAAATTTAATAATTTCTAAAAAAACTGAACGACCTGAGGGATCGGTTGGTTTTGTTGAAAATGGCGTAGAGGTCTTTGTGGATTTATCCGGTTTGGTAGATTTTGATAAAGAAAAAAAACGTTTAGAGGAAGACATCTTAACAACTGAAAAATATTTTTCCGGCGTTAAAAATAAATTATCCAATAAAGAATTTGTGAAAAACGCCCCGAAAGAAATCATTGAAAAAGAAAAACAAAAAATGACCGAAGCTGAAGATAAAATCTTAAAATTGCGCAATCAATTAGAAAATATTTCTTAATAATATGAAGATAATCACAGACGAGCAAAAAATCAATGAACTGTTAACACGTGGTGTTGAAAATATTTACCCCAAAAAAGAATTTTTGGAGTCGCTTCTAAAATCCGGTAAACAATTAACTCTTTATACCGGTTACGATCCGACCGCGCCAAGTTTGCATATTGGTCATGCCATAACAATGATGAAACTACGCCAGTTTCAGGATTTAGGACACAAAGTTATTATGCTTATCGGTGATTTTACCGGCATGATCGGTGACCCTTCGGATAAATTGTCTGCGCGTAAACAGCAGACGCGAGAAGAAGTAAAAAAGAATTTTATCGGTTGGAAAAAACAATCATCATCAATATTAAAATATGACGGTGATAATCCAGTGGAAATTAAATATAATAGTGAGTGGCATAAAAAATTATCTTTTGAAGATGTGGTTAATCTCGCCTCTCATTTTACGGTGCAACAAATGTTGGAGCGCGACATGTTTCAAAGAAGAATTGAAGAGGGAAAGCCGATTTATGTGCATGAATTTATGTATCCGCTTATGCAGGGTTATGATAGTGTTGCCATGGACGTGGACGGAGAGGTCGGGGGGAATGATCAGACGTTTAATATGCTTGCCGGCAGAGATTTGATGAAAGATTTGAAAAATAAGGAAAAATTCGTTTTGACCACAAAATTGTTGGCCGATACTTCGGGTAAAAAAATGAGCAAAAGCGAGGGTAACGCAATATTTTTAACTGATGCTCCCGAAGAAATTTTTGGCAAAGTAATGAGTTGGACAGATGGAATGATTGAAATCGGTTTTGAACTGTGCACGTGGCTCATTACGGATGAAATTAAAAAAATTATTAAAGAAAAAGAAAATCCGCGTGATCAAAAATTACGATTAGCCTTTGAGGTGGTTAAAACGTTTGTGGGCGAAAAAGAAGCCGGAATTGCCCAAGAGCATTTTATTAGTCAGTTTGCTAAAAAAGAAATTCCGGATGATATGCCCGAGGTGAAAGCGTCTGATATTATGTCGGCCTTAATAGGCACAAAAATCTGCAAAAGCAAATCAGAGGCGCGTCAGGTGATTGACCAGGGTGGTGTAAAAATAAACGAAAAAAAGGTGGAAGCGGGCGATTACACGGCCATGGTTAAAGCAGGCGACATAATTCAAAAAGGTAGTCGCTGGTTTGCGCGCGTAAAATAATATGGATGAAATAAAAAAAATAATCATTGATTTATTGAAATCAGCCGGAGTTTCCGGCGATATTGAGTTGTCATCCCCGCCAAAGCCGGAAATGGGGGATTTTTGTTTTGCTTGTTTTGATATGGCAAAAAAAAATCAGAGCAATCCTCAGCAAGAAGCGCGAGATTTATTAGAAAAAATTAAACATAGTAAAATTATAAACAATGTTGAAGCGAATGGGCCATATTTGAATTTTTTTGTAAATTCCGGCATGGCAGTAAAAATATTATTGGAATCAATAATTAAACAGAATAAGAATAAACTTCCAAATATTGGCCAGCATGGGAAGGTAGTAATTGAGTATCCGTCAAACAACACGCACAAAGAATTGCACATAGGGCATTTACGCAATATTTGTATTGGAAATTCTTTGGTTCGATTGTTTAAGCATAGCGGATATAATGTTCAGCCGATAAATTATATTAATGATTTTGGCGCTCATGTGGCTAAATGTCTTTGGGGTTTAATCAAATTCCACAATAAAGAAAAACCGCCGGCTAACAAACAAAAATGGCTTGGTGAAATATATGCCGAGGCCGGCAAGTATCTTGAAGAGCATCCTGAATCAAAAAGTGAAGTCCAAGAAATTCAAAAAAAATTAGAAGCAGGCGATAAACAAATAATGCCAATATATTTGCGCACAAGAAAATGGAGTTTAGAACAATTTGAAAAAATTTATAAACAACTTGGTGTTTATCATAAACGAACATTTTTTGAAAAAGAAGTTAAAAAATCCGGTCAAAAAATGGTGGATAGTTTGATAAAAAGTGGAATAGCTAAAACAGGAGAAGGAGGAGCGATTATTGTTGATTTGTCTGGCTATGGACTAGATGTTGCTTTGTTGAGAAAAAGTGATGGCACCGGTTTATATTTGACTTCCGACTTGGGTTTGGCGTTAGGGAAAGATTTGTTTTTTAAGGATTATAGTGAAAGTATCCATTTGACCGGCACGGAGCAAAATTTTTATTTTAAACAACTTTTTAAACTACTTGAGTTGGCCGGTTATAAATTCAAGATGACTCATATTGGTTATGGTTTAGTTAGTTTAGCTGAAGGAAAAATGTCTTCGCGAAGTGGTCGTGTTGTTTTGTATGAAGATGTCTGGAAAATGGTCTGCGATAAGGCGTTATTGGAAACTGCCAATCGCCATCCTGATTGGAGTGGAAAAAAAATAGAAAAAACTGCTCAAATTATTGCGATGGCGGCAATAAAATTTGATTTTTTGAAACACGAGTCCGTCAAGGTTATGGTTTTTGATCCGGCAACGGCATTGTCATTTGATGGTTTTACCGGTCCTTATATTCTTTATACGATTGCGCGCGTTAATAGCATGATTTGCAAGAAAAAAACACGGGTGCGCAAAGCTGATTTGAATTTACTGGTTGAACCAGAAGAAAAAAGATTGGCTATTAAAATGGCTGATTTGGATAGTGCGACGATTAAAGCGACGGCAAATTACAATCCTTCGATTATTGCCAAATATGCTTTTGATACAGCGAAGCTATATAATGATTTTTATAATAAGCACAGTGTATTAAAAGCCGAAACCAAAGAACTGGTGAGCGCTCGTCTGAGTTTGTCTTTAGCGGTGAAAAATATTTTGACCAAAGCTTTGGAACTGCTCTCTATTGAAACTGTTAAGGAAATGTAATTATTGTATCTGTCGGTTATCCACACTTCAAAAAAACGCTGAAAAGGTGTATCATATTATCAGATATTAATTTTATAATTATTCAATATTATGATTTTCAAACGCCAAACAAATCAAGAGGTTCCCGAGGAATTGGAAGAAGAATTGGTTGAAGAAGAAATATATGATGAAAGCGGTCATTCGCCGGATGATAATGTCGATACGGTCGTCGGGCCTTCGGTAAACGTTGAAGGTGATTTTGCTTCAGACGGTAATATTATTGTGAAAGGCACGGTAACCGGAAGCGTGAATACAAGCAAGAATTTGCTGGTGGAGCCCGGAGCCAAAATAGTGGCCAATGTAAAAGCCGGAAGCGCCACTATTGCCGGAGAAGTCCGTGGTAATATGAAAGTCAAAGAATATGTTGAATTAACTTCAACGGCGAGAGTTGTTGGCGACATTGAGACAAAAACGATTGCCGTAGAAGCCGGAGCTTTAATTTATGGAAAAATCGCCATGCCCGGATTGGAGTCAGGCGAATTAAAGGGACGTTCAAACAGGTCAAGAAAAAGCGGGAATATAAATATTCAGCCAATGGATGAATAGGGGGGATAAACAGAAAATAAGTTATGTACGTTTATCTCTATGATAATTATTTAAACGGCAAGAAATACAATTCCTTGCTCAAACAAATTGAAATTAATTTGGTTGATTATGGAATTGCCGGAAAAATTTTGCGTTTGAATAATTATATTGATGTTAAGCCGGTCATTGAAGATGAAATCAAGAGGGGGGCGAAAAACATTGTTATTGTCGGCAATGACAGGACTTTTGGTCATGTATTATCACGCGGTGCAACTTGCGACGCGGTTTTTGGTTTTTTGCCCGTTGGCCCCGATAATACCATCGCAGAAATTTTGGGAATTCCAGAGGGCTTATCGGCAGTTGATGTTTTGGCCAAGAGAAGAAAAGAAAAATTGGATGTTGGTTGGTTTAATAATCGTTTTTTTGTTTCGCAATTGCATGTTTTGCCGGCCAAAGTCAGAGTTATTTACGATGAAAAATTTCAGGTGTCAACACCCTTTAAAATGGAAGTAGTGGTGTGTAATTTTCAGCCCTTCTATTGGAAAAGAAATAAAAAAGACAACGAAGAATTCGTGGTTCATCCGCAAGATGGAAAACTGGAAGCGTTTCTCAGGCCATTGACAAAAACCGGTTGGTTCGGCTATAAATATGAAGACCCGAGTATATTTCCTTTTGAAGAAATGGAAATAATCGGGGAAAGCCCTTTTATTGTTGAAGCTGACGGCAAATCAACCAAAGAAGTAAAGGTCAAAATTAAATTGGCAAAAAATAAAGTATCAATGATTGTCGGCAGAGAAAGACGTTTTTAGTTTAACGCGCGGGTGGCGAAATTGGTAAACGCACTACCTTGAGGTGGTAGCGCCGAAAGGCTTGGAGGTTCGAGTCCTCTCTCGCGCACAAGCGAGCCAATAGTTTGGCTCGCGTGAGGACGAGAACGCCGGAGCGATGTTTGGTGAGCTTGCGAGCGAACCAAACCGCGAGGCGGCGGCTAGTCCCGAAGGGATCCCTTTGGGAACCGCCGAGCCGGAAGGCGAGGCGAGTCGGAGCCGAGTCCTCTCTCGCGCACCAATAATAAAAAACTAAACATCACCCTTATCAGGGTGATGTTTTTTCTAAACTGCTCTCGCTCAAGATGAAAATTATCCATCACGCGCGAGATGCGAGCAGTCTAGAAGAATGACTGGACGCAGAGCTCGGAAAATCAGTAGTAGTACTGCTCTTTGTTTTGCGGTTCTCCAAAACCGTAAAGTGTGAGAAGACGTGAATTTTCCGGGTTGTGGCTAAGCGGGCTCAAAAGGTGCCAACTCATATCGAAATTAGAACCGCCTTCGATATGTTCCGGCAGGTGTTTTCCGTTCACACAGAAAATAAATTCTGCCGGAACACCGGGGAAAGACCCGGGAACGTGGAAAGCCAGGCCAAATCCGAAGCCAAAATCCATACTACAGGGTGCAACAATAAATTCGTGGGTTTCGGCGATTTCTTTTAGTCGCTTTGATTCATCCGGAGTGAGTTTTCGTTTTACCATGGCGTAATTCATGCGACTTCTGCTATCGGTGTGCAATTCCCAAATTTCTTCTTGGAGCCACGCGAGCCACTTAATATTGTCCATTTTTCCTCCTTTTTAAAGTGCGATTTATTGATAAAATACTTGTTTAAAGCAAATTTGTCAATTGTTTTAACTTGTATATTCGCTAATTTTATACTATAATTTATTCATTGAATAACAGTAAAAAATGTATGGTTCGCATTATTATCGGGATTTTGATGGTGGCAATAGGAACGCTTTTGATTTTTAAATCAGAATGGTTTTATCAGAATTTTGGTTCAATTGCTTGGGCGGAAAACAATTTGGGCACTTCCGGCGGTAGCAGATTGATGTATAAATTAATCGGTCTTGTTTTTATTTTTGTTGGCATGATGGTGGCCACAAATTTATTCACGAGCTTTTTAATGGCAACCGTTGGTCGTTTATTAGTCAGATAAAAATATGACAGTCGGCACTGCTTTGGTAAATCCAGAAAAAATATACGAAAAAATCAATTTGTCGTCAGGTATGCGGGCGGCGGATTTTGGTTGCGGTCGCACCGGGCACGTGGTTTTTTCTCTTGTTCCCATTGTCGGGGAGCGCGGGGTTGTTTATGCTCTTGATATTATGAAAGATGTTTTGGAGAGCATCAACAGTCAAGCAAAAGCCGGCGGTTATGACAATATTCATACCGTTTGGACGGACCTGGAAAAATACGGCGCCGCGCCAATCCCGGAAGAAAGTTTGGATGCCGGGTTTTTTATAAATGTGATGTTTATGATAAAAAATCGTCCCGAAGCAATTCGCGAAGCAGGGAGATTGCTAAAAAATGAAGGTTTTTTGGTTGTTGTCGACTGGCAAAAAAAGATCGGCCCGCTTGGACCGCCGGAAGAGAGGATGGTTAATCCGGATGAATTGACACAAATTGCCGGTAAAGAAAATTTTAAGCTGGTTGACAAAGTCCCGTTAAATGAATATCATTTCTGCTATATCTTTAAAAAAGAATAAATATGAATATTGCTAATATTTTTGACTGGTCATATTGGTTTTATCAGCCGTTTATCGCTCGCGGGAATACGGTTTGGATTTGGGTGTTTATTTTCTTGTTCGGAGTTTTGGTGGGTTTGATTCTCAAATTCATCAGCCAAAAAACCGCGACCAAATACAAAAAAAGAATAATTAACAGTTTTGCCAATGTGGGCTTGGCATCCGGGTTGCTCGGTTTACTTTGGCTTTTTTTCCGCCAAGAAAGAGTGCCTTTTTTGGCATGGCGTTTTTGGTTACTGGTTATTTTTGCCGGAGCATTATTTGTGGTAATAAAAAATTTGAAATTTATTATCAAAAGATTGCCGGAAATAAGAGCTGAGCAAGCGGAAAAAGCGATCAAGGATAAATATTTGCCCAAAAAATAGAATTGAATATGGGGGGAAGGTATAGAAAGGATTTTGGCGATTGGGGCGAAAATATTGCGGTGGATTTTTTGCGTCGACGAGGGTTCAGTATTTTTGAAAGAAATTTTCAAACAACTCAAGGCGAAATCGATATCGTTGCCAAATACGGCGACGATTTTTATTTTGTGGAAGTAAAAACACGTCGACAAAAATCATTGGCTAATGACTTGGCAATCGGCAGAATTAAAAAACAAAGATTTGAAAAAGCGGTGAAAAGCTATTGCTATAGGCGCGACATTAAAAATGTCGGGATTATTTTGGCCGGTATAATTATTTTGGCTGATAAAATAAAAAAAACCGCAAATATTCGATTTGTGACAATGTCATAGAATCAATTAAGGCGATTGACAACAGGTAATTATTTTGTTAATCTTTTGTTCATAAACCTAATTTATCTAAAATATTTATATGGCAAACAAAAACGAGCGATCATTTGTTATTATTAAGCCGGATGGAGTTCAGCGTTCCTTAATCGGCGATATCATCCATCGCATTGAAAGAACGGGCTTGAAACTAATCGCCCTAAAGTTAATTGTTCCGACCGAGGACCAATGTTGGACACATTATAACAAGGATGACGCTTGGTTTGAAAACAAAGGCGCAAAAATGGTTGAAAGCAGAAAAATTGCCGGACTTTCCACTGACAAACCGGCTATTGAATATGGCAAAGATATTGTTCGAGCTTTGGTAAAATTTATGACTTCAGGTCCGGTCGTTGCCATGATTTGGCAGGGGAATGAGGCGGCGGGAATTGTAAAAAAAGTTGTTGGCGGAACCGAACCGCTTACTTCTGATGTGGGCACTATTCGCGGTGATTTTACTCTTGACTCATATGATTTGGCCGGTGCAAACGAAAGAGCGGTCAGAAATTTGATTCATTGCTCCGATAAACCCGAAGAAGCGGAAAGAGAAATCGCTATTTGGTTCAGAAATGAAGAAATTATCAAATACAGATTAGTGGCTGAAGAAATTCTTTATGATGTGAATTTGGATGGAATATTGGAATAAATTTACTGTTTTCAGATATTTGCCGTATCCCAAAAATCTGGTATAATAAAGATGTTTCTGAAAGAGGCAAAAACTGTTCTACAACAACATGTAATGGTTAGCCAATATTTGATAAGCCCTTGGGCTTTTCGTGAGGCCTACCACCTTTCATCAGGGACATGTTATAGCCCCTTTTAGAAACACTAAAAAAACTCAGCCCAAAGGCTGAGTTTTTTTATTAATTTTTTATGAAGTAAGGCCGATAAAATAATCCATTATTTCATCTTCGCCCATATAGCAGTTTCCACTTTCATACAAAAGCGGAACGCCAATCGTACCCAAATCAAGTTCGCAATTTGTGGAATACAACATTAATTCATTAATATTTTCTACGCTTTCTCCGGTATCTTTTATTTCTATGCTATATTTGTCTATAAGATTGTTATCCGATATATATTTTTTAATAATTTCGCAGTGCGGACAATTTTCTGTAACATAAAGCGACAGGTTGCCGGCCGGCTGATTTTTGCCTCGGACAACCGAATATGTTAAAGCGCCGGCAATAAACAAAACCAAAATTGCGAGTGATATATTAGATAATATTGTTTTATTCATAATGTTATCAGATAATCAAAACCCCGAATAAATCGGGGTTTTTTTTATGCGGACAATTTTTTGCGCAGAGTTCTTCGGCAGGTGGAGCATGCGCGGGTTTTAACCCCGGAAAGATCCAATATTTGTAGGTTCGGTTTTTGCCTTCTGGGCACTTTTATATTGGAATGGCTCACATGATTGGCTCTGACGGCAGATTTTCCGCAAAGTTCACAAGTTCTGCTCATATGATTGATTTTTTATCAATAATAATTTACAATACACGCATTATATCTGATTTATCTCTTAATGTCAAGACCATGAATCCGTTACAATTATTGTTTTATTTTTTCGTTATTATCCCTTCGGCCATTATTCATGAATACGCTCATGGCTGGATGGCCGACCGTTTGGGCGACCCGACCGCCAAATACGCCGGTCGCTTGTCTCTTAATCCAATGGTTCATATTGATTGGTGGGGGACGATATTAATGCCGTTGACTTTGTTTGTTCTTTCTAACGGCAGTTTTTTGTTTGCTTATGCCAAACCCGTGCCATATAATCCATATAATTTAAAAAATAAAAAATGGGGGCCGGCCATGGTGGGACTTGCCGGGCCGATGGCTAATTTTTTGTTGGCATTCGGGTTTGCCATGCTTATTCGTATTTTACCGGTATCCAATCTGACTAATTTCTTTTTTATAATTGTGTACGCTAATGTTCTGCTTTTGGTGTTTAATCTTGTGCCGATTCCACCACTCGACGGTTCAAAAATTCTCTACGCCATTTTGCCGGATTCAATGAACAACGTAAAAATATTTTTGGAGCGCTACAGCTTTTTTATTTTAATGATTTTTATTTTCTTTTTATTCAGTTGGATTGTACCAGTGATTTGGGCGATTGTGAGATTATTGGTTGGAGGGTAATTAATTACTAATTAAAACCCGTCGCTCACGAGCGACAGGTTAAAACCCGTCGTTCACGAGCGACAGGTTAAAAATTTTTATCACTATGAAACTACTTCTTCGCTGGCTTTTGAGCGCCGCGGCGCTAATGCTTATTGCCATGTATGTGCCGGGAATAAAAATTGCTGGTTTTTACTCGGCTCTCATCGCCGCATTGATTTTTGGACTGATTAATGCCTTAATTCGTCCTTTGGCTTTGCTTTTAACATTGCCCATCAATTTAATCACCCTTGGACTTTTTACTTTGGTGATTAACGCGGGAATGTTTTGGTTCGCCTCAACCATTGTAAAAGGTTTTTCTGTTGCCGGTTTTTGGCCGGCGTTTTGGGGCGCACTCATTATGTGGCTTGTATCATGGCTAACGAATATGCTTTTGAAAAATAAGGCGTACTAAAAAATTAATTTGCATATGAAAAGAAATGAGGCGCGAAGACTTAAAAAACAATTTGACAATAAGATAAAAAAATTGCGTCTTGAACAGATTACTGTGGCGAAAAAATATCATGATAAAAAAAGTACAGATGAAGCAGATTGCTTGCGTAAAAAAATCTTGTCTATGTAGTATATGTACGATGAGAAAAAACCGACAACTGAAAACGGCGTGGATGAGTTTTCTAAAAAACATGAATTAACCGCCGAAGAAATTGAAGCAGTAGAAAGCGCGGAGTTGCCCCCTGAAGAGGCTTCTTTATTTGTTGAACAAGCAACCGAAGAAGTTAACTCATTAAATTTAGCTGGTCTTGAGATGCAGAAACAAGTGGGCAATGATAAAGAGGCTGTTGCTTCGCTAGTGGACATTACTAAACAAGCGGAGAGTGCGCTTGACAACCTGAAAAATCAGCTTATAGCTGAGCAAGAGGATACGTTGTTAGTCGAAGCTGGGCAGGAGCAAAAAGATACTTCGCAAGAAAAAGAGGGTTTTGAAAAAGGGGTTCAGTTTTTGAAAGAATTGCTCGTAAAGTATGCGAATTTTTTCGAAGCCGAACAAAATCCGCCGTTTACTGAAGAAGAACAGGCACAAATAGAAAATTGTGTTGAGAATATACAATTATACGCTGAGAAATTCCCAGCAGAATCTCTGCGATATGTTGCGTCTGACAAAGAATCTCCAGATCTTATTGATCATGAAGTAATAGTTCCCAAGGTTTACAAAGCTGTAGAAAAAATCGATCCGGAGAATTGCTTATCTGCGTTCGAAGAATTACTCCGCAAGAATACGTCTTGGAAAGAAACTGCTATTAAAGAATCAACCGAGCTTTATGCAAAAGACGCTATAAGATCTTATGATGGTAGTAAAATTGAACTTGCAAAGGCGATGCTTGAACAGGATGATATTGAAGGGGCTTTGCGTAATATTTTGAGCCTTAAAGATGCACAAGATTATCTTGGTCGAGAAACGGTTGAATCACTTGGGTCTGCGATTTCTGAAAAAATTAAAAAGAAGATTGAAGGAATGGATTTAAATCAGGCAATAGATTATTGGAAGTCTATGCCCGAAATGTTTAGAGTAAGTGGAGTTTATGGGGATCACCTTAAAGGTGATGGTTGTAGACAAATTATTTATGAGAAAGCACTGGGTAATTTTAAATTTGGTCCAGAATTGGAGGGAATTAAAGAGGATGATTATGAGGGGATGAAACGATTTCATTCAGAACAAAGAAAGTTTTTATTGCAGGTTCTAAAAGATGTTCCGGATGTAATGATTGATCCTGCATTTAGTAAGAGAGTGCATCATTATTCTCGGTCATGGGAGCCGATAGAACAATTACGTGTCGTAAGTTTAGTTATTGATAAGGGTGAGCAGTTGGACCGTATATTTAATGACGTTCAGCTTAGTCATTTGCCTGAGGAAGCAAAAGATCTAACCGATAAAGCCAAGAATATTATTGCGAGGCACATTATAAAGAAACAACCATATTTATTGCCAGAGGCTGTTTCTTTGTTTGGCGCCAAGGAATTTTTGGAAATTTTTTCCAAAAGTAGTAAAGATAGTATTGATGCGGAACATAAAATAGGTTTGTTAAAAGGTGCGGATCTCCGAATATATAAAATAATACTCTCTCCCGATTTCATATGCGATTCTTGAAAAAAGTGTTAGCCGTTTTCAAGAGCCGCTTACCGGAAGTGGAAAAGATAAGATTTGGCCACTTATTCTCACGTTGGCAGAAAAAAACGATAATTTTTGCATTTCTGATTCAGATATGGAAATTTTTGCATCTTATCTTGATAAGTTCGGCGTACAACCGACGGAAAAATTGTTTGAATATTTTTTAAACATAAAAAAAGTTGAGCGTAAGGAAATGGAAGAATTACCGAAGGAGCAACTGGACAATGGTCTTGATAGCGTGGAAAAAATAAGTGAGCGCCTGCAAACAATGAAGGAGAAGATTATTGCCGGGGAAATTCCTTTGCCCGCTGAAATGAGTGCACTTGATTATGATATATTGGCGGTTGAATTAACATTCCACACAAGTCATTTTGCTCGTTCGCATAAGAATTTATCTGAAATGCACTCAAATTTTCAAGCAGGTGCTGATTCCGGCAAAATAAAACCTTTACCTGCAGAATATGCGCCTATAGTGCTTAGTGTTGAACGTGTAAAGGTGTCAGAAACTAGCTTAGATAGTTGTGGTGATGAATATAAGCGTTACCGCACTGACATTCTCGCCGCTGAAAAAATGCTTAAGCCCGAAGGATTTGAAGAAAGTAAAAAAGAGATAATGGGAAAAATTGAGTCAGAAATTAGTGCGCTTGGCGTTGAGACTGGCGAAGGAGTGAGCGAAGCGCGTCTCGTAGCGCAAAAAAAGAGAATAGAAGTTTTTAACAGTGCAGTAAAGGAAATAGTTGCTACTGGTAATATTGATACCTTTCTTAAGGCCGTATTAAAATTAGAAAATAATCTTGGAATTAAAAAAGAAACTTCTTATACCACGCCATATTTAAGGCGGATGCTTTTTGCAAAGACAATGACCGAATTTTCCGGCTATGCCAACTTAAATGAGGCGCTTGCCCAAAATGAATCTCCCACCTTGGATGGAGTGCGTTTTATCCGCGATATTATGTCCAACGCCTTAAAAGAACACGTTTTGAACGACGCGGAGTCAGGCGAATATTTCAGTAAAGAAAATGCTCTGACACCAAAGGAATTGTCAAAGCTGAGAAAAATATTTCCTTCAGAAAATATCCAGAAAGCACTTAGCAAAATCGAAGGCGATATTGAGGGAAGTAAGGAAAAATTAGAGATGATCCCGGATAGGAGTTTTACCGGAGAGTTGGCCGGATATTATAGCGATGCATGCTATACAAGGATTGACGACATGCTTCAGAAGTGGCCTGATATCATTCCATGTAAATTTGTCCGTTCTCGCGACGATGCAACTGGTAAGGAATTAATTGGTGCAGTAATATTAATTGAGAGCGTTAGCGCTGACAATAAACCAGTCTTGATTGTAAGAGCTAATAATCCTCGTGATAAATTTTTAGATACGATGCAGGCAGAAAGTTTTTGTGGCGAGGTGGTGAGAGCGGCAACTGAATATGCAAGCAAACGTGGCTTGGAACAGGTGCTTATTTCCACCGCAGCCGGCACGGATAGCAACCGTGACAAAATAAAAAATTATGTCGCAGGACAGGTGAAAGAAGATGCCACGACTGTAAAACTCCGTGACTCATTGCCATTTAACGGATATGAGATACAAGACAGCTGTATTCTAGCCGCTGAAATAAAATGATATGAAAAATTACTCTTCAAACCGTGCGCAGAAAGGCAAAACGGCGTATAGAACGCCGAGTTTGTATAAGGCGAATAAAAGCGTTTTTTATGCCGATGCAAAGAGCAGAGTTAACGATGAAAAATGGAGAAAGAAAAATTTGAGAGAAACATAATGTCTAATATCCAATTTCCAATGTCAAATGAATGTTAAAATCCAAATGACAAAATATGACAGATTTAAAATTTGAGTTTTAGATTTGATTGGAAATTCGATATTTTTAATTTGAAATTCAAGGTAAATATAATTAATTATGCCCAATAAACCAATCGTCTTATCCCTCGGCGGATCACTCATCATTCCTAAAACCGGTTTTGATATTAAGTTTTTGAAAGGTTTTAAAAAAATGATTGTTGAAGAAATAGAAAAAGGCCGGCGGTTTATTATTGTTTGTGGTGGGGGAGCGACAGCGCGCAATTATCAGTCGGCGGTAAAAAGCGTGAGCGAACTCGTGAGCGAAGATGTGGATTGGATTGGAATTCACACCACTCGTCTGAACGCGCATTTTATGCGGACGATTTTTCGGCAATGGGCCAACCCCATTGTAATAAAAAATCCGACCAAAAAAATAAAATGGGATGAGGCCATTCTTATCGGCGCCGGTTGGAAGCCGGGTTGTTCCACTGATTACGACGCCGTGCTTATCGCGAAAACTTACGGCGCCAAAGAAATTATCAATCTGTCAAACATTGAATATGTTTATGACAGCGACCCCAAAGAAAACCCAAAAGCCAAAAAATTAACAAAAATTTTGTGGAAGGACTTTAGAAAAATCGTGGGTGATAAATGGATCCCCGGAGCTAACCTGCCTTTTGACCCGATAGCAAGCAAAGAAGCGGAAAAACAAAAAATGAAGGTGATTGTCATGTCCGGAGCAAATATTAGCGAAGTAAAAAAGGCGATCGAGGGTAAGAAATTTAAGGGGACGGTGATTGGGTCTTGACACTATTTAGAATATTTGTTATTATCTTGTCAGCCATAGACAGTAGCGCCCAATCGGGTTAATTATGCTACCGAGGCAATCTTATCCGCAAAAACGCGGTTCTTAGGTCGAAGATTGTTTAGTCTGTGGTTTAATAGCCGCAGTTTTTTTATAAAAATTGCGCTATCAAACCAAATTATGCCAAAAACAAAACAACAAAAAGAAGCAACACTCGCGTCTCTCACGGACGGACTCAAAGGGGCGAAGGCATCTGTTTTCGCCAACTTTCAAGGTTTGACCGTGGCCGAGGCCGATGAACTGCGCAATTCGTGCAGAAAAGAAGGTATCAAAGTGATTGTTGCAAAAAAGACATTGCTCAAAAAAACATTTGAAGAGCTTGGAATAGAAGCGGATCCAAAAGTTTTTGAGGGCGGTGTGGCAACCTTTTTCGGTGAAGCCGATGAGGTAGCACCGGCAAGAATTGTGAATGACTTCGCAAAAAAACATGAAGTCGTGGCGATTTTTGGTGGAACATTAGAAGGCAAATATATTGACGCCGTATTTGTGAAGAACTTGGCGTCACTCCCGAGCAAGCAACAATTGCTTGGTCAATTGGTTGGCACAATTAACGCTCCGGTTTCCGGATTTGTTAACGCGCTGGCCGGCAATTTGCGAGGGTTGGTATCGGTATTAAATAATATTAAAGAAGCGAAAGCTTAATAATTAAATACTATGTCAGAAGAAAAAAAAGAAGTGATCGTTCCCGAGAAATTTAAAAAGCTCGTGGAAGAAATCGAAAAAATGTCGGTTCTTGACCTTTCCGAATTGGTAAAGGTTTTGGAAGACAAATTCGGCGTTTCCGCCGCCGCTCCGGCCATGATGATGGCTGCCGCTCCGGCTGCCGGTGGTGCTGCTGCCGCGGAAGAAAAAACGGAATTCAATGTTGAATTATCCGGTGCGGGCGCCAATAAAATCAGCGTTATCAAAGTGGTAAAAGAAATTACCGGTTTGGGATTGGCTGAAGCCAAAGGATTGGTTGACGGCGCTCCCAAAATGATTAAAGAAGGCGTCAAGAAAGAAGAAGCTGAGGAAATGAAAAAGAAAATTGAAGAAGCCGGTGGTTCGGTCAATTTGAAATAATAGAAACCGATAAACTTAAAAATCCCGTTAGCTGAACTAGCGGGATTTTTTGTACGAAAAAACAGCCGAGGTGGCTGTTTGAAGAAAAGAGCGTGGTAGGAAAAGAGGCGGGTTAGTGGAATGGAATATGCAGGTATACTCCCGAGCGATCCGGGACGATCGTGGTGTTGTTCACGGCGGTCATGCGCCAGCCGTCGCTATTTGCCATGACCACGCCGAGCTCGGCGAGTTTCTGGTCACGGCGGGCAAGGGCCTCTTTGAGTTTTTTTCCGCAAGACAGATCCTGAAACTCCGTTACCTTGCACTCATTCCCGGCAAGAGCGAAGTCGCGCTTGATAGGCGCGAGTTCGTAACTCACCGTGAATTGATTGTTCACGGTCGTGATGACCGCGAGCACTGTCAAAAGTCGGAAACCGAATCGAATGATCGGTTTCTTTACCCGGCCGAGAAAAAACAGGGTGGTTCCTCCGACAATGATGTAGAGCATGGCGAGCCAAATCTCTTTGCTCATTTCCTCATAGGTCATGCCGAAGTCCGAAGCCTTGAAAGAACCTACAATATTACCGACAAAAACCAAGATGATAAAAGCGACGATAACCAAAATGATTTTGGGCGAAACGCCCGCTGTATCAATGTCTTCTTTTATTCTCTCCATTTTCCTCCTCCTTTTGTAGTGTTTAAAGAGCGGCAAAGCGTTTTTGTAGCCAATATTATAGCATAAAATGAGGGTTTTGTCAATCCCTTCAGTCCCGACTGGCGGGATGCGTTTTTTAGTCATTAACAGGATAAAGATATGCACATTAATAATTTTGCCCAAATGGCCAAAATTTGATAAAATTAAGGCACATATATAAATTTTTATGAAGATAATAAACAAGATTCAGGATGCGAATTTGACCGGCCGTGGCGGGGCTGATTTTCCAACCGCTTTTAAGTGGCTTGCCGTACTCAAAGCAAAAGCCGAAAATTTCGACCGTCCGGCCTATGTGATTTGCAATGCCACCGAAGGCGAACCGGGTGTTACCAAAGACAAATATATAATTCAAAAATACTCGAAGGAGTTAATTGAAGGAATAAAAATCGCCATGGACACAGTTAGCGCGGAAAAGGCGATAATTTATTGTCAGAAAAAAGATTTGAGCAAATTTAAATCTCGACTGTCTCCGTTTATCAAAAAAAATAAAATTGAATTTTTTGCCGAAGATGGCGGATACTTATGCGGGGAAGAAACAACTCTTCTTGAAACAATAGAAAAAAAGCGTTCGGAACCCAGGTTGAAACCGCCATACCCCACAGAAAAAGGATTGTATGATTGCCCGACCATTGTTAATAATGTGGAGACATTTTATTACATTGCCAAAATTTCTAAAAACGATTATCACGGGACTAGGTTTTATTCAATCGGGGGTGAAGTAAAAAATCCCGGAGTTTTTGAATTGCCGATCAAAATGACTGTTTTTGACGTGCTCAAAAAAACAAAAAATATTCCTCGCTTCAAATATTTTGCGCAAATCGGCGGAGCGGCAGCTGGAAAAATATTTTTGTCCGATGAATTAAACCATGAGCTTAAAGGAACCGGTGCCATCACAATTTACAATCTCAAAAAAACTGACCCCAAAAAATTAATGATTAAATGGATTGATTTTTTCTATAAATCAAATTGTGGCAAGTGTGTTCCGTGCCGAGAAGGGCTTTATCGAGTGCGTGAGCAATTGCGCAAAAAGCAACCGGATTGGCTTATGATGCGGGCGATTTTAGAAACAATGCGCGAGGCCAGCTTTTGCCCGTTGGGCAAAAGCGTTTATGACCCGATGGTTAGTTTGATGCAGAAAATTGATATAAAATAATTAACTATGAGCTATTTGGATTACAACGATAGTGGTTCGGGTGTGGCAGAACAGGTTCAGGCGATCCCCAAAGAAATTTCCAAAACAGGATTATTTGTTTTTTTATTTGCGGGCATTATGCTTGCTCCGCTTTTTCCCAATCAATTTATTTCCGGTCCGATTGTTAACGCGCTTTTGATTATCATCACTGTAATGCTCGGTCTTCGCAGTGGAATATTGATGTGCTTTGTGCCAAGTTTGATGGCTTTGGTCGGCGGGTTGTTACCTGCGATTATGGCGCCGTTTATTCCTTTTATAATGGTCAGTAATATTATTATGGTTTTTTTGTTTCATAAACTTCGCTTAAAAAATTATTGGCTGGGGGCGGGGGCGGGTTCTATCGCCAAATTTATTTTCCTTTTTATCACCAGTCAGATATTTTTTAATTTTTTTGTAGCGCAAACACTATCCAAAAACATAGCTTTGATGATGTCTTGGAATCAGCTTTATTCGGCGGCGCTCGGTAGTTTAATCGCCTTTGTATTTCTCAAAACAATTAAAAGAATTTGATTATTATGTCTAAAAAATTTGAAATAATTATTGATAAAAAAAGAGTCGAAGCGATTGAAGGCGAAACAGTGCTTGATGCGTCTTTGCGCGCCGGAATCGATATTCCGCATCTGTGTCAGCATCCGGATTTGTCGGTCAGGGCAAATTGCCGGATGTGCCTTGTAAAAATAAAAGGCATGCGCAGTCTGCAAACATCTTGTTCGACTTTGGTTGAAGACGGCATGGAAGTCACGACCGATAACGCCGAAATAAAACGAGCGCGCAAGTTTAATTTGGAATTGATTTTTGGCGAGCATATTGAAGACTGCCCTACATGCGTTTGGAATTGGCGCTGTGATTTGCTCAAATACCGCAAGCAATTGAATTCAAAAATGCTCCGTTTCAAGGACCGTAAAGGCAAAAGACCGATTTATGAATTTGGTCCGATTGTTTTTGACCAAACAAAGTGTATTGATTGCCGGAATTGTGTTGAAGTTTGTCCTGTTCAGTATTTGGATGTTGACGGCAAAGGCGCGGGTATTGGCATCAAGCCATCAGACAAAAAAAATAAAGATTGTATCGCTTGCGGGCAGTGCATTGTCCATTGTCCGGCCGGAGCCATCAAATCAAAAGGCGAATATGAAATAATTGAAGTGCTTGAGAAAATTTTGAAAGATAAAACAAAAACAGTGGTGGTGCAATTTGCGCCGTCAATTCGCGTTTCAATCGGTGAAGAATTGGGATTGCCCTATGGCGCGGCGGCCACCGACCAGTTATCCGCCGGTTTGCGCGCTCTTGGGTTCAATCATATTTTTGATACGGCCGTAGCCGCGGATTTTACCACGTTTGAAGAAGGCGCCGAAGCGGTCGAGAGAATAAAAAGAGGGGAGAATTTACCTGTGTTCACTTCTTGTTGCCCGTCTTGGGTGAATTATCTGGAATTTTTTGAACCGAAATTTATCAAGCATTTGAGTACGGCCAGGTCGCCCGAAATTATGCTTGGCGGGCTTGTTAAAACATATTGGGCCAAGAAAAATAAAATCGACCCCAAAAATATTGTTTCGGTTTCAGTAATGCCATGCACATCCAAAAAATATGAAATTGAACGGCCGGAATACAAAATTAACGGCAATAATCCGGTAGATATTGTTATTACCACTCGTGAATTGGCCAGATGGTTTTTGAATAGAAAAATTGATTTGAAAAAAATAAAACCGATTTCGGCCGACGATCCGTTTGGCAAGCCATCTGGCGCCGGTGTGATTTATGGCGCTTCGGGTGGAGTAATGGAATCGGCGCTCAGGACGGCCTATTGGCTTTTGACCGGTAAAAATTTAAAAGATTATTCGCTTTTCAAAGATGTGCGCGGGCTCGACCAAATCAAGCGGGCGGTGATTAAATTGCCAAAACCGTTAAAAACTGCCAAAGGAATAAAAACAGAACTCAAAGTCGTGGTAGCCAACAAAATTCAAAACGCAAAAATAATTATTGAAGAATTAAAAAATGACCCCAATGCCTATGATTTTGTGGAAGTAATGGCTTGCCCCGGCGGGTGCATTGGCGGTGGCGGTCAGTCATTGCCGGTTGATGAAAAAATTCGTGAACGCCGAGCCGCGTCGCTTTATATAATCGATGGCAAGAAAAAAATAAGATTAGCGCACGAAAATCCGGCTGTAAAAATGGCTTACAAAGAATATTTCACGACCAAAGAAAGAATACACGAAGTGTTTCACACGGATTTTTATAAAAAAAGTAAATATTTAATTAAGCGCCGACCGAGAACAAAAGAAGACGGGGCGATTCACGATTAAAATTATGGTAAAAAAGAAATTAATAATAAAAGAACGACACACTGTTTTGTTTGGCGGTTCGGCCGGAGACGGGGCCAAGGAAGCGGCAATTAATTTTGGCCGATTGGTTGCCAAATACGGCTATGATTTTTTTGTATTTGTTGAGTATCCTTCACTCATTCGCGGGGGTCATAATTTTGCGCGAATTTCTTTTGGCGAAGGTGCGGTGGGACTCGATGAAAAAAATTTGGACGCGCTCGTGGCAATGAACGAAGAAACGGTAACCTTGCACAAAAAAGAATTAAAAAATAGCGGATTAATTTTTGCGAATCAAAAAGAAGATAAAAACTTTTTTTCTATACCGGCATCCGATTGGGTAAAAGAAAATAGTTTGCCGGCGATAACCCGGATTAGCGCTTTTTTGGGCGCGCTTGTTTATTATTTTAATTTTGATTTAAAAAAATTAAATGAGGTTTTTATAGAAAGATTTGGGTCATTTTCCGCGCCAAACATTGAATTGGCCAAAAAAGGTTATGAACTGGCCAAAGCAAAAAAAATTAAGCAAATCATTTTACCGAAAACAAAAATTGTTAAAAAAAGAATTCTTGAAGGCAATGAGGCTTTGGCCGAAGGATTTGTCGCCTCCGGACTTAAAAATTATTTTGCTTATCCAATGACGCCGTCTTCTTCAATTCTTCACTATTTTTCCAAAATCGCTAAAGACAAAAAATTAAAGGTGGTTCAGCCGGAAAATGAATTGGCGGTGATCAACATGGCGCTCGGCTCGGCTTATGGCGGAGCGCGAACTGCCGTGGCATCTAGTTGTGGAGGATTTGCTTTAATGCTTGAGGCCATGGCTATGGCCGGTATGGCCGAAATCCCCATTGTGGTGGCTGATTCGGCGCGCGCCGGTACTTCCACAGGTGTCCCGACGCGGACGGGCCAAGGAGACCTGGATTTTGTTCGTCATATGCCCGGTGAATATCCTCGCATAGTAATTGCTCCGGGCGACCATGAAGAATGCTTTGATTGTGGCGCTTTGGCATTGAATTTGGCTTGGCAATTTCAAACACCGGCGGTGGTATTGCTTGATAAACAAATTTCCGAAAGCGTCGCTTCGATTGATTTATCTGGTAAAAAAGTAAAAATAATTCAACCGAAAAAAAATAAAGGCGTCTCAAATTACAAACGCTATGCCTTTTGCGTCGACGGTATTTCACCCTTAGGTTTTCCCGGTGAAAAAAACAAAGCGGTAAAAATTTCCAGTTATGAACACGATGAAAACGGATATATTACCGACGACCCGGAAACGGTTAAAAAAATGTATGAAAAAAGATTTGCCAAATTGAACGGCATAAAGCAAGAAATGAAAAAACATAAAACCATTAAAATTTTTGGTGATAAAAACAGCAAGAATACGGTTGTATTTTTTGGCTCGGTTAAAGGCGCTGTTTTGTCAGCCTTAAAACAATCAAAAAAATCTTTCAAAGCATTGCAAATAGTCTGGTTGGAGCCTTTTGATGAAAATTTATTCTTGAAAGAAATAAAAAATTCCAAAAAAATAATTTGCGTAGAAAATAATTTTACCGGACAGCTTCATAAGCTAATCAGAGAAAAAACCGGAGTCGAAATAAAAAATAACATTCGCAAATATAATTCAATACCTTTTTCCGCCGAGGAATTAGCATCTAAATTCGATAAGATTTTTTAATATGATTGATTTGTCTACAACCGCAAAAAATACATGGTGCCCGGGTTGCACTAATTTTGCCATTTTATCTTCATTCAAAAATGCTTTAAATGATTTGATAGTCGAAGGATTTAATAAAGATAATTTTGTGATGTCGGTTGGAATCGGGTGCCATGGCAAAATCGCCGACTTTGCAAACATTAACAGTTTTACTTCACTCCACGGCAGGGAAGTAGCCACGGCCGAAGGAATTAAATTAGCCAATCCGAATTTGACTGTAATTGCTTTTGCCGGAGATGGCGATGCTTACGCGGAAGGAATCGAGCATTTGGTGCACGCGGCCAAGCGCAACATGGATATCACTTTGTTTGTTCACAACAATCAGGTTTTTGGTTTGACTACCGGTCAATTCACGCCAACCAGCCCTAAGGGTTTCAAAGGCCGGTCAACGCCGTTTGGTTCACCCGAAGAGCCTTTTAATCCGCTTTTACTTATGCTCTCGGCCGGCGCCACGTTTGTCGCTCGTGCATGGTCAATGGATTTGGAAGGCACAAAAAATATTATGAAACAGGCGATTAAGCACAAAGGTTTTTCCATTGTCGATATTATCCAACCGTGCATTACTTTTGCCGATACCAGAGAGGAATACAAAACAAAAATATCCGCGCTCGATGCCACTTTGCCGGTTAATGATTTGGAGCGGGCGATGAAAAATGTTAAACAAAATTCCGGCAAAATACCGACGGGGATATTTTATAAAATCATTAAGCCGACTTTTGAAGATAATTTATGAATCTGTTTCATCTATTTAGTCCGCGCTCAGTCGCGGTTATTGGCGCAATAGACGACCCGAAGAAAATCGGGTTTGCTTTAATGTATAATCTTTCTCAAAATAAAAAAATAAAAATCTATCCGGTTAATCCGACCGTAAAAAAAGTTTTCAAGGCTGTTTGTTATAAATCGGTCGCCAATATAAACGCTCCGGTGGACTTGGCGATTATTGCCGTAAAGCCCGAAGTTGTGCCCATTGTTTTGAAAGAATGCGGAGAGAAAAAAATTCCTCACGCCATAATTATTACCGCCGGTTACAAAGAAATCGGCGCAGTCGGGGAAGAGCGGGAAAATGAGTTAAAACAAATTGCCAAAAAATATAAAATAAATATTATCGGACCGAATTGTTTGGGAATAATGGACGCGCGTTTTGGTTTGAACGCCACTTTTGGCAATGATTTACCGCGTGTCGGGCATGTGGCGGTTGTTTCGCAATCCGGCGCCATTGGCACAGCAATGCTTGATTGGGCGGCGGATAAAAATATTGGTTTTTCCAAATTTGTTTCCATCGGGAATCAAGCCGGCGCAACAGAAAATGATTTTTTGGAATATTTGGGCAAAGATAAAAACACAAAAGCGATAATAATGTATTTGGAAAGTTTATCCAACGGAAGAAGGTTTTTTAATTTAGCCAAAAAGATTACCGGCAAAAAACCGATAGTTGTTATTAAGGCGGGAATTTCCGAAAAAGGTTCAATAGCCGCTTCTTCGCATACCGGTTCAATTGCTTCTTCACACGAAATTTTTAAGGCATCTTGCGCCCAGAGCGGAGTTAAGCTTGTTGATTCTTTGGACGAAATGTTTAATTTGATACGTTTTTTTGACGCGAATATTTATAAAGCACCCGGTGAATGGGTGATATTAACAAACGGCGGAGGACCGTCAATCGTGTTAACGGATTTATTAGAATCAACAAAAAACCTTGAATTGGCAAATATTAGCTTGCCAATATTCAATGCTTTAAAAAAGGTTTTGCCTGCTTCGGCCGCGCTCAATAATCCGGTTGATATAATAGGGGACGCTTCAGCCGAGCGATACGACGAGGCGTTAAAAATTCTAACCAAAAATAATAAATTTGGAATAATTGTTTTACTGACTCCTCAAAAATTGACTGAGATTGAAAAAACGGCAAAAATCATTATCACTCGCGCAAACAAACAATTGGTTGTGCCTTTATTCATTGGCGGAGAAAAAACAAGTTCAGCAAACGGTATTTTTCAAAAAAATCGTCTTGTAAATTTTTGCGATCCGTTTGCTCTGGTAAAGAGTTTGTCTAATTTGGCCGATAAAGCGATTACCAAAAAATCGACGCTTAAACAAGAGCCAAAATTAAACACCTCGTTAAGGCAAATGACTTTTGATGAATCATCTGTTTTATTTTCCAAATACGGCCTGAAAATTGATGGAATTTTTGTAAAAACAAAAAACGATTTGGAGCGAGTCGCAAAAAAAATTAATTTTCCGTGGGCAATAAAAGTTTCCGACGAAAGAATAATACACAAAACCGATGTTTCAGGCGTAAAAATAAATATCAACTCGCTCAAAGAAGCGGAAGAAGCGTGGGTGGAAATTGAAAGTAATATAAAAAAAATATACCCGAATATTATTTTGAACGGTTTTGTTGCGCAACCGATGAAAAAAGGAATAGAAGTAATTATTGGGGCAAAGAGAGATGGTAGTTTCGGTCCGGTTATTTTATTCGGCATGGGTGGAATATTTGTTGAAATATATAAAGACGCGGTAACGCGTTTGGCCCCGATAAATATTAATGAAGCAAAAAAAATGATTGATGAGGTAAAGGGTTCGGCGATTCTCAAAGGAGCCAGAGGCGCCAAAAAAGCGGATATTAACGGTTTGGCGAATATTTTGGTATCACTTTCCAAGATAATGATTAAAGAAAGTAAAATCATGGAAATTGACCTCAATCCGATTATTGCAAGTGTTGACGGCAATCACTTGGTTGATGTGAGAATTATGCTAAAAAATGGCAAATATTCGCCAAAATAAGGGCTTGCCAAAGCGTGTTTTTCGTGATAATATAATCAGGCTAAAATTTGGCCTGATTTTTAATTAATTACATGTCAATAATTACAAAAATATTCGGCGATCCAAACGCCAAAGTGCTCAAGGGGATTGAACCTATTGTTGCCAAAATAAATTCATTTGAATCGGCGATTTCTTCATTATCCGAAACAGATTTGAAGAATAAAACCATTGAGTTTAGAGAACGACTGCAAAAAGGGGAGGCACTTGATGACATTTTGCCTGAAGCATTTGCCGTGGTCAGAGAAACTTCCAAGCGCTTGACCGGTATGCGTCATTTTGATGTTCAATTAATCGGCGGTATTGTGCTTCATCGCGGTCAAATTTCGGAAATGAGAACCGGTGAAGGAAAAACTTTGGTTGCCACTTTACCAATGTATTTAAACGCCCTCGAAGGAAAGGGCGCGCATTTGGTAACTGTAAACGATTATTTGGCCAAAAGAGACGCTGTTTGGATGGGTCAGATTTATGACGCCCTTGGGTTAACAATCGGCATTATTCAACAACTTGGAGTTTCATACAAATACAACTCTCAAGTTCGTGCCGCGGTTCCAGATTCGGATTTGGCTGAAGGCGGGGCGATTGACACGGGAAGAGATGTCCAAGGAATGTATAAAATTGAATATGATTATTTGGAACCTTGTTCTCGCGCCGAAGCATACCATTGCGATATTACTTATGGAACAAACAATGAGTATGGTTTTGATTATTTGCGTGATAATATGATTGGTTCGCTTGGAGACATGGTTCAGCGTGACATGAACTACGCCATTGTTGATGAAGTTGACTCGATTTTAATTGATGAAGCCAGAACTCCTTTAATTATTTCCGCGCCCGCCGAAGAAGCAGCGGACATGTATTATAAATTCGCTGAATTAGTAGCTCGGCTTGAAGAAAATACTGACTACAACATTGATGAAAAAATGCGTTCGGCCACATTGTCGGAAGTCGGCATACAAAAAATGGAAAAGTGGCTTGATATTACAAATATTTACGCTGAAGGCGGAGTGGCAACTGTGCACCACATTGAACAAGCTTTGCGAGCCATGGCTTTATTTAAACGCGACAAAGATTATGTGGTTGAAGAAGGAGAAGTAATTATTGTTGATGAATTTACCGGACGTAAAATGCCCGGCCGTCGTTATAGTGAAGGATTGCATCAGGCGATTGAGGCCAAAGAAAGAGTGGAAATTCAGCGCGAGAGCAGAACAATGGCAACGATAACTTTCCAAAATTATTTTAGAATGTATAAAAAATTATCCGGCATGACCGGCACGGCTGTGACTGAGGCTGAGGAATTTGGGAAAATATATAATTTGGAAGTAGTGGTAATCCCGACCAACAAAGCACCGTGTCGCAAAGATCATTCAGACAGAATATATAAAACAGAAGAGGCAAAATATCAAGCCATTGCCAATAAGTGCAAAGAACTTCAAGAAAAAGGGCAACCGGCGCTTATTGGTACGATTTCCGTTGAAAAAAACGAGCAATTATCAATTTTTTTGGAGCGTGAAGGGGTAAAACACGAAATTTTGAACGCAAAAAATCATGAACGAGAAGGAGAAATTATCGCTCAAGCCGGCCGTCCGGGCGCGGTAACTCTTGCCACAAACATGGCCGGCCGAGGAGTTGATATTATTATGGGTGGTAATCCGCCGGACAAAGAATTGGCGGATAAAGTCAAAGAAGCCGGTGGTCTTTTTGTAATCGGATCCGAGCGCCATGAGTCTCGACGAATTGACAATCAATTGCGGGGTCGAGCCGGGCGACAGGGCGATCCGGGTGAATCTCAGTTTTTTCTTTCAACCGATGATGATTTAATGCGTATTTTTGCGGGCGATAGGATAAAGTCGGTAATGCAGACTTTGCGCGTTCCCGATGATATGCCGATTGAACAAAAATCCATTACAAAAATTATTGAGTCTTCTCAAAAAAAGGTTGAAGGTTATCATTTTGACATGCGTAAGCACTTGATTGAATATGATGATGTTCTCAACAAACATCGCGAAGTTGTTTATGGCAAGCGAAAAAATATTTTGGAACAGTATGAAGCGGAAAAAAATGGCGCGACGCGCGAAGCCAGCCTAACATTGCGTCAGATGATTTATGAAATGATCGAAGCGGAAATCGAATCAGTGGTGTCATTTCATACTAATGCGGAAGATTTGGTTGAGTGGAATTTAAAAGAAATTATTGAAACAATGCAAACTATTTTTGCGTTGTCTGATGAAGAAAAGAATCAAATTATGGCTTTGGGTGGCAACGGGCATTCCAAATTGGAATCAGTGGAAACTCGAACAAAAATAATTGAGTTTTTGACTGTTTTGGCTCAAAAGAAATATGAAAAATATTTGGTGGAAGCGGCCAAAGACAATTCTCTATTGCTTGAAATTGAAAAACAAATGCTTTTGCGTTCTATCGATAATTTATGGATTGATCATTTGGTGGCGATTGATTATTTGCGAACCGGAATAGGACTTCGCGGTTATGGCCAAAGAGATCCTTTGGTTGAATACAAAAAAGAAACTTATCGAATGTTTAATGAATTATTATCGTTAATTCAAAAAGAAGTGGTTTATTCAATTTATAAAGTCGGTATCGGCATTCAACTCGCACCGAGTGTGATGCAAAAAGGCAATTTGATTTTGCAGGGCGCCAAAAAGTCATCCGACGGTCAGGCGGTTGCCTCCGGCAAGCCACACGACAAAGAGGGTAATGAAGTCGGGAGAAACGATCCTTGTCCTTGTGGCAGTGGTCTAAAGTTCAAGAAGTGCCATGGTAAATAATTTATGTAATTTTATTGTCCACTTGCAATTTTTTGGCCAATTTAGTAAGATTGGCGCACAAAATATCTAAATATTAATTTATGGCTAAACAAAAGAATGTAACGAAAACAGTGACTCGTTCGCAAATAAAATGGCGAGTTGGCGGTATAGCCGCTTTGTTTGTAGTAAGTCTATTGTTAATTGTTCCGGGAATATTTAACAAGGGAATCAACGCAATTAACGACAAAATAATGTTGGGTTTGCCAAATTTGGCTGAAAAAGGCTTTAATTTGGGTCTTGATTTGCAAGGCGGTGCCCATTTGGTATATGTGGCAAAAACCGACAGCATTCCGCCGTCAGACAGGGTTGATTCCGTTGAAGGCGTGCGCGATGTGATTGAAAGGCGCGTCAGAGGCGGTTTGGGCGTGTCGGAACCGAATGTCCAGACCACCAAAGTGGGGGATGAATACAGGGTGATTGTTGAATTGCCGGGAATAGCCAATGTTACAGAAGCAATCGACATGATTGGCGAAACTCCTGTTTTGGAATTTAAAGAAGAAAATTTGGAACCTCCGCGTGAATTAACGACCGAAGAGCAAAAAGAATTGGATGATTATAACGCGCAGGCAAATAATAAAATTAAAGAAGCTCAAAAAGAATTAAATAAACAAACTGATTTTATTTCTGTTGTTTCAAAATACAGTGAAGATGAAAAAAGTAAAAAAGAAGGCGGAAATTTGGGATATATCGATGAATATCAATATCCGGAAATTTATGAATGGGCAAAAAAGAATAAAATCGGAGCAGTTAGTTTAAAAGAAGTCATTGATTCGTCTGATGGTTTAAACTTATTAAAATTAATAGGCGAAAGAGATGGTGAAAAGCGCGTATCAGCCTCTCATCTTTTGATTTGTTATAGAGGAACCGACTTGTGCGATAATAATTTAACCAAGGAAGAAGCTTTGGCCAAAATAGAAGAATTAAAATCAAAAGCAACAGCCAAGAATTTTAGTGATTTGGTTAAAGAAAATTCCACTGAACCGGGAGCTTCGGAATTGGGCGGTGACTTGGGTACTTTTAGTAAAGGACAGATGATTGAAGCTTTTGAACAAGCGTCTTTTGATGGGCAGGTGGGAGAAATAATCGGTCCGGTTGAAACAAATTATGGTTTCCATTTGATTTATAAACAAAATGAAGAAATACCAAAAGAATATGAAGTGTCTCGGATTTTTGTAAAAACAAAAAAAGAGACCGATATTTTACCTCCTCAGGATGAGTGGAAATTTACCGGCTTAACCGGTAAACAGTTAAAAAAGGCTGAAGTACTGCAAGACCAAAGAAGCGGGCAAATTCAGGTAAGCCTGCAATTTGACGATGATGGTTCAAAATTATTTGCCGAAATTACCGAAAGAAATGTAACGAAGCCGGTTGCTATCTTTTTGGATTCCGAACCGATCAGTGTCCCCACTGTGAATGAACCGATTCTTGACGGCAGTGCTGTTATTTCGGGTGATTTCAAATGGGATGAAGCCAAACTTTTGGCGCAAAGATTGAATTCGGGTGCGTTGCCTGTTCCGGTGGAATTAATTAGTCAACAAAAAGTTGACGCTACTTTGGGTGCCGATTCACTACAATCAAGTTTTAAAGCCGGTATTATTGGTTTGATTTTAGTAATTATATTCATGATTGCATATTATCGCTTGCCGGGTTTAATTGCGGTATTTGCTTTGTTTGCTTATTCGGCTTTAACACTGGCTATCTTTAAAACGATTGGTGTGACGCTTACCTTATCTGGAATCGCCGGCTTTATTCTTTCTATCGGTTTGGCCGTTGACGCGAATATTTTGGTTTTTGAAAGATTGAAAGAAGAATTGCGTTTCGGGAAAAGTTTGCGTAGCGCCACCGAAGAAGCTTTTGTGCGCGCTTGGACCTCGATTAGAGACAGTAATATTACCACTTTGATTTCATGTGTATTTTTGATATGGATGGGAACCGGTTTTGTGCAGGGATTTGCCACCACTTTATTTATCGGTATCATCGTCAGCATGTTCACAGCCGTGATTGTTACCAGAAACCTGATGCGCTGGGTATTTGGATTTTTCAAAACCGACCAGTCGAATTGGATGTTTTTGGGAAATAAAAAAACTGAAGAAACGAATAAATAATTAACGCATAAATGACAAAATATATATGATTCCATTTATCAAATATTCAAAGATATGGTTTTCCATTAGCAGTGTGACGGTAATTTTGAGCATTTTTGTTTTGTTGATTTGGGGATTGAAGCCGGGCATTGATTTTACCGGTGGGTCACTCATGGAAATAAATTTTTACAATTCTCGTCCGGAAAGCAGTGAAATTATCAGGGTGCTTGAAAACGCGGATATAAAAAATCTTACCCTGCAAAAAACAGGTGAAAAAGCTTTGATTATCAGGTCGTCTCTTCTGACTGAGGACGCTCATCAAAATACTCTTGACGCAATAAAAAAAGAATTTGAAAAAGACGGCAATCATATTATTGAATCCAGATTTGAGATGATTGGTCCCACAGTCAGCCAACAGCTTCGCCAACGTTCAGCTTGGGCCATTATTTTGGTTTGTCTTGGTATTATCGGGTATGTTGCGTATGCTTTTCGCTCTGTTTCAAGGCCGATTGCCAGTTGGAAATATGGCGCTTTGGCAATCGTGGCTTTAATTCACGATATTTTGGTTGTTATGGGTGTTTTTGCAATTTTGGGACATTTATACGGTACGGAAATTGACACGGCATTTGTTGTCGCCACCTTAACAATTTTGGGTTATTCGGTAAACGACACCATTGTGGTTTATGACCGTATCCGAGAAAGATTGCTCAAAAGAACCGGAGAATCTTTTTCCGATTTGGTAAATATCGGATTGAATCAAACACTATCCAGGTCATTAAATACCGTCTTGACTACCTTATTACCATTAATTGCCTTGTATTTCTTTGGCGGGGCAACAATACATAATTTTGCCTTGGCGCTCATAATTGGTATTGTGAGCGGAGCTTATTCATCAATTTTTATTGCCGGCCCGCTCCTTGCTATGGTTGAAAGACTTCAAAAAAGAGCCTAGTTTATTGTTATTAGGCAAAAAATCCGCTTTTTAAAGGCGGGTTTTTTGTTTTTTTAATATATGGTATAATAAGTATAAGAAATATATATAAAATTTTATGTCTGACAGTTCAACTCGTCATTTTGTGGCATTCATTATCACCTTGATTGCCTTATTAAGTTTTTTGGCCGGTTATTTTTCCGCCGGATTTAATTGGTGGTGGACTGCTTTTGCGGTTTTAATTGTTTATGGCGGAGTATTTAATGCCCTAAAATAGTTCTTATGCAGCCGTTGCTGATTGACACCCCTTTTGGCATCACTATTGATTTATCCTTTTGGCAGGATTTTATTTTGTTTTCGCCTTATGAAAAAATAATAGCGATTTTTGTGATTGTTTTGTGGTGGATATTAGTAATAGCACTTTTCACAAAAGCGCTATCCGAATGGCAGAGTGCAAAACAAAAAGAATACACCGATACTTGGAAATGGTCTGTTTTGGCGGTAGATGTTCCCGCACCGTTCATAGGTTCGCCAAAATCAGTTGAACAAATATTTGTTCAACTGTCCGGTGCCCACGTTAATTATGGCGTTTATGAAAGATATTTTTTGGGAAAAGTTCCAAAATGGTTTAGTTTTGAAATCATTTCCATTGAAGGATATATCCAATTTTTAGTAAGAGTTGAGTCGGAACTTCGAGATTTGGTTGAGGCGGCCATTTACGCGCAATTTGCTGAAGCTGAAATTACCGAAGTTGAAGATTACACGGCCGGTGTTCCGGATGACATGGCAAAAAACGGATATGAAGCGCAAGGAATAGAATTTTCTTTGGCTGAAAACGAAGTATATCCGATCCGAACATATCCGG
Organism: Candidatus Magasanikiibacteriota bacterium; assembly: GCA_963840935.1. Taxonomy (GTDB): domain Bacteria; phylum Patescibacteriota; class Patescibacteriia; order Magasanikbacterales; family GWA2-37-8; genus JAPLWQ01. The sequence continues at coordinate 386,112 of CAWJAS010000001.1, forward strand.
ATTTTGAATACTCAATTAGCAAAGATATGGTTTTTACCGACCCGATGGGAGCGATATTGGAAAATTTTACCCGAGTGGGGGCCGGTGAACATTTGTGGATGCAGTTAGTGATTGTGCCGGTGGATAACAGTTGGAAGCAGGCGGGTATAAGTTTGGTAAAAAAAATAATTGCCGGAAAAAAAGAAGCGCCAAAAAGCGGTTTGGCGAGCATGGTTGGTAACGCTCCGGAAGCCATATTAAAAACAGCCATTCAAGCCTGGACATATAATTTTGAAACCGATGAAAAGGCAAAGAAAAAAGAAGAGACACCGGGTAAAATTTCTGATTTAACGCCCGGCACCAAAGCGGTGGTTGAATCAATTGAAGACAAGATTTCCAAAATTGGTTTCAAATCATTTTTGCGCGCGGTTTATGTTTCAAAAAAAGAAAATTTTCAACCTCACAAATGCACGCATGGTTTGATTGGTTCAATGAATCAATTCTACATAAATAACCGTAATGGTTTTAAGGCCAAATTAACCTCAGGTGAAAGTATCGTCTCAGCATTCAAAAGCAGGCAATTAAAGAGTATGGATAAATCGTATGTTTTAAATATTGAAGAACTTGCCACTATTTGGCATTTCCCAATGCCGACCGTAAAAACTCCACTTTTGCAGAAAGCCGATATTAAACACGGCGAACCGCCGATTAATTTACCGATGGAAAATTTTGAAGCCCCTTTGAGACGCATACCTGTTATTCAGGGTGCCAAACAAGAAGAGGTAAAATCCGTTGAAGATGAAGATTTGCCCTACGCTTAATTTTATATGCGCCTGGATTTTAATACTAATAAAAAATTACTCGCTCTCGCTCCAATGGCTGATTATACGGATCAGCCATTTTCATTAATTTGCCGTGAAGCGAGCGGTAGTGATTTTGTAATATACAGAGAAATGATTAGCGCGGAGGCTGTTGTTAGAGGGAATGAAAAAACGCTGGCAATGTGCAAAATTGCCAAAAAAGAAAGACCGGTTATTATCCAATTATTTGGTGATAAGCCAGAAGTTTTAGCCGAAGCCGTTTCTATAGTATATAAGGAATTTAAACCGGATGGCATAGACGTTAACATGGGTTGCCCTGTGCCCAAAATTGCTCAAAAAACGCACGCAGGAGCGGCTTTAATGCGTTATCCGGATTTAGCCGAGGATATTGTCAAAACAATCAAAAAACTCAATTTAAAAGTTCCTTTGTCAATCAAAACTCGCCTTGGCTGGAATGATAGCGATGAAATTTTTGATTTTGCCAAGCGAATGGAAAATGCCGGAGTTGATTTTATCACTGTGCACGGGCGAACTAAAGCGCAGGGTTATTCTGGAAAAGCCGATTGGAAAAAAATCGCCGAGCTTAAGAAAAAAATTAATTTACCGATAATTGCCAATGGCGATGTCTTAAACGCGATTGACGCAAAAAAATGTTTGGAAATTACCGGAGCGGACGGACTGATGATCGGTCGTGGGGCTTTGGGCAATCCATGGGTATTTAAACAAATCGCGAATCCAAAATATATAATTTCAAAAAAAGAATTCATTAAGATGATATTACGTCATGCCGATTTGCATTTGGAACGCTATGGCGAAAGGGGAATGGTTACATTCAGAAAACATTTGGTTTGGTATTTTCACGGTCAAAGAGCGTGTGAAATTGAAAACCTAAAAAAAATTCGCACCCAATTGGTGCGAATATCTTCAAAAGAAGAGCTTAACGCAATTTTATCATCAATTTAAAGAATTCAAAAATATCTTTTGACGATAGTTTTGATAGGCCTTTTTTTCTATCCTCAAAAGTAACCGGAATCTCAATGATATTGTTTTTATTTTTTTGGACTCGAAATAACATTTCTTCTTGAAAGGCGTAACCATTGCTTTTAATTTCATCCAGGTTTATATTTTTTAATACTGATGAACGGTAGCATCTGAAACCGGAGGTCACGTCTTTTGTTTTTAATTGCAAAATCAACCTCGCACAAAACATTGCGCCACGGCTGAATAAATGTCGTTTCCAATTCCATCCGATTATTTTTCCGCCCTTTATACGCCTGGAACCAATGGCTAAATCCGCTCCTTTTTGGCAAGCGAGCAATAAGCGAGTAATATCTTCCGGCACATGAGACAAGTCCGCGTCCATCTCAAAGATATAATCGGCATTTAGCGATAAAGCTTTTTTAAATCCTTCAATATAGGCGGAACCAAGGCCGGATTTTTTTGGTCTTTGAATCAGAAAGATTTCAGGATACGATTGTTTCGCGGTATTTATTATTTGAGCTGTATTATCCGGTGAATTATCGTCGACAAATACAATAAAAAGATTCTCAATTTTTTGGCTGAAAATTCTTTGAATTAATTCTCCGATGTTTTCTTTTTCGTTGTATGTCGGAATGACTATCGCGATTTTCTGCATATGTTAATAGGATAACACGAAGATTATATCAAAATCAAATTAAAAAAACCGATACTAATCGGTTTTTGTTTATGCGTATCATCAGCAGGGCTCGGGGACCTGGATTCGAACCAAGATAAGCAGATTCAGAGTCTGCTGTCCTACCATTAGACGATCCCCGAACTCTGCTGAAGATAAAAATAATATTTTTATTGCCAGATAATGTCTCCGGTTGGCAATTGATCGAGCCAATCTTTTTGGACTATTTTTACATTTTTCCAAAGCCAGCCGTATTTTTTAAATAAGTCGGGATGAGTGATGTAATGTTTTGCCCCATCTTTTACCAGGTAAATTCTGTTACTGCCTTCGGCTTTGACTAAAATTTCTATGGTTGAGGTTGTTGTTGCCGGCTTGTTATCAACAAAATTAAGAGGAGTATCGCTTTTTATTGCTATGCCGTTTTTTAAAGTATCAAGCAAAGTTTTGCTAACCGACCTAACATTACCCCATTGCCAACCAAATTTCTTAAACAAATCCGGGTGTGTAATATAATATTTTGTGTCGTTGTTCACAAAATAAATTCTGCTACCGCCTTCAACTTTAGCTAATAAATTTCGAATCGTAAAAATTGCTCTTGGCGGCCCATCCGCTTTGCTGTCCACGTGATTGAAATCATGCAAAGTGTTCATGATTGTATCATATTTGTAGCGAAAGTCAAGACCGTTTATATTACCGGAATCTTGCACGATAAACTCGGATTTTTCATCATCAAAACCGCTCAAAACCAGCGTGTGGTATGATGACCCTTCGCGCCTAAAACGCAATGCCGGATTGTTTAAACCAAATCCATAATGCATGGTAATCACCGGACGATTTTGCCTGATTTCTTCTTTTATTTGTTCAAGAGTGGGGTTGTCGACCACTGTTGCCTTGAAGGACATTTTTAAATTCGCCAATCTGGCGGTTTGTTCAGCGTCAGTATCGGTATTTTTACCGAATAATTTATTTTCTAATTCAAATAAAGGCCAAATTAAATCGCGAGATTTTTGTGCCGAAATTGTTTTTACACCAAGATAATATTGATCAATCATGGTGATGGCTAGATTCTTCACAAGCATTATTCCATGGTGCCACCCACATTCCATCAATTACTTCAGCAATAAAAGGCACCGGCAATTTTACTTTTTCCGTTTCTGCTCCGGCTGATAATGGAAAAAACAAAAAAATGAATATTGATAGTAAAAAAATTTTTTTCATATGTAATTTATTTAAGCGACGACTTCTCCGCCAAATTGAGCCGCGAGTATTGTTAAATCACTGTCATTTTTTGCGTTTGATTCTGTGTTTTCATTTACAACGCATTTTAAAATCACTTTTACGCCAAGTAGTTCACCAAAAACTTCTTCAATTTTGATTTTACATTTAATATCCTCAATCTTTTCTTTATGAAAAGAGTAGGGGAGAGAAATGATAATTTCGTTATTATTAATTTCTTTTATCTCCGCCATTTTTAGCACAAAAATAAGCGATGGAAAAACGTCGGCAAGCCGAGTAATCATTTCCGGCCATTTTTCGCGGACGGTTTCTATTTTTAAATCGTTTGTGGATTGAGTGTTAGTTATTTCTTGTTTTTTTTCTTCCTTTACCTCAGTTTTTTTTGGCGGTTGTTTGTTTTCTTTTTCGTCGTCTTTATTATTGTTTTTTGGATTGTCATTCGTGATTTGTTCAGAAAATTGAACAGCCAATAATTCAAGAGGTAATTGCGGTACGGGAGCCAATTTCATTTCCGATTTTCTTTCGATTGCCGAGCCGATAATTTTTATTAGTTTTTCATTGCCGAATTTAACAGCGAGTTCTTTAATGGATTTCCTGTCTTTTTCCGCGTATTCCGGACCGTACGAGGCATAACCGGATAAAGATATCATACCCGCTCGCAACACTTCAATTATTTCCAAAGCGAATTGTTCCAGATTCGAACCGTTTTTGATTAAGTTATCAATCGTTAACAATGCGTCGTCGGTGTGGCCGTCGGCAATGGCTGATAAAAAATTAAGCACTTCCTCGATATCGGAAGACGGCAAAATCAATTCCGCGTCGGCTGTTGTAATTTTTTTTAAATTAAGCGATAAAATTTGCCCGAGTAGGCTTTCGGCGTCGCGCATGCATCCGTCGCTTTTGATGATTATTTTTTTTAATACATCTTTTTCAACTTTTATATTTTCATTCTCGGCGATCGCTTCAAGTTTTTTTATCATTATATCTTCCGGAATTTTTTTGAAATTAAATCTTTGGCATCTGGAGATTATAGTCATCGGTAGTTTTCGAAGTTCGGTTGTGGCTAAAATAAAAACCACATGACTGGGCGGTTCCTCCAAGGTTTTTAAAAGCGCGTTGAAAGCGCTGGTTGAAAGCATGTGTACCTCGTCAATGATAAATACTTTGTATTTGGATTTTGTTGGTTTAAACTGCGCGTTGTCAATAATATTTTCACGAACATTATCAACACCGGTGTTTGAAGCGGCATCAATTTCAATCACGTCGATGTTGCGCGAAGAAGCGATTTCCGAACATGAAGAGCATTCGTTACATGGTTCAAAATCTCCGGGTTTTCTGTTTTGGCAATTGACCGCTTTGGCCAATAGACGCGCCATGGTTGTTTTGCCGGTGCCTCGAGGACCGGAAAACAAATAGGCATGAGCTATTTTTTCATCGCTTATTTCATTAACAAGCGTTTGAACCAAATGTTCTTGGCCGATAAGGTCGGAAAATTTTTGTGGACGGTATTTTCTGTATAGAGTTGACATAATATTCGATAATTTATTTTACCCTCCTAAAAAATCCTTGATTTTTTATAAACTTTGTTCGCTGATGGTGTTTTGAGGCATTATTGAACCGAGTTGGGAACGCTCCATAATTTCCGCTTCAACGATTTCACGCGGTCGGCCGTATTTGAGTCGAGATAATTCTTTGATTGCTTCACCAAGTTCTTTATTGCCCGGAGTTGGCGGATAGGTGCTCATATTAAACGGTTTTGCCGCGGTGTTGTCAATAAGCAATTTAATATAGGCCGTGTATTGCTCAACGTTAATCAAATCATATGATGAAAATACCGGGGCAAATTCCTTTTGCAGTACCTCGGCGTCTTCAATACCGATACGGAAAGAAACTATAGTGCCGGCATTGCCGAGAACGGCATCTCGCACGGTTGTTTTGCCCTTGTTGTCTTCAAGTTGCTTCATGTATTGGTGGGCGATAATCAAATTGAGTTTGTATTTTCGGGCTTCAGAAAGAATAGTGGCGATTGAATCAGTAATAAAGTTTTGAAACTCATCAATGTATAAATAAAAATCATGGCGTTGTTCTTCGGGCAAAGATGCGCGTTCAAGAGCGGCCATTTGCAGTTTTGAGACAATAATCATACCAAGCAAGTTGGCATTTATTTCGCCGATCAAACCTTTTGATAAATTAACCAAAAGTATTTTCTTTTGGTCCATCACTTCGCGAAAATTAAAACCGGAGCGTGATTGGCCGATAATATTTCGAATCATGGAATTTTCTGTGAATCGGCCGACTTTTGAAATCAAGTAGCCAAGCATTTCAGATTTATGAAAGTCAGAAGTTTTGGCCATTTCTTTTTCCCAAAAAGACATTACCACCGGGTCTTTTAATTTCTTTTTCCATGATTCCACAAAGGCATCGTCTGTGAACATTCGTGGAATTTCCGCCACCGTTCCCGGGGTTTCCATATCAGACATTAAAGTGAGCATCACATTTCGCATGTTGTGTTCAAACATCGGGCCGATCATTGACGGGTCTGTCACCATTTTATAAAAAATAGAAATCATTTCTTGGCAGGCAAAATCTTTTTGTTCTTCAGTGTGCACTTCAAGCATGTTCATGCCAATCGGACGGTCTATATCTGCCGGGCTAAAATAAATTACATCTTCAGCACGTTCTTTGGGCACATGTTGAAGCACATAATCGGCAAAATCTCCATGCGGGTCAATAACACAGACTCCATCCCCGTTCAATATATCTTGAACGGCTAAATTTTGTATGAAGACGGATTTTCCACTGCCCGATTTACCGATAGTATAAAGATGACGGCGTCGGTCGGGTCGTTTCATTTTTACAATTGTTTCCTCGCCTCTGTAAACCGCCCGGCCTAGGGTGATGCCCTCAGTCGGCATATTGAGCGGTGGCGGGGCCTTGCGCGCCCCTAGCCAGTCGATATGAGGCGTTTCAGTGGAAGCAAGGGGCAAGTGCCACAGAGAAGCCAATTCACTGGTATTGGCTACCATATAACCCTTTTCACGCATTGAGCGATAAATGGAATCTCTGATTAGTTTGGCCGGTTTTGCCGGCACGGCCGCGCCAAAAGAATTGCCATAGCGATAAATGTTGTATTGGCTAAAGGCATTAATTAAGTTTTCCAAATTTAATTTGGCTTTTTCCGTGTTTGATGAAGAACTAATCAAACGCACGGTTAATTCCAGTCCGCCCTGGCTAATTTTTTCTTCCATGTTTTTGACCATTTCTTCTTCAAGCTGGGTTAATCTATACGGTTCTTCAGAGCCTTGCTTCATCGGATCTTTTTTGGTGGTTGAAAGAGCTTTGCCGATTTTACCAAGGGATTTGGAAAGGGAGCTTTTTGATACGACATTTTCAAATTTTTCACCTTTGCGGATCGCTCTAATCATTTGCACACCTTGACTGCGCCAAGCGGTGGTTGCCGGTCTGACCACGTATTGAATTAAAGCGCCTTCTTCTTCAAGTAGTTTGCTAAGTGGATTCAATAGCGACGACAGGGGATCGGCATCAAGATTTTTGTATGTTTTTAGTGGGAAGGCGGATCTTTGTTTGAATTTTAAATACGCGCCGACAATATGACTATTGGGCTTAAAAATATTATAATCCGGCTCAATGGTAATTTGAGCGTGTGGGTATTGAGCGTTAATTTGATGCTCGATGAATTCTTTTAATTTGTCGGGAACCGCCACATAAAAAGATATTTTTCCGTTTTTGACCACTATTTCAAAAGCTAAATGATCGTTTCTGCCCCGAAGCCAGGCCATAAAGCCTTTTTCCGGTCGGAGGCCGGCAATGGTGGCAAAAAGAGTTTCCGCAATGGCGATTTGTTCGCGGATTTGGCTCATGGAATCGGAAGCGCCGGTGGAATCCCCCTTGTCACCTCCGCGTTCTTTTGGCACCTTAATCAGCATGACTGTTTTTTGAAAGGCCTTGCCCGTTTTTGCCTTGGCTTTAAAAATCAGTCTGATAATTTTTATAAAAATTACAAACGCGAAAAAAGCCCCGATCGCGGCCGCGGCCATAAGAAATAAATCAGAATTTAACAGTGAACTGTCGATTTGTAATATATTCGGCTCCATTTAAAAAATTATTTTTTTAAATTTATAATGTGATCGGTTTTTATTTTAGCCTCCTGTTCCAAAAAAAACCGATTGACGTTCGGAAGGAGAGAAAGCCATTCAAGAATCAGGCGAAATATATTTTTGATTTTTACTTTTGTCGCTTTGAGGAGTTCGCCTATCTTTGAAGCGGTTTGCTCGCCTTTTAATTTGAATTCTTGCTGAACAATCGGAGGAAGTTTTTTGTAATCTTCTTCAAGTCCTTCGGCTAGTATTTTTTCTATTTTAATGGTTATTTCATCACGGGGCATGACCGGCAAAGCCGATCTTTTTTTAATCTTTGGCAGGCTAATTTTTGTTTTTTCTTTTTGTTGTTGTTCTTTTTGGGTTTCAATATCACGGTCACTTGGCTCATTTTCTTTTGAAGATTCTAAATCAACATCTGTTTCAATATTAGCCGGTTTTAATAAATCGGCCTCAGGACCATGTTGAGAGGGTGTTTTTTCTGTGGCATTTTGGTTCATAACTTTTATTTCAGGTTAAACTGGTAAACCTTTCCGGAATCAAGAATGTAGGCCGTATTTTTTGTTTCTTCAACAACCATGCTTACCGGTGAGGCGAGTTCGTTCGCGGTTATTTGCCGGATCAATGCGCCGTTTTTATCAAAAATAACCATTCGTTTATTGTTAGCGTCTAGCAAATAAAAATTATCAGCATCATTATATGTCCAAATTTCGTTACCTCCGTTTAATATCGGATCGATTGTTTCAAGCTCAAACATTTGTTCTGTTCCTTGGGTGAATTTATAAATTGCCCCATTTGATTTTTGGACAAATAAATCACCATCAATTGTTATGTCAATTCCATCTCTGATATTTATACCGCTTGCCTGAAGCCAATCTTTTCCAATACCAAAACCCCCGATTATATTATCGTGCCTGTAAATTTGATTTGTTTGGGTATCAAGTGAATAAAGCCGTCTGTTGTAGACAACGATTGATTGGATTTTTGACTCTTGCGCGCTGTAGCTTATTTGAGCTTTTTTGAAAATGTTGGTTTGTGGTTCGTAAACAGCGATGGATTTGAAATCTGAAGCCAAGAAAGCCACATAATCGTCTTCTTTGGGCACCGTGCCGTCAATAAAACCGCTCAAAGTGTTTTCCGTCGGTTTTACCTCATTATTTTCTTTAGTTAACAAATCATAAATTAAAAGAGAATTGGAATTCGGTGAAAATCCGATTATTTTTGTATCAAGCTTAACTATTTTTTGAATATCGGAAAATCCCATTGAATTCCAGTCCACGATCAGATCAAGTTTTACGGTTTCCATTTTCTGCAGTTTAAGAGATAGTTCGGAAAGACGGCCGTTAATGTCCTCGCAAGTCGGTTGGTCAATCGGCCTGCATTCAAAGTTGGCGATATAATTATTTGCTTCAACCATTTGGGTTTTTGCGCCTCGTTCATCGCCGTAAATCATGGCGCTTTCCGCTGAGTCGATTTTATTTTTTATCATTTGTAAGCTTTCTTCATATAGACGATTACTTTCAGTTGCGTTTTTTTGAGCTTGTAAGAATAAAATGCTGATAATAAAAACTATAATAAAAATTACTGAAGCGATGGCTAGAATTTTTGTGAGCAATGGAAGGTCTTTGATACTTTGAAAAAAACGACGCCGGCTTTCCGACCATGATTCCAAAATTGAACGTCGGCGATTTTTGTAGTTAATCAATATAATAAAAAGCATTATAAAAAATCGCCCGATATTAACAATAGCTTTAGCCAGCGCGAAAAACAGCCAATATATGCCTAATCCGGCATATTTTAGACCTTTCCAGGCGGTTAAAATTATTATTTTTAAATAAACCGATATTTTATCTTCCGAAGAATTTGATTTTACGTGAGGTTTAATGTGGGGTGAAGAATTATCTTCTTGCTCCTGCCTGACGGCGGATGCAAAAATAATATTTTTATTTGTCGGGATAGTTTGTTTTTTATTTGATTGTTGTTCTTCATCTTCTTCGCCATCCTCCTCATCATAATCATCATCGTGCCTTGCGTTCATCATTGTTTTAACTTTAGAGTTTAGGTCCTCCATTAAAGAAGGGGATAGAGTTCGAGCGGTCTGAGCTTCGGTATCCGATAAATTAGGTTTTTTTGCTTGTTCGGATTTGGTGACGGATGAACCGCTGAATTCAGGAGTAAAGTGAGCGACTAGACCACCGTATGAATAACCGTTTTTTATGTTACACAAAACTTTTTCAAGATGTTCCGCGCTTTGCTCGGCAGTTCTGCCCGTAATAATTTTTTGCAGGCGGTCATGATTGAAACAATTGGCGATGTGCGCGGTGCCGGCAAAAAAATAATCACCGTCGGAAATTTTACCTTGAATAATTTGTGAAAAAAGCTTGCCGTCGTCGTTCTCTTCTTCGTTGGCCGCGATTAAATCCATTTTTTTGTATTGGCCGAATTTATTTTTGTAAAAAAGAACCGCTTCCGGAGTACCGCAAAATGAAAAAGTCAGTTCATTGCCTTTGAGGGTGCCGACCAAGCAATTCAACTCAGAGTCATCTCCGGACAAAACGAAGTTGTCTTTGTTAATTTCTTCAAAAATTGTTTCAAGAGCGTTTGTTTCCGGCGTGTCCGGTATTTCGTAATAATCGTTTTCGATTTTATCCATTAACGCCTGAAGGTTTAATACGTCGTTTTTATCGCTTTTATTAATTTCGCAAATAGCAAAAAAATAACCCTTTTTCTTTTCTTCTTCGGGAGTGGAGGGTTGTATTATGTGTAATAAAACATGCGACAACTCTTGTTTATCGCCTTCAACAAAAAATTCATTCAATTGTAAAATTGATGCCATATGCTTTGACTATACTAACATTATACATTATACTATATATTGAAAAAAGCGTCTATTTATTGTGGATAATTATTACATTAAAAAAACATCATAATTTTATCAAAACTATGCTTGAACACCTTTTTGGTTCAAAGACCAGAATCAAGCTTTTACAGCTTTTATTAAACAACCCAGAAAAGAATTTTTTTGTCCGTGAATTATCGCGGGCAATTGGCGTGCAGTTGAATGCCGTAAGGCGAGAAATCCAAAATCTGGAAAAAATTGGTTTAATCATTCAAGTTGAGCCGAACGCCGATAATTATGAATCCGGCGAACGTTGTAAATATTATAAATTAAAAACAGACAGTTTGCTTTATCCGGAGTTCAAAGAATTAATGACAAAAGTTTCAGTTATTGAAGAAAGAGAATTTGTGGAACAATTAAAAAAGCGCGCCGGTAAAATTAAATTTATGCTTTTAACCGGATTTTTTACCGGTGAAAAAAAAGCCGATTCGGACTTGTTGATTGTCGGCGATATTAAGCCCGCCTCTGTATCAAAAATAATAAGAGATTTTGAAAAAAGTATTAATCGTGAATTGCGTTATACCATCATGGGTGAAAAAGAATACAAGGATAGGCGCGAAATCGGAGATAAATTTATTTATAATTTGCTTGAGACGAAACATTACATTCCGGTTGACGAATATCGTTAATTTTTACGGTTATGAAGCTTTTGATTGACAATAGCGAGGAAAGTGAAGTTATTATTTGCGCAAAAATTCAAAAGTGGAAAAAGTTTGTCATAAAAAACAAAGCGCAAAAACCTCTCTTGGTGATTCTCAATAATTTTTTATCAAAAAATAAAAAGAAGTTGACAGATATCACCGGTATTGCCGTGGTTGTGGGGAAGGGCCGGTTTACGGCTACGCGCATTGCCGTCACAGTTGTAAACACTCTTGGCTACGCCCTCAAAATTCCGGTAGTGTCCGTAATTTCGAATGAGCGAGGAGTTTGCCGAAAAAGCGCTCAAAAAAGCCAAGTCGGGCGTGTTCGTCAGTGCCAAATATAGCGGTGAAGCTCATATCGGCGGTCAAAAATAATCCATATGTTTATATCCGATTACCATAAATATCGTTTTTTTGAAATATTACCCGGATTAAGCATTTGGCTTACTTTAGTACTGACAATTTTATTTTCTTTTATTCGTCCTTTATGGATGATTTATTTTATTATTGTTTTTGACCTTTATTGGGTTTTGAGAGTGGTCTATTTTTCTTTTTATTTAATATTGTCATGGCGCAGATTTCGCCGAGCCATTAGAATCGACTGGATGGCTCGCTTGAAAAACGAGTTTACCGACTGGGAGAATAAAAAGAATGTAATATTTTTACCTTTGTACAATGAAGAATTATCGGTTGTTGAGGACACGCTCGAAGCGATACTCCGTTCAACTTATCCGGCCGAAAAGATTTATATTGTTTTATCCGGCGAAGAAAGAAACATGAAGCATTGGCAGAGCCTGCATCCGCAAATTTTTAACAAATATAATGGACGGTTCGCGGATTTAATTTTTTATTCTCATCCGGCCGGATTGCCCGATGAAATTCCCGGCAAGGGATCGCATTTAAACTGGATTGAGCGCCAATTCAAAAAATACGCCGATGATAAAGGTTGGAACTATATAGACATAATTGTTTCGGCTTTTGATGTTGATACCATTGTTCATCCGCAATACTTTGCCCACCTCAACTATATTTATTGTTCACATCCGAATCCCGAAAGGAGTTCCTTCCAGCCGGTTACTCTTTATAATAATAATCTTTGGGAATCACCGTCGGTTTTGCGCATTATGGCATTCGGTACTACTTTTTGGACAATGTTTTCTTTGGCGCGTTTGGATAATATGGTCACTTTTTCATCGCATTCCATGAGTTTTAAAGCGCTGGTTGATTGCGGTGGACACGCCAAAAATATCGTTAGCGAAGATTCAAGAATTTATTATCAATGTTGGTTTACATATAAAGGTAATTACGAAGTGACTCCTTTGTATATTCCGGTTTCAATGGATACGGCGCGCGATGATAAATTTTTTAAGAGCATAAAGAATTTATATTATCAGCAAAGACGCTGGGCCTGGGGGGCGGAACATATTCCATATTTGTTTTGGCAATGGAAAAAATATCCGGATATTTCCAGGTTCAAAAAATTAGCCCTGATATTTCATGAATGGGAAGGTAAGTGGAGTTGGGCTTTGGTCGCGATTCTTATTACCGTTATCGGTCGTTTGCCTCTTTGGGTGGCCGGAGAAGAGATCCGGCAAAGCGCGCTGTTTTTTAACACTCCGCATGTGCTTGAAGTGATGATGACTTTGGCTATGATGGGTTTGTTTTTATCGGCAATTTTAGGTATGCTTATATTACCGAGCAGGCCGGAAGGTCATCCTCGCTACAAATATTTGTTTATGGTTTTGCAATGGCTACTTTTGCCTGTTTCATTGATTGTCTTTTCGGCACTGCCATGCATTGACGCGGTTACTCATCTGATGTTCGGCAAATATTTGGGTTTTAATGTATCCGCAAAAAAAAGAGTTTCCACATAAATTATGACATTCGCCAGATTTATCAAAATTTCATTCATGGTATTAGCGGCGCTTTTGATTGCCACCGCAACTTTTTTCTTTTTATGGTATCGTTCGGGCAATTTACAAATGACTGTTGTATCGGAAATTGGAAAAAGATTTTTATTAATTGACGCGAATAATTTGCCTCCGGAAAGCGAAGACGGTTCCTTGGTGATTTCGCCAACAGTGGGCGCGAATTTTATTCAGAAATTTTTTGGTTTGGAAGAGCCTCGAACGTATTTGATTTTATTTTTAAACAACACAGAGCTTCGGCCCGGTGGAGGATTTATCGGCACATACGCGGTGGTAAAAATGGTTAATGCCAATCCGGAAATAATAAAAGTTGAAGGCACGGAAATATTAGACAATTTGGCTCCAACGAATTTTGCTTCCGAACCGCCGGCGCCGATAAAAGAATATTTGGGAGTGGAAAGATGGTTTTTTAGGGATTCCAATTGGTCACCCGATTTTACTTCTGCCGCGGCCAAATCGCTTGAATTATACAAAAAACAAAAAGGAGTTGGCGCGGAAGAAATCGATACTGTGATTGCTTTTACCCCAACCGTGATTGAAGGACTTCTGCGTATTATCGGTCCGGTTGAAGTTAACGGTGTTCAATTCACGGCCGACAATTTTATTGAAAAAATGAATTATGAAGTGGAGTTTGGTTTTGAACAAAGAGGAATCTCGTTTGATGAAAGAAAGTTGATGCTTTTGGAAATGACAAAAATAGTGATTCATAATACGGCAAAAAATATTTTCAAACATTGGAACGATTACAAAACATTGGTCGAAAAAATGTTAATTGAAAAACAAGTGGTGATGTATTCCACTTATCTTGATTCGCAGGTGGTTTTGGAAGCAAAAAATTGGGCCGGCAAAATGTCTGGAGTTAATTATGATTATTTGCTTTGGGCGGACGCGAATTTGGGCGCGCTAAAAACCGATGCGGCGATAAAAAGGTCTCTTTCATACGAAATATATCAGAATAACGAAGGAAGATGGATCGGGCGGGCAAAAATGACGCTTCAGCATAAAGGCGTGTTTGATTGGCGAACGACTCGTTATCGCGATTATGCCAGAGTTTTTGTGCCCATGGGCAGTGAATTAATCAGAGGAATCGGAGTGATGAAAACCGATCGTTCTTCGGAAGCCGGGCCGGTCTCCAAAGGAATTGAAAACGGACGACAATGGTTTGGCGGGTTTATTTCTGTTGAACCTGGCAAGACCGGCGAAATTGCTTTTGAATACTATTTGGCGTCAGAAGTGGTTGATAGAATAAAAGCCAATAATTATCGCTTATTAGTACAAAAACAAATCGGTACCAATGATGTAAGGTTGACTCTTGACCTGAATTTTGCTAATAAACTAGTATTCGCGATGCCGGTGGAAAGATCTGATAAATTTGGCGATAATCGTTATAACTACAACGCGGTTTTATTAAAAGATATTGATTTTGAAGTGAGAACACAATAATTATGTTTATAAAAAAAGTCGGAATTGACTTGGGTACAAATAACGCGCGTGTTTACGTTCCAAAAAAGGGAACGGTTATTGATGAACCGTCAGTGGTCGCTATTTCAAAAAACGATGGAAAAATTTTGGCGGTTGGTCTTGAAGCAAAAGACATGCTTGGTAGAACTCCGGACACAATTTCTGCCGAACACCCGCTCAAAGAAGGTGTAATCGCAAATTACAAAACAACCGAAGCAATGCTCCGTTATTTTATCAACAAAGCTTTGGGCGGTGTTCATCTTTTTCGGCCCGAAGTAATGGTGGCGGTGCCAAGCGGAATTACTTCAACCGAACGCAGAGCGGTAATTGACGCCACAATCGCAGCCGGCGCTCGCGCCGCATATTTGATAAAAGCCCCGTTGGTCGCGGCTATTGGAGCAGATATTCCCATTGGCGCCGCTTCCGGTCACATGGTGATTGATATTGGAGGAGGCACATCAGAAATCGCCGTAATTTCTCTTGGTGGCATAGTCGCTTCTGGCTCGGTAAGAATCGGCGGTAATAGATTTGATTTGGCAATTAGCGATTTTATTCGCAGAAAATATAATTTGGCTATTGGTGTACACACGTCCGAAGAAATAAAAACCAGCGTCGGTTCGGCAATGTATATGAGTAAACCCCTGACAGTTGATATTAAAGGGCGTGATATGGTCAGCGGACTGCCGAGAATCGTCACTGTAACATCCGATGACGTGACCGAAGCTTTACAACATGATTTGGAATTGCTTATGAAAGCGATTAAAGAAGTTCTTCACGACACTCCGCCGGAATTATCGGCCGATGTAATGGATAAAGGAATCGTCTTGACCGGAGGTTCGGCGCAACTCAGAAATATCGCCGAATTGGTCGCCGACACCACCGGAGTCCCAACTTATGTTGCGGAAGACCCGATGTTTTGCGCTGTAAAAGGCACGGGCATCGCGCTTGAAAATATAGATAATTATAAACGAAGTATTTTAGCCACTAAATAATTCTATGTTGCTCGGGATTGAGGCCAGCCATGCCAACCGACAAAAACGCACAGGCGTTGAAGAATATTGTTTTCAAATAATCGAGCGCTTGAAAAAAATCATACCCGCGGATACGCGGGTAGTTTTGTATAGTGAAAAAAAATTGTTATCGCCTTTGTCGGACCTTCCACCGAATTGGGAAGCAAAGGTTATTAAATGGCCTTTCAAAAAGGGTTGGAGCCAATTCGCCCTATCTAAATATTTTTTGAAAAATTCTCCGGATGTATATTTCGCGCCCGGTCAGCTTGTTCCCTTTATCTGCCCAAAAAATACCGTCACCATGGTCCATGATAGCGCCTTTAAAGTTTTTCCCAAGGCCTATCGTTTTTTTGGCAGACAATATTTGAAATTAATGAACCGATTAGTATTAAAAAAATCAAAATTAATAATTACCCCGTCTGAGTTTTCAAAAAATGAATTAATTAGAATTTATAATTTTTCAAATCCGCAAAATATTAAAGTTGTTTATCACGGATATGACAGCCAAAAATACAAACAGCGTCAAATAACCGAAAATGAAAAGCAAAAATTATTCGACAAATACAACATAAAAAAACCATTCTATATTTTTATCGGTCGTTTGGAAGAAAAGAAAAATATAATTAATATTGTCCGCGCTTTTGAACAGATAAAAAATAAAATCGACGGGCAATTGGTATTGGCCGGACAATTCGGCCAAGGTGGCGAAGAAATAAAATCAGTTATTAATCAAAGCGAATACAAACAAGATATTATTATGCCGGGATGGGTGGACGAAAGCGATTTGCCTTTGCTTTTGAATTTATCTTTAGCTTTGGTTTTTCCCACAAAATACGAAGGTTTTGGTTTTCCTCTTTTGTATGCCATGGCTTCAGGATGCCCGAATTTGGCTTCAAAAGGCCATAGCTTGGAAGAAATAGGGGGTAACGCCTCTATTTATGTGGATAGCAATTCCATCCAACAAATTTCTGAAGCGGTTCAAAAAATCTATTTTGATAAGGATTTTCGCGCTATGATGATAAAAAACGGCCTCGAACAAGCCCGTTTATTCTCTTGGGAGAAGTCGGCGCGCGAAACATGGGAGATATTGCGGAATGCCGAGAAATAGGGTAATCTAATATGTATGGTTAGCCTAATCGGCAAGACAATTTTTTGAATATAAGGCGCTATGATTATTGGACATTCTAAAAATGTGTGTTTTTTGGAAAATGCGCTAAAAAGCGGTTGTTTAAGCCATGCTTTTTGTTTTACCGGTCCGGAGCAAGTGGGCAAGCGAACAGTAGCCGAGCATTTGGCGTCATTGGTTTTAAACGTGGAACCGGAAAAATTATTTTCCCATGGTGATTACCATTATGTTAAACGCGAAGTGGATGAAAAAAAAGATAAGTTGAAAAAAGACATTAGCATTGCCCAAGCAAAATTAATAAACGCATTTTTGGCCAATCGTTCATGGTTTGGCGGAAGAAAAGTGGTTGTGATTGATGAGGCCGAGACGTTGAATATTGAAGCATCGAACGCGCTTTTAAAATCGCTTGAAGAGTCGGTGGAAGATAGTTTGATAATTTTGTTAACTGTCGACGACCGGCTTTTGCCAAGCACCATAAGATCAAGATGCCAAATGGTTCATTTTTCATTATTATCGCCTGAAGAAATGGCTGAGGGGTTGGGACCGTTAGGTTTTGCCAAAGAAAAAATTCCACAAGCGATTGAATATTCGTGGGGCCGTCCGGGGCGGGCGATAGACCTGCTATCGGATGAAGAAAAATTTATTAATGAAATAAACGAAATAAACAGAATTAAATCATTGGCCGGCGCCCCTTTTTATAAAAAATTAGCTGCGATTGAAGATGTTTTTGGCGACAAAGAAGACGCCATACGCGGTCGCGACCGGATTCGGCTGATTATAAATACATGGACAATGGTCTGGCGCGATTATTTGCGCGGTGGTTCATTAGATTCAAATTTTGACCGCCGTCAGGCGATAACCGTAATTGATGAATTTGGCCGGATTCAGGAATTGATAAAGCAGAATGTTCATCCAAGATTATTAATTGAAAAAATAATTCTAAAAATTTAAATATTTTTATGAAAAAAAATTTGTTGGGTATTTTTTTGGTCATAGCAACGATTATTTTTGGCGGAGCCGGATGTATTAGTTTTAAAAAAACGGCTGAAGCCGGGCCGATGGGTGTTTATCGTTCGCCGGACAAAGGCGAAAACTGGGTTCATGCTTCTGTTTTTCCGACAGCCCAGGGCGCAAAGAGTTTGAGCGATATAAAAGTCCACCGTTTATTTGAAGACCCGAGCGATGTTAACGCGATGTATTTGGGCAGTCGCGGGCAAGGATTATTTTTTACATACAATAACGGCGATACATGGCAGTCCGTTCCATTTTTTAACGGGCGATTTGTTTACGCTCTGGCCGTGGACCCGAAAGACAAATGCAATATTTACGCTAGCGACGGCACTAATATTTATAAAACAGAAGATTGCTCCAGAACTTGGCGCCTGGTGTTCACCGAACAGAGGACGGGGGAAAGACTAACCGCATTAGATATCGACCCGGTTGACGGCACTGTTTGGGGCGCGCTGGTCGGCGGTGATGTGATGGCGAGCAGAGACAATGGTTACAGCTGGACCGTTACAAAAAGATTTAATTTTAAACTTCAGGATTTGGTGGTTGATAAAAAACAATCAGGCCGTGTTTATGTCGCTGCCCAAAGAAACGGGCTTTATCGCAGTGATGATGGCGGAATAAATTGGGTTGATTTGCGCGAAGGAATGGAAAGCTTTAAAGACAGCTCCAATTGTTATCGAATTTATCTTAATCCTTCAAAAGAAAATAGTTTATTTTGGATTTCCAAATACGGCATTTTACGTTCCGATGATTCAGGCGTGACATGGGCTGATTTGAAACTTCTAACTCCGCCCGGGTCTGTATCTATTTTTTCGTTCACCACAAATCCAAAAAATCAAAATGAGCTTTATTACACCGGAACAGTACTTGGCGAAAAAGAAGTTCATGTGCGCTCCACATTCTATAAAAGCGCTGATGGCGGGAACACATGGGTGACAAAAAAATTACCGACCAATTCCATGCCGTTCGCAATGAGAGTGCATCCGCAAAACGACAGCGTCTTGTTTATCGGTTTTTCGTCGCTTCAATAAATTATTTAAATATTATGAATTTAGTAGAAAAAAAATCAGATTTTAGCAAGGCAATTGATTTTTTGAAAAGTGATATCACCGGTTTGCGCACCGGTCGGGCTTCCGGTGCCATGGTTGAAGATTTGCAAGTGGAGGTTTATGGTACCAGACAACCGCTCAAAGCGGCCGCTTCCATTTCTGTGTCCGATGCCAAAACCGTGGTGATTGAGCCTTGGGACAAATCTCTTCTCGGCGCCATTGAAAAATCCATCAGGGATTCCGGTTTGGGCATAAACCCGGTTAACGACGGTCGTTTGATTCGATTAAGCATGCCCGAACTCACGGTTGAAAGACGGCAAGAGTTGATCAAAGTTCTGCATTCAAAATTGGAGAACGCGAGGATATCGGTCAGGCAAATCAGAGAAGATATTCGCAATCAAATTGCCGAAGAAGAAAAAAATAAAGAAATTAGCGAAGATGAAAAATATCGCATGCAGGAAGAATTAGACAAAATGGTCAAAGATTTTAACGAACAAATCAAACAGATTGGAGACAACAAAGAACAAGAAATTACTAGCATAACATAAAATGAAAAATATTTTTTTTACCAAAATTGTTATTTTTGTCGTTTTTACGGCGCTTGTTTTTATGTTTTCCGGTTGTGGTAAAACAATCGAAAATAACACCATACAAGAGCCGGAATTTTCGGCTGGTGAATTCAAAGAATTCGGCGACCCAAAATATAATGTTTCAATCAAATATCCGGATGAATTGATTTCCGACTTCAGTAATGGAGTGTATTATTTGGAATTCCCAGAAGTCTATTCCACAGGCACAAATTTGCTTGGCGCGCTTGTTCGTTTTGACGGGGAATTGACTGAATGCGAAGGTTTTGGAAGCAATGAAAGCATTTCGACATCGTGGAATAATTCCGAAGCCCTTGAACCTACCGGAAATTTGGCGGAAAAATTTATCGTCAATGGAATTGATTTTAAGCGGTTTAAATGCAGTCAAAAATTTGATGACGGTGTTTTTTCTGAATCTGTTTCATATACGGCTAATTTGGAAAAAGGAAACTATACGCTTTCATTATTTTTTTTCTCGGTTGACCCGGTTGAATGCGACCCTGAAGTATGCAAAAAAAAGTTTGACCCAACGGGATTTGAAAAGACATTTTTGAGAATATTAAATAGTTTTAAAACATTTAACCCGGAAATTTATGACTGACCTTGAGACAATAGTGTCTTTGTGTAAAAGAAGGGGATTTATTTTTCCCGGCTCGGAAATTTATGGAGGGCTCGCCAATAGCTGGGATTACGGTCCTCTCGGTCATTTGCTAAAACAAAATATAAAAAAGGCATGGTGGAAATTTTTTGTCCAAAGCAGAGGAGACATGGTGCCTTTTGACTCGGCGGTAATTATGAACCCAAAGGCTTGGGAAGCGTCCGGTCATTTGGAAAATTTTTCCGACGAGTTGGTCGAATGCAAAGACTGCCATCATCGATTCCGCGCCGACCACTTGCTTGAAGCAAAAAGTTTGGAGCCAAAATACGACAAAGAAAAGCCGGCTGATATTTCTGATTTGGTTTGTCCGGATTGCTCGGGCAAATTGACCGCGCCCAAGTCGTTCAATTTAATGTTTAAAACTTTTTTGGGCACAACCGACGACAACACAACTGTCGCTTATTTGCGTCCGGAAACAGCCGGTGGCATGTTTATTAATTTCAAAAATGTTCAGCAAGCAACGCGTCGAAAACTGCCTTTTGGCATTGCCCAAATCGGCAAATGTTTTCGCAACGAAATTACTCCGGGCAATTTTATTTTCCGCACGCGCGAATTTGAAATTGCCGAATTTGAATATTTTATTAAGCCCGATCAGTGGGAGCAGATTTTTGAAATGTGGGTAAATGAAATAAAGATTTGGTGGCACGATATTATGAAAGTTAATCCGGATAAATTAGTTTGGCATGAAATCGAAAAAGATGATTTGGCTCATTACAGCAAACGCACCATTGACGTGGAATACAAATATCCGTTTGGTCTCAAAGAATTGCACGGCATTGCGTATCGCACAGATTTTGATCTTTCTCGGCACGAAAAAGTCAGTGGAGAAGATTTGCATTATGCCGATCAGGAGACGGGTGAAAAATATTTACCGCATGTGATTGAACCGTCGTTTGGCGTTGATAGAATGCTTTTGGTCGCTTTGTTTGAGGCCTTTCACGAAGAAGAAGCTCCCACGGCCGAAGAAGGAGAAACCGAAAAACGCGTGGTAATGAAATTCCCGGCCTATTTGGCTCCGTATCAAGTGGCGGTTTTGCCTTTATCCAAAAAAGAAGAATTGTCGGAATTATCACATTCAATTACAGCTGATTTGCGCAAAGAATTTATGGTTGATTATGATGAAACGCAGAGCATCGGCAAACGCTATAGACGGCAAGATGAAATTGGCACGCCGTTTTGCGTTACAGTTGACTTTGATTCGCTTGAGGATGGCAAAGTGACTGTGCGTGACCGCGACTCAATGAAACAAGAGAGAATTAGCAAAGATGAATTATTAAATTATTTAAAAAGTAAAATTAATTATTAAATATATGGATAAAACAGAGCAATTTTTTGGATCAAATGTTGGCAGTGAAAATGTTTTTGAGAATGTCGGATTGGCTGATAAATACAAAACTCCCGCGGAAGTAAAAGAAGCGATAGCCAAGCTTCAAGAAGTAAAGACTGACTCAACCTCTGACAGCGAGTTTATCGTGGAAAAAATCGCCGAATTGGAAAAATATCTTAAATTTCTGGAAACTCAAGAATAAGAAAATGAAAAAGATTAAGTTGGAAAATGGATTAACAGTAATAAATATACCGCTTTCGGGAACCAAAGCAGTCACTTTTTTTGTTTTGGTTCCGATTGGTTCGCGTTATGAAAACGCTCGTATAAGCGGAGCGTCGCATTTTGTTGAACATTTAATGTTTAAAGGAACGAAAAAACGGCCCACTTCGCTTGATATTTCGCGCGAACTTGATTCAGTCGGAGCGCAGTTCAACGCTTTCACCGGCAAAGATTACACCGGTTATTGGATAAAAATTAATAGTATAAAAAATGAATTAGCCCTGGATGTTTTGTCTGACATGCTTTTTAATTCTGTTTTTGACGCCCAAGAAATAAAAAAAGAAAAAGGAGTGATAATCGAAGAAATAAAAATGTATGAAGACAATCCTTCGTTCGCGGTGGAAAATGTTTTTGATGATTTGATGTTTGCTAATCACCCGCTTGGCAGAAATATTGCCGGGTCGGCCAATGGCATAAAACAAATTACTCGCGGGCAATTGTATGATTACTACAAGCGAGCATATTGCCCAAAGAATATGATTTTGGCCGTTGCCGGCAATCTTGATCGCGGTGTTACAAAGTTAATAAAAAAATATTTTTCCCCCAAAATAAATCAGATATCCGCAATTAACAAAGATGGTTACCAAAAATTTAATTGGTCAAAAAAAGCATTGCCGATTGAAAAAAGAATAAGTGTTCAAAAAAGAAAAATTGACCAAGCCCATGTTATTATTGGATATCCGGGTATTAAAATTACCGATAGGCGACGGCACGCAATGGCGGTGATGCTTAATATTTTGGGTGGAAGCATGAGTTCAAGATTGTTTGTGGAAGTGCGTGAAAAAAACGGCTTGGCATATAAAATTCGCACAAATAGTTTTGCGCATCGCGATGTTGGTGGAGTGCAAATAGAATCCGGTCTCGACGCAAGCCGTTTGCCCGAAGCGTTCAAAATAATAAATAGTGAATGCGCCAAAATGAAAAATGAAGAAGTAACAAAAAAAGAATTAAATGACGCCAAAAATAACTTGGCCGGTCGACTATCGTTAGCCATGGAAGATTCAAGCACGCAAGCCAACTGGTACGCCTTAAAATATTGGTTTGAAAATGACTTGAATAATTATCAAAAAGAAATTAAAAAAATTCGGCAAGTTACGGCTAAAGATATAAAAAAATTAGCGAATGAAATATTTGATCAAGCAAAAATTTATTACGCGGTAATTAGTCCCTTTGAAAAAAAGGAAATAGTTAAATTCATAAAAAACTAAATATGAGCATTGCCAAAAAAATTCATTTATTCGCCAATTGGAAAATGTATTTGGATTATGATGAAAGCAATATTTTGGCCAATGATTTTGCCGATAAGTTCAAAAAAAGACCTGATAACATTAAAATAGCCGTTTTTCCGAGCGCACTTTCACTTTATCCGGTTGGACAGGTTTTGCGTGATGTGAAAATAGACATTGGCGCTCAAAACGCTTATTGGGTTGACAGGGGAGGATATACCGGTGAAATATCCGCCGAGTCTTTTAAAGATGCCGGCTGTAATTATTTGCTTATCGGTCATTCGGAACGTCGCCATGTATTTGGCGAAACAAATGAAGAGGTGAGAAAAAAATTGGAATCAGCCATCGCCATTGGTTTAACCCCGGTTGTTTGTGTTGGTGAAACTGCCGATGAGAGAAAAAATGATCGAGCGGATGACGCGATAGAAATTCAACTACGGGCAGTTTTTGAAAACTTGACGGTTAACGGATGCAACTCCATGTTTATTGCCTATGAACCCGTTTGGGCGATCGGCACGGGCGATGCTTGCCCCGCGGAAGAAGCGGAAAGAATGCACAAAAAAATAAAAGAAATAACTCAAACATTTTTGCCAAATTTATCTTTAACTTTGTTATACGGCGGTAGCGTAAGACCGGATAATATAGCTGGTTATTTATCGGCGCAAGATATTGACGGCGTTTTGATAGGTAACGCTTCGGCAAAAATGGAAACATTCGCTGAAATTTATCAAAAGGCCGTTGCCTTCTTGTCGGTTTCAAAATAATTTATATGAATTATATATTCCTAATTATTATTGCCGTTGCTTTTATCACTATTGTTGTGGTGGTGCTTAGAAAATTTCCTATTTTAGCGAATTTAGATTTGAAAAATTTGGCGGAAGAACAGGAGTCAAGAAAGAAAAAACAACTGCTTTCTCACCGGATTATGGAAAAAGAAAAAGAGGCGGGCGAAAGTTTTGTTAATAAAATTGAGCCATTAAAAAAATTATGGCATATTGTTCAATCAAAATTTCGTCTTTATGTTGGCAAAATTGAAAAGTTGCTTCATTATGAAGAGCTGATAAAAAATCGCACAAAAGAAAAACAAATGACCGATGCGGAGAGAACAAATAAATTTAATGAAATGATATTTCAGGCGCAGAATCAATTAGCTGAAGGTAAATATGAAAGCGCCGAGGAATTTTTTATCGCCGCCATTAAATTAGATAAAAAATCATCGATTGCATACCGAGGACTCGGGGATACGTATATGGCCAAAGGAGTGGAGGAAGAAGCAATGCAAACTTATGATTTCTTGGCAAAATTAACGCCTGAAGACGATGCTCTTTTGGTAAGATTGTCTGAGTTGTCTGAAGGCAGAGGTTTGACTAACGACGCGATTGGCTATTTGGAAAGAGCTATCGCCGTTAATGACTCATTATCCACGCGTTTTTTCCGTTTAGCCGAATTATATGCCAAAAACGGGCATTTGGATTTGGCGCTTGACGCGGCCGGCCAAGCAGTGGAACTGGAACCAAAGAATCCCAAATACCTTGACTTATTGGTTGAAACTGCTATAATATGCGGGAATCGAGAAATGGCAGAGAAGAATTTTAATGAATTACGCTTGGTTAACCCGGAAAACAACAAATTAATTGAGCTGAAAGAAAAAATAGATAAAATTCCAAAAAATTAAAAAATATCTTTGCCGTTGTAGCTCAGTTGGTAGAGCAACGCCATGGTAAGGCGTAGGTCTCGGGTTCAAATCCCGACAACGGCTCGGAATGAAAAATGCCGCCTTAGCTCAGCTGGCAGAGCAACACTTTTGTAAAGTGAAGGTCCTCGGTTCGAGTCCGAGAGGCGGCTCGGATCGAAAAATGGGCAGGTACCAAAGTGGTCAACTGGGGCAGACTGTAAATCTGCTGGCTCCGCCTTCGTAGGTTCAAATCCTACCCTGCCCACAACGCTTAGCGTTTCTAGTAATAAAAATTAATTAAAAAAATATGCCATCCAAAGAAAGAGAGAACATGATTAAGTTGGAATGTTCGGAATGCAAGCGAGTGAATTATTTTTCTCGCAAAAATAAAAAACTTCTCAAGAATCGTTTGGAGTTGATTAAATATTGCCGACATTGCCGAAAGCACGTAATGCATAAAGAAACGAAGTAAAAAAGAACGCGGGCTTCGCCTGCGTTTTTGATGGGGGGTTCGTATAGTGGTATAAACCCGTCGCTCGCGAGCGACGGGTGTCTCCAAAACAATCCAAATAGTATGCATTATGTGTATTTATTAAGAATAAGTGGAATAAAAAATAAAAATTATTATATTGGTTATACTTCTGATTTAAGAAAAAGAATGTTTGAACATTTGTCTGGCAACACAAAAACAACTTGCGATCGCAAACCGCAGTTATTATATTATGAAGCTTTTAGTGATAAAATATTAGCAATTAGACGTGAAAGAGGTTTAAAAAATAGCGGGTCAGTGTATAATGCATTATTAAAAAGATTAGGGTTAAAGTAATAATACGGGAGCTTAGTTAAGTGGTATAACTACGGTCTCCAAAACCGTTGTCGGGGGTTCGATTCCCTCAGCTCCTGCAAAAACAAAAAAAGCCCCGATATTATTCGGGGCTTTCTTGTTTATTTACCGAGCCAAAGCTCGGAATTTAATGATCGGGAAATAGTATATCTCCACCTCATTCAGCAAAGTGTTGATCCAAGCAATGAATTCTGCCGTCGCGTTCATGCTGGTGGCAACTTCATTTGCTCGGCCAAAGTGATGGGAATATTCATCCTCAGGATTTTCACCTTGCGTGATGGAGGCGATGATGCCGGGGAAGCCAAGGTCATGAAGCCTTTCCACAATATCGAAACCGGTCGTCCCTTCCAAATTATTGTCGATAAGAATGATATCCGCCTCGCAAACCGTATTGAGCGAATGAGAAGTATTGCGTTGCTGGGTAGCCGCAACCAATATTTCCGTACCCCAACAAGCAGACAGAATTTTGAGCATTCCTTCGATTTTTGAAAAAGAGCTTGTAAAGAACAAAATTTTTACCAATCCGCTTGGATGGCAACAAAGCGATTTCAAGCGCGAAATATCATGGTCGGAAAGTGCGTTTGCCATTATCTTACCTTTCTTTTGGATTGTTATTGAGCGCATTTTATTGCGATGCTTCAATATACAATAAAAAAAACGGGTTGTCAACCCGTCATCAGACACATTTTTTATTCTTTGTTTGATAATAATTTTTCTAATTTTTCCGCGTGTTTCTTCATTTTTTCAAAATAAAATGTTTTTTGAAGCGCCATGGCAAATTGACCGGAAAATGTTTGTAAAATTTGACGATCTTCCGGCAAATAAATATCACCTGATAATTTTTCTCCGATAAAAATTTGCGCCAATGTGTTTGAATCATATTCAGCATTAACAAGCATCGAATCGTCATCAATGGGCAAAATTTCAAAATCAGCTTCGTTAATAATTGTAATTCTTGAGTTGTGAGAATTTTTTTTGTGTAACAAAATTTTCTCTCTGTTTAAAAATATTTTTATTTCATTAGGTTTAAAAACAGTGCAGAGAGTTTCCGCGGTTCTTTTTAATAAATCATGCAAATCCAAACTCAAGTTCATTGCCGAACTTAGCGCGTGGACGGCATCAGTATATGGTACGCGATCCTTGAAGAATATTTTGGTTGTTTTTTTCTGCAATAATTTTTTTAAGGGAGGGACTCCGATTGCGCCGAATAGCGCGGCGAATAATGAAGCGATGAAGTGATATTTTATGTCGGTAAAAGTGATTAAACTTGTGATTAAACTAATAAATAATAAATATAATCCGACCACTACTATTATGAGCAACGAGTATATTAATGATTTTTGAATTATTATTTTAATATTTAATAATCCATGTTTGAGAATTGAATAGGTGAGTGTAATGCTTAAAAAAACAATGCTCTGGGGCCCGAGAGTGAAGTAAGATGTATTGCCAAATAATGGTAAAATTGCGTTACAAAACATGGTACAAAGAGACGCGATGCCAAAACCGACAAATATATAACTTATTTGAGCTTTTTGCGTTATCGTTGCTTTCCGACGCATTTGAATTACCCTGATTAAACTAAATATCCATAATAATACTGTGTAAACAAGCACATAATAATAAAGAGAGCCGGCGGTGGATTCCGCTACCATATTATATGGGAAATTTATTTCGGATATACTGTATTTTGAATAGGCAAATAAAGATAATATTATTCCCGGAGTATATATTAAGGCGATTTTAAGCTTGGTGATCGGGTGGCCGGTGAAAACCTCGATAAGATTGGCATACACCGCCATCGCAAAAATTGCTCCGACCAATGATGTGCCGGCCCAAAAAATAAATAAATTTTCAGTATATGAAATATCGGCAAATACATTTCCCACCAAGCAAATTGTGCTGGTCAAAAAAAGCGCCACCAAGTATCTTGCCAGCTTAATTTCCCATTTTTTAAAAATAAGAAAAGCCGCAAATCCCAAATTGATTATTACTAGAATTGCGGCTGAATAGGTGAAGGCGAACATAAAAAGTTTTTGATATATCAACGAAGATAAAACGGGTTGCGATATACAACAATCACCGAGAAATCGCAACTTTGTGTATCTTTTAAGAAATTGGGGTATATGGTGTACATAGAGAGTCCATTCCCCGTATAAAAACCAAGAATAGGATCTGATTTTTCAGGTTCCGGCAGGTCAAGGGCGGGGATGGGAGGGCAGGTAGCATCAAACGTTCCGCGGGTTCGTTTTACAGTTTGAGCCGCGTACCAAAGAGCAATTTTAAATTCAGCATCTTTGTCTAACGAGTTCCTATTGATTATACCAAGATTATGAATTTTCTCCAAGTAAGCATCAAAACCGGTGATACGCGATGTCCCAATCGCATACGGTTTTCCGCGAGATGTAATGTGCTTACCCAGATTTTTGATCAAAATTAATCCCACTCCGGGCGATATGGAGTCGAGTGTGATCATGCAAAAAGTGTTGCCATTGGGTTTGTGAGTATTCTTTGAATAACCACAGTCCGTAAGCTCGTCGTAGGTTTTGCATGAAATTGACTCTCCCGGATTAAAATCAATCAGCTGAAGATAACAGAAAGCCTTTACTTCCTCGTTTTTTTCAGCCACCAAAAAACCATCGGGATGGGTTTCGAGCCAGCACCTGACATGTTCCTCTCCAAACGGCGTACAGCCGGTGTGGGCAAACAATTGGTTTTCAATACTGACTATACTTGGAATGTCTTTTTCAGTTCCGTGTCTGATTGTGATACCCGCCATAGGGTCCTCCTTTTATGAGTTTCAGCTGAGTTATGTTGTGCCTTTTGAGTTTTAAAAAGAGCAGTCTTGGGATTTATCCACAGGACGGCTTCATTATACCACACTTTTTTTATTTTTTATGCACAGTTCAGATTTTGGCAAAAAGCATGGGGATGCCAAGTCGGCGACGCCCGTTTTCTCCGAGCAGTTTTTCTTTCTGTCGTTCGGATATGTCACCCCTGTCACCCAAGTGCGCGCCGAATTTTTGCGCCTCAAAACTGGAACCCAAAAAAACCGAGTGTTTGCCGAATCTGCCGGCCAGTTCATCAACACTTTCATAAAGCTTGACCATTTTTTGCATTTTGGCGCCCGAACTGAAAAGATCGGGTTGAAGTACAGCCGGATTTAAATCAGATAACACAACACCGGTGGCGCGAAAAATTTTACCTTTGCGAATAAGCGAGCCAAAAATATCACGCGTTTGAGCGACAATTTCTTGCGGAATATTGGTTGGACGTAACAAGGCCATCTCCGCGCCAAAGTGACGGAAGTCCTGCGTGTGCAAAACAACAGTCGCCGAGCCGGCGTTCAATTTGTGTCGGCGCGCTTTGATGCAGGCGTTTTCAATATTTTTGGAAAGTTGTGAAAAAATAAAATCAGGATTTTCGGACGGGGGAGTGAATGTTTTGAATTTTTGAACCGAATAATATGATGACTTTTCTTCCATATGCAAAGGCATAACCGAAGCGCCGTTAAGTTCCTGCCAAATTTCCCAAAACGGTCGAGCGAGATTGCTCTTTACCCACCACTCATTGGCTCTGGCAAAATCTCCGGCAGTATAAAAATTATGCCGATTCAAAAATGAAGTGGTTGCTTCACCAATGCCCCAAACTTTTTCTACTGGCCATTTATCCAAAAATTTCCAACGGTCGCGAGTAGTAATAGCAGTCAGTCCGGATGGCTTTTTCCATTTGGAACCGACTTTGGCGAGCACCTTGCTTGGCGCGAGCCCCATGGAAAAAGTGAAACCCAATTCACTATCCAAATCTTGTTTAATTTTTTGCGCCAAAGATAAATAACCGGAGCCGTGGAGTTTGCCATAGCCGGTTAAGTCGGCAAAGCATTCGTCTATGCCATATTCTTCCACCGCATGCGTGTAGCGACGTACAATGGCGTACAAACGGCGGGAGAGCAGGGAATAGGTTTCATAGTCGGACGGCAAAATGACTGCCTCAGGACAAATTCTGCGGATTTGAAATAACGGCATTCCGCGGGTGACCCCACGCGCCTTGGCTTCATAACTCATCGAAGAGGCAATCCCACGCTCCTTGCCGGTCACCACGGGTCGGCCTTTTAATTCCGGCCGGCGCGACTGTTCGCAAGAAGCAAAAAAAGCATCGCCGTCGACGTGCATAATCGCTTTTGGATAAGAAGATATGGCGAACATAATTTTTTATTTCCCTCTCCTTTATAAGGAGAGGGTTAGGGTGAGGTAAATTTGTTTCCCCCTCTTACAAAGAGGGGGTTAGGGGGAGTCGAATTATACTCTATATTTCCTCACCATTCCCACCACCACCGCGGCGATATTTAATTCCTCGGTCGGCACAATCGGGCGATAACGGCGGTTGGCCGGAGCGAGCATGATTTTTTGACCGCTTTTGCGAAAATATTTGAGCGTCCAAGCATGATCAACTTCAGCCACCACCACATCGCCTTCGCGTGGTTGGCGTCCGCGTTCAACAAGCACCAAATCACCCGGCATGATTCCGGCTTCAATCATGGAGTCGCCCGTAACTTTCAGCATATAGGTTGCTTCTTTGCGATTGATTAAATATTCTTCCAAATTCATGGTGTCGCATAATTCTTCTTCAGCCGGAGTGGGGAAGCCGGCGGCGATGTCGCCCAATAATGGCAATTCCAAAAATCTGCGACCCGGGGCAAGCCGTCCGCCGTCATCACGGCGCAAAAAACCTTCGTCAGCCAGTTTGGCCACGATTTTGTGCACCGCGTTTGTTGATTTGAGCCCGGCTTCGGCCATAAATTCGCGGTAGCTGGGCAATCGGCGATGTCTTTTATAAAATTTGGTGAAGGTTGCCAGGTAATTTTTTCCCATATAATTAATAGTTGTGTATAATTAGCATTGCTCACTTCATTCCCATGTGGTAGTATAGTGAACATGTGTTCACCTTGTCAATGTGGATAACTTTACCCCCAAAAAATTATGTACAAAAAATACGCCAAGAAAAAGAAAAAAGAAAAGGCCTATGTCAGCCGGCCGACCAAAGAAGACCCCAATCGTTTTGACCATTTAATAATTAACGATGAATGGCAGACGGTTCTTGACGCGCTTGAAAACAGTCCGGAAAATATTTTTATCACCGGACGGGCCGGCACCGGCAAATCCACCTTGCTTGATTATTGGCGGGCGCAAACCAAACAAAATATTGTGGTGCTCGCGCCAACAGGCGTAGCGGCGCTTAATGTTCGCGGTCAAACCATTCATTCATTTTTTGTGTTTCATCCGGGTATTACTCCGGCTGATGTGCGCCGTTATCCCACAAAAAAAGACGGTGAAAGCATTTACAAAAAAATCGACACCATTGTGATTGACGAAGTTTCCATGGTCAGAGCCGACCTTCTTGATTGCGTGGATAAATTTATGCGCTTGAACGGCCGAGACAAAGGCAAAGCTTTTGGCGGAGCGCGTCTCGTTGTTTTTGGCGATTTGCACCAGCTTCCGCCCGTTGTCACCGAAGCTGAGCGCGAAGCGTTTTTTTCACTTTATCGCACGCCGTATTTTTTTTCCGCCAATGTTTTGTGCGACCGTCGTTTAATCCAAATGGATAATGATTTTATCAAATATGAATTAACAGAAATTCATCGTCAAAAAGACGCCAATTTTATCAAGCTATTAAATCGCGTGCGCGACAATGAAGCCACGGCCGAAGACCTATCAGAGCTTAATCAAAGACATGACCCGGAATTCATATTTGACGAAGACGATTACCGAATTTATCTCACTGCCACCAATTATGTGGCGGCAGAAATAAACAACGCTCGCCTTAATCGTTTGTCCGAAAAACCGCAAATTTTTAAAGCCGATAAGTACGGGCACTTTGACGACCGAGTTCATCCGACCGACGAAGTTCTGCAACTCAAAGTCGGCGCGCAAGTGATGCTTATCAACAACGATTCGGCCAAGCGATGGGTCAATGGCACAATCGGTCGAGTGGCGGAATTAAAAAAAGACACCTACAACTTGCCAATCGTAAAAGTAAAATTATCGGACGGTGAAGTGGTGGAAGTGGAGCCGTTCACCTGGAAATCGCATCGCTATCATTTTAATGTTTCAGCGCAAAAAGTGGAAGCCGAAGAAATCGGTTCGTTCACTCAATTGCCTATCAAATTGGCTTGGGCGGTAACTATTCACAAAGCGCAGGGCAAAACTTTTGACCGTGTGGCTTTGGATATCGGCCGTGGCGCCTTTGCTTCGGGTCAACTCTATGTGGCGCTTTCGCGCTGTACCTCGCTTGAAGGATTAACCTTGGTCGCTCCGTTAATGCCACGCGACATCATTACCGACCCGGTGGTGGTGGAATTTTTGCGCGGATAAATATTAATAATAAAAACCCTGTTAAATAATTTAACAGGGTAAACAAAAACCCCTCTACCAGTTGGCGGAGGGGTTTTTTTGAAATCATTATTAGGCGCGAGCGACATTGATGGCGCGCGGACCTTTTTCTGATTGCTCAACCTCAAAGGTTACAGCGTCTCCTTCACGTAATTCGTTGAAGGTGACACCTTGAAGAGATGAAGAATGAAAGAAAAGATCTTTTCCTTCTTCACCACCTTCAGTGGCGATAAAACCAAACCCTTTGTCGGTCAATCTTGCGATTTTTCCGTTCATAGATAGATTTTAGTGAACTAAGCTGCAAAGAAGGCCTCTGCAGAAATTCGACTAATTTCCACGTGGAAGCTTACTTTTTAGGTGTTTATTATAGCATAAAAATGGGGTTTTGTCAAGGGGGGCAACTAAAATATACCAATATTATTGACATTCCTTCATAAAACTGTATAATCAAACCAAACGTTCATTACAAAAATACGGTAAAACACAGCAGAATAGGAGCAAATATGACAGGAATTGTAGCAAAGGTTCCGTGGGTAGAATTCGGTCATAAATTCAGGGAGACAGCGTTCGCTTTGATTAGGTGTGGAAATATTATTAGTTGGCCATTTTTTTCCAAAAAGGCCGGCAAGACCTACTGCGAATATATGGCGGGTGAGTATGGCTTGGATATCGCGGATTTTTCCGGTGCCGTGGCCATGCTTGAAGCCTCTGACTTGTCTGATGGTTTGACTGAATTCGACATTTTGGTAGCGGATCTTTACGCCGGTCTTATCAAGGATGAGGTTCGGCCATCGCCTTTGGAGTTTATGGAAATTCTAGAAAAAACGATGAACCGACTCGAGCTTGGTACACCCGAACCGGAAGAGGATAAAGAGCCGGAGGGTGACATCGTTTTTAATGCGGTGTACGATGAGCAGTCTTTTTCTATAGCATGTTGCCGTTTTGTGGCAGACCACAACGGCCAGAAAATTTCTACTGAGCCGTTTTTTTCCCGGAATGCCGGCGATAGGATTATTATGAACATGAGAGATAATCTCAACATGTCGCGGGGTGCCATGAAGCGGATGGTTCGTGAACTCAACAGCAAGGGTTTGCCCATTCGAACAACCGAAATGGACTTGGCTCTCAGAAATTTTATCGCCTTTACTCATCTTTGCAGAAGGTCAAAGCAGGCCAATAGACATTTGGAGACTTTGATTAAGGAAGATATGATGCTCAACCTTTTTGGGCCAAGGGGTTGGGGGATTGACCAAGCGCCGGTATTGGATTTGTCTTTTGCTAACGGTAAACAAGGTATGATCGTCGGTCATGTTGACGACGGCGCTCCTGCTGATGTTTCGGAAGATATTTGTCTTATGATTGAAAACAGCGTTGTGCTGTACGGCGTGCTCAAATGTGGCAATGTTCAGACTCAACCCTTCTTTTCCAAGCACTGCGCTTGGAATTGTCTTACAGCCATGGTTTCTCAGTACGAGTTGAATGAAGACGATGTTGCCAAGACAGAGGTTGCTATTAATATGCTGGATATTTTTCCAGAAGAACCGGTCAATTATGATCGCGCGGCTTCCAGATTCATTCAGTTGTGTATAAAAACGAATCGGTCCAATCAAGCCTTTAACCACATATACAAACTGATAGAACTAGGTATCTTTTTAGATATGTTCGGCGACGAAAGCGATCCGTCGTAGCCGTTAAATTAATTCGTTCATTTTTTGAAAGTTTTGTGCCTGCGGGGTAACCGCAGGCGTTTTTTTTAAAAAACCCCCACAACTTTTTAAAGCAGTGGGGGATTGTTTGCCCTTTGCGGGGGCAAAAATTGTCGAGCAAAATGATTTGCTGAATGAACGGAAGGGGCGAACTAGAACTCCATGATCCTGTCGTTCGGGCAGTGGATGCGGAAGTGCGCCGGTTCGGGGCAGGTGATTTTCCGATAACGCAGGAATTCCTTGTGCCGTTCCAAAAATTCCTTTTTGGCTTCGGCCAGGCTTTCGGCCTTGAGCGCACCGCTCATTCCACAAGCGTGGCAGTTGTAAAGGTAGTAACCGCTATATTCATTTTTGCTTTCCATTGCGCGAACCTCCTTTCAAATGAATATTTTTAACCTAGCATATTTTTTGTGTTTTGTAAAGCATTGGCGGATGAATGAGGAAAACGGCATAAAAGAAAAACCCCGCTTGTTTACGGGGTTTGTTTGCTCTTTGCGGGCAAGAAAGGTCAGAACTCGGTCGATGTTCCGTCAGGACTTTTGCAACGGTAGTGCGTAGCATCGCAGTGCGGGGCCTTGTGCACCATGTTGAAGTCGTCATGCAGGCGGAAGAACTTCACCTTGGCGGTATCAATATCCGAAGCATTATCAACGGTAACTCGCAGTCCGCATCCAATGCAAAAGAAAAAATACGAACCAATCTCGGCCGATTCATTCTCCATCGCCATTCTCCTTGTAAAATGAACGTGTTTAAAGAGCGCGCCTTTTCATTTCTTCTTTGGCGCTGTTTAGCTTCTTATTGTACGATTCAAATTCCTTGGCCAAGATAATGTTCGCCCCTATCCAAATAATGACAGCAACCACGCAAGCCTGGATACCGCTCATTATTTCTTGGGTTACAAAATCATAAACCACAAAAGTAGTGAACATAGTAAAACACAGCATCGCGCCGGCAATCATTCCCGTTGTCAGTCTATCAAGCGTAAACTTGTACGCTCCATCGCGATATTTACTTCTTGAATAAAAAGCCCGCAATAATCCGACAAACATACAAATGCAAAATAAAAAAATATAAGATGTACCAGAAAATGGTGGAGTGGTGTCAGCCGACTGTTGAAATATTCTATCAAGGATGGTTCTGGTTATGAAAATTGTAGGCAAAATAGTCAGCATCATAGTAATTTCTTCCAACAGAAAGATTTCCCAAGCCAACCGGCCGAGTTTTTTATTATCCATTTTGGGCCCCTTTTCCTTTTTTTAAAGGAATTTGAAATGTAAAAGTGCAAAAACACATAAGCAAATTAGCAATTATTAAGGCTTTTGTCAATAGAGCATCTTTTGACTTTTTGGGTTCAAAAGAGTATAATTAACACAAGTTTTCATTATAAATAAGCTAAAAAAGGCCTATGGAAAGACCAAGAGAGTTTGTGCCACTCGACCGCCTAAAACCGCGCCAATCACCGGAAAAAAGAAAATCTCCGGAATTTTTTGCCAACCAACTTTTGGGAATGATGAAAAAAATTTCCGAACAAGTGAATAAAGAAGTTGAGAAAAAATACGGCTTGAATAATTTTTTGAATTCCGACGGCTCACTCAACATGAACGGCTATGCCGAGGGCCCACACACAGCCAAACAAGTCAAAGAAGATAAAGAATGGGTGCGCGAAAGGGAAGTGGAATTCAGTCGAGCCAAAGTCCCGCAAGTGCAATTATTTTACCGCGAGAAATTCGGCGACAAAACCGAAGAAGCAATTGTGGAGCGTTGGCGACAAGAAAAAGCCAAAAACAAAAACGGATTGATGGAAATGGCGGTCACCGGATTGTTCCACAAAATTTTGAAAGATGATTTTTTGGTGGTGCGCGCTTCGGCCTATGATGATTACAACAAAAATGGCGGAGTGGACAATATTATTGTGAACAAAAGCACCGGCGAGGCGATTTGCGCTTTTGACGAAGTGCATGAAGGCGGAGCCGGCGAGCGCACGGGCGAGAAGATTAAAAAAATTAAAGAAGTGGCGGGTCGGGGCGGAGCCAGAGTGCGCTATGGTATCAAATTGGAAAACAACAAGCTCAAACGCGCCGAAATGACCACATTGCCGGTTTTCTATTTGGGATTGAAAAGCGCGGAGCTGGAAGAATTGCTCGCGAATATGAATTGCGACCCGGACAGCAAAGTGACAAACGCGGAATACCAGGTCTTTGCCAAATTGACGGCATCGCTCAAAGAACAAAAACAAATTTTGGATGGAACCAACGCCACGCCGGCGGTCAGAAACAAGTTGGAAACATTCGAGGGCTTGCTCGCGGAGTTCGAGGAACGGTGCGAGGGTTTTGATATGGCGGCGTAAGGGGTAGCCATTATTTTTTATCTATGGCCAAAAAAAGAACAAACAAAAATCAAATCGTAATTTATCAATCAAAAAATGGTGGGATTGAAATTAAAAAAGACATAAATCTGGATACTCTTTGGGCTACTCAGGTGGATATTGGTAAATTATTTGAAAAAGACCAATCGGTAATTTCGCGTCATATCAAGGGTATTTTCAAAGATAAAGAAATAGACCAAAAAAGCAATATGCAAAAAATGCATATTGCAAATTCGGATAAACCGGTTGTTTTCTATAGTTTGGACATTATTTTAGCCGTCGGTTATCGCGCTAATTCAAAACGAGCGATTGAATTTCGCAGATGGGCAACTAAAATTTTGAAAGCGCACATCACCAAGGGCTTCACCATTAACCCCAAAGTAATAAAAAACAATTACGCCGAATTTCAAAAAGCGATAGAAAATATTAAACAATTATTACCCGCGAGTTCAAGTGTTGACCGCGAAAGCGTTTTGGAATTGGTTTCCGCTTTTGCCGACACCTGGCTGTCTCTTGAAGCGTATGATAAAGACGATTTGATCGGCAAGGGCGAAACAAAAAAATCAGTGGACTTAACAGCCAAACAATTGCATGAAGCGCTTGTTCAATTCAAAAATGAATTGCAAAAGAATAAAACAATATCAAAAATCTTTGCGCTGGAAAAACAAAGTGGTTCCGTTGATGGCATTGTCGGTAATATCATGCAGTCATTCGGGGGTAAACAATTTTATGCGACCGTGGAAGAAAAAGCGGCTCATCTTTTGTATTTTATGGTCAAAAATCATCCTTTTACAGACGGCAACAAGCGTTGCGGAGCTTTTGCTTTCGCCTGGTTTTTGAAAAAGGCCGGTTTGCTTGAATCCCGCCAAATCACTTCTCCGGCATTAACCGCGTTGACTATTATTGTGGCGGAAAGCGCGCCCAAACAAAAAGAAAAAATTATTCGCCTGATTCTTCAATTGTTGAAAAAATAACCCTCCTCTCCTAAACAAGGCGAAGTCCCGCATTCATTGCGGGAAGAGGGTTGGGGTGAGGTCTGGGGGTCAAAAAATTTCAACACTTCACCCTAGGGTGAAGTGTTTGTTTTGGCTTGAATTATTGATGATCTGGGGGTATGATATATTAGATTAAATATTCAGGCATGTCATACATAAAACGAAAAATCGCAAAATATGATTTTATTCATAGTATTGTAGTGACCGTTTTAGTAATGGGCGCATTACTTTTTGGCAAATATTTTTTTACTTCTGATTGGCATTCGTTTCTTTATTACATTCAGATTTTTATTTTGGCAGTTGGCTCGGTTATTTTGATAGAATTTGTTTTGCGTCTTGTTAATAAAGCCAAAAATTATGAAAAAGGCAAAGAGGGCGAAGATTATGTTGAAAAAATATTAAAAAATATTTCGAATTTGGAATACACAAGAAATTTTAGAACAAAAAATGGTGATTTGGATTTTTTGGTGAAAAAGAATGGAAAATATTATGGTCTAGAAGTAAAAAATTGGTCAGGCAGAATAACTTATTGCGCGGAAGATGATATTATAGAAAAAAATGGATATCCGCAGAATGTTATAAAACAAGTAAAAACTGCTTCAAAAAAAGCGCAACAAAAATTGGCAAAAGAAAATCCCGCAATAACATTTGTGCAACCGGTAATAGTTTTTTGCGACCATGTGGCATGTGTGGATATGCCGGGTAATATTATCAAATACGATAATATGGAGGTTTATGCGATTGGGTCGAGTCAGATAAATAATTTTTTTAGATAAAAATATGACAAATAATTGCGTATCTGAATTTGTAAAATCAGTAATAGAAAAATATAAATCAGGTCAAGCCAAAGAGCATGCTTATCGTCCGGCTTTAGAAAAGTTGTTCGGCGACATCTCTGGCCTTAATGTGATCAACGACCCCAAACGGAGCGAATACGGTGCGCCGGATTTTGTGTTTATGAAAGGAAAAGTGGCCGCCGCCTATGCCGAAGCCAAAGATATAGGCGTATCGCTTGGCGAAACAGAAAAAGGTGAACAACTTGCTCGTTATTTTGGCTATTCCAATTTAATTCTCACGGATTGTTTAGAGTTTCGTTTTTTTCGCAACGGTCAAAAATACGAAACAGTGAAGATCGCCGAAATAAAGGACGGTGAAATAGTGGCGGACGAAAACAATTTTTCGCATTTAGAAGATACAATTAAAGAATTTATCAATGAAGCCAAAGAACCGATAAAATCCGGCGCCGTACTCGCCAAAGTCATGGCCGGCAAGGCGCGTCGCATTCGAGACAACATCAAAAAGTATCTGAACGAAAAAAACGAAGTTAAGAACGCGAGTTTATTGTCAATATACAATGCTATAAAAAATTTGTTACTCAATGATTTGGATTATGAAAAATTTGCAGACATGTACGCGCAGACGGTTGTTTATGGTTTGTTTGTCGCTCGTTTTCACGACCAAACACCCGACACTTTCTCTCGGCAAGAAGCGCGCGATTTAGTGCCGAAATCCAATCCATTTTTACGTAAATTTTTTGACCATATCACCGGCGAGGATTTTGATGAACGCATCGGCTTTATTGTTACGGAACTGTGTGAGGAATTCGTGCACGCCGATGTTCGCGCGATAATAAACAATTATTACAAAGTGGAAAAAGACGATAGCCGCGACCCCATTATTCATTTCTACGAAGATTTTTTGCAGGAATATGATCCGGCGGAACGCAAGAAAATGGGTGTGTTTTATACGCCATTGCCGGTGGTACGATTTATCGTGCGCGCAATAGACGAAATTTTAAAAATCGAATTTGGCTTGAGCGGACTTGTCGATGCTATGAAAGAGGACATTGTTAAGGAGTCTCAGGGTAAAAAATACAAAGACAAGATCCATAAAGTTCAAATTCTAGATCCAGCCACCGGCACAGGGACATTTTTGAATGAGGTCATTAGGCAAATCAAAGAATCGTTTAAGGGCCAGGAGGGTCGTTGGCAGAGTTATATCAAAGAGGACTTAATCCCGCGGCTTTATGGTTTTGAATTAATGATGGCGCCGTACACTATCGCGCATTTAAAAATCTCTTCTTTTTTGAAAGAGAACGGTGTTCATATCGGCGACGAACGGATCGGTCTGTATCTCACAAATTCTCTTGAAAAAGGCGACAAAGAACACGACACCCTTTTTGATTTTGGTTTGGCCAAAGCAATTTCTGATAAATCCAGAAAAGCTAACATTATTAAAGTTAAGGTGCCGATAATGGTAGTTTTAGGAAATCCGCCGTATTCTGGTGAGTCTAGTAATAATTTTGAGAGTGCGAATAGATTAGTAGACAAATATAAATTTGAGCCAGGAGGCTTACTTAAATTAAAAGAAAAAAATCCAAAATGGTTAAATGATGATTATGTTAAGTTTATTGCCTTTTCAGAAAATTTAATAGATAAAAACGGTGAAGGCGTTTTAGGGTTTATTACTAATCATAGTTATCTGGACAATACAACCTTTAGAGGAATGCGTTGGGAACTTGCACAGACTTTTGATGAAATTCATATAGTAGATCTTCACGGAAATGTTAAGAAAAAAGAAAAGCACCCAGATGGAAGTGTAGACGAAAATATTTTCGGTATACAGCAGGGTGTAGCTATTATAATTGCTGTGAAAAAGAAAAATAAAGGCGCTAAAAAGGATGCCAAGGTTTTCGTCTCTGATTTGTACGGTACGAAAAAGGTTAAATTTAATGCATTGAATAATGACGAAATAAAATATACAGAAATTAAATTAGATCAGCATCAGTACTATTTTGTAAACAAAAATTTTCAAGGAAAAGATGAATACGATAAGGGGTTTTTTGTAAATGATTTGTTTATTGTTTCTAATGTTGGCATTGTCACTTCGGCTGATAGTATTTTGGTGGCACCAACTAAAGAGGAATTACTCAAACAATTATATAGCGCTAAAGAGGAAAATAGCGCTAAGAAAACAATTCAAAAGTTGAAAAATGAATCTATCGAAGAAAGAAAAATGCAAAAAGTAACTTATAGGCCATTTGATAATCAGTATGTTTATTATGAACCAAATGTTATTGAACGTGCCCGGTATAAAGTGATGAAAAATTTTATAGCCAAAGATAATGTTGGTCTAATATTTATGAGAGGTGGTATAGAGGTAAAATCCTCACCAATTTTCCTTTCTAAATATATTAGCAAATCCAGGAGCTGGTCGCGTCCAGGAATGCAAGGTGTCAAATCATTAGCACCACTTTATTTATATATGGAAGATGGATCAAAAATTCCAAATTTCAATAAA
Organism: Candidatus Magasanikiibacteriota bacterium; assembly: GCA_963840935.1. GTDB lineage: Bacteria > Patescibacteriota > Patescibacteriia > Magasanikbacterales > GWA2-37-8 > JAPLWQ01. The sequence goes on from CAWJAS010000001.1 coordinate 426,396, forward strand.
GAGATCGTAAAGCAAATAGAAAAAATTATTGGGCAAGCGACTCCCGAAAACATATTTGATTATATATACGCGATTTTGAACAGTCCGAGTTATGGTGAAAAATATAAAGAGTTTTTGAAAATAGATTTTCCGCGCGTGCCGTACCCGAAAGATGAAAAACAATTTTTTGATTTAGCAAAATTGGGCGAGGAATTGCGCCATTTGCATTTGTTTGAGAGTCCAAAAATAAATAATTTTATCACGACCTATTCAGAACCCGGCGATAATTTGGTTGAAAAGGTTATTTATAATGAAGAAAATGTGTTTATTAACAAAGCACAATTTTTTGGCGATGTTCCTAAAATCGCCTGGGAATTTTACATCGGTGGCTATCAACCTGCCCAAAAATGGCTCAAAGATCGCAAAGGTCGCAATTTATCAAACTCCGATATTGAACATTATCAAAAAATTATCGTGGCGCTTGTTGAGACAGGTAGAATAATGAAAGAAATTGATAAAATTAAATATGAATAAACATGAAAAAATATATCCGACACAAGGATATTCCGATAAAGAATTAATTACTCAGGTTGGTGATTATGCGAATCAGGTAGTTGGTGATCCGAATAAAAAAACAGAAATACTTATGCAACATTTTGCAAAGGCGAATGTCGGAGTCGCGGAGTTGCAAAGACGCTACACTAAAAGAGCTTTATATATTGCCTTTTTTGCTTTGTTGCTAAGTGTCGCATCCATTATACTGTCTTTATTTGATAAATTTTTTTAAAATATTAATTTTATGCCTCTCACCCTCGTCATCCTATTCGCCATCATCATCATCCTCGCCGGATTTAAAATCTATACCCTTAAGCGCGAGGTGCTTGCCTTGAGCAGAGAGCTTGAAGATGAAAAAAAGGAATTTGCCGAAGTTGCCGTGTACAACGAAAGGCAAAAGGAAATCAAAAATCAGAACAAGGCAAAAGTGATGGCTTTGTTTGAACACCAAAAAAAGATTGCCAACAATGATGTGCAAAAAGAATTGGGCATTTCGAGCGCCACCGCCTTCCGCTATTTGGAGGAATTGGAGAAGGAAGGTAAATTAAAGCAGAATAATAAATTTGGGAGGTTTGTTTATTATACGAAAGCAAGTTAATTGAAATATTGCAATATTATAAAAATATGAATTATGCTTGTTTTTATTGACGACTCTGGCGATCCGGGCTTTAAATTAAACAAAGGTTCCACCAGATATTTTCTAATCGCTCTCGTAATTTTTGAAGATGAATTAGAGGCGGAAAAAACAGCAGTCGCGATTAAGGAGCTTAAAAGGGGATTAAAATTTCCTGATGATATGGAATTTAAATTTTTTAAATCAAGCAAAGATGTCAGAATGAAATTTTTATCGACAGTAAAAAAGTTTAATTTTTATTATAGATGCTTGGCGATAGATAAGATGGTAATTAAAAGCGATGAATTAAAAAATAACAAAAGCTCATTTTACAGTTATGCTATTAAAACCGTATTAAAGCATAGTAATGCCATTAATAACGCCAAGGTCAAAATTGATGGAAGCGGAGACAGGGTTTTCCGAAAAAATTTTTTGGCATATTTAAAAAAACAATTAAACAGTGGAGATAAAAAAATAATTAAAAATTGTAAATTGGTCGATTCAAAAGGCAATCAACTTATCCAATTGGCTGATATGATTGCTGGTAGTGTTCGGCGGTCTTTTGAAGCGAATGATTATATTTATAGGAATCTTATAAAAAATAAGGAGAATGATGTTTGGAATTTTAAATAAAAAACAACCCCTTACGGGGTGTTTCCAACCATGCATTCTATACTGGTTGTCCCAGTCACGCCACCGTCCGGTGACAGTTCGATATGCAGGTTTAGGTATTTCCATTATAGCATAAAACTCGTAAAATTGGAATAGGTTTGTGTGTATAACTATATATTTATTTAATTTTAGCCAAAAATCAACACTTCACCCTAGGCTGAAGTGTTGAAATTAGTTAAATTTACATATAATTTTCGAGAGGAATGTGCAAAAAATGCACAATCCAAAAAATCAAACGTAAAAGAAATAAAAAAGTCCTGGCTGGACATTGCACAAGTCGTTTTTGACACGCGCCCTCTCGTCCAGCCAGAACAAAGGAATATATCATAAAACGAGCTATTTGTCAATATGAAATAAAAAAGTCCTGGCTGGGACAGTATTTATATCGTGTCAAACAGAACTACCTTCGTCCAGCCAGGACAGAGAAGTATATGATAATATAATTATTTTGTCAATATTAAATAAAACCCCGCAATCGCGGGGCTTCATTTTTTTTAAGCTTGTCCAAAGGCAATAAAAGTGGGATAATATATAAAATTAGCTATAAAAATCTATGCTAACAAAATCCAATTTTAATCTATATATCAAATGCCCGATTTGGTTGTGGTTGAAAATTCATCGACCGGATTTGTTGCCGGCAGATTCGCTGGATACATTGCGCCGGTTTGCGGAGGGCAGGGAGGTGGATGTGCTGTCGCGCCAAGTTTATCCGGGTGGAGTTGAAGCAAAAGGTTTCAATAAAGAGGGTTTCAAAAACACAAAAGAGCTTTTGAGTGGCACGGCCAAAGTGATTTACCAGCCCACGATTATGACCGAGTTTTTGACTTGCCGGGCGGATATTTTGACACGCGATGGCGAGAAGTGGGATTTGCGCGAAGTAAAAATGACAACTAAAGTAAAACCGGAGCATATTTATGATGTTGGTTTTCAGCGGATTTGTTTTGAAGAGGCGGGCGTAAAAATCGGCCGAACTTTTTTGGTCCATTTGAATAATGAGTATGTTCGACATGGCGCGATTGAACCGGAAAAATTATTTATCAGTGAAGATATTACCGACGAAGTTTTGGAAAAAATGGATGAAATAAAAGAAGAAATAAACAAGGCGCTTGCGATGTTTGAATGGCGGGAAGCGCCGGACAAGCGTTTGATTGAATTGTGTGCCACTCCCAAAAATTGCGAGTATATCAAATATTATTGTGAGGGTGTGGGCGGTGTGGCGGAAATGGCCGAGCAAATTGACCCCAAAAAATTATTGATTTTGTTGAGGCGGGGGATTGTGGCGCCGGAAAATTTGTCTGATGATTTGCTTGATCGGATCGGGTACGCGCCGGAAGAGCCGTTCACAAAAATAAACGCGCCGGTCATTCGGCGGGAATTGGAAAAGCTGGAATATCCGTTGTATTTTTTTGATTATGAAACTTATGGTGTGGCCATCCCTTTGTTTGATGGCACGCGTCCGTATCAGGCCATCCCTTTCCAATATTCTTTGCATGTGCAAGACAAGCCCGATGGTGAAATTAAACACTTGGAATTTTTGGCCACAAAGTTTGAGAATCCGGTGCCGGAATTGCTCGCGCAATTGAAGCGAGACATTGGGCCGGTTGGCAGTGTGATTGTGTGGTTCAAAAATTTTGAAAAGACGCGCAATGAAGAAATGGCAAAAATGATGCCCGAGTACGCTGATTTTTTGGATGATGTGAATGAACGGATTTTTGATTTGTATGATATCTTTAAAATAAAGAATGAGATGTATGCTGACAGCGAGTTTCAAGGTAGCGCTTCGCTGAAGTCGGTTTTGCCTGTTCTTTGCCCCGAACTTTCATACAAATCTTTGGCCATTCAAGAAGGCGGGACGGCTTCGGCCAGTTGGCCGGTTTTGACCAGTGAAAAAACGCCGGAAGCCGAGCGAGAGAAATTAAAAAATGACATGTTGGCGTATTGCGAGCGCGATACCGAAGCGATGGTTGGCATTCTTGAGAAGTTGAAAAGGGAGATTGAAAATTAATGCAGTTGTGGTCTTTATGTTTCATGAATAGGTCTGGCACTGTGCAAAGTTAAGAAAATATTAAATGTTATTTTCATGGATTTAATATATTTATTGATCGTAATTGCCGTAGTATTGGGTTTATTTATAGTACGCCTTGTTTATATTCACCAAAGAGATAATGAACTATTGTTAATTTTAAATGATTATAGAGACGATTTCGAACAAGCACTAAAGGAATTCGATGAATTATTATCGAATTCTTTTTATTTATCAGACATGCAATATCAATTATGGCGTGGCACGCACAATCATTTATACGAGTTAATTCCTACAAAATTTGAAAAAATAAAAAATAAGAATCCCCTGATTTTGAAAGTACGAACCTTTTTAGATTGTTATTTGCGAGGTCGAGAATTATTTATTGACCCGCATAATACTAATTTTGTTCAGAATGAAATCCCAATCATTAAGCATGTATTGAATGAAAAGAAAATTCCTTGTAATAACGACCAATTAAACGCGATTGCATCTGATGAAAATAATACCTTGCTCGTTGCGGGTGCCGGTACCGGAAAAACCACAACGATAATTGGCAAACTGGCTTATTTAATTGAACGGCTGGATGTTCAGCCGAAAGATATTTTGCTATTATCCTTTACTGGTCGCGCCGTTAATGAGTTATCAGAAAGAGTCATAAAAAAATTCGGTAATAAAAATTTGGAAGTCCGCACTTTCCATAGCTTCGGCTTGTCTGTAATAGGGCAGGTTCGCGGTAAAAAGCCTGAGATGGCTTTTGACGGCGACAGTTTAAAACGCAGAATTTTTTTGAATAACAAATTTAATAATTTATTATCGGACAAATCATACATATGGAATGTTTTGCAATATTTTGCTTATTATTTTAAACCGATTAATGCCGAGCCTGTATTTGAAAACCTTGATGAATATTATCAAAAGAATTTAGTAAAAGAATATATTTCTTTAAAAAATGAAAAAATGAAAAGCCAGCAGGAGGTGATGATTGCCAATTATTTGTTTATAAACGGCATTAATTATATATATGAAGCGCCGTACAAGCATGAAACGGCGACAAAATTTTTTCGCCAATATAAGCCGGATTTTTATTTGCCTGATTTTGATATTTATCTAGAACATTTTGGCATCAATAAAAATGGCATGGTTCATTTTACTCGCAACGAAGAACAGAATTATAAAGAATCTATTAAATATCGTGCTGATATGGAATGGAAACGCAACCTGCATAAGCAGTATCAAACTAAATTAATTGAAACCTATAGTTATGATTTTTTTGAAAATGATTGGGAAAAAATTTTAAAGGAGAAATTATTATCGGAAAAAGTTTTGATAAAAAGCATGAGTACAGAGGAAATAATTTCGATTATCAAAAAGGAAAATTATGATATTAAGAAAATAGCGGAATTGTTTGCGACATTTTTGGATTTAAGCAAATCAAGGTGTTACACGCCGGAAATATTGAGAGAAAAAATTATAGAAAGGCAGAGCCCGAGAGAGATGGCTTTTTTGAAAATCTTCGTACCTCTATATGAGGAGTACGAAAATTATATTAAGGAATCCGGCACTGTTGATTTTCACGACATGCTTCTTGAAGCGGCGAATTATATTTCTGATGGTCGTTATCCGATTAATTTTAAGTATGTTATTATCGATGAATTTCAGGATTTTTCAGAGAGTAAATCAAAATTAATCAAGGCAATTTGCGCGCAAAATCCGTTTGTAAAATTATTTTGCGTGGGAGATGATTGGCAATCTATTTTCCGTTTCGCTGGTTCAGATGTTTCTTTAATGTCCGAATTTCAAGATAATTATGGATTTACAAGAAAAAATCAGCTTGCTGTCACAAATCGATTTAATAATCAATTGGCAATTATTTCTAATCAGTTTATTTTGAAAAACCCCAGTCAAATTCATAAAGAAGTTTGTTCCGGTACTATTGTAAATTTTGATCCTATTAAAATAATACATGAAAAAAATTATAATGATACCATTTATTTTTTGCGTGAGATATTGAGTGATTTAAATAAACAAGCAAAGTGCGCGAATAAGAAAGTTTCTGTTTTACTTTTAGGGCGTTATAGACATAACGCACCTGAAAATTGGCAAAAATTCAATAACGAGTTTGGTAATTTATCAGTCGAATTTCTTACTATACACGCCGCTAAAGGTTCTGAGGCGGATTATGTTATAATACTTGATGTAAATTCCGGTAGGCTTGGTTTTCCCTCGGAGATATCCGATGACCCTATTTTGGATATTGTTTTAAGCAAGCGTGAAGGATATCCGAATGCTGAGGAAAGGCGCTTGATGTATGTTGCCATGACCCGAGCGAAGCAAAAGGTTTTTATTATGACAAAAGATGGCGCTGAATCAATATTTGTGATGGAATTGGAGCGGTCGAATAAGAAAAATAAGGAAAAAATAATTTGTCCGGAATGCGGTGGTAATATGGTTCGTCGCAAAGGTCCTTATGGGGTATTCCTTAGTTGTAAGAATTTTCCAAAATGTAAATACAAAATAAATATTAGGCGCTATAATGTATGATTAAAATCCCACCATCCGAACTCCGCGTCACATTTGCTCGGTCATCGGGTGCGGGCGGGCAGAATGTGAATAAGACATCGACCAAAGCGACTGTGCATTGGCCGGTGGGGCGTTCGCGGGTTTTGTCTGACGATGAAAAAGCGAGGGTGCGGGTGAAATTGACGAGCCGGATTAATTCAAACGACGAGGTGGTGGTAATGTCGGAAGAAGAGAGAACGCAACCGCAAAATCGCGCCTTGGCCGTTGCTCGGTTGCAGGCGCTCGTTGTCCGCGCTTTGCATGTGCCAAAAAAGCGCAAAGCGACCCGACCGACCTTGGCTTCCAAATTACGCCGATTGGAATCCAAAACACGTCGGTCGCGGGTGAAGGCAGGAAGACGTCAAACCGAATAATTTTTTAATTTAGGAATATGATTATTATAATTGGCGTGGTGTTGCTCATTGTAGTCGTCATTATTTTGGCCATTGTTCATGAGCACGACCAGAATCCAACACAAAAATAAATTATGTATTATTTGTATATTGTTGAATGCGCCGATAAAACGTTATATACTGGAGTTACGGTTGATGTGGAAAGGCGCGTGCGCGAACATAATAATTTGAAGCTTGGCGCAAAATACACACGCGCTCGACGGCCGGTGAAATTGGTTTACGTGAAAAAGTTTCGTAATCGCTCGCTTGCTTCCAAAGCCGAGTGCAAAATAAAAAATTTATCGCGCGAAGAGAAGTTGAAGATGATTAAAAATATTTAATTTAATTTATTTATCTATGACCAAAAAAATCATATTCGCCCTTGTTGGCGTGGTGGTAGTGGCGGTCGTGTCATTTTTTTTGATGCGATTTGATAAAGCCAAGGAGCCGGCCGATGAACAGGCAGTGCAAACCACCGAAGAGAATGGCGCGACTCCGGAGGTTGCGGACGAGGAACAAACTTCGCCGGTTGGTTTGGCTAATCCGGCGAGTGTGAACTGCGCAGAAAAAGGCGGGAATTTATCTATACAAAAAAGACCCGACGGTGGAGAATATGGAGTATGTTATTTTGAAGACAACCGACAGTGCGAAGAATGGGCGTTATTCCGTGGCGAATGTCCGGTGGGCGGAGTAAAAGTCACCGGATACGAAGATGAAGCTCAGGTATATTGCGCCATTACCGGCGGAGAGGTGCAAGGTGTTGGCACGGAAATACCGATGTGCAAACGCATAGATGGCACCCTTTGCAACGCGCAAGCGAATTTTGAAGGGGCTTGTCCCGATCCGCACGACCCGAATCCGAGCGCCGGGAATGTTGAAGCGCCGTAAAATTTTGGTTATGCGACAATTGTTCGACATTTCCAAATCCGAACAAAAAATTTTCAAAAACCTGCGGACACCCATCAAAATCCAGGATTTTTTGGACACAATTCCGATGAACCACGAGAAAAACGGTGAAACATATATGTCGCCCCGATTCTCACTCAAAGCGCGCAAAATGCATTGTTTGGAGGGTGCGCTTGTGGCAGCCGTGGCTCTTTGGTATCATGGCAAAAAACCGTTACTTCTTGACCTCAAAACAAAGGGCGACGATGATCATGTGGTTGTGCTTTTTCGGCAAAACGGATATTGGGGGGCTATTAGCAAAACCAACCACGCGGTTCTGCGTTTCCGCGACCCGGTGCACAAAACAATTCGCGAGTTGGTCTTGTCGTATTTTCATGAATATTTCAAGAACAGCGATGGTAAAAAAGTGCTCGTTAGTTATTCGGCAAAGCCGTTTGATTTGCGTCAGATTCAAAACCGATTGGGTAACATCTGATAAAAATTTGCACTATATTGCCGAAGCGATTGACAGGGCTCTGCACAAGCGGATTTATCCCAAAAAGAATCAAAAATATTTGCGTCTGGCCGACAAAATGGAACGCCGAGCCGGCCGGATTATTGAGTGGAATAAATCCGATAAAAGAACATAATTAATATGCCAAAAAAGTTCGCCATATTTGATGTTGACGGAACGATATTTCGTTCCAGTTTGTTGATTGAAATTACCGAAGCCATGGTGCAAGATGGATTGTTTCCGATTGAGGCGCGCTGTGCTTACGAAAAGGCCTACAAAAAATGGTCGGACCGACAGGGGGGCTATGAAAAATATTTGTTTGCGGTGGTTCGTTCGTTTGAAAAGCACATCAAAGGAATTAAGCATGATGATTTTATTAAAATTGTGGAAAGTGTCGCCAAGTTCCATAAAAATCGCGTGTATCGTCACACCAGAGGCTTGGTCAAAAAATTAAAAAAGCAAAAATATTTTCTTTTAGCCATTTCCGGTTCGCCGTTTGAATTGGTTAATCGATTTTGCGTCGGTTGGGGTTTTGATAAAGTTTATGGCCGTGTTTTTGAAATGGATAAAAATAAAAAATACACCGGTCGTGTTTTGCGAGAAGAGCTTATTGGCGACAAAGAAAAAATTTTGAAGCGAGCGATAAAAAAAGAGAATTTGACTCTTGCCGGTTCAATCGGAGTGGGCGACTCGGAAGTGGACATCGCTTTTTTGAAAATGGTTGAAAATCCGATTTGCTTTAATCCCAACAAAAAATTATATATTTATGCTCGCCGAGCCGGTTGGGATATCGCGGTTGAAAGAAAAGATGTGGTGTATAAAATTTAAAAAAAATGTGGTATAATAAACAAGTTGGAAAAACAATAATTTTTAATAACTTCTAATTTTTTTATATGGAGAAAAAGGAGGCAAAAAAAAGCGCGCCCTCGAGCGCGTCAAAATGTTGCGTGGCGGAGACGTCAATCGGGCATTTTGTGATCAAAATGTTTTTGGCATTGGTGATGATTGGACTTGGTTTGGTTGTTGCTATCGTTGTGGTGATGAGTATGGGCAAGGGGTGGAAGCCCGCTTGCAAGAATTATGCCTATTTGAAAGCCGGTGGCGCGTCGCCAGTGAGCATGACGGGCGAGAGATTTGAAGGCAAAATAATGATGCAGGACGGTTCGGGTATGATGTATAATTTAGCAAAAGAAGATTCGGAATTACCGGTGAGAATATTCGGCAGTATATTAAATATTGAATCAAACCGAATTACCATTTTGAATAATGCGTCTGAAGCGCAAGTTGTTTTGTCGGAAGCCGGCACGATAATTGTTACTTCTTCAACCGAAGTCGGTTTGTCCGCTTTGGCTCCTGGTCAAAATATTATCGTTTTTGGGTCAAAGAACGATGAAGAAGTGTTGGTAGCAAAAATGATAAATATTCAATAAGTAAATAGAAAATAAATCCCGTCATTGAAAAGTGGCGGGATTTTTGTTATGCTTAAATAAAGTTTATTCAATATATAATATTTTATATGAAAAAAATACTGGTTTTTTTGCCGGTTTTTATTATATTTGTGGGAGCGGGTTGCAGGACCGAACCGGTTGTGAAAGAGCCGGCTCAGGAAAGTAAAGTCGTTTGTTCGGAGTTTACGGTTGAGGCCTGCCCCGACAATTGCGTTGTTTGCCCGCCTTGTGATTATTGCAGTTCGATTAGTTGCCAAACAGAAGAATTCTGCGCGAATATGGGTTTTGACAAAGATTGGTATGATGAAAATGTGTTTAAACCGGGTGATGGAGACGATGAGCCGGTTGCTTCGGACGATTGCGGAATCGAAAATTGCCACGGTATGGATATTGTTTGTGGGCCGAATCCGGCCGAGGTTTGCACCGAGATATATATGCTTGGCGATAAATGTCGACAGTTCGCCTCTTGCGGTATGGTTCAGGGTGAGTGCGAGCTGATTTTGAGCGATGAATTTGTCGCCTGCAAGGCGTGTGTAGAAAATTGCGCTTCCGAGTATGGCGATGCAATAGAAATGTTTAATTGCGAAAGCAATTGTTAATTAGATAATTAATTTTTTTATATATATGTGTTTTAGAAAAAAAATCACACCGCTCTATTTTATTAAAAATATTGGCACAGTTATTGGGCTAGTGTTAATTTGGCGCGGTATTTGGTATGTATTTGATGCTTTTGATTATTTTGTGATGAATGGCGAGCATATTTACAGCGCGGTGGGTGGAATTATAATCGGCCTTGCCATATTGTATTTTCCGGACAAAGATTTAAAGGAAATTGAAAAATTATGAGGGTTTGGGATATTGCCCCAAAACATTTGTGTCGAGAGCACCTGCTCGGCGAGCATCGTGAGGTGCACGCCATTTGGACGGTTTTAATTGAAAATAAAAAGGGGTACAGTCAGCATCCGGAAACTCTGCGCTGGCGTGGAAAATTAAAAGCGTTATTTTTGCGTCATGAGAAATTGGTTAAAGAAATGGCGCGTCGAGGGTATAGCCACAATTCACCGCTTGATAAAAAATTTGCCAAAGGCAAAGCGGTTCAGGTAAAATACTTGCATACGCCCCGGCAACAAAAAGAAATTTTGCGCAAAAAGCCGTGTGGGTGTTTTGTTTGATAATATTAATTTGGATTTTTTAATATTAATTTAACTCGGTAAATATGCTCAAAAAATATATTTTTGGAGCGATGGCTCTCACAATGGCCATAACACTTGCCGGTTGTGGTGGTCCGCCGTCCGGTGGTCCGGGTCCTGAACCGGGCAAAGAAACCGCGGAGAAAAGTAAAGGGCTTTCGGCCATGGAAGATGTTTGTAAATATTTTCCAAAAGAAATTGTTGAAGAGGCGATTGGCAAGCCGATCGTTAGAGCGGCAGACGATAGTATGGTGAGCGACGCTATTTGCAGTTATTATACAGAATACAGCGAAGATTTTGACCATACACCGTATGGCGATAAACCGGGTGGCCCGCATATTATTGTGGTGCTTAACGATGAAAACGAAGCGGATGAAAGAATGGAGTATGAAAAAAAAGGTTATAAATTTGAAAAAGATGAAAGTTATTCGTGGGAGCATTATCTGGTTACCTCGAGAGGCAGTAAAACGCCTTTCCGAGTTGATTTGTTGATTGACGAAAATCATTATTATATGATTAAGTCCAATCATTTTGGAGCGACTGATGAAGAAATAGTGAAAATTGGCAAGAGGTTATCGGAGAGAATGAAAAACGGAAAATAATCATAATAAAATCATGTCGATAGACAAAATTACGAGTAAAAAATGTAGTTGGATTCATATTAGCGAGGTGGATGAAAAAACCGCAGATTTTTTGAAAGAGAATTACAAATTCCACACTCTTGATATTGAAGATGTAATGTCGGAATGGCAAAGACCGAAGGTAGAAATTTATAAATACTATTTATTCTTGATTGCTGTTTTACCTTACTATGATACTGAAAGAAGAAAAATTCGTGGACGTGAGGTTGATATATTTTTGACTAAAGATTGCTTAATAACTATTTGTAAAAACCCTAACCCATATCTGGATCATATTTTTGAAAGAGTTACACAGAGCGCGAAAATAAAAAAAATGTGGTTTGGCAAGGGGTCGAGCTATTTGCTTTATGTTCTTCTGGAAAAACTTTTTCGAGAAGCAAATTCATGTTTGAAGATAATCGCTAAAGATTTATCCGAAGCCGAAGATGATGTTTATGAAAATGAATTACGAAGTGTGGCGCGAGAATTGGCCTTGACTCGTCGTTCTGTTTTGACCACCAGGCGCATTTTGGAACCACAGCGTTTTACAATGAATATTATGGCGAGCGTTGATCGAGAATTTTTGCCAAAAGAATTAAATAATTATTTTGATAATGTGCGCGATGAAATTGAAAAAATGTGGTCGGAAGCCAACGGTTATAGGGATGTAATTGAAGGATTGCACCGTGTAAACGCCACCCTTGTTTCGGAACGAACTAATCGGGTTATCACTATTTTAACCGTTATTTCAGCTTTTCTTTTGCCAATGACTTTGCTCTCTGGAATTTATGGAATGAATTTGATAAGATTACCTTGGCAAAATGAACCGCAAATTGTATTGGGTTTGTTTATTACGGTTTCTGTTTTTACAGCGGGAATTATCGCTTATATTTTTAGAAAAAAATAATTTATTTATTTATACACATATGACCAAAAAAATCATGGTGTTCGCGCTTGCCTTTGGTTTGATTTTTTTTGCCGTTGGTTGCGGTAAAAAGGAAGCCAAGACAGGAGAAGAAAATTTAAAAGGCACGGCCGAATCTTCGGTTGAAGAATTCCAATCAACGATTGAGGATATGGCAAAATCCGGTAAGCCATACAAATGCAATTACTCAATGAAAATTGAGAATATTAGCCAAGAAGGAGTTTTGTATTTTGGTGGTAAAGATATGATGCGTGGCGATATCGCGATTGATATGCCGGAAATTGGCAAAAATAACACACATTTCATTAAAACCGGCGAGACTCAATATGTGTGGACTGACGAACAGCCGAACAGCGGTATTAAAATGACTATTACCGAGGAAGAGATGGAAGAAATGCAGGCTGAAGCCGATGAATATCAACAGCAAGGTGTTGATATGGACACAATCATGGATTTAAAATGTGTTAAGTGGTCGCCGGACGCCAATATGTTCAAACCGCCGAGCAATGTTCAATTTCAGGATTTGTCGGCCATGATGGAAGGTATGGGGGCTTCAATGGGTTCGGGCGGGTCAGGTTACCAGGGTGGTTCGGCGCCTTCGGCCGATGAAATTGATATGTGCTATATTTGCGCGCAAATTCCGGCCGGTTCAGCCAGAGATGCTTGCATGAAAGAAAATTGCAATTAATATGAATAAAAAGTTTTTATTCGGGCTTGCGGTGGCGCTCGTTATTTTGGGAGCCGGCATCACAATTGGCTGGCTCGTGGGGCGTGATTCAAAAAATGCGCGTCAAGTTTCCGGTCAGACCATTATCTCGGCTTTTCAGGAGAAAGGATTTTTGGTGACAGAAACCGCCGTGTCGATGGTGTCCGCCACAATCAGCACAGATAACAGCAGTATTTGGCGAAAGTTATTGTGGGGGCAAGAGATAAAAGCATCGGGAGTAGTTGAAGTGAATGTTGGCGTGGATTTGACCAAGACTTCGGCTGATGATATTCAAGTTTCCGGCAAAAAAATATCAGTCGCCATTGCTTCTTCGGAAATATTCAATTCACGGTTGGTTGGAGACATTAATGTTGAGAACAAACAGGGGATATTCAAGCGAATTTTGGAAAACGACGATGGTTACAACCAAGCAATGACAGAATTGGTTAAACAAGCTGATGAGGCGGCGATATCGGCTCAAACGATTGAAATGGCAAATGGCAAAGCCATTGAAGAAATAAAGCGCTTGGTTGAGTATATGGCGCCGGATAAAGAAGTAATCGTAACTATTAAAGAGTAAAGAAGATTATAATTATAAAAAACCGCCATGATTTGAATGGCGGTTTTTTGATTGACATTTTTTGTAAAAAATGCTATTTTTTGAATTAATGGATAAAACAAAAAGGAGGGAGCATAATGTTGTTTGAAATTTCTTCCAAGGAATTGCTGGCCGGCACAAGAGCTCACCGGCGAAACCATCCGGAGGAAAAGGAACAAAGATTGGCGTGGCTTCGTCGGGAGCGTAGCGCCAACGCTTCTTTTGACGAACCGGATGTGAAGGAGTTTTTGAATATTTATGGCGTAGATCTTTTAGAGGCCGTGGCAAGGGAAGCGGAGGAGCCATATGACCTGCTTGCACAGTGTGCCACGCCGATCGATCGAATCGAGATTCAGTTCTGGCTTAGCCAGTTGAGGAATCCGGAATCTCGCCGAGCACTCTATTCTCTTTTTAACGATCGTGTCGTGGTACTGTATTGCCTTCTCGGCGGAAGGCAGATATTGTCTTTTGTTCAAGGCCGTGTTTATCCATCACTTTCCCCCTATTGCGTCTACCCGCCGGATACGTCAACCGATTTTTTGGCGGATGATTTTGAAGAGGTTGTCGATTACGACCGTTTCTGCGAGCCGGCCGATTACAACCATATTCTTTCGGCGATTTTCGCCGAGTGGGTGAATGGTCGTCCGAAGAGCGCTTTCGCTCGCGATTTCATCTGTACGGCGTGCGAACGAGTCGAAAACACAGGGTGCTGAATAGTTCATTTTTGTAGCATAACCGGCAGGTTTCTCTGCCGGTTTTTTTATTTTTCCCGAATTATGGTATAATTATATATACAAGGCCTTTATTAATCAGCTTGATTATTTATGGCATCATTTCCTTTTGAACAAGAGAAAAAAATCGATAAAAACGAGATTTCTTGTGATATCAGCAAGGAATATTTTTTGAATTTTATAAACAGCATATTGGACGGAGTGGCGGTAATTGATTTTAAAGGAACCATTACTTTTTTTAATGATTCTGCGGCAAAAATTTTGGAAATAGAAAAACCAAAAAAATGGATTGGCAAAAATATTATTGAATTTTTGCCTAAAGAAACCCACGGTGAAGTAATAAAAGATATGATTAAGGTCAAGCTCGGAAAGGGCGGTTATTTGAGAACATATAAAATGAAAACTGCCAAAGGCAGAGAAGTTTATATCGAAAATATCGGTACCAAAACCACTTTTTTTAATCGTTCTGTAATTTTAATTTCTTTTCGCGACGTGTCGGAGCGTGTTCAAAATGAATTAAATTTAAAAAAAGAGATAGAACAATCAAATTTTTTAAGAGACATTATTTTTTCGGTTAATAAATTCGATAATTTGAATTTATTGCTTGATAACATATTAAATTTGGTAATTAAATTTTTTGATTTTGACGGCGGTGGAATTTATTTGATTGATAAAAATAAAAAAATGGCAACGGTGGTAGTTGACCATAATCTGCCAAAAAAATTTTTGGAACAGGTAAGATGCGTTCCAATTAATAAAAAACCGTATAACCAAATATTTGTTAAGGGTAAGCCGATAGTTTCAGAAAATTATTCGGAAGTTCATCGGGAACGGGCCAAGAAATTCGGCTTTAAATCATTAGCGAGCATACCGCTTATCGCAGGCACAGAAATTATCGGAGCTTTAAATATAACTAGCATGAGGCGATCGTTTTTTACTGACTCCGAAAAACAGCTTCTTTCTTCCGTTGGGAATCAATTGGGTGGAGCAATTAAACGAACTTGGTCTGAGATTGAACTGAAACACAGTAAAGAAAGGTATAAAATGATATTGGATAATATTATGGACATTGTTTATTCGATTGACACTTCAGGCAAGATAATTTTTATCAGTCCAAATGTATCTTTATGGGGCTATCGAATGGAGGATATTTTAGGCAGAAATATGAACGATTTTGTTCACCCGGACGATATTAAGATTGTTCAAAAATCGCTCAAGAAATCTTTGGTGGACAACAAGCCTTTTTACACGACTTTTCGGTTATTAAAAAAAGATGGAACCTCGATTTATGCGGAAGAATTTGGTCGTGCCGCCCTAAATGAAAAGGGTGAATTTATTATGTTTTCCGGTATTATTCGCGACGTATCAGAAAGGTACGCTTTTATGGAGCAGTTAAAAAATTATAATAATCGTTTAAGAATTATTTTTGAAAATGCGCCGGAACCTTATTACTTGAGCGACATGAAAGGCGTTTTGATAGACGGAAATATTGCGGCTCAAAAGTTATTGGGTTACAAAAAAGAAGAGTTGGTCGGTCAAAGTTTTTTAAAAATGAAAAGATTGCTGGCACCGGGGCAAACTTTAAAAATTATTTCCTTATTAAGGCATAATAAACGCGGTAAATCGACCGGTCCCGATGAATTTGTTTTATTAAAAAAGAATGGGGAGCCGATTACGGTGGAAATAAGCACTCACCCTGTTATTATTGATGGTAAAAAACTTGTTTTGGGGATTGCCAGAGATATCAGCGCTCGCAAACAAGCGGAAATTGCTTTGCAATACGAACGAGACAGAAATGCTCTTTATTTGAATATTGTGGGAGTGATGATCGTTATTATTGGTGCTGATGGTAAAGTTATTTCCGTCAATCGAAAGACCTGTGAGATTTTGGGTTATTCGGAAGACAAAATAATCGGGAAAGATTGGTTTGATAATTTTATACCAAAAAAGTACCGCAAAGATGTTGGTGGTTTATTTAGGATGATTTTATCCGGAAAAAAAGAAATGCCTAATTTTCATGAAAATTCCATTCTGACGGCAGACGGAAATGAAAGAGTGACAGCGTGGAACAATACCGTAATTAAGGATGTTAATGGGAAAATTATTGCTTCCCTGAGTTCCGGCGAAGATATAACTGAAAGAAAAAAATCGGAAGAAATATTGGCGCGGCATGTGAATGATTTGGAAAAAACAAAAAATACCTTAAGTTCAGCTCTTGCTGAAGTAAAACGTGAAAAAATAATTTCTGAAAATTTGGCTTCCGATTTGAAAAAATTCAAATTAGCTGTTGATGGCGCATCTGACCATATAATTATAACTGATATTGATTCCAATATCGTTTATGCTAATGGAGCGGCTGAAAGAATTACCGGATATAAGATTAGCGAAATGATTGGCAATAATCCGGGTAAATTATGGGGCGGACAAATGAAAAAAGAATTTTTTAAACAAATGTGGCGAATAATTAAGGAAGAAAAAAAGATTTACAGCGGAGAGTTAAAAAATAAACGAAAAAATGGCGAAATATACGATGCGGAGGTGAGGATTTCTCCGATTAAAGACAAAAAAAATAATGTTTTATTTTTTGTTGGAATTGAAAGAGATATAACCGAAGCAAAAAATATTGACCAGGCAAAAACCGAGTTCATCTCTATTGCCTCGCATCAATTGCGAACCCCTTTAACCGGAATTAAATGGTTTGCCGAATTGCTTTTATCAGATGAAGGTCAATTAACAGACAAGCAACACGATTATATTAAAAAAATATACAATAGCAATCAAAAAATGCTTAATTTAGTAAAAGATTTGCTTGATGTATCTCATATCGAAAGCGGGAAAAAATTCAGCATTCAAAAGAAAAATATTAATTTGGCGCTTGTTATTAAGCGAGCGGTCAGCGATCATATGCAGGCGGGAAAAGTTAAAAGAGTCACAATAGAGAAGGTCCAATTGTCAAAATCGTTGCCAATTTATGCCGATGGCGATAAAATATACCAAGTGTTGCAGAATTTACTTACCAATGCCATAAAGTACTCAAAAATTGGAGGTACAATTGAAATTGGGGTTCAAAAAAATAAAAACTCATATTTATTATTCGTGCGCGATTATGGCTTGGGAATTCCCGCGACTTCAAAAGATAAAATTTTTGATAAATTTTATCGAGCAAAAAATGTTGTTGAAGCGGGTAGTGCCGGAACGGGACTTGGTCTTTATATTGCCAAATCAATTGTTGTGGCACATGGCGGAAAAATTTGGTTTGAAATTTGACGAAAATAAAGAAACAACTTTTTATTTTGAATTGCCGAAAAAATAAAATTTATTTATTTATATTTTTTTATGAAAAAAATATTAATTGTGGAGGATGAAATTGATTTGTGCGACATTATCGCGGATCAGTTTAAACATGAATCGTTTGATGTTTTAGTCGCTCGCGACGGAGAAGAGGGGTTGGAAAAAGCTATAAAGCATCATCCCGATATTACTTTGCTTGATATTGTTATGCCAAAAATGGATGGATTATCGATGCTTAAAAAATTACGTGAAGATAAATGGGGGGCAACTGCCAACGTGATATTACTCACTAATTTAAGCGATAATGAAAAAGTGGCGGAAGCGATGAAAAATAAAACTTATGATTATCTGGTTAAATCCGATTGGAATATTAAGGATGTTGTAAAATTGGTTAGCGAAAAATTGGCAAAACAAAAATAGTTGCCTTGTTCGCTTCCTTTTGGTATAGTTGAACCGTATTTTATGGCTTTATCAATTGCAGAAATTAAGAAAATTGCTTTTTTAGCGCGCCTTAATTTGACTCCGGAAGAAGAAGCGCGCCACGCCGAAACTATTTCGGCGGTTTTGAATTACATGGAATTATTGGATGAAGTTGACACGGAGAAAATTGAGCCGACTTTTACCGTGACGGGTCTTGTTAATATAGTGCGCGACGATGAACCGGAGCCTTCTTTGAATAAAGAACAGCTTATTGGTGCCATGCCAAAAGTTAAAGCGGGTTTGCTGGAAGTGCCTGGTGTTTTTAAAAACGAGGATAATTCGCATTGATATGAATTTGAATGAACTGACAATCAAGGAAGCTGGAACGGGCTTGCGAAAGAAGGAGTTTAGCGCTTTAGAATTAACCGAGGCTTGTTTAAAACGGGCTAAAAAAAGTAGTAAAGATTTAAATAATTACATTACCATCGTCGACGAAGACGCTGTAATGGCGGCTAAAAATGCCGATGAGATATTAAAAAACAAAAAGGCCGGTGCCTTGGTCGGAATTCCATTTTCTGTCAAAGATGCTATTTGCACTATAGGCGTGCGTTCAACTGGTTCGGCAAAAATTCTTGATAATTACGTTCCTCCCTATGAAGCCACTGTAATTAAAAAAATTCGGCAAAGCGGGGGAGTATTAATCGGAAAAAATAATTGCGATGCTTTTGGGCACGGAGCCAGCAATGAAAACAGCATGTACGGTCCGGTTAAAAATCCTCATGATTTAAAAAAAGTTGCCGGAGGTTCAAGTGGCGGTTCAGCGGCGGCCGTTGCTGATAATTCTTGTTTGTATGCAATTGCTGAAGACACCGGAGGCTCTATCAGACAACCAGCTTCATTTTGCGGTGTTGCCGGTTTACGCCCAAGCTATGGACGTAATTCCAGATATGGCATAATGCCGATGGCTTCATCGCTTGATACGGTCGGACCGATTGCCAAAACAGTTGAAGATATTGCTATAATCATGGAAGAAATCGCCGGTGTTGATCGCAAAAGATGCTACCACCGCGCACGCACCGGTGCCAAAATATTCGGAATTAATTGATAAAAAAATTGACGGGCTGGTAATAGGTGTGCCAAAAGAATATTTTGAAATCGCGGGAATGGATAATGAAGTGGCCGAAAGAACCGGCCTTGCCATTGAAACGCTAAAAAAGCTTGGTTGTAAAATTATGCCGGTTAGTCTGCCTCATACAAAATATGCTATTGCTGTTTACTATATAATTGTGCCGTCTGAAGATAGTTCAAATTTGGCGCGTTTAGATGGTGTGCGTTACGGTGTTCGCGTTCCTAGTGATGACCTGTTTAATTTATACGCCCAATCGCGAGCGACCGGTTTCCCGGAAGAAGTAAAGCGCAGAATTCTTATTGGTGCGTACGCATTATCGGCCGGATATTATGATGCCTATTACAAAAAAGCGCAAAAAGTTAGAACGTTAATTATTGATGATTTTAAAAAAGTGTTCAAAAAAGTTGACGCTTTGATTACGCCTACTTCTCCTTTTCCGGCTTTTAATATTGGAGAAAAAATTAATGACCCGATATCTTTGTATTTATCGGATGCCATGGTTTCGCCGGCAGCTGTTGCCGGAATGCCGGCTTTGTCTGTTCCGGCAGGTACCACAAAAAAAGGTTTGCCAATCGGAGTACAAATTATCGGCAGTAGCTTGGATGAAACGACAGTGCTTAATGTCGGTCATTGGCTTCAAAAAAGTTTATAAATTTAATTATTTATAAGATGAAAGATTCAAATAAAAAAATTGAAGAAGAAAACCTTGGCTCATCGGAAGCGCCTTTGATTACGGCCGGTGCCATGGTTGATTATCGTGAATCATGGAGAGTGTTCAAAATAATGTCCGAATTTGTGGAAGGTTATCATTTTTTGGGTGAATTAAAAAACGAAGTGACTATTTTGGGTTCCGCCAGATTGGCGCCAAACAATAAATATTACAAAATTGCCGTTGATTTAGGGCGTTTACTTGGTAAAAACGGTTTTACCACCATAACGGGCGGAGGCCCCGGAATTATGGAAGCGGCAAATCGCGGTGCTTATGAAGTCGGCGGTGAATTGGTTGGAATCAATATTCAATTGCCGTTTGAACAACGCATCAACCCTTATGTAAAAAAATCAGTTGCTTTTTATTATTTTTTCACTCGCAAGGTAATGTTGACGGCGCCGGCTAACGCGTTTGTCTTTTTTCCCGGTGGTTTTGGTACTTTAGATGAATTTTTTGAAGTCGTTGATTTGATAGAACAAGGATATTTGCCTGATTCGCCGATTATATTGGTGGGTTCGGAATTTTGGCAACCGGTTTTGAATTTTTTGAAGGACAAATCATTAAAAATGATCAATGCGATTTCCGAAGAGAATATGGCAAATTGGTATTTGGTTGATACCGCGGAAGACGCATTTGAGCACATAAAAGACACGGCCGACCGTCCGAATACCTATAGTCCGGCTTTGGGTCCGGATCAATCTCGCGAGGCCGAGTGGAGAATATTTCGAATAATGTCCGAGTTGGTTGAAGGTTTTGATTTTTTGAGTGGATTAAAAAATAATATCAGTGTTTTGGGAACAAAAAGCATCACCTCAAAATCAAAGTATTACGAAGTTGCTTTAGAAATGGGACGCCATTTTGCCAAAGCGGGGTATTCCGTAGCGACCGGCGGGGGGCCGGGCATCATGGAAGCGGCAAATCGCGGAGCTTATGAAGCCGGTGGCGAGAGTATCGGGATAAATATGCATGTCAGCGGTCTTGAGAGAAGAAATAAATATTTAACGTCCTCGGCCAGTTTTTCTTATCCTTTTGTTAGAAAATTAATTATCACCACTCCGTCAAACGGTTTTATATTTTTTCCGGGAGGATTTGGAACTTTGCATCAACTTTTTGAATTATTAACATTGGTAGAAACGGGTAAAATCAAAAAGATTCCCTTGTGTTTATATGACAGTGATTTTTGGAAGCCACTTCAAGATTTAATAAATAAAATGTTTGTTGATTTTCACACAATTAGCACCGGAGACAGGGATTTGTGCAAGATTGTAGAAAATATCGAGGAGGCATATAACTGTTTTGATTCCAAATGATACCTTATTTTTCTTGGCAAACAATAAGTTTGGGCCCGTTGACTTTTCAAGTTTGGGGTATTTTTGTTTCGCTCGGTTTTTTGGTTGCTTTGCTTTTGGGATTGCATTTTGTGAAAAAAAGAAATTTAGATAAAGAAATTTTGACTGATTTATTTATTTGGCTATTACTTGGCGGGATATTGATGGCGAGAGTTTTCCATATTATTTTTTACGAACCCGCTTATTATATTAATTATCCTTCGGAAATTTTGAAATTTTGGAATGGCGGAGCCTCGTCGCTCGGTGGGCTTGTCGGCGCTTTTGCCGCGCTGTTGATTTATGCCAGAGTAAAAAAATTTAGTTTTAGAGAGTTTTTGCCATATGGCGATATTATCGGCCTTGTTTTTTGGCTCGGTTGGGGAATAGGCAGGATTGGTTGTTTTTTTATTCACGATCACCCCGGCAGATTAACTGACTTTTTTTTGGCGGTTAATTTTCCGTCAGGCGCGCGGTTTGATATGGGACTTATGGAATCAATTCTTTCTTTTGCTATTTTTGCCGTTGTTTATGTTTTGTATAAAAAAATTCATAATACAATACCGGGAATGTCATTGCTTGCCGGTTTTTGGATATATTTTGCGGTTCGGTTTTTTATGGATTTTTTGCGCGCTGATGATTTGACTATGGCTGACGCGAGATATTTTTATTTAACCCCGGCGCAATGGGGGATGGGAATATTATTTTTTACGTTGACGGCGTTGTATTTGCGTGTTAGAATGCGACAGCAAAATTAACCCTGGAGGGTTCGCCTAGTGGTCGATGGCGCACGTCCCGAAGGGACCCCCTTGGGGTCCCGAAGGGATCCCTTCGGGACTTGGAAAGCTTGTATGAAATTTTATTTGTATATAATATTTAGTCAAAGCGCCAATCGATGGTATGTTGGCTCATCGAATAATATACAAGATAGGTTAAGACGTCATAATTCCGGTAGTAGTAAATCAACAAAACCGTATTGCCCATGGGTACTGGCTTATTTTGAAGAGTACAATACTCGTTCTGAGGCCGTAAGAAGAGAATATTATTTAAAATCAACAAAAGGATATAAGGATTTATTAGAAATTAAATATAAAATTAACCCTGGAGGGTTCGCCTAGTGGTCGATGGCGCACGCTTGGAAAGCGTGTATACCGAAAGGTATCGAGAGTTCGAATCTCTCACCCTCCGCTTATATAAAAATATGAAACAAAGATCTATAAAAATCGGACATTTTTTTCTGAAGGATATCAATCCAGTGATTCGGTTTCTTATAATTTCTGATACTGTGATAATGGGGGCGGCGGGTTTGCTGGGGCCTATTTTTGCCCTTTTTATTGCGGGTTTTATTGAAGGAGGCAATGAAGCGGTGGCCGGTTTAGCGGCTGGAATATATTTAGTTACTAAAAGCGTTCTTCAAATACCGATTGCGCATTTAATAGATAGAATCAGGGGTGAGAAAGATGATTTTTGGTTAATGATTATTTTTTCTCTTTTAATGGCTTTGGTACCGCTTCTTTATCTTGTAATTCACACTCCTCTTCAGTTATATATTGTCCAGTTTGTTTTGGGCGTGTTTACCGCGTTCACATTTCCCACTTACATGGCATTATTTACTCGGCATATTGATAAAGACAGAGAGGGGATTGAATGGGGGGTTTACTTTACGCTGGTAGATTTGGTCAGTGCGGCATTTGCCACAGTCGGTGGTTATATTGCCGTTGTCGAAGGTTTTAAGGCTTTGATAATCACAGTTGTGATATTATCATTTTTGGGAGCATTATTGTTATTACCGATTAGAAAATATATTCGAGTGCAGTAGTAATAAATTTTTTTTTAGCGCCCACAAGGGCGCTTTTTTTTGTTGTGTTGATACTTGACAAATTTTGGCGGAGATAAATAAAAGTGTTATGCTATAAATAGTTCATTAACAACCTTAAAGCGCACTGATGCGTGGCAAGGTGTCGGTCAACCATCCGCCAAAAGGAGGTGCATCATGGCGACGATGGCAACGCTTTCGGTTCATGTTTCCGGCACGACCTATAACTTGTACCAGCACGTGATTGAGATGTCCAAAGAGGACAAGATTCCCGAAAAGGAGGTTAACAAAACATTTTGCGAACTGATTGAGACGGCAAGACTGCGCAGGAATGAAAATCGTTTTGGCACCAGTCATTTGCCCGCCCGGCCAAGTTGGAGTGAGCTTAATTTTTATTTGATTGAAGGTTGGCTTACTTACCACGAAGTTTACAATTCGCTCAACCATCTGGTTCAGTTCGGCAGGTATTTGCCTATTCCCAAGCGAGCAAAAGTGAACTGGCCGTTACCGAGAAAGCGCGACTGCATGGAGGCGTGAATGAGGTTAATTGGTTGCTTCCTTGAGCCAACTTCGTTGGCTCAAAAAATGCCGTTAGAACGGCGCCGCTCCCACAAAGTGCCTCGTGAATTATTTGTCTTTTTGGCAAAAATATTCGCGAGGCCTTTTCTTTTTGAAGAATATGATTTAAAATAACAGTAAATACACAATATGTCTAAAATAACCAAAATTTGTATATCGTGTTTGTTTGTAGTTTTTTGTTTTTCCGGTTGCACATTGTTTGAAGGGCAATACCGGCCGTCCGCAACATTAGATAACTCTGAATCATCTTTGCAAGAAAGTTTTGAAGAAGCCGATAAAATGCTTGAAAAACGGTTTGACGATGTAGTTAGCGGGCGAGCGTCAGCCGGAGAATTTGCGAATACTACCACTGGCGCCAGTGGTTCACCAAATCAAAATATTAATCAAGAATCTATGCTACAAGATAATAATCAAAAACAAGCCGGGGGGCCGGAAGCGGTAATTCAAGAAAATAAAAAATATAGAGCTTTTTTGCGCACCGAAGCGGGGGATATAGAGGTTAGTTTGTTTGCCGACAAAACCCCTTTTACGGTAAATAATTTTGTATATTTATCAAAAAAGAATTTCTATAATAATACGGTTTTTCATCGAGTTATAAATGGGTTTATGATTCAAGGCGGAGATCCAAATGGAGATGGCACCGGTAATCCGGGATATAAATTTGCCGATGAGCCATTTGAAGGTGAATACTCTCGCGGTATCGTGGCTATGGCTAATTCCGGACCAAATACAAACGGAAGTCAATTTTTTATTATGCACGCGGACTATCCTTTGCAAAAGGATTATGTGATTTTTGGCAATGTTTTATCCGGCATGGATGTTGTTGATTCTATTGCCGAAGCGCCGGTAAAGTTGGGCGCAAGTGGAGAGAACTCAACACCGGTTAAACCGATAAAAATTTTGAAAGTTGATATTATTGAAGAATAATATGTTTTTGGTACCGCCAAAATTATATTTTTTTGATAAAGTTTTTAAATATTCAATTTTGCGATTGATTCCGCATAGTGTTAAACCCAATCATTTGACTGTAATTAGGTTTTTGATGACACCTCTTGTGGTGTTTTTTTTGTGGCAAGGTAATCATTGGCTGGGCTTGGTTTTGTTTTTAATTGCAGCCGCAACAGACGCTCTTGACGGGGCGATGGCTCGCACCAGAAATCAGATTACCGATTGGGGAAAAGTGTATGACCCGCTTGCGGATAAACTATTAATTTGTTCGGTAATTTTTGTGTTACTTCTTAAGTATGTTGATTTTTATGCGGCCTGGGTAATTATTATAATTGAAGCCGTTATAATTATTACCGCTTTAATAAAAAAACGAAAAGGCGTGGAAATACAGTCTAATTTTTGGGGTAAAATGAAAATGATTTTGCAGGTTACGGGCGTTGTTTTTATGCTTTTGGCAATAGTGTTTAATTTTGACGCTCTTGTTCCGATTAGTAGAAATGTGCTTTATTTGTCAATAGGCTTTGCTATTATTTCATTATTCACGTATAGTGCCTGATATGCCTGATATTTGGTTTAACTATTTATATCAACCGTTGCTCAATGTTTTGGTTTGGATTTATAATAATTTGGCCGGTCAAAATATGGGCTGGTCCGTTGTTATATTAACGGTTTTTTTGCGAATAGCGCTTCTTCCTTTTTCCATTATTTCTCAACGTGATATTGTGCGACAGAATAAAATTAAAGAGGAAGCCGCCAGAGCGGCCGATGTTTTTAAAAATGATTCTGTGGCGAGAAACGAAGAATTTCGCAAAATAATGAAAACAAATAAAATTTCACCTTGGGCGAAAGTGGTTGTTTTGGGAATTCAGTTGCTCGTATTAATTTTACTTTATCAAGTTTTTATAAGTGGAATATTTGGGGAGCGTTTGGTCAAGGTTTTGTATCCGTCAATCGGTTTTCCCGGCGCCATAAATAATGATTTTTTCGGTTTTAACATCGGAGAATCGCATAGTTTATTCTGGGCCGGATTGGTAGCAATATATTTGATGGCGGCAAATTTGATTGAAAAGATAGGAAGTAAACAATGGGAACGGTCAGAGGCTGTTTTTTTCATATTATTTCCCTTGTTTGTGTTTATTGTTTTGTGGCTTTTGCCGATCGCCAAAGCTCTCTTCATCTTGACTAGTATGATATTTTCTGATATATTGACGCTTGGCCGTCTTGCCTTGGTCCAACCGGAAAAAACACCGGAAAGCAAGCCTGCATAACACATATTTATATGGGTGGAGATTCACTGGATAAATTAATGTATAGTTTTGTCGTTGAGGATGTTCTCAAGGGTTTTTTTATTCACGTTCCGCCCGGGTATGTTGCTTGTGTTTATGATTTGGGCAGGGGAGTCTTAAAAAAAGTTTTAACCCCGGGCCTTCATTTAAAAATTCCTTTTTGGCAAAAAGCCAAATTATTTAACACTCAAACGCTTGAATACAGTATTTCCCGCCAGTTTAAGAGCGAATTGGCTCGCGCTTTGGGCGATATTCCGATTGCCGCCATAACCATGGATAACAAAAGAGTCGGAGTTGAAGGGACAATTTTGCTTCGTCTGGATGTTCACCAGGTTCCGTTAATTTGGCAGACAATCGGGGAAGATTTTGTTGAAAAGATTGTTAGGCCCACAATCAGAAGCAGAATAAGAATGGTTTTTTCCCGTTTTAATTATCAAGACATAATTGGGCCCAGAAGAGATGAAGTGGAAGAAATGCTTAAAGAAGAATTGGAAAATATTTTTTATCCGAGGGGTATTTATGTTGAAAACGTTTTGTTAAGTGAAATACAAATAATTGTCGGCAAGGAATAATTTTTCCTTGTTTTTTTATAGTATAAAAACAGTTTCGCCAACAAAAGGAGGGTGACGTGTATATGAACATACTGAGGGCGAAAAGCACGCCGAAGCAGGAATGTTTGTCATTGTTCTTTTTGGCTGTTATCGTCACAGCTGGAATTGTCGCCACAGTTATTGATTTTATCTATGGCGAGCATGACGAGCGATAGGAGTTGTCGCGAAAATTCGATGTTTATAAAGCGGTTTTTAGAGCCGCTTTTCTTATATAAAAAAACGCCTTGACACTGTGGACAAATATGATATATTATCACTCACAGGGTTAGAGTGATAATAATATATATGAAAAACGCTATTTTACCCACAGAAGGCAGGCAACTCAAATTAATAATATCAGTCATAGAAAATTACATTGAAACAGCAGAGCCGGTTGGTTCCAAGTTTTTGGCTTACAAAAAAAATATTGGCTGGAGCGAAGCCACGATACGC
This sequence comes from Candidatus Magasanikiibacteriota bacterium, assembly GCA_963840935.1. Taxonomy (GTDB): domain Bacteria; phylum Patescibacteriota; class Patescibacteriia; order Magasanikbacterales; family GWA2-37-8; genus JAPLWQ01. The sequence goes on from CAWJAS010000001.1 coordinate 453,355, forward strand.
AATGATTTTCGCGTTTTGGAAGAGGCCGGTTTATTGGTTCAGCCACACACTTCAGCCGGTAGAATTCCGACTATGGCCGGTTATCGTTTTTACGTCGATAGAATTGGCGCGGAAACAATTAGTAAGAAGGAGCAAAATAGTTTGGAAAAAGCTTTCAAAGAATCAGACTCATACGAAATCGCTTGCAAATCATTGGCGAAGGAGGCGGCATCAATCACTCGTGAAGCGGTTATCGTGGCTTTCACAGTTGATAAAATTTTTTATACGGGACTTTCCAATATATTTGAAAAACCGGAATTTGCTTCATCGAACATGGTAATAAATACGTCGCGAATGTTTGATCAATGTGAAGAATGTTTGGATCGTTTTTTTGGTAAAGTGGGGCAAGAGCCGGCAATTTTTATCGGGCCGGAGCATCCGTTTGGCGCGCATCTTAGTGTGATTGGAGTTGGTTTTGGCAAAGAAAATGAAGGATTATTTATGGTTTTTGGGCCAATGCGCATGAATTACAAGAAAAATTTGGCTTTAGTTCAAAAAGTAAAAGAAATATTTAATCAGTAATTATGTTTGGAAAAAATAAAATAATCAACGACGACGTCACTGACGCATTGGTTAGGGATGATACAGCGCCGGCGGAAGAAACGGCAGAATCGGTTGGTTGTGAAAACTGCGCTCGATTGAATGAAGAAATGGAAAAATTTAAAATTGGCTGGCAACGCGCTTTGGCGGATTACCAAAATTTGCAAAAAGAAACTGTCGCTCGACGCGTTGAATGGGCACGAATGAGTGAACAGCAAATTATTGAGGAATTTATTCCGGTATATGAGAATTTAAAAATGTCGCTTGATAGCTCGAATTGCGAGAACGAAAATAATCCATGGCTTAATGGCGTAAAACTTGTTTTGAAACAATTCGCGGATATTTTGAAGTCTCACGACGTGGAAGAAATACAAGCGGTAGGTAAAAAGTTTGACCCAAAATTTCATGAAGCCATTGGTGAAGAAAAAGTGGAAAAGAAAAAATCAGGAGAGATAATAAAAGTAATTAACGGCGGATATATTATGGGTGACAAAGTGATAAAAGCGGCAAAAGTAATTGTCGCAAAATAAATAAATCAGGACTTATAAATATTAATTTTTCTGCCTTACACTGAGCAGTGTTTGGTAGAAGGAGGTTTAAATATGAGTATTATTCGTTGGTCTCCAATGCTAGACCCGTTTTCTGAGATGGAGGAAGCGTTTAATCGTTTGCCTTCATTTGGTGGTGGACAATCACTGAAAGCTTTTGTGCCTGCAATGGATGTTTATGAAACCGATAAAGCAGTGGTGGTGGAAGCTCCGCTTGCCGGTGTAAACCCGGATGAAGTGAAGGTTAGCGTGGAAAAAGGTGTTTTAACGATTCAGGGCGAATCAAAAAAAGAACACGAAGTGGAAGAAAAAAATTATTACAGAAAGGAAGTCCGTTCAGGCGCCTTTTATCGCCAAGTTGCTCTACCGGCTCCGGTTATGGAAGATAAAGTGTCGGCTGAATTCGAAGATGGTATGTTAAGAATTACATGTCCCAAATCCTCGCCGGCAAAGGCAAAAACAGTAGATGTCAAAGTAATTAAGAAAAATAAAAAATAATTTTTACCGTAGAACCGCGAATAGTCCGTTCGCGGTTATATCGGAAAAATAATTAATAATTTAAATAATTTTAGACTTATGTCAAAAGTATTGGGAATTGATTTGGGCACAACAAACTCCTGCATGGCTATCATTGAAGGTGGCCAGCCAAAGGTGTTGGAAAACAAAGAGGGGGCGCGCACGACGCCGTCAATCGTGGCAATTTCTAAATCAGGCGAACGCTTGGTGGGGCAACTGGCTAAACGCCAAGCCGTGACCAATCCGGAAAACACATTGTATTCAATCAAGCGTTTGATTGGACGTCGATGGGATGACCCGGAGGTTCAAAGAGATTTAAAGTTAATGCCATATAAAATTGTTCAATCGGGTGATGGTGTAAAAATCACAATGAGTGGGAAAGATTATTCACCCCAGGAAGTATCGGCCATGATTCTTGGCAAAATGAAGGCAGACGCCGAAGAAAGATTGGGTGAAAAAATTAGCGACGCTGTTATTACCGTGCCGGCGTATTTTGATGATTCTCAACGTAAGGCGACAAAGGACGCCGGAGAAATTGCCGGTTTAAATGTTCTGCGCGTAATTAACGAACCGACCGCAGCCGCTTTAGCGTATGGTTTTGACAAAAAAACAAATGAGCAGATTGTGGTTTATGATTTGGGCGGTGGTACATTTGATGTTTCAATTTTGGATGTGGCACCGGATAATGTTCAGGTTCTTTCAACTAACGGAGACACACATTTGGGCGGAGATGATTTTGACCAGGTAATTATAAGCTGGATTATTGATGAGTTTAAAAAAGACCAAGGAATTGATTTGGGAAGCGACCCGCTGGCTCTCCAACGTATTAAAGAAGCGGCCGAGAAGGCAAAAATTGAATTATCAACAGCGCAGGAATCCGAAATAAATCAGCCATTTATCACATCTGATTCCAGTGGTCCGAAGCACTTGGTATTAAAATTATCCAGGTCAAAATTGGAAGAATTAGTTGGTGATTTGGTTGAGAAGACTTTGGGGCCGGTTCAAAAAGCTTTGGATGACGCAAAATTAAAATCAACTGATATTGAAGAAGTAATCTTGGTGGGCGGAATGACCAGAATGCCATTAGTAATCAAAACGGTAGAAAAGTTTTTTGGAAAGAAACCGAATGTTACTGTTAATCCCGATGAGGTTGTGGCTATTGGCGCATCCGTTCAAGGTGGCGTGCTTAAAGGAGAAGTAAAAGATATTTTGTTATTGGATGTTACACCTTTGTCTTTGGGTTTGGAAACGCTTGGCGGTGTAATGACAAAATTAATTGAAAGAAATACGACTATCCCAACTTCAAAAACTCAGGTTTTTTCCACAGCGGCGGATAATCAACCGAGCGTAGAGGTTCATGTTTTGCAGGGAGAACGCCCGATGGCAACAGATAATAAAACCCTCGGCAGATTTATGCTTGACGGAATTCCGCCGGCTCCGCGCGGAGTGCCTCAGGTTGAAGTGACTTTTGATATTGACGCAAACGGAATTTTGAACGTGAAAGCGAAGGATAAAGCGACAAATAAGGAACAATCAATTCGTATTGAAGCCTCATCCGGTTTGTCAAAAGAAGAAGTGGAAAAAATGAAACAAGAAGCCGAAGCCCATGCGGATGAAGATAAAAAGAAGCAGGAAATAATCGAGGCAAAAAATATTGCCGACACGATGATTTATACCACGGAAAAAATGATGAAAGATGTGGAAGAAAAAAAGATTGAAATAAGTGATGAAGAAAAGAAAGCTGTTGATGAAGCACTTGCTAAATTAAAAGATGTAAAAGATAAGGACGATGTTGAGATTATCAAAAAAAATTCCGAGGAATTATCAAAAGTGGCGCAAGCTGTTGGGATGAAAATGTATCAAGCCGAGCAGAATAATAAAGCAAGCGAAGCTAAAACAGAAGACGCTGGTGAAGCAAAAAGCGAACCGGGAACTGCTACTGACCAAGGACCGATTGAAGGTGAAGTGGTTAAATAATTTATGTCCAAAGATTATTATAAATTATTAGGCGTGGAAAAGAACGCAACCGCTGATGAAATTAAAAAGGCGTTCAAAAAAATGGCCATGCAATATCACCCGGATAGGCCGACAGGCGATGAAAAAAAGTTTAAAGAAATCAATGAAGCTTTTCAAGTGCTTGGTGACGCGGAAAAGCGAGCTAAATATGATCAATTTGGCGCTGATTTTGATACGCAGGGAGGTTTTGGTGGTGGTATGAATTGGGAAGATTTTATGCGAGCGGCACGGGGGCAAGGTGGCGCGTCAGGTAATATTAATTTTGGCGGTATTGATTTGGGAGATATTTTTGGTGATATTTTTGGATTCTCGTCTCATGAAGATGTGAGAGGGGGGCGAAGACAAGCCAGAGGACGAGATATTGAAATTGATGTCGAAATAGATTTTAAAGAAGCGGCGTTTGGAATTCAAAAAGATTTTTCCTTGCGAAAACAAGCAAAATGCGAAGTTTGCAAAGGAAGTGGAAATGAACCGGGAAGCAAGGTGGATACATGCCGGACTTGCCAAGGGCGCGGTCAGGTGACGCAACAGCAAAGAACATTTTTAGGAATAATGCAAACAGTTGTTTCTTGCCCGGACTGCAAAGGACGAGGCCAGAAGGCGACAAATAAATGCAAACACTGTGGCGGAGATGGAATATTGGCAAAAACAGCTAATATTAATGTTAAAATTCCCGGTGGAATTGACGACGGACAATCGATTAGAATAACCGGACATGGTGAAGCTGCGCCCAACGACGGGCAATCTGGAGATTTGTATGTTCGAGTCCATGTTAAAGCTCAAAAAATATTTCACCGCGAAGGTTTTGATGTTTATACTGAATCGGAGATTAGTTATCCGCAAGCCGTTTTGGGAGACAAAATAATTGTGCCGACTTTGGACGGCGAATTAAAAGTCATGGTGCCGGAAGGTACTGAGTCCGGCCAATTAATTCGTTTAAAAGGGCACGGAGTTCAATATTTGAGCCGTTCAGGCAGGGGAGACCATTATGTGAGAATAAAAATTCGTGTCCCAAAGAAAATTTCGCGTGAAATAAGAAAAAAATTAGAAGAGATAAAAAATGATTTATAAGGTAGATGAATAAAAAAACGCCGTGAATAACAGGCGTTTTTTTTAATATTTTTTTAATGATTATCCAGAATTTTATTTAATATTGCGTCCGCTTCTTTGTTGTTTTCTCTTAATGTATGACGATAAGTGATTTTTTTAAAAACTGAGGCGGAATTCCATGCTTGAATAAAAAGTTTTTGCAACGTCGGTTCTTTAACTTTATACTCACGATTCATTTGTTTTACCACTAATTCGGAATCCAACACACATTCAACTTCCGTGGCCTTTAGTTCCTTGGCTTTTTTTAGGCCGGCAATCAAGGCAGAATACTCGGCGTAATTATTTGTTTGTTCTCCAAGATATTCGCCAAATGCTTGTATTGTTTCACCGTTCGTATTTTTAATAATAACACCGGTTGCCGCCGGTCCCGGGTTTCCGCGGGCTCCGCCATCAGAAAAAATAATTAGTTTCATATTTTAATATGATAATTGCCAAATTCCTTTTTTTCCGTCAATTTCCGCGGAAAAATATATGATATGTTTTTTTGTGTTTACGGCGATTGATTCTATTTTAGCATTAATCAAATCGTGCGTGACAAGATAATAAGGAAATAGGGCGGTCGCTTTATCGCTCCAAATAAGAGATAGAGTATTGAATTTATCCAGAGTAGCAATTTGATTCAATCCTTCTCCCGAGCGAGTTAATAAATTTGGTTCCGCATCATTTTTGGCGAATGTCCAAATTTCCCATGGTGTCCATATTATTAACCAGTTGTCATATGGTGAAATAATGAATTTTTCTCCGGCAATATTGAATTTATTATTTTTAGACAAAAGAATCATTTCTGATTTATCGCGTTTTTTTAGGATTGCATAGTTATTAATTGCGCCGATTATTTGCGTATCTTGCTCGGTTGATTCAAATGAATTTTCCGGGGCAAATATTTCTGAAAAACCAAGAGTGTCGCGAATCAAGCTGATTTGGCTTGTTGAAGAGTTGGATTGTAGCGTCCAAAGTTGACCGTTTTCCATAAACCAGTCGAGCCAATTATTTTTTGCTAAGATGTAACGCTGTTCAGTGGTCGGAATAAAAGATATTAAGCGCAAGTTCGTGCTGTAATAAATCTCCGGCTGCATGCTCTCCTTCCATTGATATTTATCAATTGGATAACGAGTTAAGGCCATCAAGTCGTGTTCTTTTGAAGGATTATCGGCGTTGTAGATTAATAAATTATTGTATGGAGGAATTTTTTCGCTTATGGCCAGGTAGTTATTATTAAAAGCCCAAGAAATTTTATATTCAGTATTTATATCAAATTCTGTTAGATTTATTTCTTCTTTATTATTTAAATTATAGATATTTATATCTTGAATTTTTTCGTTGTTTTTGATATATGCCAAAAAGTTGGAATCGGGAGAAATGGAGATATCAGAGTAGTTCCCCTCGATTAATAATGTTGGTTGATTTTTTTGAAGCAATGATATTTCTTTTATATAAACCGTTTGTTTATTTTTAACCTCTATTTCTTTGTTCCAATCAAAATATCCCGGAGCTGAAATAAATAATTGGTACTTACCGGGTATCCGTTCATTTAAACGAATTGGAATTTTTGATTTTATTGGAATGTTGTTAATAACAACAGACGCATTTTTTGGTTCGATATCAATATTGATAGCCCCGGTTTCTTTGAGAATTCCTTTTTTCCAATCATATCTGTATCCGCTTGTGTACATTACAATGGCCGGAGCTAGAACGCAAAAAGCGGTTATGAATATAATAACCAGGGCTTTTCGGATTGGTTTTTTGAGCATGCTTCCGGGATATTCCATATTTTGGTGATTTTATTGGCAATCTTGCTTTTCGAAAATTAATAATGTATAATTATCTTAATTGTTTTGGTCCCAAAAGTCAAAATATGTCATATTTAATAATCAACGGTGGAAAAAAATTGAGCGGTTCGATTACCAATCAAACCGCAAAAAATTCGGCTGTTGCCATTATGTGCGCCTCTGCAATGATACGGGGGAAGGTTGAGTTAACCGATATGCCTGAAATTGAAGAAGTGTACCGAATTGCCGAACTACTAAAAAGCATCGGAGTAAAAATAATTAAAAAAAGAGAAGGTCATTATTTGATAGATTCGGAAAATAAATTGAATATGGAAGGCCTTGATAAAAAAGCGTTTGAAAAAACACGCTCTTCTTTATTTTTGTTCGGTGCGCTGGCATCCAGGCAAAAAAAATACGTTTTACCAAAATCCGGCGGGTGCAAATTAGGTGAAAGAACGGTTCGTCCGCATCTTTACGCTTTAGAGAGTCTTGGAATAAAAGTAAAATCGAATAAAAATAATTACGCGGTAGAGAACCCGGCACACCTTCAAGGTGCCAAAATTGTTATGTATGAATCCGGTGATACCGCAACAGAGAACGCGATTATGGGCGCAGTATTGGCCAGTGGGACAACGATCATTAAAATGGCTTCGGCAAATTACATGGTTCAGGACCTTTGTTATTTTTTGAATAAGGCCGGAGCAAAAATAAGCGGTATCGGTTCAACCACCCTTTTGATTGAGGGAGTAAAAAAATTAAAAGGTAATTTTGTTTATCCGATTATGCCTGACCCGATTGTCGCCATGACCTATATTGCCATAGGGGCGACGACACATTCTCCTTTAACGATTAAAAATTGTCCGATTGATTTTTTGGAGTTGGAATTGCTCAAATTATCTAAAATGGGGCAGAAATTTAAACTAAAGAATTTACGTTCTTCAAAAAACGGAAAATTTGATATTCAGGATATTGAATTAATTCCGTCCAAGTTAACCGGCTTGCCCGATAAAATAGAGTGTCGACCATTTCCCGGATTGAATATTGATAACCTCCCTTTGTTTATTCCCATTCTTTCCAGAGCGGTTGGCCGAACAATGATTCATGATTGGCCATACGAAAATAGAGCTGTTCGATATTTGGAAATGCAAAAAATCGGCTGTAATATTACTTTGCTTGACCCTCATCGCGTTATTGTGGAAGGACCGACTGTTTTTACGGCAAATGAAGCGGTGTGTCCGCCGATTTTGAGGGTAGCGGTAATATTGCTCGTCGGGATGCTCGCCGCAAAAGGTAAATCAATTTTGCGAAATACATATATGATAGACCGTGGATATGAAAAATTATACGAAACATTAAATAAAGCCGGAGCGGATATAGTTCAAGTTAACGAATAAAAAATAATATGATAGATAAAATGTCACCTTCGCGAGTGCGCTTTTCCAAATATATCGGAATATATTTATCGATAATATTATTTGTTTGCGCTTTTGGCCTCGGTATTTTAACCGGACAGGCGATATTTGTGAATAAACAGATAACGGATGACGAAGGTCAAGTGCAAATTAGCAAAGTCATAAATCTTAATCGCACATTGAATCACAGCGACTCGGTTGATTTTTCTCAATTTTGGCAGGTATGGGACCGTATAAAAGATAAATATGTTACAGACGAAGTGAGTGAAGCGGATTTATTTTATGGCGCGATCGAAGGTATGGTTTATTCGCTTGGCGATCCATATTCTATGTATATGACTCCAACAATAGCCGAAGAATTTGCAAAAGATTTATCGGGTGAATTTGATGGAATCGGAGCTGAGATAGGTATCAAAAACGATCAATTATCCGTTGTTTCTCCGCTGAGTAATACTCCTGCCGAGAAAGCCGGTTTAAGACCAGGGGATAAAATTTTGGCTATTGATAAAGAAAGTACTTATGGAATGGATGTGAACGTAGCCGTAAGCAAAATTCGCGGGCCGGCAGGCACTGAAGTCGTGTTGTTAATTTCTCGAAATGGAATCGGCAAATCATTTGATGTGGCGATTAAACGAGCCAAAATAAATGTGCCATCAGTTACCTTTGAAATAAAAAATAACAACATCGCATATATTAGGGTTTTGCAATTTAATGAAAACACCGAGCGCGATTTTAGTAAATATGTTGGTCAAATTCAGGAAAAAAATATCCAAGGTATCGTTCTTGATTTGCGCAACAATCCCGGGGGATTCTTGGACACTGCGGTTTATATGGCGGGGGAGTGGATTGAAGACGGAACAATTGTTAGCGAGCGATCAAAATATGGAGTTGATAAAAATCATTTGTCTTCGGGAAAATCAAGATTAAACAATTATAGAACGGTTGTAATGGTTAATGGCGGTTCAGCATCAGCCTCAGAAATTGTTGCCGGCGCTTTGCAAGATTATGATAAGGCCGTTTTGATTGGCGAGAAAACATTTGGCAAAGGTTCGGTACAAGATTTTGAAACATTTATTGATGGCTCCGCTTTAAAATTAACCGTAGCTGAATGGTATACGCCAAATGGCCGGAATATTAACAAGGAAGGTATTGTTCCTGATGTCGAATTTATTGTTGATTGGGATAATGAACAAATCGGTGAAGATAAAATGCTTGATAAGGCAATAGAAATTTTAACAGCGGAAGTTTTTCCTCCGATAGCTGAAAATATTGAATGAGTTATTTTTAATTATTTTTAAAACCCCCGCGTGTGCGGGGGTTTTAGTTTATATTCTATCTTCCCAATGTTTGTCTGTTTCAACTTCAAGTTCAAGGTATATTTTTTTATTAATGGCAGTTTCAAGTTCTTTACGGGCCGCAATTCCTATCTCTTTGATTGCTCTGCCACGAGCGCCGATGATCATTTTTTTGTATTTTTTATCATTGGTAAATATCACGGCTTTGATTAATAAAATATCCGGCTTTTCTTCTATTTCGGTTATTTCTACGTGAGTGGTATACGGCACTTCTTTTCGCAGCGCAAGATAAATTTTTTCACGTATTAATTCCGATACCCAAAATTTTGGATCTGTGTTTGTGAGTTGATTGGTCGGGTACATCGGTTCTCCTTCCGGCAATAACTCGAATACTCTTTTTCGTAGAGGTTCAACATGGCGATTGGCCAGAGCAGATAATTCGAAAATTTCCATTTGATTATCTTCACCGAATGAGATATAATCATTCAGAAATATTTTTTCTTCTTTTGGTAAGTCGGATTTATTAATAACCAAAATTTTTGGCGCCTTTGCTTTTCTGGCAATCGACATAATATATCTTTCTTCGGTGCCGATATTTTTTGTTGGGTCTACCACATAAAGAATCAAATCGATATCTTCAATGGATTCCTCTGCTCGTTTGGTTAGTTTGCCTGTCAAAAAATTTTTCTTCTCTTTAAAAATTCCCGGCGTGTCGACAAAAACCGCTTGACTCTCGCTTCTATTTAATACCCCGTGAATATTTGTTCTGGTGGTTTGCGGTTTGGGAGTTACAATTGCGATTTTTGTGCCTATGATGGTATTCAACAAAGTGGACTTTCCAACATTGGAACGACCGATTAGCGTGATAATGCCAAATTTTGGCTTATCTATTGATTTATTAGTCATTTTTTTGTTAAAATTAGCCAATTAATTAGAGTCTTGTGATTTCTTTGTAAAATCTGTTGGCTTATAGTATAATATTTCCAGATTTATATCAAGTTTTATGAAAGTGATATTGCTGGCAAAAATTGCGGGCTTGGGTCAGCCCGATGATGTTAAGGAAGTAGCCGATGGTTATGCGGTCAATTATTTGTTTCCAAGACATTTGGCCGTGCAGGCTTCAGAAAAAGCTGTTAAAAGTTTGGGTGTTGCGAAAGCAAAAAAAGCCAAAACGCTTGAGCGAGACCTTATTGAACAACAGGCGTTAGCGAGTCGGTTAGATGGCTTAACCATTTCCATCAAAGAAAAAGCCAATGAAGCCGGTTTGTTTTATGCCGCAATTGGTCCACAAAAAATATTTGACGCATTAAAAAAATTAGACCTGGAGGTTGAAAAAAACAATATAATGGCCAAAGCCATAAAGGAAGTTGGGGAATATAATGTTTTGATAAAATTACGGCACAGGCTGGAGGCAAGAATTCATTTAATCGCATTAAAATTGGAATAAAAAATTTGTTATGAAAACAAAATATATTTTTGTTATTGGGGGAGTAATGAGCGGAGTTGGTAAAGGAATTACGGTCGCTTCGATTGGAAGAATTTTGGCTAACCGAGGCTTGCGCGTTTCAGCAATTAAAATCGACCCATATATTAACGTTGACGCGGGAACGATGAACCCGATTGAACACGGAGAAGTTTTTGTCACAGATGACGGAGATGAAACCGACCAGGATATTGGAAATTATGAAAGATTTTTGGATAATGACATATATTGCATTAATTACATGACAACCGGGCGGATTTATCAAAGCGTAATTCAAAAAGAGAGAAGCATGGGTTATAAAGGAAAATGCGTGCAGGTTGTTCCGCATATTCCGCTTGAAGTAATTTCGCGCATCAAATCGGCCGCGCAAAAAATAAACGCAGATGTAATGATTATTGAAATTGGCGGAACTGTCGGTGAGTATGAAAATATTCTCTTTTTGGAAGCGGCTCGAATCATGAAGCTTGACGAGCCTGATAGCGTATTATTTGTATTAGTAAGTTATTTACCAGTACCGGGACATTTGGGTGAGATGAAAACCAAACCAACTCAGCACGCCTCTCGGACATTGAACAATTCCGGTTTGCAAGCGGATATTATAATCGCGAGAGGTAAAGAAGATTTGGACGAACCAAGACGTGAGAAATTGGCATTTTTTTGCTCTTTACGCTCGAAAGACGACGTTATTCCGGCGCCAGATGTGCGTAATATATATGTAATCCCCGATAATTTTGAGAAATATAATTTAAGCGATATTATTTCCAAAAAACTGCAATTTGAGCTTCAGCCAAAAGATGGAGAGCGTTGGCGCGAGTTTATAAGTAAAATGAATTCAGCCGACAAAGCCGTTAAAATTGCTATTATTGGAAAATATTTTGGAACAGGTAATTTTACCCTGGCCGATTCATATATTTCTGTGATTGAAGCGATAAAAACAGCTTCTTGGTATCAAGGGGCCTTACCAGAGCTGACATGGATTGATTCTGAAGAGTACGAAAAAGACCCGGCAAAAGTAAGTGAGCTTGGCGCCTATGATGCCGTAGTTGTACCTGGCGGGTTTGGCACACGCGGTGTGGAAGGCGTGATTAGCTCAATTAAATATGCCAGAGAAAATAATATTCCTTATCTGGGGCTTTGTTACGGAATGCAACTTGCGGCTATTGAGTTTGCTCGCAATGTGCTTGGTTATGCTGATGCCCATACGGTTGAATGTAATCCTGATAGTAATAATATCATTATCGTTGTCAATCCAAATCAAGCAAAAAATATTCAAGAAGCAAAGTATGGCGGGACAATGCGTTTGGGCGCATATGATTGTCTTTTAAAGAATGGAACTAAAACGCGTGAATTGTATGGACAGGATAAAATCAGCGAAAGACATAGGCATCGTTTTGAATTTAATAATAAATACAAAGATGAGCTTGAACAGAACGGTTTAAAAATAGCGGGAATAAACGAGGAGTCGAATTTGGTAGAAATAATCGAGCTTGAAAATCATCCATTTTTTATCGGTACTCAATTTCATCCGGAATTTAAATCAAGGCCGTTGCGTCCGCATCCTTTGTTTATGGGGTTGATTAAAGCGGCACTTGCTAAAAAATAATAAAAAACCGTCAGTTGAGACTGGCGGTTTTTTTTTATTATTATATTATAAATGTTCAACGCACCAAGGTTTAACGTCCGCCCATTCTGCCCAGGATATTAAACGTTCGAAGAATGATAACAGCGTCCAAAATAGCGCCGCGATTTTTGAGGTAATATAAATCATATTCCAGTTTTCGCAGGTTTTCCTCAATATTGCCGTAATATGATTTTTGAATTTGCGCCCATCCGGTCAGACCCGGTTTGATTAGGTGTCTTAACGCGTAATAAGGCATTTGCGCGGTAAGTTGTTCAACAAATTCCGGTCTTTCCGGGCGCGGGCCAACCAAGCTCATTTGCCTTTTTAAGATATTTATAAATTGTGGTAATTCATCGAGCCTAGATCGACGCAAAAATTTTCCGATTGTCGTTATGCGGCTGTCATTTTCTTCAGCAAATTGTGCCCCGTTTATTTCGGCGCTTCCGTCGGTGTTTAACGCTTTCATTGTGCGGTATTTATAAATAGTAAAAACAATTCCATTCTGGCCGATTCTTTTTTGCGAAAAGAATATTGTACCGGGCGAAGTTAATTTTATTAGAAGAGCGATAATGGGAAAGGAAACTGCGAATACGAGCGCCATAAGTATGGCAAAAAATATGTCAATCATCATTCTGAAACGGTCGTATATTTTTTTGTCTTGTTCCTTTAGATTTTGTAAAAACCATGATTCTGAAAAAGTAAACGGCGGTATTCTTTTCATTATTAATTCGTAAAATTTTTCAAGCGTAAAGACACCGGTTTGCCTGAAGAGACGGCTGTATAATTCTTGTAATATTTTTGAGTCTTGTGCCGCTGTTGGAGATATAATAATAAGGTCGGGAAAAATATTTTGTTCGTCCAGTTTTTTTATATCATCGATTATTTTGTAGTTTTGGAAAGGGGATAGCTGTTCTTGCATTAATTGATTTTCTGTTTTTATTATTCCGACTATCTCATAACCCAGTTCGGGTTTTTTTTCTATTTTATTTATTAGGTCGTTTGTCGCGTCGGTTAAACCGATAAATATTATTTTTGTTTTTAAAATTGATTTTAATATGTATTTATTGTGAACCGCGCGCCACAAAGATATCAGGCCGAAAGAAAAAGCGGCGCAAAGTACCATTATTGTTTTTGGCTGGGCGGTTACTTTTGAGTTCAGATAGAAAAAAATTAAACCAAATATCATCCAGATGGCCATGCTTATTAATATTTTTTGGAAAAATGGCAGGCGATTTTTTGAGTACTCAATATCATAAAGACCGACAATAAAAAAAATGATTATTGCCAAGAAAAAAAGCTCGGTCATCGGGTAAGCTAATTCGTTGACTCGGTTAGCGTCCGGAATTCGCAAATAACGAAGCCAGATGCTTAAGTAAAAAGCGAGATAAAACATCAGCAAATCGCCGATTAAGAGGGTTAATTGTTTTAAACGATGAAGCATATTTTGGCTGTTTTCAAATATGTTTATCTATTATATAATAAGCGAATATTATTGCTATGAATCAATACTATCGCAATTCATGTAAAAAATCAATTCTTGGCGTTTGCGCGTTTATTTTTTCGCTTTTTTTACCATTCAAGGCTTATGGTATTGTCCCTAACGACCCGGGGTTTATTCAGCAAAAAAGCACTTGGGATCAAATATATGCGCCGTCGGCTTGGGAGATTTCAACAGGCACGAAAGATATCGTGGTTGCCATAATTGACACTTCGATAGATATTCGACACCCGGATTTATCTGACAATATTTGGATTAATAAAAAAGAAATAGATGGTAATGGTATTGATGACGACGGCAATGGTTATGTGGATGATATTAATGGTTGGAATTTTGTTGATAATAATCCCTATTTATTTGATTATGAGAGCGACGCGTTTGATTATGCCGATAATTATAGCGTTTATACTCATGGAACAATTGTCGCCGGCTTGATAGGGGCCGTAGCTGAAAATGGTAAGGCGGGGACGGGTATTAATTGGAAAGTCAATCTGATGCCCCTGAAGGCCTTTGATGTTTTTGGTTCAGGAACTTATCTTGATATTGAGCGGGCCGTTGATTATGCCATTGATAATGGGGCGGATATAATTAATATCAGTTTTGTCGGAGATCTTAATGAACCATCTTTAAAAACAAAGCTTAGGACCGCTTACGAAAACGGGGTTTTGACTATTGTGGCGGCTGGAAATAATAATTTGATTGGACGTGGTGATATGGATATCGAGCCAATGTACCCGGCTTGCTTTGATAAAATGGAAGAAAATTGGATTTTGGGGGTGACTTCGGTTGATGTTTCGGACAAGCTCAGTATTTTTTCAAATTACGGCAGTTGCGTCGACATCACAGCTCCCGGCGAATTGATTTATAGCTCAATAATAAAAAGTAAAAATGGCAATAATCAATATTTTGGCGGTCCATGGTACGGGACTTCATTTTCTACTCCCTTAATAACGGGAGCCGTCGCTTTAATTAAATCAATTAACCCTCATTTAACGCCTTCGCAGATAATCTATATTTTGTTATCAACAGCAGATGATATTGAAGCTCATAATCCGGATTTTGTCGGTAGAATAGGATATGGAAGGCTGAATTTATACAAAGCATTGGCAAAAGCGTCATCCGAAAAATATTTATATAATCTGCCCGGAAGAATTTGTAGGGTGTCTAATGGCTATAAAGTTGTGTGCAGTGAATCGGCGGAGATGTCTCGCGATTTGGTTGTGGCTAATTTTGGAGAAAAAATAATTTCGCTTGACGCTTTTGATAAAGAACGAATCGCAATTTTATTTTCCACAAAAGTAAAAATAATTTTTGGAGACGGCGGATATGAAAAAAATATCGCTTTAGATAAATTATATTCATATAAAAAAATATCTTTTTTTGACTTAGACGGGAAACCAGCTGTGGCGGTTTTTGGGAGCCGTAATATTTATGAACATGTAATTTATTTTTTTGACATGGCTGGAAATGAAATCAAAAAAATTAATTTTTCGGATAATTCGCCGCTTTCTTTTTCGCTGGTTGAGGATAATTCATTTGCCACAATAAAAAACGAAGGCCAAAGAATCGTTGTATCTAATTTTAATTCCTCGGGAAAATTTATATCAAAAAAAATTGGTCCACCGGCTGTTTTTTCGGGCGACGTGATAAGTGGTCGGTTTTGGGGCGAAGGGTACCAATTGGCGTTTGTGGCAAATCAAAACGGGAGTCCTTCGTTGTGTGTTTTTGATTTGGATACCGGAAGTTTTTATGTGGATAAAATTAACGCCTTATCAAGCAGATTGCTAAGCATTAAATTGGGTTTAGATAATAATAAGTCCGCGATTATGAATTACAACCCGGAAAGTGGTAAGTATCAGGTTTTTGACGGGAAAGGCGTTATTTTGGGCCAAGGGAGCCGGTCTAACGAATAATTGTTTAGTCTCTTGCTTAACGACCCATTTTTTGTTAAAATATGTATGATTTTTGATTAATAATAATTTTTATGGACACGCCAATTTTTGAGAAAAAAAATGTTTTAGTAACGGGTGGAGCCGGTTTTATCGGTTCACATTTATGCGAGCGCTTGTTAAAAGAGGCAAAAGTGATTTGTCTTGATGATTTTTCAAATTCCGACCCGACTAACATAAATCATCTTTTGCAATATCCTGATTTTGAATTTATTAATCATGATATTACTAAGCCGTTTGACCCCGATGAATTTGACGAGCTTGATAAGTTCAAAGTCAAATTTCAGGGAATTCAAGAAATCTATCATTTGGCTTGCCCGACCAGTCCCAAAGATTTTGAAAGTTTAAAAATGAGAACTTTGGCTGCAAACTCCATTGCCATGTTTAATACTCTTGATTTAGCGATAAAGTACAAAGCAAAGTATGTTTTTGGGTCTAGTTCGGTTGTATACGGCGATGTTCGCGATGACAATCCGTTATTTAAAGAATCTGACTATGGAATTGTTGATCACTTGTCTGAAAGAGGCTGTTACGACGAAGGTAAAAAGTTTGGCGAAACTTGCGTTGAAACATATCGGCAGGTTTATGGTGTTGATGCAAAAATTGCCAGAATTTTCACAACATACGGACCACGAATGCGATTATTCCAGGGTTTATTGATTCCTGATTTTATTTTGAGCGCCATTGCCGGTGAAAATTTGGTTATTTACGGGGATGAAAGTTTTTCCACGTCATTGTGCTATGTGGATGATATGATAAGCGGGTTAATAAAATTTATGGCGACCGGGCCTGAAACAAGAATAATAAATTTAGGCGATGACAAAATTCACAGGATTGTGGATGTGGCAAAAATGATTATTGAAAAAACTAGCTCCAGTTCTTCTATTTCATTTGAAGAAGATTTAAAATTTTTAACCAAAAAAGGCGGAGCTGATTTGAGCTTTGTTAAAGACGCTCTGGGCTGGATGCCTTTGACCCGCTTGGAAGATGGATTGGATAAAACAATTGAGTATGTTATCGCCAACAAGGAAACATTACTTTTTAATCATCGTTCGTAATTTCTAATTATCATGTTGGCTGTTATAATACCGGCATATAATGAGGAAAAAAAAATAGGTCGCGTATTGCGCGACCTTTTTGAACATGGTTATAAAAAAATTATTGTTGTTGATGATGGTTCAAGAGACGACACCGGTAAAATTGCGCAGGAAGAAGGGGCTGTGGTTATAACCCATGAGCTTAACAGGGGGCAAGGGGCGGCGCTTCAAACCGGAGATGATTATGCTGTTTTGACCGGTATTCAAACGGTGGTTCATTTTGATGCTGACGGCCAATTTGATGTTCGTGATATAAGCTATGCTCTTTCTATGCTCCAAGAAGGGGGGTATGACGCTATATTGGGCTCGCGCTTTATGGATAGGCGTTCAAGCGTGCCATTTTCAAAAAAGATGATAATTTTTCCAATCGCCAGATTAATTAATTTTTTATTAACCGGAATTTGGTTGACTGACGCGCATAACGGTTTTAGAATATTATCATCAAACGCCCTTAAAAAAATAAAAATCAAGCAAGATGGGATGGCGCATAATACCGAAATTGTTCGCCTTTTGAAAAAGAATAATCTAAAATTTTGTGAATGTCCGGTCAAGGTTACTTATCATGAATACGGCCAGAATTTATTCGGTGGCTTAAAAATATTATCGGATTTAATTAAATCAAAATTATTTAATTAGCATTATGACTATTATCCAAATTTTATTACTAACCTTTTTTCTTTTTGCGGTAATAATAGCTTTTTTTCGGTTTAGAAGCAGTGATATAAAATTTTTAACATTTTTATATTGGCTATCTTTCTGGCTGGTAGCTTCCGCAATTGTGGCGGTGCCGGATGCCACTTTTTATTTTGCGAACAAATTGGGGATAGGTCGAGGTTCTGATTTGATTGTCTATGTTTCTTTAGTTATAATTTTCTTTTTAATTTTTAGAATTATGGCTACAACCGAAAAACAAAAAAGAGAAATTACCGAACTAACAAGAATTATCGCTTTAAAAAATAAAGATATTAACATATGAGCGGAAGTAATCATGAAATAATTTTTCACGGTTCGCCGGACTCGCTTAGGATGTATGCTAATAGCGCGTCACTTGAAAAAAGCAAAATTAATATTGTCGAATTGAAAGAAGAGGTTGACGCGGGAGAAAGCGAGCAAAGTATGTTGGCTCGTGAAAAGCAAGATAAATTGTTGTCTGATTTGAATGTTGCGTTTGAAGGTTTTTTTAACGGTATAAATTTGCCGGCTGAAGAAGTGCGTCCGGAGAATATGCATGTTATTCATGAGAAAAAATTTGAAAATGTAAAAAAAAGAGCCGGATCGCATGAATTATTAGGTGCTTTTGTGTATAACGGCGAAATATATATAAAAAATGGCAATCCGAATGATATTATGCATGATTTATCTCATGCCATGATGCATACATTTTCAGGGTCAAAAAAATTGGTTAATGTTGAGGCGGAAGAGGGAACGCCGTATTTATTTGTTTCCGAATGTAATTTAAAGTCAGGTTTTGAGCTGTCTAACGATAAAGGAAAAATATTAGGAAGGGGATTGAACGAAGCAATAACTGAAATTGGAGCTACAATGGCAAAGGCCTCCTATTTAGACAAAATCGGCCAAGACGCAAGTGTTATAAGGGAAATAAATTATTTACCCCAAGTATTTGTTCTCCAGGACTTGGCTGAAATAATGAATCCGGAAAATGTTGAAGAGGCATATGCCGAGTTTTTTAAAGGTTATATTGACAACAGTTCGCGTATTTGGAAATTATTAAGTAAAACTTTTAAAGAGCATGGTATTGAGGACGGGCTAAAGAGCCTATTAAAAATGGATTTATCGGTGAATTCCGCGATCGAAACAGCAAAAAAATTGGGTTTTACAAGAGCATTGGATAAAATTAAGCAGATTCAGAAGTCGGGATTAAAAAAATAAAAAAATATGTCTCCAGATAAATACAGTGCCATTTGGGTTTCTCATAGTTCAATAAATGATTTTTTGACTTGCCCCCGGTCTTATTATTTAAAAAATGTTTACAGAGACCCGAAGACCCATCAGAAAATAAAATTAATCAGTCCGGCATTGGCACTTGGTCAAATAGCTCATGAAGTATTAGAATCATTATCTGGCTTGCCAAAGAATCAGCGCTTATCGGAATCGTTAGTTGAAAAGTTTAACAAGGCTTGGAATAAGGTTTCCGGTAAAAAGGGTGGATTTGAGAATAGCGATATTGAATACCGGTACAAAATAAGAGGAGAAGAAATGATGCGAAAAATAATGTCAAATCCGGGACCTATTGCTGAATTATCGGTTAAAATAGATATGGATCTTCCTTTTTTTTGGTTGTCGGAAGAAGAAAATCTTATTTTGTGCGGGAAGATTGATTGGTTGCAATATTTGCCGGAAACCGATAGCGTGCACATAATTGATTTTAAAACCGGTCGAGTAGAAGAATCTGCCGAATCATTGCAATTGCCGATTTATCGTTTGCTTGTAAATTATTGTCAAAAAAGACCGGCGAGCAAAGCCAGTTATTGGTATTTGGATCGCGAAGAAAATGGGTTGGTCGAAAAACAATTGCCGGATTTGGCGGGGGCAAAAGATAAAGTATTGGATATTGCCAGAAAAATAAAAATGGCAAGGCAGATTGATCGTTTTAAATGTCCTAATGGCGATGAAGGATGTTTTGCTTGCCGACCGTTTGAAACGATTATCCAAGGAGGAGCCGAATTGGTTGGCCAAGATGATTATGGTGCTCACGTATATGTGATTAGCGGAGGTCTTCAGGATGAAAATCGAGAAGGAATTGTTTTGTAATTTTTTATAAAATGAAAATAGCGCATTTAGTCTCTACTTTTCCACCGCACATAGGAGGTATGGGCGTTGTTTGCGCTGAAGAAGTATCACGCCAGGTTGCTGTTAATCCGGTTACAGTTTTAACATTGTCGTATCCGGGCAATGAATATAGTGATGATAAATTTATGCCTTTTGACATTAAAAGGTTAAAACCCGTAATAAAATGCGGTGACGCGGGTTGGATTATAAATTTGGAAAAACACCTTAAAGGCGTCGATATTGTTCATTTGCATTATCCTTTCTACGGCGCGCTTGGTTCGTTAAAAAAATGTAAAAAATTATATGGTTTTTCTTTGGTAATAACTTATCACATGGACCCGCAAAGCAAGGGGATTAAAAAATTTTTTCAGAACATTTATGACATTTTTTATTCAAAAAAAATATTTGAATTGGCCGACAAAGTTTTAGCCGTTGATTTGGATCATTTTTTACAATCTAAATTCGGCCGTTTTATCGGTAAAGAGAAATTCGCATTATTAAATAACGGCGTTGATTCAAAAATTTTTTCCTCGGGCGGTTTGGCCGAGTGGCCGGCCATTTCACCAAAGCGTGATTTGCTAAAAAATAAAAAAACTATTTTATTTGTCGGTAATTTTTTGGCGGTAAAAAATACGAATGTAATTATTGATGCTTTGCCTATGGTTCAAAAGGATGTTATGTTTGCCATTGTCGGCGGGGGTTATGACGAGAAGAAGTTAATAAAAAAAATAGAGAAAATGAATTTGCAAAATCGCATCGTGTTTTTGGGAAATAAAATGTCGCGTGTTCAGTTGGCCGAATGTTACAGGGCGGCCGATATTGTTGTGGTGCCTTCATTATCAGAATCTTTTTCGCTCGTCGCTCTTGAAGCGATGTCGTGCGGAGCGATTGTGGTTTCGAGCGATTCCCCGGGCATGGAAAACAGAATTAAGAACGGAGTAAACGGATATATTATTAAAGACAACAGCGCCAAAGAATGGGCGAAACAAATCGAGGAAATTTTTAATTATGATATGCAGTCAAAAATTGAAATAAAAAAAAGGGCTCGAGAAACTGCTGTGGAATTTGATTGGCAAAAACATTGTAATATTTTGAACGGTATTTATCGCACAGTAATATAATTATGAATTTTGATTATAATAAATGTATTTGGGGTAAAAACACGGCCACATTAAAATGTTCCAATTCCTCGTCTATAAGGTTAAAAAGAGTTATTCAAATGGCCGTTGAATTGCCGGCCGGATCGAAAATTTTGGAAGTCGGTTGTGGTGGTGGTGCTTTTATTCGTGCTATTTCCATTCTTAGACCTGATTTGTGTTGTTTTGGGTGCGATATTAGCAGTACGGCCATACAACAAGCGCAAAATGTCTCTAATTCTATTGATTACGCTGTTTGCGGTGAAAAAACTCTACCTTATGATGAAAATACTTATGATGCGGTATTCATCATAGACGTGCTCGAACATGTTTTTGAACCTGAAAATTTAGTAAAAGAAATATACCGAATTATTAAGCCCGGAGGGCTATATTTTTCTTTTGTTCCTTGTGAAAATGACGGAACTTCGCTTTGGAAATATTTGGATATGTTTGGATTGAAGAAAGATGTAACAAAAAAGCATGCCGGTCATATAAATTATTTTTCCAGAAAAGAGTTATTTGATTTGTATGGGAGAATAAAATTTAATATTAAAAAAATTTCCTATTCAGAACATTTTTTTGGGCAAATACTCGGGGTTTTTTCTTTTTTCGCCATGGAAAAATTTGCCAAAAAAAATCATTTGTCACAGGTGAATAATGAAATATTTTTTGACGCCATTAATTCGAAGAAAAAAGGATGGCGCAATTTTTTTCGAACACTAGTTAACTCTTTGATTTATTTGGAATCATCATTATTTTATTACCTTCCTTCGCCTAATGTTTTTATAATTGCCATAAAATAACATGAAAATACTGCACATAATTCCCTCAGCGTTTGATTATTTTAATGACATCAAAGAAAAAGCAATGTCACTGGCTGAAAAACAAAAAGAACTCGGTTTTTCGGTTGAAGCTTTTACAGTACAATATCACGGGTTAACCCCCAAACAAGCGGCGGAAAGTTCTTTGCAAGCGCCGCTTTTGCATTTTAGCGGAGTTTATAACACTGAAGAAGTAATTTCTGAATTATCTGATTTTGATATTATTCATTTTCATGCGCCATTTTTGGGAATAGTAGGAAAAATTTGCGGTTTGTTAAAAAGCAAGGCGAACAAAAGTAAAATTGTTATTAGTTATTGGCGTAATCCTATAATTAATGATTTATTTTCCGTTTATATTTATTTATATAATCGTTTCTATATTCCCAGGCTATCTGCATTGTCTGACGCTCAAATGTTCATGGGAGCCGACGGTTCTCGCATGGCTGATATTAAAAAATGGATCAAAAATGTGAATAATATTACTGATTTTGGCGACGAACAGGCTGTAAATAATAATATCCCCTTGACACCTGACGGTAATAGGATAAAATTAGACATAAGAAATAAGGAGGCGATTATCTGCTTATCAGTTTATAATAACTTAATAAATAATTAATTAATATTTTTATGGATCACGCAGAAAAAAAGAAGTTTTTTGAGTTATTGGAGCCAAAAAGCGCATTGTTAGTGGGTTTGATAACAGGTTTTTTAGCGATTTGCACCATTGGTTTTATTGTTTTGAGCGCCTTGGCATTGTCTGGAGGAATAAATTGTTCCGCCAAAGCCGTGAAGGACGCTAAATTGGCTGTTGATGGTGCGGGGCAAATGGCTACACCCGAAGTTCCAAAAAGCGATAAACCTGACGTTGAATTATTTGTGATGTCGTATTGTCCTTATGGTTTACAGATGCAAAAGGCTTATTATCCGGTTTTAGAGTTATTGGGCAAGTCGGCAAATTTTGAAGTAAAATTTGTTGATTATATTATGCACGATAAAGTTGAGATTGATGAAAATACGAGACAATATTGCATCCAAAAAGAACAATCGGCAAAATATTTGGCATACATAAAATGTTTTACCGCAAAAGATGACTCGAAAGGTTGCCTTAAGGAAGCCGGTATAAATGAAAGCCAAGTTAATAAATGCATAACCGGCGCCGATAAGGAATTTGGAATTACGGCAAAGTACGAAGATGAATCAAGTTGGTTAAGCGGAGTTTATCCGATTTATCCGGTGCATAGTGATTTGAATGAAAAATATGGAGTTGCCGGCTCACCAACGCTTGTAATTAACGGTGTTCAGGTTGATATTTCAAGAAGTCCGGAAGCTGTTAAACAAGCAGTCTGCGCGGCTTTCAACAACGCGCCTGGCGAGTGCGAGACTCAACTTAGTACTCAAAGCGCTTCACCAAGCTTTGGAACGGCTGTGGGTGCAAATACAGATGCAAGTTGCGGTTAACAAATAATCTATTAATATATTAATATGGGAAGATTTAAAAAAGGTTTAGTGGTTGGTGGTTTATTGGGAGCCGGACTTATGTGGCTTAATGCCACTGTAAAAGGCAAAGAATATAGAGCAAAAATATTAGCCCATCTGGACCCTTTGTATAATGAACTGAAAGAAAGTATAAAAAAACTTGAAGGGCCGACCAAAGAAATGTGGGACGCTTTGGTGGAGAGAGCGGTTGAAGAATATGGAGCAAAAAAGGAGTTGGCGATGGATATTAAGAATAACCTTATTAAAGAATTGCAAAAAAAATGGGAAAATCTGGAGAGCGAAATTAGAAAATAAAATTACAAATTAAAAAACAACCTCTGTTATTAAAGGTTGTTTTTTAATTTATTTTTTTTAAATCCTTTACAGCCAGTTGCAATTCGCGGTTTCCGTTCCATTCATTGACGCTTACCGTAAAAGCAATGTCAATTTTGTCACCCGGAGATAAAATATTTTTCCAATCAGACGGATGTTTTGTTGTGTTGCCAAAACCAAAAGCAATTAATTTTTTAACTATATTTGTGTTGTGTTTAACAGATAAGCGAAGGTGCTTTCCTTCTTGTCCCACTGGGCTGATTTCGATGACGGTGATGTTTTTAGCCGCGTAAATCGGTTCTTCATTACCGACCCCGAATGGTTCAAATTTTTGCAATAGGTCATAAAGTTTCCAGTCAACATTTTCCAAACTAATTTCCGCATCAATAAAAATTTGAGGTGTTAAGTCTTCCTTTTCGATTTTTATTTTTGCCAGTTCAATCATTCTTTTTTTGAAGTCCTCGATTAGTTCCGTTTGCTTAAGAGAAAATCCACAGGCCATGGGATGCCCGCCATATTTGGAAAAAAGATCATCCATTGATTGAAGAGCATTCATTATATTAAACTGCGGAATGCTCCTGGCGGAACCGGCAATCTCGATACCATTTATAAGACCCATGGCAAAAGCCGGTTTTCCAAAATTATCTTTTAATTTTCCGGAGATCAGTCCGGCCAAGCCGAGCGGTAAGTCGCTGTTATAATAAAATAAAACCGGGTTATCTGTTTGTTTTGTTTCTTTAATGTGTTTTATTGCGGAATTTACGTATTGTTCGGTAATTTTTTGTCTGTCCGTGTTATTTTTGCCCAGTTGCTCCGCGGTTTCTTTGACTTCCGCGCTATCTTCGGTTGAAAGAAGAATAAATGCCGTATTGGCATGGTCCATCCTACCGGCTGCGTTCAATCTGGGAACAATTTGATAGCTGACAGTTTCTGAATTAATATTACCTTTTTTTGGCGCGCCTTTTTCGTTAAAAATCGAAGCGTTTATCAGGAGTTGTTTTAATCCGATGTTTTTTGTTTTGTTCAACACAGTTAAGCCGTATTTTGTTAGAGTTCTTGATTCGCCAATAAGCGGTACCATATCTCCGATGGTGGCAATGGCGACGAGGTCAAGAAGCCATTTTTCGAATCCCTCGTGCGATTGTTCATCGAACAACGCATTGTTATTTTTTTTATGTTCATTTAAAAGACCTTGGGAAAGTTTGAATGCCACGGCTGCTCCAGACAAACCTTTATCGGGATATTTACTTCCTGGCAAATCAGTGTGAATTATCGCATCAGCCGGCGGAAGTTTTTTTGGAGGCGTGTGGTGGTCGGTGACAACCACTTTGATTCTATTATTCTTTAAATTTTCAATTTCTTTGTAGTTAGATATTCCGCAATCACAAGTAATTAATAAATCAATTTTTTGTTCAATAAATAATTCCGCGGTATTAGGGTTAATGCCATACCCGTCATCTTGTCGATGGGGGATAAAGACATCAAGATTTTTAGCACCCAGTGATTTTAATGTGTTAATCAAAATAACAGAAGCGCAAACTCCGTCCGCGTCATAGTCGCCGTGAACAATTATTTTTTTATTGTCTTTAATCGCGGTTAATATTATTTTTACCGCCTTTTTCATGTCATCAAATAAAATCGGGTCGTGCACGTCGGTTGAGTAATCGGGGTTCAAAAATTCGTCAATTTTTTCTTGAGTCTGTAAATTACGGTTCCATAAAAGACGCGCTACAATAGGAGGTAGTTCTGGATGTGAGTTTATAAAATTTTCCGGTGGTTCCGGATAAACAATCCATTTTTTAATCATAATACTAGAACATGAACGCCGGCATCACAGTAAAGATAACCATTGCCGCTACGGCAAACAAAGCGATAACAATCCACAGATTTTTTGCTGTTTTATGCTTCATAATTATTTTTTTAAAACTTTTAGATATGCTTCGGGCGGTATATCTACCTTGCCGTGAGCGGCCATTTTTTTCTTGCCTTTTTTTTGTTTTTTTAGCAATTTCATTTTTCTTGTTACATCACCGCCGTATAATTTTGCCAAAACGTCTTTACGGTAAGCGGATAATCTTTCGGCGGCGATTATTTTGCCACCCACCGCCGCTTGAATTTTGAGTTCGAATTGATGGCGAGGTAATGTTTCTTTTAATGTTTCCACAATTTTTTTACCGGTCTTATAGGCTTCGTCTTCCCACACAAGGGTGGCCAGTTCCTCCACCGGATTTTCGGCAATAAGAATATCTAGTTTTACTATTTTTGTCGGTTCATATTCTTTGAATTCATAATTCATTGAAGCATAGCCGGATGTTACGGTTTTGAGTTTGTCATAAAAATCCGTAATTAAAGAAGCCAAAGGAATTTCGTAATGCAATACTACTCTTTGGTCTGATGTGCCGGACAAAAATTCAGTGTTGACATATCGTCCTCGTTTTTCGGAAACCAAAGCCATAACATTTCCAACATAATCTTTTGGTGTAATTATATCGAGTATCATCCACGGTTCCGATGTTGATAAAATATTTGAAGGGTTTGGCATTTCTTGGGGGCCGTGAATGGTAATTTCTTCATTGTTGCTTTTAACTATTTGATAAGCGACGCTTGGCACGGTTATTACTATGTCCATGTCATGCTCTCTTCTTAATCTTTCTTGAAAGATATCCAAGTGCAACATGCCCAAAAAACCGCACCTGAAGCCAAAACCAAGGGCTTGCGAGTGTTCTGGTTCATAAAACAAGGATGAATCATTAAGTTTTAATTTTTCAATCGCTTCACGCAATTCTTGATATTCGTTTCCTTCTTTGGGAAAAATTCCAGCAAACACCATCGGCTGGACTTCTTTGTATCCGGGCAGGGGAGCGTCTGCAGGCGAATTGCCCAAAGTAATCGTATCGCCGACTCGACAGTCCTTAACTTCTTTTAATCCCGTCACTATATATCCAATTTCACCGTTTTTGAGCGATTTAGCCGGATAAAGTTTTGGCGTGTAATAACCAATTTCCAACACATCGGCATCTACTTCCGCGGTCATAAGCTGAATTTTTTGACCTTTTTGAATATCTCCGTCCACGATTCGCACCGAAGCAAGCACTCCCTTGAACTCATTATATTCAGAATCAAAAATTAAGGCTCGAGATTTTTTTTCGGAATTATTTTTTGGCGCTGGAATTCTTTTGATTATTGCTTCTAAAATATCAGGCACTCCTTGTCCGGTTTTTCCTGAAGCCAAAATAATATCGCTTTCCTCACAACCGATTAGGTGAATAATTTCTTTTTTTACTCGTTCTATGTTGGCCAGAGGCATGTCGATTTTATTGATAATCGGAATGATGGTTAAGTTCTGGTCAAGGGCCAAATATAAATTTCCGATGGTTTGAGCTTGAACCCCTTGGGTGGCGTCAACCAAAAGAATCGCTCCTTCAACGGCTGCGAGTGACCGGGAAACTTCGTAATTAAAATCAACATGTCCGGGCGTGTCTATTAAATTCAAAATATAATTATTTTTGTCTGATGCTTTGTACAGCATTCTGACCGGAGTTAATTTTATGGTAATACCGCGTTCTCTTTCCAAATCCATTGAATCCAAAAGTTGGTTTTTCATTTCACGACTTGATACCGTGGCGGTTAATTCCAAAAGACGGTCGGCCAAGGTGCTTTTTCCGTGGTCAATGTGGGCTATGATGCAAAAATTTCTTATTTGTTCATTCATATTAATCTTTTGTTTCCATGAGTTCGGTAGTGATTACATTTTGAGGTTTTAAGAATTTACCGGTCAGCGCGGATTTAAGGTGAATCATTTCTTCAAGTTTTAATAGCCAGCATACGGTTAAATAAACGGCTAATCCGGTAATACCGGCGATAGCGCCTTGACCGAAGATTCCCCAAAAGTAATTCAAATTGAAAAAGTTGGATAATGGGTATTTTAACAGTTGGACTATTACAGCCATGAACATTGAAGCAACGGAAATTTTTAGTAATGAGTTCATAATTCTATATCCATCAATGTGGGGTAATTTTCTTCGTAAGAACACGATTAATAAAAAGGCGCTTATTATTGCTCCGATTGAAGCTGCCGCGGCCAATCCGGCCACTCCCATTATTCGCATTAGGATTAGGGCGGAAATAATGGCGCAAGCCTCGGCAATAAGAGCTATAAACAATGGTGTTTTTGTGTCCGATAGTGAAAAGAATGCTCGTGAAAATAAAGGTATTAAACCCTGAGCGAATAATCCAAAAGAAAAGAAAGCCAAAGTATCGGCGGTTTGTATTGTGGCCGTCCAATCAAATTGGCCGGTTCCCAAAACGACGCGCACAATTTGAGCGCGTAAGAGCATTAATATGATCGAAAAAGGTATTATCAAAAAAAGGATTTGTCTTATGGCGGACGATAAATTCGCGATGAAAAGTTCCATATCATTATTGGCCGCGGCGGATGCAAGTATGGGAAATACCGCCAGAGCAAAAGGAATCGCCAAAATTCCCACAGGTACCGCTTGCAAGTTTGACGCGTAATTGTAAACAGCAATACTGCCGATTGGTAAAAGCGAGGCCAAAATAGTTGTTACCAAGATATTAATTTCTGTAACAGCCGAGCTTATTGTGCGAGGTATCATTAATTTGGCGATTATTCTTGTGTTCGCGTCTTTTAGGTTAAAACTCCAGCTCCAGCGCCAACCGGCTTGTTTTGCTCCGATAAATAATAATGAAAAGTGCATGAATGCCCCCAACACAACGCCCCAGGCCAATCCGGTCGGACCGATAATTTTTACAAAAAAAGTCGCGCCAATTATTATGCCAAGATTATAAAAAATAGGAGCGACGGAATAAAAAACAAAGCGCCTTAGTGATTGCAAAATTCCACCCAATGTCATTGATAAACCAAGAATAATCGGAGACAAAAACATTATTCTGGCAAATTGTGTGGCCAAAACGGTGTTTTGGATATCAAATCCCGGTGCGATTAAGGGAACAATAAAGTGTGCCAGAGCAATTCCAACTATTGAAAACATTATTAGAGCGACACCAATAATATTAAATACGTTATTGGCCAATCGCCATGCAGAAGTTTTGTTTTCGGATTGCGAGAAAATTTTTGTGAACGTTGGAATAAAACCGGCGGTTAGAGCCCCGATAATTAGCAGAGTATAAATTAAGTCAGGTATTTTAAAGGCTGCGTGATAAGCGTCCATAATTGAACCGGCGCCAAAATAATGCGCCAAAATTCTGTCTCTGAATAATCCGATGATTCGGCTAACCAAAGTCGCGCTCGCGATAATTAACGCTGCTCCGGTGATGGTTTTTGATTGATTGTTTAAAACTTTGAGTATCATTTTATTCTTTCATTATTCGGTTATTTTGCGTTTTTGTTCTCGAAATTAACCACAATAAATGCGTATGGCGTGTTTTGAGATTTATCGGAATGCTCAACGTATAAATTGACGCTTAATTTATTATCGCGAATAAATAATATTTGTTTGTAATTATGACCGGTCGTTTCGGAACTAATTGTAAAACCGGCCTCTTTTAATTTTGTTTCATAATAATGAATCATCGTTTGCGGTTCACTGGAAATATTATCCCATTCTATTCTTACGGTATCTTCATCATCGGGTGTCGGTTTAATTAATAGTTTCCATATTTCTCTGGCAACTTCGATTTTTTCCGTTTTGACTGTTGAGCTGGCGTCGCCCGTCTCGTTGTAGATTAATGGTGAAAGTAAAATTTTTGGAAAAAAAGTTGCCAGTTCCATACTGCGACTTTTGTATTTTCCGGAGATGACAGTAATTTTGTTAATGTTATACTGGTCATAAATCGGCACTTCGGAGGGGAAATAGGAGGGTAGGTTTTTAATTTCTTTTGGTCCGGCACCAATAAATATTTTTATACCAATTACTATGGCAACGACAAAAATTAAAACACAACCACACCCGGAAAGGCAGGCGGTTGTAAACCATGGGCCGCGTTTTTTTAGTTCCTGAATTGGCGGTTCAATAATTTCAACACCACGCGTTAAATCGTCTGTTTTTGATGTCATAGTCTGAATAATTGTATCAGAATATCAGTATTTTGTGTAGAGCAGAATATGTGGTAAAATATGGCTATAATTTACTTGAAAAAAATTATGAAACTATCATTTTTTGGGGCGGCAAAAGAGGTGACCGGCTCTTGTTCACTTTTGGAAACAAATACATCCGGCGTTTTAATTGATTGTGGCGCCTTTCAGGGGGGTGATTTTGTGGAGGAAAGAAATAACGACCCTTTTGTGTTTGAGGCTGAAAAATTATCAGCGGTAATAATAACCCATGCCCATCTTGACCACATTGGACGCTTGCCCATGCTTATTAAATCAAATTATAACGGATTTATTTATGCCACTCCGCCGACAATTGAATTAATAAAAATTGTTTTGGAGGACGCGCATGATGTTATGGTGCACAATTCCAAAAAATACGGCTCGCCCGTATTATACAGTTTGGATGATGTGGCTAAAGTTATTGAGCAATGCAAAAGCGTTGATTATTATGAAGAAAAATTTATTTCGGAACAAAAAGATTTATCTTTTAAATTTTATGAAGCCGGCCATATTTTTGGCTCTGCTTTTGTGGAAATAAAAACAGAAGGAAAAAAAATTATTTTTTCCGGTGATTTTGGAAACATTAATGTTCCTATTTTGCGTGATTCCGATGATTTACCAAGCGATGTTGATGTTTTGATTTGCGAATCAACATATGGGAATAGAGAACATGATAATCGGTTAAATCGACAGGATGCCATTATGGATATTGTTAAACGCGCAATGGAAAGAGGCGGAACACTGATGATGCCCGCTTTTTCAGTCGAAAGGACGCAGGAGATAATGTATGACCTTAATGAGTTGATTGACCACAGGAATGAATTGCCAAAGAATATTCCCATATTTTTGGATTCACCATTGGCTATTGAGGCAACTGAAGTTTTTGGGCGACATGTTAATTATTTTGACAAGGATGCAAAAAAATTCATTTTTTCCGGCGATGATTTATTCAATTTTTCCGGATTGAAAATTTGTTATTCAAGAGAAGAATCTAAAAATATTAATTCGGTTAAAGGTCCGAAGATTATTATTGCCGGCGCCGGCATGATGAACGGCGGTCGTATTCAGCATCATGCCCTCAGGTATTTGTTTGAACCGAATAGCACCATATTTTTTACCGGTTTTCAGGCTTTTAGAACGCTGGGAAGAAAAATACTGGAAGGAAATTCGCCTGTTAATATTTTAGGACATTCGGTTGATGTTAAATGCCATGTTGAATATGTTGACGTGCTTTCGGCTCACGCTGATAAGAACCGCTTGTTTGAATGGGTAAGTAACAAAGGTAATGCGCCTAAAAAAATATTTTTAAATCATGGCGATATTGAGCAGATCGAGCCTTTTGCCGAGCGCATCAAAAACGAATTAAAAATAGAAGTTTACCCAGCGACTCCGGAAGAAGTTTACAATATTTAAAAGAAAAAAACTTTATCCACAGCCCCGATTAAATCGGGGTTTTTTGTTTAATATTAGCCAAAAAAAATTTGGGTTATTGTGTTGACTAATGTATCTATGTGGTATAAAATGGATTGTAGTGGTGAGAAGTGGTAAATCAAATGTTATGTTTATTGGTGAATATCAGCACAACCTAGACGATAAAGGGCGTTTAGCCATTCCTGTTAAATTCAGAAAAGAGCTTCAAAAAGGCGCAGTTGTTACCAGGGGATTGGATAATTGTTTGTTTCTATATACAAAAACAGAATGGGAAAAATTGGCCCAAAAACTATCCGCCTTGCCGATAAGCCAATCAAACAGCCGAGCATTCGCCAGATTAATGCTTGCCGGCGCTATGGATGTTTTAATCGATAAACAAGGAAGAATAGTTTTGCCGGAATATTTACGGACTTTTGCCTCTTTAAAAAAAGAAATTATCGTAGCTGGATTATATGGACGTTTGGAACTATGGGATGCAAAGAAATGGTCTGATTACAAATTTATGACTGAAAAAGAAAGCGGTGAAATAGCGGAAAGAATGGCCGAATTAGGGGTTTAATTGTATATGCGACATGTACCTGTATTGTCAGATGAAGTGATTAAATTCTTGCGTTTGTCGCCGGGTAATAATGTTATTGATTGTACCTTGGGAGATGGCGGGCATTCAAAGAGAATTTTGGAAGAAACGGCGCCTGACGGGAAATTACTTGGAATTGATTGCGACTCGGAATCGCTCAAAAGAGCTCAAGAATTTTTGGCTGATAATACAAAAAGAATCGTATTTGTTCGCGCTAATTTCCGAAATTTAAAAAGCATAATTGACAACAATTTTAATTACAAAATAAATGGCATATTAATGGATTTGGGCTGGTCTACTCCTCAGTTTATGGAACGTGGCAGAGGATTCAGTTTTAACCTGCCGGTTGGTATCGATGAACCGCTTGATATGCGCTATGACAATTCAGAGAGTGAGATAACAGCACAAGAAATAGTTAATACTTATAGTGAAAATAAATTATCGGAAATATTTAGGCAATACGGTGAAGAGAAGTTTTATAAAGAAATTGCCGTCGCCATTGTTGAAAAAAGAAAAATAAAAAAAATTAATAGCAGTAATGATTTGGTTGAAATAGTTTTAAGCGTTTATAGAAAAAAATTAAAATCGCGTCTGGATATTCCCCGAATAGGGAAAATACACCCGGCGACAAAAGTATTCCAGGCTCTGCGAATTGTGGTCAATGACGAGCTTGAGGCACTAAAACAAGCATTGCCTCAAGCTCTTGGCTCTCTTTGCCCCCAAGGAAG
Organism: Candidatus Magasanikiibacteriota bacterium; assembly: GCA_963840935.1. Taxonomy (GTDB): domain Bacteria; phylum Patescibacteriota; class Patescibacteriia; order Magasanikbacterales; family GWA2-37-8; genus JAPLWQ01. The sequence goes on from CAWJAS010000001.1 coordinate 485,616, forward strand.
GTTGGCCGCTATCACATTTCATTCGCTCGAGGACAGAATAGTAAAACATTATTTTAAAGCGATTTCCGACCGAGCGATAATAATTACAAAAAAACCGATTATAGCGTCTTTGAGTGAAATCAATTCCAATCCCAAAGCCCGCAGTGCCAAGCTAAGAATAATAGAAAAAATATGAGATTAGTCAGAAAAATTAGATATCAATTTGATGATTATAAAAGAATAATTAAGAATTATTTTGATTATTCTCGCTTGCCGGCATGGCTTACCGGGCGAATTTCTAGGTGTTCTATTTTTGTGATTCTTGTGGTGTGTTCCGTTTGCTATGTTATGCAAATAGCAAACGCCACGAGTAGTGGCTATGAAATGCGCGACTTGCAAAGGCAGGTTAATTTATTGAACGAAGAAATAAATAAAATAAACATTGAAGCCGTATCGTATGGTTCTTTGTTAAACCTGGAAAAGCGCATTCAAGAGTCTGGAATGTCTCGAGTGTCAAATATTGTTTATGTAACTGCTCCGGATGTGATGTTCGCCAAAAAATAATGACTCGTATTTATATATTTATTCCGGCTATTCCGCCGGATTTTTTTTTATGGTATAATTCCAGCGATTATTTATCATATGCTTATTGCGGTTTTGCCAAGAATTTTATTGGAAACAATAGTTGATATTCTGTTGTTTCCTTTATGGTGGTACACAAAAGGCGCCTGGCGCGCCGTTGTTTATTGCGCCAAACTTTTTAAATACGGCAATGAATTGATGAACCCCGGTTTGTGGCTCAAAAATATTTTCGTGCCGATGTTCGGTCAATATGATATTCAGGGCAGAATTATCAGTTTTTTAATGAGATTTGCTCAAATTATCGCCCGGTCCATTGGGTTGTTTTTGTGGTTGATTGTTTGTGTTATTATATTTTTTTGTTGGCTCGGCATCCCCATAATTATTATTTGGGGTCTTCTAAATGTATATAAATAAATATGTTATTTGAACCGGTTCAGCCAATTAATATTTTGACTTGTCCGTCATGTAAGGGCACCGGCTTGCGTGGTTTTAGTAAATGCTCGGTATGTAAAAGCCAATCAATGATTTTGTGGCGCAGAAATAAAATTTTGCAGTGGGCGGAGCCTTTGACTCGCCAAAACATCGCTTTGCAGAACGGTCGCAGAATTTGGAATAAAATTAGAAGAATAACTTTGATTGTTTTATGGCTTAATTCATGGATTTGGGCAGTTTTTTTAATGTATCGGGATGGTGTTTTTGATAAAATCGTAAGTTATCCCGAAAATGCTTTATTAATTTTTAATTCGTTATCGCCATTTCCCAAAGTGCTTTTTTGGCTCGGTTTGATTTTTTTGACTTATTTGTGGCATAGAATAATATCAGAAAAAAAGCATCATATTTTTGTTGAAAAATATGAGTATAAAAATGATATCGACGATGCTAAAATTGATTTGGGTGATTTATCCGCGTCTGATTGGGGGTCGATTGGTCGCACAAAGGCGAAGCGTATTTCAATAGATAAGGTTTATACGGATGAAGCATTGTCGGCATTATTTGAAACTTACAGTTTTGCCGATAAAAATAATTATGCGGAAGTAAGTGTGGAGCATCTTTTTTATTCCTTGCTTGGTTTTAATCGAATTTCCAATTTATTTATCAGACTCGGTATTCCGGCAAAAATTCTTCAAAGTAATATTTCTCTTCTTTTTAACGCTCCTTCGCAGACTCAGAATCAAAATAGTATGCCGTTAATTTCTGAGGGCGTAAAACAAGTGATGTTTAACGCCTATGAAGAAGCCTATGAAGCTCACCAAGAATTTGTTATGGTGACGGAATTGCTATCTGCATGCGTCAAGCAATCGCCGGTTATTCAAGAGGTTATTTATGATTTGAATATTGATAAAGATAAACTGACGAACGTGATTGAATGGGCGAGAATCAGAGAAAGACTATATCGCCAATACACTAAACAATCTGCCAAAGCTTCCCGTCGCTCAAAGCATGGCATGGATAAGGCAATGACCGCCTTAGCGACGCAATATTTGAATAAATTTAGCGAGGATATGACGTTAAAGGCCCAGCTTGATTATTATGATTTTTGCGTCGCCAGAGAAAAAGAATTCGATGAAATTTTTCGAGTGGCGAGTAGTGGTGCTTCAAATATACTTTTGGTTGGCGAACATGGCGTCGGAAAAAGAACAATAATGGAAGGGTTGGCCGAAAGAATAATCTCCGATGACGTACCAGATCGTTTATCGGATAAACGATTGGTTAAATTAAACATATCTTCTTTGCTTGCGGGGACCACCGCGGCCGGCGCAATTGAAAGATTGGCGATTATAATGAATGAAATCGCGCGCGCGCGAAACGTAATTTTATTTATTAATAATATTCACGAAATTGTTGGTGTATCAGCCGGAGAACAAGGAAGTTTGGATTTAGCCGGCACATTATCAGAATATTTGTCCGATGGAAGATTTTTGATTTTTGCCACAACCACAAATGAAGATTTTGCCCGGCATATTCAAAATACCTCGCTTGCCAATATTGCGCAGAGAATAGATATTGGCGAAATGGACGAAAATCAAGCGATACAAGTTGTAGAATCAAAAATAATATTTATTGAGCATAAAAGTAGAGTATTTTTTTCTTATGATGCGGTAGAAAAAACAGTCCAATTGTCGGCCAGATATTTGCACGATATGTTTTTACCCGGCAGTGCTTTGGAAATAGCTCGAGAGGCCGCGGTTTATACCAGAACAAAAAAGGGCGCTGATTCTCTTGTTAGTGGCGAAGAAGTTGGCAAAGTAATTTCTAAAAAAACCGGAATACCGGTGACCTCGATTTCATCCGATGAATCCGATAAATTATTGAAGCTTGAAGAAGAAATGCACAAAAGAGTAGTTGGCCAGGATGAAGCGGTTGATTTGATTGCCAATGCTTTGAGAAGGGCTAGGGTCGAAATTCGTTCAAAAAATCGTCCGATTGCCAATTTCTTGTTTCTGGGTCCAACTGGAGTGGGCAAAACAGAATTGGCAAAAACAATTTCGGAAGTTTATTTTGGTGGGGAAGAAAGGATGATAAGGCTTGACATGAGCGAATACCAAGACAAAACGGGAATATATCGACTGATTGGGGCTCCGGGCGAACAGGGAACCGGCATATTAACCGAAGCTATCAAACGTCATCCATTTACTTTGTTGTTACTTGACGAAGTGGAAAAGGCCGACCCCGATATTTTGAATATATTTTTGCAAGTCATGGATGATGGCCGTTTGACGGACAGTACCGGAAAAGTGGTTGATTTTACTAATTGTATAATTATTGCCACATCAAATGCCGGCACGCAATATGTGCAAGACCAAATGCGAGAGGGTATCGGGAGTGAACAAATTAAAGAACGCCTGCTTCACGGTGAGTTAAAAGATTATTTTAAACCTGAATTTTTGAATCGCTTTGATGGTATTGTTTTATTCAAAGGTTTGACGAAGGAAGATATTAAAAAGATTGCTTCCATAATGCTCAAACGCGTTGCTTTGGATTTGAGTCAAAAAGGAATTGAGCTTATTGTCGAAGATGAAGCTCTTGAGTATTTGGCCACCGTCGGTTACGATCCGGAATTTGGAGCCAGGCCGATGCGTCGAGCGCTTCAGGAGCGAATCGAAAATAAGTTGGCAGAAATGATTTTATCGGGAGCCGTCAAAAGAAGGGACAAGGTTATTATCGGAGAAAATGGCAATATCTCAACTGTATTTTAATATGCTTTATTTAATAAAAGTATTTATCAAGGACCCGTGGATTATTGTCCCGCTCGCAACCGGATTGGCGACGCAATTATTTGTTTGGCCATTTATTTTTTTTCAATTAGGCCAAAGAAGTGATTATTTATTTCTTCACTATAATATAATTTTCGGAGTTGATTTGGTTGGTCCGTGGTGGAAAATTTTGTATTTACCGCTTGGAGGGCTTGGTATTATTATTCTTAATATTGCTTTATCTTTGTATATTTATAATCACGACAAATTAATATCTCGGATGCTACTTTTTTTTGCCGCTCTTTTTTCTCTGTTTTTGGTTTGGGCGGTTTATCTGGCCGTTGATATTAATTTATAAATATGGCTAATTCTTTGACTTCAAAAAAGACAGACGGTCTTTTTTTGGTTTACGTTGGTATAATTGTACTATTTGGGCTGGTTGTTTTATTATCCGCCAGTTCGGCCTATGGATATTCAAAATTCGGTGATACTTATTACTTTGTGAAACGTCAACTTTTGTATGGGGTATTGCCGGGGTTGGTGTTATTTTTTATTTTTTATAGATTAAATACTAAGATCTGGCAAAAGATTTCATGGTCAATTTATTTCATAAGCATTTTGGGTTTAGTCGCGGTTTTTATTCCAAGCATTGGAGCGGATTTTAACAAGTACGCAAAATCCTGGGTCGATATCGGTTTTATTCATTTTCAACCGGCTGAATTCGCTAAATTAGCGTTAATCATTATTTCCGCAAAATTATTAAGCGATCCGGATACAGATTTAAATGATTTTAAATTCGGTCTATTACCGGTATTAATTACGGCAATGCCTTTGTTTCTTTTGGTGATGCTTCAACCGGATTTGGGAACACTTATAATTATGGCCGGTATTTTTTGTGGCATGCTTTATTTGGGGAAAATACCAAAAACATATTTGACAATAATAATTTTATGCGGAGTGACGGCCTTTACTTTGCTTGCTATTGTAAAACCATACAGAATGGACAGGTTGACTATTTTTTTACACCCCGAACTTGACCCACAAGGGATAGGTTACCATGTAAATCAAGCGTATTTGGCGGTTGGGTCTGGTGGTTTTTGGGGATTGGGTCTTGGTCATTCCAGGCAAAAACATCAGTATTTGCCCGAAGTCCATGGCGATTCGATTTACGCGATTGTTGCCGAGGAAATGGGTTTTTTAATCTCTCTTGGATTAATTGTTCTTATTTTATTGATTTCGTGGCGTTGCCTAAAAATCGCCAAGGAATCATCGGATGAATTTAATTATTTGTTAATAGCAGGTATTGCAATCTGGTTTTTTTGGCAATCTTTTATTAATATCGGCGCGATGATAGGTATTTTGCCTTTAACCGGCGTAACTTTGCCGTTTGTGAGCCACGGTGGTTCGTCTATGATGGTTTGTTTGGCCTCAGTTGGTATTGTGGCGAGTGTGAGTAAGCGCGGATAAATTTTTGGTTTTTTGGCTTTACAAAATGCCAAATTATGGTAAGCTATATTTGCTAAATATAGCGTATTTTTTTTGTATAAACAGTTTATAGAATGTATGGATTTGTCTATTATTACAGTGATTCATAATGATCGAGAAAATATTTTACGTCAATTACGTTCTGTAAATAACGGTTTTAACAATCTCCAGATTGAACAATGGGTGGTTGATAATGGCTCTGAAGATGGTTCGGCTGATGAAATTGCCAAAGAATTTCCTTCCGTACATTTAATAAAAAACTTGGATAACAAAGGATTTGCTACGGCAAACAATCAGGCGGTAGAAAAATCTTCCGGCGATTTTTTTCTTTTTTTAAATCCCGATATGGCTGTTTCACCGGGTAGCTTGGACATGATTACCGATTGGATGCGAAAACGGGCTGAAGTTGGGATTGCCAGCTGTAAATTAATTGATGAAAACGGAGTTTTTAATGAAGAAGCAAAACCGAGAAGATTCCCAAAAGTGACCGACCAACTGGCTATTATTTTAAAATTACCCCATTTGTTTCCGAGTATATTAAAAAAATATTTATATTCTGATTTTAATCCAGACGAAGAAAGGGAAGTAGACACGGTTCGGGGTTCATTTATGATAATGCGTAAATCATTTGTTGATGCCGTTGGGTACGCGTTTGATCCAAGATTTTTTATTTGGTTTGAAGACGTTGATATTTGCAAAGAGTGTTGGAATAGAGGGTTAAAAGTTTTTTACACGCCAATAATTTCTTGCGTTGATTTTGTTGGTCAAACATTCAAAAAAAAGCCTACTGTTTGGAAGCAAGTGAATTTTACCAAAAGCATGCTCCAATATTTCAAAAAGTGGGAGCCTTGGTACAATTGGATTTGGATTGCCGTATTTAGACCGGTTGGAATTACATTAACCGCTATTCAAAATATATTAAAATAAATAATTTATGAAAAAACTAAGTGTAAATTTGGTTATTAAAAATGGCGCTCGTTATATTCCGTTTATTATTTCATCACTAAAAAAGCAAACTTTTCAAGATTTTGAAGTCGTTTTTATCGACAATGCCTCTGATGATAGCACGGCTGATTTGCTTCAGGATAGTTTGGTCAAAGAAAATATCGAGCATCGTATTTTGCGTAATGCGGATAACAAGGGTTTTGCTGTCGGACAAAATCAGGCTTATAAAGAATCCAAAACGCCATATTTTTTACTACTTAACGCGGACACATATTTAATGCCCGATGTTCTCGAAAAAGCGATTAATTTTCTCGACCTGCATCCTGAAACCGCTGCTGTCGCTCCAAGGCTGATGCGCTGGGATTTTGAATCATCTTTAGCGGGTTACAGAGACGGAACGGAAATTTCATCGGCCGTTCATCACGGGTTTACATCACAAATTGACGCTATCGGAATCAGATTATTTAGAAACAGACGAGCTGTGGAATGGTTAACAAAAGAAGAATGGGCCAAAGACAGTCAATCCGATGACGTTCGTAAAATATTTGAAAAATCAGCTCTTGAGGTTTTTGGAGTATCGGGCGCCTTTGCTATTTACAGAAGAAGCATCATCGAAAAAGTATTATTACCGGGCGATAATTTATTCGACCCCACATATCATTCATACAAAGAAGACCTTGATTTGGCGTACAGATTGAGAAATGCCGGTTATGTTTCATATGTTTTACTTGATACGGCGGTATATCACGATAGAACCGGCGCCGGGCCAAAAAAGATGAGTGATTTTGCCGCGCTAATGAATAAAAAAAGACAATCATATTTTGTGCGATTTCATTCATACAAAAATCATCTGCGCACATTATACAAAAATGAATATTGGCAAAATTTGCTAATGGATTTTCCGTTAATTTTTTGGTATGAATTCAAAAAATTTATTTTTTTATTGTTTAGCAATCCAAAAGTGATATTTTTGGGCTGGCGAGAGATTTGCAGGGAGAGAAAATACACAAAGGAAGCAAGAAAATCGATAATCAAATCCAGAAAAATGTATTGGAAGGGTTTAAGACGTTGGTGGTTATAATTATGTTTGATGTTTGCGTCACAATTGTTAACACGAATGAAAGAGAAGAGATTGAAAAATCTCTTGATTCCTTATATTCCGAATTCGATTGAATCGATGTTGGATTTTTGCGTCGTAATTGTTGATAATGCCTCTAAAGACAATATTCAGGAATTAATTCAAAAGTACAAAAATTTATCGGTAATAAAGCAGGATAAAAACAATGGTTTTGGTTATTCGCATAATCGTGCTTTTCAATCGGTCGAAGCACGATATTATTTTTTGTTAAATCCCGATACCGAATTCCCGGCTGGCAGAAATTTTTTGCGTCGTTTTGTTGATTTTATGGATAACAATCCAAAGATCGGTTTGGCCGGTCCAAAAATTTATTATCCCGATGGAAGTTTGCAGTATTCTTGTTATAGATTTCCCACTTTTTTTCAGCCAATTTTTAGCCGTACCAGTTTGGGAAGAACACTGATGGGGCAAAAAGCGACCGAAAACTATTTAATGAAGGATTTTGACCATAATTCTACGATTCCGGTTGATTGGGTAATGGGGTCGGCCATGTTTTTTCGGCGTGATGCATATAAAGAAATCGGCGGTTTTGATGAACGGTTTTTTATGTATGCCGAAGACAGTGATTTATGCAGGCGTTTGTGGGAAGCGGGTTGGGCGGTATATTACGTTCACGACGGTTGGCTTCGCCATGTACACGGGCGAGCTTCGGCCAAAACTCAAGGAGTGCTCAAATCAATTTTCAGAAATCGCTACACCAGAATCCATATTTATAGTTGGTTAAAATATTTTATTAAGTGGCGCAATAATAGAAAATTTTATTCGCACAATATATGATTTATCCCAAAATCGCCATTGTGTATTTGTGCTGGGCCGATGAACCGATAAAATATTTGCGAGATGCGCTTGATGCAATATCTAATCAAGATTATCCAAAAAATAGTTTGATTTTGCACGTTGTTTATAATGGGCCAAGAGTAAATGAAGAAAGTTTTGCCTCGTTTATTGAAAGCGAAACCAAGAAAAGGCAAGATAATCTACCAGAGACGGTATTTGTTGATTTAAAAAGTAATATTGGATTTTCCGCAGGAAATAACTTGGGTGTCAGGCAAGCCATTGCCAAAGGGGCGGAATACGTTTTTTTGCATAATTCTGATGGATATTTGGCGAGTGATACAATAAGCAAATTATTTGAAGCCATAGAAAGCGATAAAAAAATAGGCGTTTGTCAGCCTTTAATTTTGCTTGACCCCGAAAAAAATCTTATTAATTCCGCGGGTAATAATTTGCATTACATGCAAATAGGTTATTGCGATAAGTATCGTCAAAAAATAGACGAAAATTTATTGCCAAATACTGATATTGGTTATGCGAGCGGAGCCGGAGTTTTGATGCGAGTTGATTTGTTGAATGAGCATGGTTTATGGAATGAACGCTTTTTTCTTTATCATGAAGATACGGAATATTCTGAACGTTTGCGTCTCTTGGGTTACAAAATAAAATTAGTCGGTAACGCCGTGTTTTATCACAAGTATGAGTTCAAAAATAAGCCGAATAAATTTTTTTGGATCGAAAGAAATCGCCATGGTCTGGAATTAATGTTTTACAAATGGCCGACATTGTTATTATTGCTTCCGTTGGAAATATTATTTAATCTGGGTTTGCTGGCGTCGTCAATATTTGGCGGTTGGTTAAAAGAATTGTTAAAAGTTTATGCATATTGGTTAAGTCCAAAAAATTGGCGGGAATGGATGGCTGATCGCAAAATTATTCAAAGTAAACGCACGATGACCGACAGAAAATTATTGGCATCCATGACCCCGTTTATATCTTTGGGAGATTTTAAAGCTCCAAAGATAGTTGAGATGTTGGCTAATTTTGTCTTTACAATTTATTGGTTTTTAATTAAAATATTAATCTGGTGGTAGCACACTTTAATGAATACAATTATGAAAATATTAGTCTGCGGAGGAGCCGGGTTTATCGGTTCAAACTTCATACATCATATTTTGGAAAAACACCCTCATTACGAAGTGGTTAATTATGATAAATTAACCTACGCCGGCAATTTGGAAAACCTAAAAGATATTGAAAATAATTTGGAGTATTCAACCCGTTATACATTTATTCGCGGAGATATTTGTGATTACAAACTTCTTTCGGAAGTAGTGGAAAAATATAAAATTGACCATGTGATAAATTTTGCGGCTGAAACTCATGTTGACAGGTCGATTTATGGCGATTGTTCCGATTTTGTAATGACAAATACCTATGGTGTTTTAATGATATGCAATTTGGTGCGATATTATGGTTTGCAGAAATTTGTGAATGTTTCCACTGATGAAGTATATGGGACGCTTGGTCTTGATGAGGACAGAAAATTTACCGAGCTAACTCCAATCGAACCGAATATGCCATATGCCGCGGCGAAAGCCGGCGGAGATATGGTTTGCCGTTCATATTTTGTGACGCACAAACTCCCGGTTGTGGTGACGCATTGCTCTAATAATTACGGACCATATCAATATCCTGAAAAATTAATACCGTCTTCGGTTTTTAGATTATTAAAAAACAAGCCAATTCTTATGCATGGTTCCGGAGTGAATGTGAGAGATTGGATTTATGTGCGAGATCACTGTTCGGCACTCGACCTGATGCTTCATAGCGGAGTTCCCGGAGAAATATATAATGTTGGCGTGGACAACGAAAGAAACAATTTGGAAATTGCGAAAATGATTTTATCGGCAATGAACAAATCGGAATCTATGATTGAGTTTGTGGAGGATAGACCCGGCAATGATTTGCGCTACGCCATTGATTCATCAAAAATTGAATCTCTTGGATGGAAACCGGTTTATACCAGAGAGCAATTTAACGTTGGAATGTCAGAGACGATTAATTGGTATTTGACACACCGTGATTGGGTGGAAAACTTATGGTCAAAGCATGTTGAGGCGTATGACATCAATCACGCGCCGACGCGTGAAAAAAGAGAAAAAATTCACCAAGAAAAAATAATAGGCGGTAACGAATCGATATAAAAATATGAATTTGGATTTTAAACAATTAAAATTAAAAGTGGTTGAGAATGAGAAAGCAATTTACAGTTTTGCCGAACTTCACCAATTTATTGATTTTGGAGTAAAGAGAATATATTTTATTCAAAATTGCGTTCAAAATACCGGACAGCATTGCCACAAAGAAGAAAAGGAATTGTTTATTATGGTAAAAGGCAAATGCACGGCAATTATTGATCGCGGGAACGGCAAAGAAGAAATTCCTTTTCAATCACCCGGTGACGCCATATATGTGGGCGCCTATGTTTGGCATGGGTTCAAGGATTTTACCGAAGACGCCGTGTTGTTGGCCTGTTCATCCACAAATTATCGTGAAGATAGAAGTGATTATATTGAGGACTACGAAGAATATAAAAAAGTAATTAGCGCGTAATTATGAAAGGTAAGGTCGTAATATTTGGGGCCAGAGGAACTCTCGGACAAGAATTAGTCAGAGAGTTTTTTGAAAATGATTATGACGTTATTTCTTTGGACAAAGAAGATTTTGACATTACGGATTCAAACGAATTAACTAATAAAATTATTGATTTAAAACCGTTAATTATTATTAACGCCTCCGGTTATAACGCGGTTGATTTGGCGGAAAAAGATGAAGATGAAAAAAAGTCGGCCTATGCGATTAACGCCGAAGCGCCCAAAATAATGGCTGAAACTGCAAAAAAAATTGACTCGATTTTTGTTAATTATTCCACGGATTTTGTTTTTGATGGAGGAAAGGGGAGTGGGTATGTGGAAGAAGACACACCCAACCCTCTTTCTGAATACGGAAAGTCAAAATTTTTGGGTGAAATAAATATTCAAAATGCGGGCGGGAAATTTTATATTATTCGGCCGTCAAGAATTTTTGGTCGGCTGGGAAAGTCAGGCGGTAAAAAAAGTTTTGTGGAAATAATGCTCGAAAAAAAGGATCTGCCCGAGATAAAAGTTGTTAATGATGAAACCGGTTCACCGACATATGCCCCGGATTTGGCAAAATTTACTCGTGAGCTGATTAAAGACAACGAACCCTATGGGATTTATCACGGAGTTAATGAGGGGTCGTGTTCATGGTATGAATGGGCCGAAGAGATTTTTAGCTTGGCTGACGCAAGACCGATATTAATTCCGATTTCTTCGGCAGAGTTTGGCAATCCCGCCAAAAGGCCAAAAAATTCTTCATTAATCAACACAAAAACAAAACTGCTTCGCCATTGGCAGGAAGCATTAAAAGAATGTTTACTAAATAATTTTTAATATATGAATATTGATTTCAAAAATGTCATCAAACATTATGCCGGAAGAACAAATGAAAAAATGAAGGAGGTTTTAATGAGCCCGGATGCTCCTGCGCCGGAAATTCATTATTATATGATTCGTGGCGGTAAAGACCAAAAAAACATTACCGTCTGGGAACCTGGTACAGTGAACGGCGAATATATTAAAACATATGGGCATTATCATGTGGGAGAACTTGATGAAACATACGAAATTTTGATGGGCGAGGGTGTTGCCTTACTTCAGAAATTAGCGGTTGATAATGAAGGGAATCCGATAGCTGATGTTGTTGAAGAATTTAAAGCCATAAAAGTAAAAGCAGGGGATAAAGTATATATGCCTACGGGTTTTGGCCATTTGCTCGCGAATACTTGCGAAACATATTTTGTAACAGCCGACAATAGTCCGGTTGATTTTGAAGACAGAGACCCTGCCGGTTTGCCGGGCCACGCTGATTATGAACCGGTAAAGAAAATGCGCGGGTTTGCCTATTACGTGATTGATCACGATGGTGAACCGGTTCTTGTAAAAAATGATTTGTATAAAGAAATAAAAAACACCGATTTTGGCGGTTTGCAGGTGATAAAAAAATAACAACTTGAAAATAAGTTGTTATTCGTCGGGGTGACAGGACTTGGTCTCGACTCTCGTCGGCTTCCGCCTCCTCGGTCTGACCACCGCCTCGCGGTCGCGCCTCCCAAATAGTCGGCGCGACATCGCTCCGGCGTTCAAGTCCAAAAGCGACGCAAACTATTGCGTCGCTTCATCCCTCCTCACTTTGTTCGTCGGGGTGACAGGACTTGAACCTGCGGCCTCGTCGTCCCGAACGACGCGCTCTAGCCAACTGAGCTACACCCCGAATTGAATGAAATCAGTATAGTAAATATATGGTCTATTGTCAACTGCGAACAATATAAAAAAGTAATATTTTTAGTGATATATTTTTCAACACTTCACCCTAGGGTGAAGTGTTGAATTTTGCTAACCTGAGGCATCGTTCATCGGGCTAGCGGGACTCGAACCCGCGGTCTCATTTTTCACATTCTCCAATTTGTCGGGCTAGCGGGACTCGGCTTCGGCTCAAATTTTCTTCCGAAAATTTGGCCTAGCCACCGCCTCGCGGTCGCGCCTCCCAAATAGTCGGCGCGACATCGCTCCGGCGTTCTCGTCCCGACGCGAGCAAAACTATTTGCTCGCTCTACGCCCCCTCACTTCGTTCGTCGGGCTAGCGGGACTCGAACCCGCGGTCTCATTTTTCACATTCTCCAATTTGTCGGGCTAGCGGGACTCGAACCCGCGGTCTCATGCACCCCATGCATGCGCGATAGCCAACTTCGCTATAGCCCGACAAATTGTCCAATGTGAAAACCTGGGTTTTTCGGTTTGCTTCGCAAACATCTAAAAACCCGTTCTCGCCGTCGCGAGTGAAACTGTTCACTCGCTCGCTTTAAGCGACGGCTCAAACCCCCATGCATGCGCGATAGCCAACTTCGCTATAGCCCGTTTGAGTGAGAGTAAAAAGCAAGAAAACTTGCATATTACCGAGCGAGGGCGGGTTATATGAAATATAGCTCGGTACATGTATATTTTGGGCAATTTTAGCACATGTTTATTTTCTTTTCAAGCTTTTGGTTTTATGCTATAATATAGCTCTAATTACTATATAATATGATTGATATAAATAAATACTTTCGAGAGGCGATAAAACAAGGCGCTTCAGATTTACATTTGGTTGGCGGTGAAATTCCCATGCTTCGTGTTCACGGCGAACTCAGTGAATTGGAGCAAAAACCAATGAATAACGCTTTTTTGAATAACGCCATATATAAAATTTTATCTCCGGTTCAGCAAAAAAAATACGAGGAACACAAAGAGCTTGATTTTGCCTATGAAATTGATGGAATTCGTTTTAGAGTCAATTTGCACCAACAATCAGAAAATATCGGGTTGTCTGCTCGCGTTATTCCCATGGAAATTCCCACGCCGGAGGAATTGCGAATAGACGGCGAATTATTGGCATTGTCAGAAGCTTATGATGGCTTGGTTTTGGTTACCGGCCCAACCGGATGCGGAAAGTCGACCACCCTTGCTTGTTTAATTGAAGAAATTAATAAAAATAGAAAAGCGCACATCATCACCATTGAGGACCCGATTGAGTTTATGTTTAAAGATAAAAAAAGTTTGATTGAACAGCGTGAGGTCGGCAGGGATACTGATTCTTTTGCCTCGGCGCTTAAGCATGTTTTGCGTCAAGACCCCAATGTGATTTTGGTTGGAGAAATGCGTGACCCGGAAACAATCGCCACGGTTTTGACTGCAGCTGAAACCGGTCATCTGGTATTTTCAACTTTACATACTCCGAGCGCCGCCGAAGCCGTAGAAAGAATCGTTGATGTTTTTGAGGGTCCAAAGCAAAAACAAATATTAATTCAGTTAGCGTCCGTATTGCGTGCTGTGGTTGCGCAGGATTTATTGCCGGCAAAAGGAGGCGGTAGAATTCCGGCCAGAGAAATACTTATTAATACTCCGGCTATCTCCAATTTAATAATGGAAAATAATATCTCTCAAATAAAATCAATGATTCAAATTGGAGCAAAAGAGGGTATGAGCACGATGGAAAATTCACTAAAAAAATTAGTTGATGAAAATTTAATTGATGAAGAAATAGCTTATCGCAGAATGGGCAAGAGTAAAAAGATTTAATATGATGAGCGTGGAAAAAATATTAAAAAAAATTTCTACTGTTTCCAAAAAAAATAAAATTCCCGTTTATATTGTCGGTGGGTTCGTCAGAGATTTGATGATGGGAGTCCCTCAAAAAAAAGACATAGATTTTGTGATTGAAGGTAGTGGTATAAAATTTGCCGAACTGTTTGATGAATCCATGAAAAAAGTAGGTAGTTTGATTAAATTTTCTGATTTTGATACGGCCAGATATATTATTGATGATAAAAAAGGGGATAGCTTGATTTTGGAGTTCGCGGGGGCAAGAAGCGAATCATACACAGCGGAATCTCGCAAGCCAAAGGTGGTTTCAGCAACTCTTCAAAGTGATTTATCCAGACGTGATTTTCGAATTAACGCCATGGCAGTTCCAGTTGAAGTGTATTCGGGAATAAAAAAACCGACTTTAGTTGAAATCAAAAAAAAATTAATTGACCCTTTTGATGGAACACAAGACATAAAGAATAAGATTTTGGTGACGCCTCTTGATCCAGACCAGACATTTAGTGATGACCCACTGCGCATGTTGCGGGCTGTTCGTTTTGCCGCTCAATTGAATTTTGGTATTGATAAGAAAGTTTTGGAATCAATCCATAAAAATTGCAATCGTCTTAAAATTGTTTCAGCCGAAAGAATTCAAGAAGAATTATTCAAATTAATGTCTTGTGTCAGCCCGTCAGTAGGTTTAATTTTAATGTTTCAGACCGGTCTTTTGGATACTATTTTGCCTGAAGTGTCCGCGCTCGACGGGGTTGAAGAGGTTTATGGGCACCAGCATAAAAATAATTTATTTCACACATTCAAGGTTGTTGATAATATCGCGGAAAGGTCAGATAAAATTCTACTCCGGCTCGCCGGTTTATTTCATGACATTGGCAAAACATCAACAAAAAAATTTCTGCCTAAAATTGGATGGACTTTTTACCAGCATGAACACGTCGGCCGAAAAATGGTATCTCAAATAGCCAAACGCCTGCATTTGTCGAATGATGACGCCGATTATTTGCGCAAATTAGTCAGATGGCACCAACAGCCGATTTCACTCATGGACGAGGGGATTACCGATTCGGCCGTAAGGCGAATAATTGTAAATTTGGGTGATGAACTTGATGATTTGCTTATTTTGGGTCGTTCAGATATTACCACCGGCAATCCATCAAAAAAATCAATTCGTTTAAAAAATTACGATAAATTGGAAAAACGCATTGCGGAGGTTCTTGAGAAAGATAAACTTCGCGCTTTTCAATCACCGGTCAGAGGCGATGAAATAATGAAGGTTTGCGGGTTGAATGCCGGCCCGATCGTTGGTAAAATAAAAAAAGAAATAGAAGAAGCGATTCTTGACGGAATTATTCCAAATGAGTATCAACCGGCCTATGATTATATGGTCAAAATAAAAAATAAATATTTAAAATAAGTAATTCTTGATATTTTATGTTTGTTGTCAAAAGAAAAAAAACATTAATTGCGGTTGTGATTGCCGTTTTATTAATCGGCGTAGTTGTTTATGGCCAATATCAAAAAGCTAACGCCCCGACTGAATATGAAACAGCCGTGGCTCTTAGAGGCGATGTGATTCAAACCGTTGAGGCCACTGGTAAAATCACTTCTTCCGATGATATTAAACTTCGCTTTGAAATGGGTGGAATAATTAAAGAGATTAAAGTAAAAGAAGGAGACGTAGTAAAAAACGGCGATATTTTGATGACTTTAAAATCAGCGGAACTTGATGCGGCGGTGGCTCAGGCTTCGGCAAACTTGAATCAGAGATTGGCCGGTGCGACAAAAGAAGATATCGCTTTTTATCAATCCGCCGCAGATTTGGCTAAAGCATCGCTTGACGCCACAATAGCGGATAAAGATTATTCAATAGCCACAGCGGAAAGCGCGGTTCAAAATGCATTAAATAATTTAAAATTGGCCGATGGGGGTGAAAATAGCGTTATAGTTACAAACGCTTACGAAAGCGCTGTTGCTGTTTTGCAAAGCAGTTTATCTGTGATTGAAAATTCCGTCACTCAGGCTGATAATATTTTGGGTGTAGACAATATGCTCGCGAATGATGATTTTGAACAATATTTGTCTTCGCTTGATACAAGCATATTATTTTCCGCAAAAGATTATTATCAAATAGTCAGCGCCAAAGTACCGACAATTAGAATCGAAATTACGGGCATAACCAATTTATCGTCAAAAACTTTGATTGATGAAGAGCTTAATAAAGTTGAATCAATCCTTAGTGAGTGTGTTCAGCTACTCTCGCTAACGCGCGATGTGTTAAATGCCACTGCCCCGGTCGGAACATTAACTCAATCAGCTTTGGATACCAAAAAAACAACCATAGAGTCTGCTAGAACTAGCGCCACCAGTCAATACAATACAGTTATAAACACTCGTCAAAATATAATTACAGCCAAAAATAGTTATTCAAGCTATCTGATAGCATATGAAAAAGCGGTCAGGGACTTGGAAAATGTGAAGAAAACGGCAGAGACAAATATCGCCATGAAAGAGGCTTCATATAATCAAGCGCTCGCAAATTTGAATTCTAAGTTGAACCCTCCTCGTGAAGTCGATGTGGCCGCTTTACGCGCTGTTTTGTCGCAAACCTTGGCTAATAGGGCTAAAACGATTTTGAAAGCGCCGATTGACGGAACAATAACGAAGATACACAAAAAAATAGGTGAATATGTTTCCATGACGGAAATTGCTATTGAAATTTTATCTCCTCATTATGAAATAGAAGTTGATATTCCAGAGACAGATGTGGTAAAACTTAATCTTAATAATTCATCAACTATTACTCTTGACGCGTTTGGCGATGATGTTAAATTTACGGGCCACGTAATTTCAATTGAACCCGCTTCAACGGTTATTCAAGATGTGGTCTATTACAGAGTCAAGGTAGCCATCGATGAAACAGAAAATGAAATTATGCCCGGCATGACCGCAAACGTTACTATTAATACAGATGTCGCGGTGGATGTGGTTTATATTCCAAGCAGGTCGGTGAGAACGGACGATGATGGAAATAAATATGTGAAATTATTAAAAGATGGGAACGAAGTGGATACGCCGGTTACTTTGGGTTTAAAAGCCGACAATGGACTAGTGGAAATTACCGAAGGCGTAAATGAAGGTGACACGGTGATTATTAGAGTTATTGAAAAAAAATAACATGGAATTAATTAAAGTCGAAAAATTAAAAAAAAGTTTTGTTAATGAAGGTGTCGAAACGTCCGTTTTGCATGGAATTGATTTTGTAATTGAAAAGGGCGAATTCGTGGCCATTATGGGACCGTCCGGTTCCGGCAAATCCACCTTAATGCATATTTTGGGATTTTTGGATAAGTTAACCGAAGGTAAATTCTATTTTGATGGTCGTGATGTTAGCAAGCTTGATGACGATGAATTGGCAAAAATGAGGAGCGACAAAGTCGGTTTTATTTTCCAGGCTTTTAATTTACTACCCAGAACGACCGTGTTTGAAAATGTAATTTTACCGCTCGCTTATACGGATTTGCCTGAAAGCGCCCAAATTAAAGAAGCTAAACAGGTTATTGAATCAGTTGGGCTTTCTCATAGAATTAATTACACACCCGGGCAATTATCAGGCGGTGAAAAACAGCGAGTGGCAATTGCTCGGGCGCTTGTTAACGAGCCCTCAATTATCTTTGCCGATGAACCGACGGGTAATCTTGATTCAAAGTCCGGTTTGCAAATAATGAAATTACTTCAAAATTTGAACAAACAAGGCCACACAATTATTTTGGTTACTCACGAAAGATATACCGCCGAACACGCCAAAAGAATTATCAAGCTCAAAGACGGTATAATTGTCTCTGATGAAGAAGTAAAAAATAGATTAAATGCCGATGGCGCCGAGGAATTGGTAAAATAGCGAAATATGAATTTTTTGAAGACAATGCGTTCAGTGCTTTTGCTGATTGGTCGCAATAAAATGCGGTCATTTTTAACTATGCTTGGAATAATTATCGGAATTATGGCCGTCATCGTTATCATGTCTGTTGGAGCAGGCGCGCAGAGCCTGATTCTCAATCAAATAAAAAGCATGGGTACAAATTTGATTGGAATATTGCCGGGTAAATCAGATGAAAACGGCGGACCACCGGCCTCTGTTTATGGTATTACCATTACAACATTAAAATATGATGACGTGAGAGCAATTATTTCAAAAAATAATCCGCATATTTCATCTATCGCGGTTTATGTGCGCGGAGTCGATACGTTGGTTTCTGGTGATAGAAAAATCGATACAACTTTTATAGGCACGTCTGCGGATTTGCCTGACGTGGAAGAAACATCAGTCGCGAGCGGAAGATTTTTTTCTGCTGAAGAAGAAAGAACAACGGCCAGAGTCGTTGTTTTGGGAGACCAGGTGGCCAGAGATTTATTTTTAGACGAAAATCCCATTGGCAGAACGATAAAAATTAAAAAAACCAATTTTAATGTAATAGGAGTGATGAAAAAAAGAGGTACGGTTGGGTTTCAAAATCAAGATAATCAAGTCTATGTGCCGGTAACGGCGGCGCAAAAATTATTGCTTGGCATTGATTATTTAAGCATGGCAAGGGCAAAAATTGACAATGAGAATAATATCGACCAGGCTATACAATTCATGGGAGATATATTGAGAGACCGCCATGACATAAGCAAGCCGGCGGATGATGATTTTACCATTCAAGCAATGGCGCAAGGAGTTGACGCCCTTGCAAACGTTACCAATGCTCTGCGCTTGTTTTTAACATTTGTGGCCGCTATCGCTCTGCTTGTCGGCGGTATCGGAATTATGAACATTATGCTTGCGGCGGTTGAAGAAAGGACCAAAGAAATAGGGCTTCGAAAAGCGCTTGGAGCCCGAAAGCGTCATATTATTTCACAATTTTTGGTTGAAACGGTAATGATAACACTAATGGGTGGAATAATTGGAATTATTTTGGGAGTCGGGATATCATTTTCCGTGGCGCGTATTGCTCAAAATATGGGTTATAATTGGGATTTTTTAATCTCTCCACTTTCAATATTACTTGCCACCGGTGTTTCGATAAGTTTGGGGATAATTTTTGGTTTATCACCGGCGAACAAAGCCAGCAAATTAAATCCGGTTGATGCTTTACGGTATGAATAAAATTTTTCATGAAATTAAAAAAACGATTCGGTTTGCATACAAATCATTGTTGTTAAAAAAAACAAGAACGACTTTGACAATTCTTGGAATCAGCATCGGTATTGCCATAGTAATTGCTATTATGTCTGCTGGCAGGGGTCTTAATGCAATGATTTTGTCTGAAATGGATATTTTTGGGCCAAATACTATAAATATAGAAATTAAAGTACCCACCACAAAGCAAATGTCGAGTGAAAACATGACTGGAATTTCTCAAGGGGTCGCAATAACCACTTTGAATGACAAAGACAGAAAAGATATTGAAAATCATCCGAATATTGTTGCCGCTTATGGGTATATGATGGGTCAAGAAATTGTGAGTTATGAAGGCCAGACAAAAAAAATAATGCTTGCGGGAGAAGGTTATCAAATGATTGAAGTGGAAAAATTTGAAATTGTGAGCGGTCGGATGTACACAAAAGACGAGGAGGATTCGCTGGCGCAAGTCGCGGTTTTGGGGTATGAAGTAAAAAAGAATTTTTTTGGCGATGAACCGGCTGAAGGGAAAATCGTTCGAATTGCCGGCAAACCATTTCGGGTTGTTGGAACCGCCGCCAAAAGAGGTGCAATGTCTTTTATAAACATGGATGATTTTATTTATATTCCGGTTAAAACTCTTCAAAAAAGATTATCGGGAATTGATTATTTTACAAACATCATCGCAAAAATGAAAGATAGTTCATTAGCCGAAGCCACCATCGAAGATTTGGAGATAACAATCAGAGAAAACCATGATATTACCGACCCGAATAAAGATGATTTTGCCATAATGACAATGGACGAAGCGGCTGAAATATTAGAAACCGTCATAAACGGTATAATATATTTACTCGTTGTTTTAATTTGTGTTTCACTTGTCGTCGGAGGAGTTGGTATTATGAATATTATGTATGTATCCGTAACTGAGAGAACGTTTGAAATCGGACTGCGAAAAGCTTTGGGAGCAAGCAACCAAAATATTATGTGGCAATTTTTGGCTGAGGCAATTATTGTGACCATAGCCGGAGGAGTGGTCGGCATAATATTTGGAGCTCTTTTTGCCTTCTTGATTTACATTGCCGCGGTTTCATATAATTTAGCCTGGATATATTCAATACCTGTTTCTTCGATAATTTTGTCTATTAGTTTTTCGGCAATCATTGGTATTATTTTTGGGCTATATCCGGCAAAAAGGGCCGCTTCGCTAGACCCGATTGAAGCTCTTCGCAAAGAGTAGGATGGGAGCTTGCCATAACTCGTTGATATTTGGTACTATTCATTTGATTAACAGGGGCCCGATAAAGGCCTATTTTAAAGTATTATGGCGGATATTCAAGCAATTAAAGACCGAATAGATATTGTGCAATTACTGCAAGAATATTTGAATTTGAAGAAGGCCGGGGCAAATTGGAAAGCAAATTGCCCGTTTCATAATGAAAAGACGCCGTCTTTCATGGTTCATCCGGAAAAGCAAATCTGGCATTGTTTTGGTTGCGGTAAGGGCGGAGATATTTTTGCTTTCATTCAAGAAATGGAGGGGTTGGATTTTGTTGAGGCATTAAAACTTTTGGCAGATAGAGCGGGCGTTAAACTGACAGACACACGAAGCAGTGAACTAAATAAAAATCAAAAAATTCGTTTGATTGAGATTAATTCCAAAGCGGCTTCATTTTTTCATAATTTTTTAATTGAAATGAGTGCGGCGCGCCCGGCATATGAATATCTAACAAAACAAAGAGGGCTCAGCGATGAAACAATAAAAAATTGGCAGATTGGATATGTGCCGGAGCAATGGGATTTACTCACTCAATACATGCTAAAAAAAGGGGTTGGCATTGATGACCTTGTCGCTTCCGGATTAACAATAAAAAATACCGAAAGAAATAGCTGGTATGATAGGTTTAGAGGAAGACTAATGTTTCCGATTTGGGACGCGCATGGTAATACCGTCGGTTTTACCGGAAGAATATTGGTTGAAAAAGAAAACAGTGGAGGCAAGTATGTGAATACTCCCCAAACGGCTCTTTATGATAAGTCCAGAGTGATTTATGGTTTGAATAAAGCCAAACAAGAAATAAAAACAAAGGATTTGGCGATTATGGTTGAGGGCCAGATGGATGTTATTGCTTGCCATGAAGCGGGTATGAAAAATGTAATAGCCGCCTCCGGCACAGCGCTCACAGAAGAACAAATTAAACTCATAAAAAGATTTACAAATAATATCGCCATCGCTTTTGATTCAGATAACGCCGGGCAAGAAGCGGCAAAAAGGGGGATAGATGTCGCTTTATCCGCCGGGTTAAATATTAAGGTGATTTCCATACCGGAAGGACAAGGGAAGGACGCCGACGAATGTATAAGAAAGAACCCCAAGAATTGGCGTCTGGCGGTTGACTCGGCCGTGCAGATTATGGAGTGGTATTTTAATCGTCTTTTTAAATCGATTAATCTGGATGATTTTAAGGCAAAACAAGAGGCGACTTCAAGTTTTTTGGCTGAGCTAAAAAAAATTCCCTACGCGATTGAGCGAGAATCATGGATAAGAAAATTAAGCGATAAAATAATGGTTGAACCGGCGATTCTTACCGAGGAATTAAAGAAAATAAAAACCCAGACCGGACCAAAAAAAGAGACTGTGCACAACGCGCAAGAAAATGACAAAAATACGAGTGTTAATGTTGTTGATAAGACTGATTTGTTAAAAGAAAAATTTTGGTCTTTGGTTGTTCGTCAACCATCCATATATTCGGCTTTACGGTCGACTTTATCAGATAATATTTTTGACTCAGGAGATTATCAAAAACTTTACCTATTCGCGGAAATGAAATATAATAATATCAGCTCAAATAGTTTTGTCGGGAATATTTTTAGTGATTATCCGGATCAGAATATTATTGATCTCTTTTTGATGCATGCGGAAAAAGATTATTCCGATTTTTCCGATGAAATAAGATTAAAAGAAGCCGAGACATTGTTAAATAACATTAAAGATTTGCATTTGAAAAAATCGCGACAAAATTTACTTAATACACTCGAAGAGGCGAAAGAGCAGGGGAACGAAGAATTGCAAAATAGTATTTTAAAAAAAATAAATGATTTAATTAAATAATAGTTATGTCCCAAAAAAAGAGGACAATTAAAAAAGCGGGGATCCGAAAAACGGTCCAGAAGGCCGTAAATAAAAAAGGAAAAACCGCAAAATTAAAAAAGCATAAAAAAATTATCAAAAAGGCGGTTAAGAAAATGCCGAAAAAGAAGGTGGTAAAATTAAAAGTCAAGAAAAATAAGTTGCAAAAAAAGGCTCCCACCAAGAAGATATTAAAGAAAAAAATTGCAAAACGCGATGTGGTTGTTGAAGAAGTGGCGGAACCGACAGATATTCAAATATGGCATTTGGTTGACAAAGGGCGTTCAAGAGGTTTTTTGACAGAAATAGAAATGCTTTCGGTTTTTTTTAGGCCGGAACGTTATTTGGATTTGTATGAAGGTTTTTTGAATCTTCTTGAAAGAAACGGTGTTACATTGGTTGAAAATAGCCATAATGGTTTGCTTGGAACCGTTTCAGAAAGAAAAGAAATGCTTAAGGAATTCCAGGGCGAACAGCCTGATATGGATGTGCCTTTTGATTTGAGCCAAATATCTTCAGATTCAATTCAGATGTATTTGCGTGAAATCGGCAAAATTCCATTATTAAAGGCTGAGGAAGAGGTATCACTCGCCAAAAGAAAAGAAAAAGGGGATAAGTCTGCTGAAAGAAAAATCATTGAAGCAAACCTTCGCTTGGTGGTGTCTATAGCCAAAAAATTTGTTGGAAAATCACTATCTTTACTTGATTTGATTCAGGAAGGAAACATTGGGTTGTTCAGAGCGGTTAAAAAATTCGATTACAGAAAAGGTTATAAGTTTTCCACATATGCCACTTGGTGGATCAGGCAGGCGATAACGCGAGCGCTGGCTGACCAGTCCCGTACGATTCGCATCCCTGTTCATATGGTTGAGACCATCAATCGCTTTCAGCAAGTCCAAAGGCGTCTTTTGCAGGATTTGGGCAGAGATCCGACCCCGGAAGAATTAGCCGCGGAAATGGGGGAAGAGGTCGATAAAATTAATCATATTATTAAAATCTCTCAGGAAACAGTATCGCTTGAAGTTTCGGTGGGTGATGACGACGACGATTCTTCGCTGCAAGATTTCATTGAGGACGTAAAAAATGTCTCTCCGGACCGCGCTGCCGGTCTTCAAATTTTGCGTGACTATGTTAAAGAGGCGATTATCGACTTATCAGCCAGGGAACAAAAGATTTTGGAAATGCGTTTTGGTTTAAACGATGGCGTTACGCACACTCTTGAGGAGGTTGGACAGGAATTCGGAGTAACAAGAGAAAGAATTCGTCAGATTGAAGCTAAAGCTCTGGAGAAAATAAAAGAAATGAATATTTTGCAGAAATTGCGCGATTATTAATTTTTGACCCCCGGTTTATATGAAAATACTTTTTTCCGGTGGAGGAACTCTGGGCGCGGTGATGCCGATATTATCTGTTGCCTTGGCTTTAAAAAATAAATATTCTTCAAAAATTATCTGGGTCGGGACAAAGAATGGCCCTGAAGCAGATGTCATCAAATCATATGGCATTGATTTTAGGTATATAAAATCCGGAAAATTAAGACGGTATTTTTCATTGTATAATTTTTTTGATTTATTCAAAATTACTTTGGCTTTTTTTGAGTCAATGGCGCTTTTAAAAAAAGAAAAACCGGACCTTCTTGTTTCAGCCGGAGGTTTTGTTAGCGTGCCATTGCATTTATCGGCTCGTTTTTTAAAAATTCCAACATGGGTTCACCAGCAGGATGTTCGCGTCGGGTTAGCAAATAAAATAATGGCGAAGACCGCGTCAAAAATTACTGTTGCTCTTCAAAGAAGTATTAATTCTTTTGATTCAGCAAAGACTGAGTGGATTGGGAATTTTTGTCGCCCCTTTGACACTATTACCGCAGAAGAATCAAAAAAAATATTTGCCATAAGTGACTGCGAACCGGTAATTCTTGCGGTGGGCGGAAGTACCGGTGCGGCAAAATTAAATGATTTGGTATTGGATGCGATAAATTTGTTGCCGAGAAATTTTCATATTATTCACATCGTCGGCCAAGAACGCTCGGCGGAGCGTTGTTTTTCGGCAATGAATGAGCATCAAAACTATAAGGTCTATAAATTTTTGAATTCTGAAATGCCGTATGCGCTGAATTTGGCGCAGGTTGTGATTACAAGGGCCGGCTTCTCTTCACTCACGGAATTATCATTTTTGGAAAAAGCCACGATTATTTTGCCAATATCTGACAGCCACCAGGAATCAAACGCCGAAATTTTTAAAACGGATAATTCCGCGGTTATTTTGGATGAACGAACGGCAAGTGGAAGAGATTTGGCCGATGCCGTTATCGCTTTGATTGATAATCCTGAGAAGCGCAAATTAATGGGTCGCAAGATGAAAAAAACGCTTCCGATTGCCAATGAATTTAAAATTTTTGAGATAGTTGAGCAATTAATTAAAAAATAGCGCTAAGCGCCATTTTTTAATTTTAGATTTTGAATAGAGATTTTTATATTTTTTATTTGATTGTTTAAATTTATTTTTGATTTATATTTTATCGGCAAATATTCCGGAGTATAACCGAGCCAATAGCCGGTTTTTTTATTTTCAAATAATACCTCTCTGAATTTACCGACAAATTTTTTTGTGAATTTTTTAGCCGTCATCTCGGCTGTTAAAATTAGCATTCTGCTTCGTTCTTTTTTAATTATATCTTGAATTTGATTTGGCAAATTCACGGCCGGCGTTGTCGCTCTTGGGGAATATTGAAAAACATGAATTTTGGCGAACATTGCTTTTTTTGCCAGTTCCATAGTTTTCTTAAAGTCTGCCTCTGTTTCCCCGGGGAAACCAACAATAACGTCTGTGGTGAAAGAAAATAAATTATTAATTTTTCTGATTCTTTTAATTATATCGAAGAACTTTTCGGCGGTATAACCGCGATTCATTTTTTTTAAAATTTCGTCTGAGCCGGATTGCAATGACAAATGCCAATGAGGCATGAATCTTTTATCGCTTAAATAAATATTTACTAAATTATTTGTTACCAATCTTGGGTCAACGGAGCCCAAACGAATCCGTTCAATTTTTGTCTGCTCTTTAATTAATTTTAATAATTCGGCCAAATCCGAATTTCCATCTTTGTATTGGCAAATATTAACTCCGGTCAAAACAATTTCTTTGTATCCTTCTTTTTCTAGTGCTAATATTTTTTTAATAATTGATTTTGACGGTACGCTTTTGGATTTTCCACGAAATTTGGGGATAATGCAATAGGAGCAATTGAAGTTACATCCGCTTTGAATTTTAACAAAAGAGCGAGTTTTGGATAATTCTTCAGTGTTATTTTTTTTGTTGGAGTATTTGTTTTTTTTGGCCAATGAATCAATTTTTTTTAGCACAGTCAAATCATTTTTTGCGACAAAATCAATTTCAGGTAAATCCGAGTTTTCCAAACATCCGCAGGCAATAACGAATGAGCCATTTTTTTTCTCCTTTCTAATTAGTTCGCGCGCTGTTTGACTGGCGCCCATCGTCACGGCGCAAGCGCGAATAACAGAAACATCCGCCTTGGCATGGCGACCGACTATTTGATACCCCTTGGAGCGAAAAATTCTCTTCATTTCATCGCTCTCAGCCTGATTTAATTTGCAACCAAGAGTTAAAATTGCTATTTTCATATTAATCGGATAATATCATATGAATAAAAAATAATCAAAATATAAAGTATATTACTGCCATTATCAGGAAATAAAGTATTTCATAATTCAGCTATTGACAAAATGAAAAATATATGCTATACTCATGCCAATGTCCGCTTATCACTAGGCGACAGCTACATTTAAGGTTGCGCATTATATGATGTACAACGCATTTGACGGGGAGGAAAACACCACTCCGGTCACTTCTGACGACACAACTGTTGCAGAAGAAACAACAGAGGAAGTTTCAGCCGAAGAACCGGTTGAGGAAACCCCGGCAGCTGTGTAATTAATACAGCACCAAAATAGAAACACCCCGAGTAATTGGGGTGTTTTTGTTTTGTGACCCGGTCCCGAAGGGATCCCTTTGGGACTGGGATTCGGCTTCGGCTAAAATTTTCTTCCGAAAATTTTGCCTAGCCACCTTCGCCAGTTGGCGAATCGCGGTTTGGCTCGCCCGCAAGCTCGCCAAACATCGCTCCGGCGTTCTCATCCCAACGCGAGCAAAGCAGTTTGCTCGCTTCCGGGTCAAACAAAAAATCCCTTTACAGGGATGTATTTGTTTTGTGACCCGGCTGGGATTCGAACCCAGGACCTCTTCCTTAAAAGGGAATTGCTCTACCAGCTGAGCTACCAGGCCTTATGTAGTTCTATTATTATAAAATTTTTTTGAATGCTAATGTCGTATTTATTAATTGTATGACCGGTAGCGAAGCTGGAAGCTGCCGTGCCCCGCACAGTGAGCCGATAGGCGAACTGTTGCTGGGGAGCTACCAGGCCTTATAATAAAAAATAGACAATTTACAGGGAAAATGATACACTATATGCAGAAAAAAATCAAGGGGGAGAAAAAATGGTGTATAAATCATTTATTTTTGAATTATGTTGGATAAAAAGTTTTTTGCTAAAATTAGGTCAATTTTATTAAATTACTCCAAAAAAAGACGAGAAATAATTAAAATTTCCGGCGATGCCCAACAGCTTTCAAAGAAATCTATTTTCGCCTCGCAAAGAAATGATTTTGAATCCGCAAAAAAATTAATCAATCAGTCAGCCACTCTTCTAAAAAAAATCCAATTATTGGCAAAAACCGACAGACGTCTTGAAAACGAAGGTTCATACAAAGCAGCGCTTGAAGAATACATTGAGTCGTTTATTTTTTTTCAATGCGTTAATAATAAAACAATATCCGATATAAAAGAAATTAATGTGGATGCGGATATTTATATAAGTGGAATTTGCGATGTGCCCGGTGAACTATATCGGTATGCCATAAAATCGGCCACAGACAAAAATTTTGACATGACGAGAAAATGTTATGAATTATGCGAAGAAATTATTTTGGAATTGGTCGATATGGATTTAACGGGATATAATCGACAAAAATTCGACCAAGCAAAGCAAGCCTTGCACAAGCTTGAGCAAGTGATTTATGAAGTTGGATTAAAAAGATTATGAATTGGTTAAAAAAAATATTTCATTGGAAAATTGCGTTATTGGCAAACATATTTTATGGTTTTCCTTCAACAAAATTAATAGTGATTGGTGTAACCGGAACAAAAGGAAAATCTTCCACCTGCAAATTCATCGCTTCAATTTTGGAAAACGCCGGTTTTAAAGTCGGTCTTTTATCGACCATTGAAATCCAAATTAATAAAGAAAGAATTCTAAATGACAAAAAAATGACCATGCTCGGACGCGGGTTGATTCAAAAAATGCTAAAAAGAATGGTTAACGCCGGGTGCGAGTATGCCGTGATAGAAACTTCCTCCGAGGGTATAATGCAATTCCGCCATTTAGGAATAAACTATGATGTTGTTGTTTTTACAAATTTGGGAGAAGAACACTCAGAAAGACACGGAGGTTTTGAAAATTTAAAAAAAGACAAAGGCAAAATATTTGCGAATTTAAAAAAATCATCAAATAAAATTATTAATGGAAAAAAGATCGACAAAATAATTATCGTAAACGTTGATGATGAAAATTCCGATTATTTTTATAATTTTGAGGCGGATAAAAAGATTAAATATGGAATACAAAATAAAACCGCGAATTATGTCGGAAAAATTTTATCAAGCAATGAGAACGGTTCGGTAATTGAAGTTGATGGCGAAGAATACACAATTTCTGTTGCCGGATTGTTTAACGCCCATAACGCACTGTCCGCACTTGCGGTAGCCCGCTCGCAATCGGTTGATAATTTAGCCATAAAAGAGGGAATAAGCAGTGTGCAAAATATTGAAGGTCGGATGGAGAAAATTAAAGGTTCACAGTCTTTTCAGGTAATTGTTGACTATGCGCACGAACCGATGAGCATCCGAGGTTTGTTTGAATCGCTCAAAAATTTTAGTGATTTTCATGGAAAATTAATCGGGGTTATTGGTTCGGACGGAGGCGGAAGAGATAAAAAAAAGCGCCACAAAATCGGGTTGATAACCGCCGAGTATTGTGATTATGTGATAGTAACGGATGTAAATTGCTATGACGAGGATCCGAATTCAATTGCCCAGGCGGTAGCCGACGGAGCGCGAGAAGGCGGAAAGTGCGACGAGAAATCACTTTTTGTTGAAATTGACCGTTTTAAGGCGATTGAAAAAGCTTTTCTACTCGCAAAAGCCGGAGACATTGTTGTTATTACGGCAAAAGGCAGTGAGCCGTTTATTGCCGTGGCCAAAGGAAAAAAAATTCCATGGGATGACAGAAAAATAGCGAAAAATATTTTAGAAAAAATGGGGTACTAATATGTCGATTTCTTCAAAAATAGAATTGCGCCAAGATGAGTCAATAGCCTTTACCGTCAGGCCGTCTCATTTGAATTGTTTTTGGAGCTACTTACTCGCTTTAATAATAATTTTTGGCGCTTCATTTTTTGCTTTTTGGTTAATACTGCAGAATTGGTACGGTATTGCCGTTTTAGTTTCGTCCGGTTTGGCTTCTTTGGCTTTAATATTCAGAGCCAGATCAAAAATTAACAGTAATTATTGGGTCCTCACCAATAAACGTCTGGTCGATGTGGAAAAACACGGGTTTTTTAAAGACACGATTAGCAATGTTGAATTTAATCAGATTACCGATGTTCATGTTAAGCGTGGCGGTTTGCGATCTCTGTTGTTTGGGCTGGGCGATTTGGTAATTGACGCCGGGAATGAAGATTATGCCATATCAATCAATGGCATAAAAGACCCGCAGGTGATTTTGGATAGTATAATGAAATTAGCGGATAATGCCGACTATAACAGGTTTCTTAATGATTCAAAATCAGTAATAAAAAGCTTGTTTAAAATATTGCCCACACTTACCATTGAAGAAATTCAGGAAATTATTAATCGTTTGAAAAATCGTTTAATAGAATACCAAGAAGATGATGAATAACGAAGTATGAATAAGAATCAAAATAGCTGGCTTGCCATATTTTGGTCCAAATGGTTTATATTAATCGTTTTGATTTGTTTATTTTTTGTTATTTTTGCGTTGGTCAGGTCGTATTTTCAAGACCTTCAAGTTAAGCAAGAGATTGAAAGATTGAGAGCCGAAGCCACTGCATTGGAAGCCAAAAAGCTTGAGACAATCGAAATTTTACGATATATTAAATCGGACGAATTTGTTGAAGAGAAGGCAAGAACCGAGTTCAATATGCAAAAACCAGGCGAAAATGTGTATATTATTCAAGCAGAGAACGAGTTGGGTCAGGCGTCCATAAACAATGGACAAGTGGATAAAAATAATATAGAATTAATAAGCGTAAAAAATCCAATAAAATGGTTAAATTTATTCATCAAAGCAAATTAATAATATTTTTATGGAGAATAACATGGAACAAAAAAATACAGTTGAATCAGCCGGTGTCGAGGTAAAAGTTGGTAAAAAAGAAAACGTGAATATGATGATGTTTGTTTACGGATTCGCGGGTTTTATAGGTATTTTCGCATTAATATTTGCATTATACGGAGTAGTAAGAGTTTACGCGCAAGGCGCGACTGACGGTGCCACAAAAGTTGTTTCTACCGTGCTTCGCTTGCCCCTGGCCAAGGTTGATGGCCATGTTATCAGGTATTCAGAATATTTGAGCGACTTAAAAGCCATTCATACTTTGAATGATTATGAAAAAGAGAATGGGGGTTTGACGGTTGCTCTGGATGATACACAAATGAGCGACCAAGTTGTTTGGAGATTAGTTAATAATATTATTGTGTCCGACCTTGGTAAAGCATACGGAATAACGGTTGCAAAAGAAGACGTGGAAACTTTAAAAACCCAAATGACCGACCAATTTGAGTCCGTGCAAGCGGCAGAGGAAGAATTAATGAAACGATACGGTTGGACAATGGAAGTTTATGAAAAAAAGGTTATTAAACCGTTTGTCCTTCAAAATAAAATTGCGGAAAAATTGGAATTAGACCAGACCTTGCGTGAAGATGTGTACAAGCGAGCGGAAAAGGTTTTGGGTGAAATTTTAGGAGGAGCGAATTTTGAAGAAATGGCGCAGAAATATGGAGAAGACGGAACGGCGGAAAGTGGAGGCGATTTGGGTTGGTTTGGAAAAGGGGATATGGTGCCACAATTTGAAACGGCTGTATTCGCGCTTGAAAAAGGAGAAGTTTCAAAAGAATTGGTTGAAACACCATTCGGTTATCATGTTATCAGGCTTGATGATAAAACGACAGAAAAAGAAAAAGACGCGGAAACCGGAAAAAACGTTAGTGTTGAAAAGGTAAGCGCCCGGCACATCGTATTCTTATTCCCGTCCCTTGAAAGCGCGCTTGATAAAGCAATAAAAAATGTTCAGATTGGCTGGTATGTGAAAAAAATTCACAATCCGCTAAATGAAATAGAATAATAATATTAGATTAAAGGCGGGGTTAATCCCGCCTTTATCAAATCGCGAGTGTAGTACAATGGTAGTATACTTGCTTCCCAAGCAAGGGACGCGGGTTCGATTCCCGTCACTCGCTCAAGGCGAGATATTTTATTTTATGCCGAAGTAGCTCAGTTGGTAGAGCAACGCATTCGTAACGCGTAGGTCACGGGTTCAAATCCCGTCTTCGGCTCGCAAGCGACCCAATAGTTTGGGTCGCTTTTTATTTTGTAAAAATTATGTTATAATAATTTTGCCTTTTTTATGATAAAGCTTGACCAATTAAGTAAAATTTATTCAAAAGATTCAATAGGGCTACGAGATATTAACCTGCATATAGATGCCGGTGAATTTGTGTCTATTGTCGGTCAAAGCGGAACCGGAAAATCAACATTGGTAAAAATTTTAATTGCCGAAGAAAAACCGACAAAAGGCAGTGTAATGATCGGGGATTGGGATATTACTCGCATATCATCGGCTGATATTCCATATTTGCGACGTCAGATTGGCGTAATTTTTCAAGATTTTAAACTTTTAAATAAAAAAACAGTCTACGAAAACGTGACTTTTGCTCTTGAGGTTGCCGGCGAGTCTTCAAGTAGAATTAAAAGTGTTGTGCCTCAAGTTCTTGATATTGTCGGTCTTTCCGAAAAAGGCAGACGGTATCCTATGCAACTATCAGGCGGAGAACAACAAAGGGTAGCCATCGCGCGGTCTTTGGTTCACAGGCCAAAAATCATGATAGCCGATGAACCGACCGGCAATCTTGATTCTTTGAACACCGTCGAAATAATAGAAATTCTCAAAAAAATAAATGAGTTTGGTACGACAGTGTTGCTCGCGACTCATAACAGAGAAATTGTTAATAATTTACGTCGTCGGGTTATTACTTTGCGAGGCGGAGAAATAATTTCTGACGAGAAAGAAGGTAAATATCGTTTATGAGGTCATTTTGGAGAGTAATAAAATTCGCTTTTCAGGATTTGGGTCGCAATATCGGTCTATCATTCATGACTGTATTTATTTTGATTTTAATGCTACTTTCCATCAATGTTTTGTGGTCGGTTGATGTATTAACAAAAGAAGCGGTCGGACTGGTAAAAAATCAGATTAATTTGAGCCTGTATTTTAAACCGGAAACAACTGATAAAGAAGTGCAATTATTAGCCGAGTATTTAATTCAATATTCTCAGGTTGAGAAATTAGAAATAGTATCTCAGGAAGAAGTGTTAAAAACTTTTCAAGAAAGACACGCGCTAAATGAAGAAATTTTGACGGCGTTGGATGAATTGAACGCAAATCCGTTTGGTTCAACAATAATTGTTAAAACAAATGAACCGGAAGATTTTAAAATTATTTTATCGGCTCTTGATGTGCCCGAATATGAAAACATGATTGAAACCAAAAGTTTTGAGGGTCACGAGGAAGGCATTGATAAAATACAAAATATAACAAATAGAGTAGAAAAAATGGGCTTCAGTTTGACGATATTATTCGCAATTATTTCTTTTTTAATTATTTTTAATACGGTCAGAGTGGCTATCTTTACCCATCGAGTTGAAATCAGCATCAAAAGATTGGTGGGGGCCTCCAGCTGGTTTATCAGGGGGCCATATATTGTTGAGTCAATTATATTCACCATATTAAGCGTAGCATCAACAATGGCATTGGTTTTTATCGGCTTAGGTCTTGTCGACCCATATATTTCTATTGTTTTCCCGAATGGTTTTAGCTTGACAAATTACTATAATTCCAATATTCTTATGCTGTTCGGTTTGCAAGCGTTTGCCGTACTCGTCCTTACAACTATCTCCAGTTTATTAGCCATGAGGCGTCAATTGAAGATTTAGCTGATCCGGGGTCGTCTAAAGGTAGGACGACAGCCTTTGAAGCTGTTTATCTTGGTTCGATTCCAAGCCCCGGAACCACGGCGTTTTACTGCCGTTTTTTGTTTCAAAATCAAAAAAGGAGGAGGGTGATGCCAGTAGCGGAAATGATGGAAAAAGGCACCAAAAAAATGAGGCTGTCCGTTCTTTTGGGGGTTTTAAAGACCATGAAAGGCTTCTTTGAATTATGCAGACGCCGTATTAATAATACGTCGCCTGTGATTGCTGTTCCGGTGTCTTTTATTGATCGTTTGGATTCTGTCGATGATGATATCCAAATTTTGATTATTTCAGTTAAAGAAGCGATAGATAAGCGCGGAAAAAAAATCGACGCTCCTTCGCTTGACGCGGTTATGGATTCAGTGATGGCAATTCACTGCCTCTCGGAGATGTGTTATGATCCCGATGGTAATCAAACAATATTCAAAGAAACCATCTGTGAGATTGAGCAAGAATCCAAAAAATACACGCGTTGGCTCAATCGGAGTTATCGTTATTTGAGCGAGTACATCACTCCTTGAACAACGATACCTCCTTTCTTTTACCGGTCTGAAAATGACCGGTTTTCTTTTTAAAAAGATTTTTGATATAATATAGTGAATAAGATTATGAAAGAAGCGGTTATAAAATTTAAACAATCAATATTTACCGTTGACACTTGCGATGAAGCCGGCCAGAGCGTGCTCGCGGAAATATTTAAATATCGCGAATATCGCAGGGCGGATGAGGCTATTATATCGGCTTCAGACGACGAATATATTGTTGACGCGGGAGCGCATTTTGGTTTCTTTGCGCTTTACGCGCGTGCCCTCAATCCCGATGTTCAAATAATTTGCCTTGAACCGAACGAGAAAAATTTTTTGATTTTGCAAAACAATATCAGTAAAAATAAAATAAAAAAAATTAACGCTTTAAATATCGGTCTATCATCAAAATCCGGCAAACGAAAGTTCACTGTTTCAAATGACAGCCATGATAGTAAAATGGTAGGGGATAACGAGGAATTTGAAGGTGGGTTTTATTCAAAACAAACCGAATCTTTGGCAAATTTGGTAGTTGATAATAAAATTAAAAAAATCGCTTTATTAAAAATGGATATAGAAGGAGCGGAATTTGAAATAATTAAAAATGCCCATGACAATGACTTTGATTCCGTGTTAAATATTGTTATGGAGTATCATAATTGTGAAAAAGATTCTTACAGAATTATCGAGCAAAATTTACGTCAAAAAGGTTTTAGTGTGGAAATTTTTCCTTCAAAATTTGATAATAAGCTCGGTTTTATTTTTGCGAGGAATAAAAGAATAAAAAAATAAACGATTATTTTATGGAAGACAAAGCATGGGTCGTGGCGGTGGACATGGGTTACGGCCATCAAAGAGCCGCTTATCCTTTACGTCGTTTTTCACCCGATGGAAAAGTTATTAATGCCAACAATTATCCCGGAATTCCGGCAAGTGATTTGCGTGTCTGGAAAAATTCACGCTATTTTTATGAATTTGTTTCCCGACTGACAAATATCCCGCTCATTGGTGGGTACATTTTTAATTTGTACGATAAATTGCAACGAATTCCCGAATATTATCCCCGTCGTGATTTAACAAAACCCTCTCTTCAGGTAAGAACGCAATATAGCTGGATAAGGCGGGGGTGGGGAAAAGATTTGGTTGAGTATTTAAATCAACAAGATATTCCGCTTATCACAACCTTTTTTACGGTTGCATTTTTGGCAGAAGAACATGGTTTTAAAAATGATATATATTTGGTAGTATGCGATTCGGATATTAGCCGAGCTTGGGTGGCGCTTGATTCATCACGAAGCAGAATTAAATATTTGGCTCCTTGCCGAAGGGTGGTCGACAGGTTAAAAGAATACGGGGTTAAACAGAGTAATATTTTTTTAACCGGGTTTCCTTTACCGGAAGAAAATTTGGGTGGATCATCTCTTAAAATTCTTAAATCCGATTTAGCCGAGAGATTGATTAATTTGGACCCGGAAAAAAGATATAGAAAAAAATATGCGGAAACCATTAAACATTTTATAAGAGACATAAAAATTGACGCTCGCCATCGCCATCCATTGACTGTCACTTTTGCGGTCGGAGGTGCCGGCGCGCAAAAAACACTGGCTGAAGATATTTTGATGAGTTTAAAAAAGAAAATTTTAGGCGGTGAAATTAATTTTAATTTGGTTGCCGGCGTGCGAAACGACGTGTTCAAATATTTTCACAAAAAAATAATATCTTCCGGATTAAATAAAGCGTATGGAAAGAATTTGAATATTATTTATGAGTTGCACAAAGAAGACTATTTTAAAAAATTCAGCGCCGTTTTGCGTAATACCGATATTTTGTGGACCAAGCCGAGCGAACTTGTTTTTTATTCAGCGCTCGGTCTTCCAATAATCACCGCGCCTCCCATCGGGTCACAAGAGAAATTTAACAAAACTTGGTTAAAAACAATAGGCGCGGGAATATTTCAAGACAATCCAAAATATACGCACGAATGGCTTTTTGATTGGGTTGAGTCAGGTTGGCTGGCTGAGGCGGCAATGTCCGGGTTTTTGGATGGACGACAATTTGGTGTTTTGAATGTTGAAGATGTTGTATTTAGGGGCGCGGAAAGACCGGATGAAGACGATATTCTTACCGAATTTTAACCTTTTTGGGTTTTTATTCTCGCTTGACAGGGCAGGTTATTTATTATATAATTTAGGCCGTAAATTCATTGAAAATTTATTCCGGGGTAGCGCTCCGCCAGCTGGCGGAGGTAGCGCCAAAATTAATATATGTATCAAAAAAAATTTTATATTTATGCCATATATAATTCCAAATGCGGTAAAATATATATTGGGCAAACAATAAATTTAAATGACCGTTTAAATTTACATAATTGTAAAATATTCAGAGGTTACACTTCTAAATTTGAGGGTTCTTGGATAATAATTTACAAGGAGGAAGTAAATACTAGGCAAGAGGCTTTAAAAAGAGAAAAGCAGTTAAAAAGTTATAGGGGTCGTGAATTTATTAAACAATTTATTCCGGGGTAGCGCAGCGGTAGCGCAGTTGACTGTTAATCAATTGGTCGTGGGTTCGAATCCCACCCCCGGAGCATAATAAACATACCACCGATAAGGTGGTATGTTTATTAAATTTGAGGTGAAAGGATTCGAAGTTTATGCCCCGAGAACTCCGCCAACTGGCGGAGTGAAGGGGTAAATCCCACCCCCGGAGCGAAAAAAAATGGCCTGAAGGCCATTTTTTTGTAGCAACGGGGAGCGACCCAACTGCTTGGGTCGCGAGTGGTATGAGAACGCCGGAGCGATGTTTGGTGAGCTTGCGAGCGAACCAAACCGCGATCCGCCAACTGGCGGAGGTGGCCAGACAAAATTTTCGGAAGAAAATTTTAGTCGAGACCGAATCCCGCCCCCGGAGCTTTGATATTTAACCCATTTCTATTGGGTTATTTTTTTCAAAGGTGAATGTAGTAGGATGATGAGGCTTGTGGTATAATTTAGGTATAAATTTTTAAAGTAAAAAATATGAGAAAAAAAATTATAATTTCGCTATTTATTATTTTCTCCGTTTTTGCGTTTTCCGGTTGTGGAAAAAAAGCAGAAAAAAATGATAGTGTAGAAAAATCTATGGGAACTGTAACAGCGGATAAGAGTTCTGAAGCATCGGCGGAAGGCATCTGCGGAATTTTTACCAAAGATTTTGTTGCTTTGGCTACTGGCTTAAATATTACGACAGCCGAAACATATACGATAGAAGGAGTGGAAAGTTCCAATTGCCGTTATTATGTCGATGGTAAAAAAATTGCGCCGGTTATCACTATCGGGAAATTTAAAAATGATTTGGAAAAGGAAAAAAAGAAATATTTGGAACACCCACTTTTTAAGGGATGGAGAGTGTTAAAGAATGACGCGATTTCCATGGATAATCTTGTTACCTATAATGAGGTTGGGCAGTTGAGTGACATTTTTTTGATCACAGGAATAAATGAATATTATCGTTTGACCCTCTATTCTTATACAACCATTGGTATCAAAGAGATGCTTATATTAGCTTCGCAAGTGGAGAAGGAAATTGGCAAATAATGATAATTTTGCTACCATAAATAATGGTTGCGGCAGTAGTCGTTGTTTGTTTTATGCCAAAAATTGTAGAGTAAAAAAAATTTTTAATAAACTATGAGTAATTTGAACAAAGAAAATATTGTTAAAAAAACGTCTGTTTTTTTTAGATTCTTTCGTCAAAATCCCAAGCGACAAGACAAAGTTTATGAGCAAATAAAAAATAACGCAAAATGTGACTATGATTTTTATGTCCTCACAATATTTGCTGCTATAATTATAACTCTTGGAATATTAATTAATTCGACGGCGGTTGTAATCGGCGGAATGCTTATAGCGCCATTAGTTTGGCCGATCATGGCAATGTCTGTGGGGATTGCCATGGGCAGAACCGCATTACTGCAAAAATCATTATTTGCTTTATTAAAAAGCATTTTAGTAATTATAGCGGTGTCAATAGTTTTTGGATTTATAGTTCCGGAATTAGTTTTGGAAAATAACGAATTACTTGAAAGAACTTCGCCAACCATTCTCGAATTAGTAGTCGGTTTAGCGGCCGGTTTTATTGGGGCTTTTATTATTGCTTATCCAAAATTGGGTTCGGCCATTGCCGGAGTTGTGGTTGCGGCTGCGATTGTGCCACCGGTTTCAATCGTGGGCATTTCGCTGGCCAGAGGCGATTTCAATTCAGCCACGGGATAATTTCTATTGTTTTTATCAAATTTAATTGCTATTATTTTTGGGGCTGTTATTTTATTTTTGATATCTAATTTTAGTACCAGAACCGAGAGAGCTGAAGAAGCGAGGGTCTCTGGTTTTAGATGGACAATGTTTTTATTGTTAATTATTATCATTCCTCTATTTTTTATTACAAAACAAGCTGCTTTTGAGATAAAAACACACAATGTTTCAAAGGATGTTGTCGAATCTATTTTGGAAAACTCTGTTGTTAGCGATATCAAAACTCAATTTAAAAATGAAATTTTGACGATTTGGTTAACAATACAATACAAAGAAAATATTTCCACATCGCAAGTCCAGGCGCTTGAAAGCATTATTTCCAAGAGGTTAGACACAGAAATAATTTTAAAAATTAAAGTAATACCGATAATTGATGCCGGTCAAGTTGTGCCAGATATATCAAACGATAATGTGTCGCCTTTATTTATTGAATGCCCGGTAATAGTGAATGACTTATCAATTCAGCGTTATTACCCGAAAGAAATCGGTTGCCCCGCTTGTTTGAAAATTCTTTTGTGCGAAGATGGCAGAGAATATCCGGCAGAATTTTTTAACCAACAAACCGGTTATTGTGAAAAAATTATATATAAAGAGAATGCTCCCTGCGGAATTTTAGACAATACAAGTTCATCTACATCAGAAATAATTGATTCGGAGCAGTAATTCTAAAAATAAATGAAAAAAATATTTTTTATAATTATTATAATAATTCTTGCCGGAATTGGCATTTGGTTTGGTGCCAAAGGCATTATTTGGTATAAGGATTTTTCGGCGGAAAGAGCCTTTAATAAGGAACGGAACGAGGCGGTAGATAATTTAATCAACACACGCATTGAAGAACAAAACAAAAATAGCGATTCCGACCCTTTTGGCGAAGATAATAAAATAAATATTTTATTGATTGGACTTGATAAAAGAATCGGCACAACCAGTTCCGGTCATTGCGATGCAATTCAAATGGTTCAAATAGATAAAAACTCGCAAACCGTAACTTTGACCGCGGTTCCTCGCGGGACTTATTCACCACTGCCTCCGGGCAAGGGAACCACATCGTCCGACTATTATGTGTCTAACGCTTGCGATTTGGGAGGTTTGGAGTATGGCATTAATCAAATAGAAAAAATTCTTCGTCAAAAAGCCGACTATTTGGCTATTGTCGGGTTTTCCGAAACATTGGGAATACTTCGTAATTTAAAATTACCGACCACGGAAACTTTACAGTGGCTTCGCCATCGCCAAAGCTATCAAATCGGTGAACCGCAAAGAGCGCACAATCACTCAACATTCATCAAGCAAATGATGCTTGAACATATTCCGAAAGAGAGGTCGAGCTTTGACACAACATTGCAGTATTTGATTTATAGAAGATTAAAAACAGACCTGTCTTTCGCGCAAGTAAAAATTATAATTGATGACTTGTCGCAAATGAATTTGAGCGAGAATCCGGATAAAATTATTTTATCCATAAATCCGCCGTATCCGGTTGAAGACATTGCTTACGATAAAGACGCTTTACCGGACTATTTAAAAAATCGAATTGAACCGATTAAACATTTGCTTTCAAAGGATGATTTTTCCGGCATTGACAATGAAACCGCTCAAATAAAATTGATGGAAATGATAGAAAAGAATATTGATAATGATGAATTTTCTATTTGGGCTTTTGAAAATTATCTTTGGCTTCAAATCGATGATGACGAAAGGCGACTAGAGGCACAATATGATTTCTTGGTTAAATACATGTCAACGATTGATGATATTAAACAACGAGAGGTTTTGATTGCCGATTATATTCTGGAGATGGAGCATTATGAAGAATTATATTGGGCGCAGGAAGGAAGAATTTTAATGGAAAAAGAACTGGGCTATTAAAAACATATATATTTAAATATAGAAACAAAAAACAGACCATTGAGGTCTGTTTTTTAGAAT
Organism: Candidatus Magasanikiibacteriota bacterium; assembly: GCA_963840935.1. Classification (GTDB taxonomy): domain Bacteria; phylum Patescibacteriota; class Patescibacteriia; order Magasanikbacterales; family GWA2-37-8; genus JAPLWQ01. Next base: position 525,379 of record CAWJAS010000001.1, read on the forward strand.
TATTTTTTCTTCTTGGCTGTCGCTTTTTTTGCGACGGGTTTGGCTTTAGAAATTGTTTTTACTGGTTTTTCTTTTTTGGCGGTTTTTTTATCTGTTGCCGCAAAACTGGTTTTGCTATTTTTACCGGTTTTTCTTCAACTAATTTTACCGTTTGAGTTGCCGGTGCGTTTGGAGAAAGCAGTTTAATCAATTTATCCAGCTTCTCGTTCAACATTTTGAATTGAGCGGAATTATCGGAGCTACCTTTGGCGCTCACACCGCCTTTATCAAAACATTTGTCGCAGAAAACTTGCTTACCGTGAGTCGGTCGAAACGGCACTTGGCATTTTGCTCCACATTTGGAACAAACCGCGTCGTGCATTTGTTTGTTTTCAAAGCTCGGTCGATCACGTCTTTGATCTCTGCCACCAAATCTACTTGGTCTGTCACTGCCTCCGCCTTGTTTTTTGAAACAGTCGTTGCAAAACACCGGTCGGTCGCCTGTTGGCTTAAACGGCAATTCGCATTCACGTCCGCAATCACTGCAAACGGCTTTAAATGTGCCTTGTCTGCCACCGTCTCGGTCTCCGCCGAAGCTTCTGCCACCACCAAATCTCTTTCCCTTGTTGAATCTGTCCATATATTGGGTTTTAATTAGCAATACCTTTAATCGATGGATTATAGCATAGTTATGGGTAAAAAGCAATAGTGGCGATAGAAAATTCAAATTTGAGCCAAAAACAACTTGAAAGTTATCCACATCTGTGCTAGGGTTTATCTAGGTTATTTATTAATTAATATAAATATAAATCAAGTCATAGACGCAAAAAGATTGGAAGATTGGAATAAAGTTAAGAAAAATCTTCCGATTGTGCTGATTATTTTAGTGATTGCCGTTGGAATTTTTAACGCGGTCGGAACTATTGGCGCCGGTGAAAGGGGAGTACTTTTGCAATTCGGCGCGGTTAAAGACAAGGTGTTTGGCGAGGGATTATATTTTAAAATTCCATTCGTGCAGGAAGTTCATACAATGGATGTTAAAATTCAAAAAGATGAAGTACCGGCGAGCGCTTCATCAAAAGATTTGCAGATTGTCACATCAAAAATCGCCATCAACTATCACTTGGATCCGGAAAAGGTTAATAGAATCTGGCAAGAAGTCGGTAAGGATTACAATGACAGAATTATCGCTCCGGCTATTCAAGAGGCGATAAAAGCGACCACGGCCAAATTCACGGCTGAAGAATTGATAGTAAAGCGAGAAGATGTTAAAGAACAGATAAAATTAAATTTGCTTGAAAGATTGCGCGACAACTATATTACCGTTGATGAAATTAACATTACTTCGTTTGATTTTTCCAAAGCGTTTAATGACGCGATTGAAGCGAAAGTGACGGCCGAACAATTAAAATTAAAATCAGAGCGAGATTTGGAAAGAATAAGAATTGAAGCAGACCAAAGAGTGGTGGAAGCGGAAGGCAAAGCAAAGGCCATCAAAACCGAAGCCCAAGCATTGTCCGCCAACGCCAAAGTGGTTGAACTTAGATGGATTGAAAAATGGGACGGCAAAACTCCAATGTATTGGGGCGGTGCCACTCCGTTTATTGGCATTAATAATTAAACTGACAACCAGATTAAAAAACCCCGTTTTGAACGGGGTTTTTTTTAATATCTTTTTTTATTTTGTTGTTGCCGTAACTCCGCGAACAAACGCGACGTTAATCTTTTTCTTTTTATTATTTCCGCTATCCAATCTCCACCAATCACATGGGGCATCATGGTGTAATCAGCGCCCGCCCTGTAAAGAGTTTCAGCGTCTTCTGCCTGATAGGCGCTCGCGATAATTTGAGCTCGCGGGTTAATTTTACGCACATGATTTATTAAATTAAGCTGGTCGTCGGCAGAGGGAATGGTCATGATAATCAGGTCGGCTCCGCCCATGTGCAGATTTTCCAAAAATTCCACATCAGAAATATCGCCAAAAATAGCGTGGATTTTTTTTCTTTTCAAATGCTCGATTACTTTCGGGTCAAAATCAATAACGCAAAATTTTGATTTGTTTTCTTTCAGCGCGTCGCATACTTTGGCGCCAATACGATGGCATCCAACGAGCCATATATCGTAATTTGATGGCAATTTATTTATTTGTCTGTATTTATCAGGCCCAAATAAATTGAAAAAAGGTAAAAGAAAATTGTATATTTTTTCGCTGTTAATTATTAAATAGGACGAAACAAAAATGGTTAAAATCGCCACCATGGTAAAAATCGGCACAACCTCGGAATTCAAATGACCGATTTGGCGACCGGTGAAAAGTATGACAAAACCAAATTCACTCACTTGGGCGGCGGTCAGTCCGGCCAAAAAGCTGTTCCGCCTGGTGAATTTGAGCATCCGGAAAAGAAAATATAATATGAGCGGATTGCCGATTAAAATAAATAAAGAAAGAGCAACTCCCGGCAACCAAATATCACTGATTGAAGCTAGCGTCATTTCACTGCCAAGCAAAATAAAAAACATTATCAAAAAGAAATCGCGCAAAGGCTTTATTCGGCTGGCAATTTCCGGTTGATAGGGCGATGAACTTAATGTGATACCAGCAATTATTGCGCCAATTTCGATGGAAAATCCGGCCAAATACAGAGCGCTTGCCATACCAAAACACCAGCTGATGGTGAAAATAAATAAAAGTTCGCTTGAATAAGAAATTTTATTCAAAAACCAAGGCAAAGCGTATTTGGTTGCCACCAAAAGAAAAGCCATGATCAAGGCAATTTTTGCAATTAGCAAAGAGACGGAATTAATTGCCCCGTGCCCGCTCACAAACACGCCAATTCCGACCATTAATAATACGGCGATAATGTCTTGGACTATCATTAAACCGATGGTGTGACGGCCATAAACCGTTTCAGTGTCTTTTTTATCCATCAACAACTTCATTATAATAATGGTGCTGGAAAAAGTGATTGCCACGGCCAAATAGACCGCGCTCATTACGGGCATTTTTAAAACCATTAAAAGCAAGAAACCAACAACTGAAGTGAAAATCACTTGGCCGATTCCGGTAAAAAAAGATGCTTTGCCAATGCTTTTTAAATGACGAAAATTAAGATTCAATCCGATAATAAAAAGCAAAAGAACAATGCCGAATTGGGCAAAGGCCTCGTACATAGCGTGCTCGCCGTGCAAAATATTAAAAAACATCGGCCCAACGGTGATGCCCGCGATGATATAGCCGACTATTAACGGTTGTTTGAGAAGGCGAATAACAAAAGCAATCACTACGGCCACGGCAAGAATGGCGCTGATTTGCAAAAAAATATTATCAAACATGTTTATTAATTATTGAGTGAATATATTATACCAAAAAATAATAATTTTTCATATATTCAATCCTTGTGTATATTTCTTTGACTTTTAACGCGGATTTGATACTATTAAATATGGTGGATTAATTCATTTAATCGCAAACAATATGGAAGAAAAACAAACAGCAAGTAATAACATGGTTGGCAGGATAATTTTTTTCGTTTTCATTGCCGTAATTCTGGGTTTATTTTGGTATTTTAGCCGTGGCGAAAAAACAGATATTGCCAGCCAAAACGAAGAAAGCACGGCCATCAGGGGTAGTATTGTGTATGTTGATGGGGCTGTGGAATACAAAGAAAAGGACGGGGATTGGAAAAGAGCGGAATTGAATACAGATATAAAAGAAGGGAATTCAGTAGAAATTGTGGGCGAGGGGAAAGCAATCATTAATCTTGACGACGGTTCCGCGGTTCGCATGGACAGCGATTCACTAGTCGAATTTACATCACTTGAACCGAATCACATATTAATCACGAATAACAACGGCCAAGTTTATACTCGCGTAGCAAAATTAACCGACAGAGTTTTCGAGGTGTCGGCAGGCGATGTTATTTATGAGTCAATGGGAACAGCGTACAAAACAATCAATAAAGAAAAAATAAAAGGGGTGGAAGTTTATCAAAGTAAAGTTAAAATAAAAGGAGCGACTGAAGATGAGGTGGTGGTTGAAGAGGGGAATAAATATTTGGTACAAAACGACGCGGACAAAAAAATTGAAAAAACAATAGTTAAAATTGCCGTGGCGGACACGGAAAAAGATGAGTTTGTAAAATGGAATATGGCGGAAGATGAAAAAATGACGCAAAGCGATGGTGATGAAACCGCCGAGTCGGCATCGACAAGCGAAACCACGCTTGAAGAAGAAACTGCGGTTGTGGTCGAAAATACCGAGGCAACATCCGATGGAATAGTGCTGGTTGGCAAACAAGTTTCCGATGGAGTAAGTTTGACTTGGACAGTAAACGGACTCGAAACACCCGACGGATTCAAAGTTGTGAGAAGTTTAACCACAGACCCTGTTTACCCGGGTGATAATTATTACTATTTATCTTCACCCGACGCGCGAGCGCATAAATGGGCGGTTAAAGACGGAAAAACATATTATTTTCGAGTTTGCCAATATATTGACGGTAAATGCGTGTTATACAGCAATAACGTAAAAGTGACCGCGCCGAAAACGACCGAAACAACAACCTCAAACAGCGGGGATGTTACATCTCTTTCAATCAGTCATGTTGGTAGTGGAAAAGTATCTTGGACTTTAAAGGGTTATTCAGACCAAGGTTTTAAAGTGGTTTGGTCAAAGAATTCCGGTCCGACCTATCCAACCAGAAGCGGAGACAAATATTTGTATTATTCGGACCCGGCGCAAAGAAACGCTGTGGTTACCGCTTTTGACGGTTACGGAACATATTATGTGCGCGTCTGTGAGTATTTGGGCGGAAAATGCGGAGTTTATTCCAATCAGATTACCGTAACACTGGGCACTCCGGAAGAGACATCCGGTGGAGATGTGTCCTCAATTTCTTTAACATCGCTTGGTGGCGGAGATGTGCGCTGGAAAACAAGCGGTTATTCTGAAAGCGGATATAAGTTGGTTTGGTCCAAGAATTCAAGTCCGACTTACCCGTGCCGAAGCGGGGACAAATATGCTTATTACAGCGACCCAGAAACAGTAACCGGCGAAATTAGCGCTTTTGATGGAGAGGGCAAATATTATGTGAGAGTTTGCGAATATTTGGGCGGAAAATGCGGTGTTTATTCAAATCAAATTGAAATTACATTATAAATATATGAATAGAGATAAGATTTTCGCCATTGCCACCATCGCTCTTGCCATTTGCGTGTTTGCATTTTTCGTCATTTCCGGACGACCGGTAAATAACGGGGATAATAACGCTGATTTGGCCTCAGAAAACCAAGAAGTTTTGACAGAGGAATCTGTTGCTACCGATGAAACGGCAACAACCACCCCAACGAGCACTCCGGAAGAAACAACAGTGAAAAAAACAACACCGGTTAAAACAACAACGCCGGCGCCCGGGGCGATTACACAGTCTTACGCGGACGCGTTAAAAATTTACAGCACGAGCGGATATAGATTTCAATTTGTGAACTGCAAGGCAACTCCCGGAAAATTTACTATTAAGAAAGGCGCCAAATTCATGCTTGATAACCGCGATAATGTGGCACACAAAATCAAAGTCGGGTCTGTTAATTACAATATTGGCGCCTATGGCTTTGCCATAGCGACAGCCAAGACTTTGGGATTGAATTACATCACTTGCGATGGCGGAGGAGCGGCTCAAATTCAAGTTGAACCGTAAAAATTTGCGATAATATACAAAAAAACCCTGTTTTGCAGGGTTTTTTTGGTGTTTTTAGTAATTGACTTTTCGCTTTTCGCGAAGTTTTTTTGTTTGAGAAGCAAGTTTTTTGCCCATTTTGGTGTTTTTTCTGGCGTGCTTGATTCTGCTTTTTAAGGCGCTATTCATAATTTATGGATTATTTGAACACAATATTTATTATATCACATTTTTTGGGTTTTGTCAACCCTATGTAGTGTAGCAATTACTACATAGGGTCAAGATGGAATAATTTGCGGTTTTTTTCAACGGGTGGGTTATCCACAGCCCGAGCCAAACAATCCTTTTATATAGCAAAATAACTTGCTATAATATACATAAGATTTATTAATTATTTATATGGCGCAAGCATGCTTGTGAGCGTCAATCAGGTCGAATAAACAATTGATATTTCTTGCAAAAAGGTAGTGGGTCCGTCGATAATTTGCTACCTTATTAATTTACATTTAATTATATATATTAATTATGAAAAAGATTTTAGCAATAGTGGCTGCGTTCGCAGTTGTTGGCTTCAATGGGTTTATGCTCATGGAAGGCGCTGTGACACAAGCACAAGATTCCGATGCCTGGAATGTAACATTATCAGTCACCTCAGAAATAGCAGTAACATGTGATGATGTCGGTGGTGATTTAGCACTTGCTCCGGCAATCCCAGGTATGACCGGTGGTTCTGCTACCGCAGAAACAACATGTAATGTTGAAACAAGTAATGATGATGGGTGGACATTATCAATCATAGATGATAATGGTGATTTTGGTGCAATGATTGATGGTGGAAATTCAATAGACGCATACCCGACTTCGACGCCGGCCGCATGGGTATTAGACAGCACATCAGCTGCCTATTACGGTTATTTTGCCTCCAGCTCATTCGCAACAGGTGGTCATGGGTATAACTTATATCGCGATCTTGATAACGCCGGTGACGATGTAGCTACTGATTCAGAAGAAACTGGCCCTACCGGTGTAGATGTTGTTTTCGGTTTTAGAGCCGAGATTGGCAATACTGCCAACCAACCGAGTGGTGACTATGTTTCTAACGTTACTGTAACTGCTACGGAAAACTAGATTGTTTATTGACTGAATGCCGTAATTGCGGCATTCAGATGAATTAATAATTTAATAATATATGAAAAAAAATATTTTTAGGGGAGGTATTTTGGCTTTTATTGTATGTCTTTTCATAGGAATGAACGTTAGTGCTTTTAATATTGAAAGTTTAGAAAACCCAAGGATTGATAATGATTTTGTGGTTGGGCCCGGTAAAACAGAAATAAGAATAAATCCGGGCGAGACATCGGTCAAATCAATTACAGTAACTAATCGATACGCGACAGAAAGATTATTTAATATTGAAATAGAGGATTTTACATCTCCTGATGAAGGCGACAGCTCAGGGGTAATTAAATTACTTGGCGAAGAAAAAGGCCCTTATTCATTGCGCGATTATTTAAAACCGGATGAAACATCTTTTGTGTTACAAAGCGGTGATAGGGCGACAATTAGAGTTGAAATTAATATCCCGGAAGACGCAACTCCGGGTGGTTTATACGGTGCCGTTATTGTTTCGCACGAATCAACGGATCCGCTTGAAGTTGCCCGTGAAAACGAGGTCGCTGGTGGTATTAAGCTTAAAAATAGAATTGCTTCATTGTATTTTGTCAGAATAAACGGCGATGTTTTTGAAAATGGTGAATTAACCAGTTTTGATTCTGACAAATCTATTTACAAAAACGGACCGATAAAATTTGATTTTAAGTACAAAAACACGGGTTCAATCTATGTAAATCCATACGGCGTTATTGAAATAAAAAATCTTTACGGTACCCTTGTTGAAAAAATTAATGTTCTGCCATATTATGTGATGCCTGGCGCAGAAAGATTAACCACAAAGGTGTTTGACCGTGAATTCACCATGGGCAGATACAAGGCGACTCTCAAATTAAATCGCGGATACGGTGATATAATTGACGAAAAAACAGTTGTTTTCTGGGTTTTGCCGATCAAAATGGTCGCCGGAATTCTTATCGGATTATTCCTTTTGCTCGTCATTATCCGCGCTATTAGAAATTGGTTCAAGAAAAACTTTGAATATAAAGGCGGGAAAAACAAAAATCAAGCACCGCCACAAGAATAAAGAATTATGGATTTAATGCGGAGCGCGATTCAATCAATAATTTTTACTGGACTCATCCTAATTACCGGCGTTTTTATAACGCCGGTTTTTGGGCAAGTAATGGAAAGCAGTAATTGGAAAATCAGCCAGGATTCAATTAATTTTGGCGGTGGCTGGAGCGCGAGCACAAGCTATTCAATGGAAGACACCTACGGAGAAATCGCTACCGGATGGTCGTATTCGGATGAATACTCGCTTCACGCAGGTTATCAGCAAATGGACCAGGAAACCTATATTAGTTTGACTATGGCAACCGCAACAACCATGTTGCCTTCAATTCCAGGATTGAGTGGGGGAACAGCAACCGGTTCAACCGAAGCAGTGATCAAAACAAATAATGTTATTGGATACACGCTCGAAATCAACGCTTCAACAACGCCCGCCATGCAAAAAGCCGATTTATCAAAATATTTTTCCGATTATACCCCGGCCGGAGCAAATCCGGATTTTAATTGGCAAATTTTGAGCACCACCTCAGAATTCGGATTTTCACCAAAAGGCGATGATGTGGTGCAAAAATATTTGGATAATGGAACAAGTGAATGTAATGAACCGGGTGGGTCTAATACGCCAGACAAATGTTGGGATAACTTTGCTTTAACAGCCAAAGTTTTGAGTATGTCCGCATCCGCAAATGAAACCGGCGCGACCACCACAATTAATTTACAAGCCGAATCAGGAAATGAAAATGTTCAAGTATCGGGTTCTTATTACGCCAATCTAACTGTAACCGCTTATGTCAATTAAAATAAATTGCCATATTAATAAAAAAATACTGTTTGGCTCGCTGTTTGCGTTGTTATCGGCCGGGGCGGTTTTTGCGGCGACTAATAGTTGGATAGTTTCTCTCCAAGTAACTTCACCTGTTGCAGGCACTGTTCGCTGGGCGATTCCCGAGGGTAGAGTGGGGGCTTCAAGCACAAATTGGGATACGACTTTTTATTTGGCGGTGAGACCGGCTGATGACGCTGATACATCAATAATTTTTGCCATGGATACACTTGCTTCAACCACAGTGGCGGGTGAATACACGACGCCGATTACTTTTACAGGCGTAACGAACAGTTCAACATATGACGTGGCTTTTAAAAGCCACCAACATATCAGTTCCAAGCTTAATAATGTATTTTTGGATGCCGGCAATAACTCCTTGAATTTTACACAACCCGATAATTCGATTTTTGTTGGTCCTCTTCGATTGTTTGCGGGCGATATTAACGGAGCGGGTGATTCACCTGCAACTTTGGGTGATAACTCAATAAATTCAGTTGATTTATCCATTCTTTTGGGCAATCTTGATTATGATGACCCAACCACACGCGGTATTAGAGCGAATTTGAATCAAGACACTATTATTAATTCTGTTGATTTAGGCATGTTGATTGATAATCTTGATAAAGAAGGGGATATATAATAATTTAAAATAATAAGTAAAAATCCCGTCAGCCCAGGCTGACGGGATTTTATTTAGATTGCTTCGTCGTCCCTTTGGGACTCCTCGCAATGACAAGTATGAAATTATTTAATTTAATAAGTACCATTTGCCGTCAATGTATTCAAACGGATAAACAAGTTCGTGGCCATTGACAAGCACTGTAATTATCACCGCTTTATCAATAAGCAATGAATATTTATTGAGATTAAATTTATCAACCACGACAACGCTTTTTATTATTAATTCCTGGTCATTTACGTTTTCCGGTTTTATCCCGCTTGAATACGCGCTAATAAAATCGCTTTCCGCCACTTTTGCTTTAATAGTCGGTGAAATATTATTCAAATATATATCCGAATATCGTCCTCGCGCTTCGGCATCAATAATTTTTATCAAATTATTAAACAAAGCCACATCAAACAATATGTTCATTTCTTCAGTTTTTTGTTTGGCCGGAGGTAAAAACACGAGCGGGCGTAAAAGTTCATTGTGAGTCGCTTTTATACCCTCATTCACGGCAATATTATTGAATATATAATGACCCGAACCGGAAGTGCGGATGGATGTGTTGTTGTAAACCAAATCAATATTCGCCACTCCTGTTTTATCGAGCGGATGAAGAACTTGCCCTTTAATTTCATCAACAACAGTAATTTTTGGTGTATTATTGAATAATCCCGATAAAAAGTTGGTTTTTCGATTCAAATATAAGCCCGCAACGACTGTTGCCACCCAGGCAAGCGCGCAAATAAGCAGGGCATATCGCAAATAATGATGCGCAGTATTTTTTGGCTGAATTTCAACCGGTCCATCAGCTGAGCCGGGTAAATTAACTAAACTTCTTTCTCGCTTACTCGCTTTTCTGGCAAATAATAATAAAAATGTGGATAAAAACAAAATTACGCCTGTAAGCAAAAGTAACGGCCAAATCAAATAACCGGGCACCGCATCATTCATTTTTTGAATAAATACAGGCTCTGTTTTTATTGATTCTGTTTTTGGCGTATCTTTAACAACATACATTATGGCTTGGTCCATATTGCCGTATTCATCCTCAACCGACACAATGTGCGCTCCGGCAGGCAAGTTATTATCAATAACAATGTTCCAATCACCCGTGTTATTGCTTTCCAAATTGTATGTTTTCGGCGCCTGGGCCAAATGGGTTATTTGATTCATATTAATAAATGGTCATTAATAATTTTGTGGATGGTTCGGCGGTGCCGTTAATTGAAATCACGCTATCGTCATCGCTAACATTTTGAATTTGAATATTCAATATTTTTACAAGCTTTTCAAGCAATGATTCAGGCGCGGGCGGAGAAATTACCGGTGGAATAACGGATGTTGCCGGGGGCGCAGTTGGAGTTGTCGGACGAATCGTTGTGGCTGGAACGGTTGGGCACACTGGGCAAGCGGGGCAGGCCGGGCAAGCTTCACATTCCGGCTCAGGGCCCGTGAATGATGTTTTGAAAACAGGAGCCATGCTCATTTCTGTGCCCAAAACCACATTGCCGGCCATGTTTGAAACAGGTTTAAAGTAATATAAATTTCCTGGTTCTAAACCGTTCACCACCACGCTGTGATAGGTTGAATTATCGGCGTATGTAACAGTTGAATAATCATAATTATAATTTGGTTCACTGCCCATGGTTAGGGGTGAATCAGTGCCATAAATTACTCTGGCGTCGCCCGGCATGCTTGTGTACCATGTAACCAAAACCGAATTCTCATCAATTTGCGCGACACTCGCGTTCAAAGTATTAATTGACGCCACAGGTGATGACCCACCGCCACTTGGGGGAGTTACAGAGCCCCCACCACCGGTACCGATACAAAGAAGCAAAGAATCACTCCAAGAAGTGTTTGAACCGCAGTATGCTGAACCCGATGGACAACCGGCACCACTAACAACAAGCCCATAAACATACCGCTCCATTAAATTGTTTGTAGTATCTCGTGAATAAATTATCACGGGAACTGACTCGCCGACGGCAAAATTCACCGGCGGGTCAATTGTGATGGTGTAATCATTCGCCGTGCCACTCACGCCAAAAGTTTGGCTTGATGCATAGGTAATTCTTGTGCCGTTTGTGGTAACGGTTCCGGCGCCACCGGCACTTGTGTAATATGTGCCGTTTACATAAACCACAGTATTTGCCAAATCAACTCCGGTTCCATCATCTTTTATGTGAAAAACAATATTATCCGCCTGGGCTATAACCGCGTCATTTGCCGGGTTTAATCCATCAACATACGGAGTACCTGAATCAACGGTAGAAAATGTGTAATTATCGGTTGTCATTGTATTTGCCGGGCTAGCCAAGTCCGTGCAATCATAAACACTAATGGACACGGTTTCGTTTTGGCCAAAATCAGTGGTTGGATTGATATCAAATGAATATCCATAATTTATGGCGCTCACAGTCACACCGGCGTCGCCTTGGGCAAATACAGTATTGCCAAAAGTGGCGGATTGAACCCGAATTTTGCAAGTAGCCGGGTTTACTCCGGTGCCTGAAGGACCGCTAGGATATGATTTTCTGTCTGTAATTTGAACAGTGACATTCGTATTGACGGCAACTCCACTACTGCCTCGCGCCGGTGATTCGGCCTGCACTCTTGGGGCGACAGTGTCGGATTCTGTGGTAAATGTCCATGTTTTTGTGTCTACTGTATTTGGCCCGTTCGTGTCACCCAATTGATCTTGATTTGTTGAGGCGCGATCCTCATAATTACTTATTTGCACCGAATATGTAGTATTGTAATCCCAATTTCTGGTGTCTCCGGGAATTCCTGAAGGACTTGTTGGATTGACGGTTGTAACACACAAATTCGTGCCCCAAATACCCGAACATGAATAGCTTGCGAAGGGTAAATAATTTACAGAATTAAAAGTAATTGCTCCGGTCGCCGTGTTTACACCCGTTCCCACTCCACTATCATCGCCTTCGCCATTCTTGGAATCCCTCAAATCAAAGGTGTAATTCCCATCAATAGTGAATCCCGAACCGCCGTTAGTCGGACTTGGATTTTGAGCGTATGGAATTTTTGTATCCGCCCAAATGTGAATTTCAAAATCCTCGGCATCTTCCAAAATATCATTGCCCAAGTATGAAATATTTGACTCGGTGGTATTGCCAATCGTACCTATATTAATATTGATTGTTTGAGGAGAGGTTGTTCCGTAACTGGCCACAGTTGGATAAAAAGCCGTGGTTTGAAACGAACCGAATGTGCCAAGCCCGCTTGAATAACCTTCGGTTCTGTAGCCGGTCATTCGCATTCTATAATTAGATCCGCTGACCAGAGTCGTTGTGACACCGGACCAAGTGGGGAAATATGTGCCGGTAGACAATCCGGTTGTGGAGACATATTGCCCGTCATAATCAACCCAGATGTTTGAAGCATTGGTGTGGTCGGAAGTGATCTGAATGGTTTCGGTCCATGTTTGGCCGACATAATAGTAATTCAAATCATCGGCCGAGCCGGTCCCGCCGTCTCCTGTATTGTCACTGCCGGTGTAGGGAGAAGCCGTGAGTTGAAACCAATTTGTTCCACTTGGAGTCGCCGCTATGGCAATTGTCACAAATAATAACGATAAACAGACAATTATCCCGGCGGATAAAGCCATTTTTTTGGTAAATTGCATAATTAATTGTTATTTTTTATTGATTTTATTATATCATAAATTTTCACATAATACAGCAAAAAATCAAACCTGCCTGTGAATATCTTTTTTGCTGTGATATAATTATTCAATATGGATATTATTCACGCTATTATATTGGGCATAGTTGAGGGGATTACCGAGTTTTTGCCCATTTCATCAACCGGGCATTTAATTTTGGCTTCTGATTTGCTAAACATCCAAAAAACGAATTTTTTATCCAGTTTTGAAATCAGCATACAGCTCGGCGCCATCATGTCTGTGGTTTTTATTTATTGGCGAAAAATTTTTGATAATAAAATATTGTTCAAAACCGTGGCTGTTGCTTTTTTGCCGGCAGCGATTCTGGGTTTAATTTTTTACAAACTGATTAAATCCTATTTATTCGGCAATCTTTATGTAGTTTTAGTTTCATTGTTTGTCGGCGGAATCCTGCTTATTATTTTTGAGTATTTTTATAAAGAAAAGACTACGGCCATTGACGCGCCGGAAAAAGTGACAGTTAAACAAGCTTTTGTTATCGGTTTATTTCAATGTTTGGCGATGGTGCCGGGAGTTTCCAGGGCCGCGTCCACCATAATTGGCGGTTTAATAATCGGACTTAAAAGAAAAACGATTGTCGAATTTTCATTCTTGTTGGCAATTCCTACCATGTTCGCGGCTACCGGCTGGGACTTGCTTAAAACCGGAATTGATTTCAATGTCAATGAATGGTTGTTGATTTTATCGGGTTTCGTCGTTTCATTTATTGTCGCGTGGTTTAGCGTAAAATGGCTCTTAAAATTCATCCAAAAAAATTCTTTTATAGCTTTTGGCATTTACAGAATCGCTATCGCCGTCCTTTTTTGGCTAATGGTATTGTAAAATTTACGAAAATTTGATAAATTAAATAATAATAACTAATTATAAAAATATGAAAGTCAAAGAAATAATGGACACAAAATTCATTTCATTAAAAAAAGGGGCGACCTACGAAGAGGTGTTTAAAACATTATATACAAATAATATAAGCGGGGCGCCGGTGGTTGATGAGAATAACAAAATAATCGGAATTGTTTCCGAAAAAGATTTGTTTCGTGTACTTTTTCCGTTTTATACAAGTTATTACAACAATCCGGAGCTTTATGTTGACTATGAAGCGCGCGAAAGCAAAATTGATGAAATAAAAAATCACAAAATTGAAATATTTATGAGCCGTGATTTTGTTCACATTCATCCGGACGACCCGGTGCTCCGAGCCGGGGCTTTAATGCTTGCCAAAAATATCAGTCGCTTGCCGGTGGTTGAAAATGGCGAATTTGTGGGCATGATTTGGCGACGCGATATTTATAAAACCATTTTAAAAAAATCATTGTTAAAAGAAGAGGTATAAATTATGCGAATCACAAAATTATTCGGCAAAACAGCCAAGTCGGTTTCCGGTGACGAGGAAAGCGTTAACGCCCAATTTTTAATCAGGGGCGGTTTTATTTCAAAGCAAATTTCCGGCATATACAACTATTTGCCGCTCGGACTGCGAGTGCTCACAAAGATTCAAAATATAATTCGCGAAGAAATGAACGCGATCGGGGGGAATGAAATCCTGATGCCCGCGATTACACAAGAAGATTCGTATGTGAAAACAGGAAGAAATGAAATGGATGTGCTTTTTAAATTTTTGGGCCAAGGCGACGCGCGGTTAGTGCTTAATCCGACCCACGAAGAAGTCGTTACCCCATTGGTTCAAAAATATGTTTTTTCATATGCTGATTTGCCGGTCGCGGTTTATCAAATTCAAAACAAATTCAGGAATGAACCCCGGGCCAAATCCGGCCTCTTGCGAGGAAGGGAATTTTCCATGAAAGACTTGTATTCATTCCATGCCGATGAAAACGATTTGGACGAATATTACGAAGTTGTGAAATCCGCTTATTTTAAAATCTTTGAACGCCTCGGCCTGGGTAACGGAAGAACTGTTTTGACATACGCGTCAGGCTCCACTTTTTGCAAATTTTCGCATGAATTTCAGACTTTGTCTGACATCGGCGAGGATGAAATTTATTTATGCAAAAAATGCAATGTAGCAATAAATAAAGAGATTATCGACGACCAAAAATCTTGCCCGGTTTGCGATTCATCTGATTTGGAAAAAAAGATGGGTATAGAAGTCGGTAATATTTTTAAACTGAAAACAAAATTCACCGATGCCTTTGAATTTAAATATAAAAGTGAAAACGGGGAAGACAAGCAAGTGACTATGGGGTGCTATGGGATGGGGCCGTCTCGTTTGATGGGAACTATTGTGGAAGTTTTTCATGATGCCAAAGGAATGATATGGCCAAAAAATATCGCGCCATACCTTGTTCATTTGACCTTTTTGGGCAAAGATCCGGCCACAAAAAAACAAGCGGAAAAATTATATGAAGAATTGACGGAAAATAATATTGAAGTTTTGTTTGATGACCGAGAAAAACCGTCTGCCGGAGAAAAGTTGGGTGATGCTGACTTGATTGGCTTGCCCGCGCGAATAATATTATCCGACAAAACACTAGCTAAAAAATCCGCTGAAATTAAATTAAGAAACAGCGAAGAAATACAAATGGTTCCGCTTAATAAAATTATAAAAACTTTACAAGAGCTCAAATAGCGCCTATGAAAGTAGTGGTTCATTTTGATGAAATTTTTTTGAAAGGAAAAAACCAAGGTTTGTTTGTTAAAAAGCTGGCAGAAAACATACGCCGGCTTTTTGTTGGCGCTGTAGTCAGGCGAGTTGAAGGGGGATTAATACTCGATAATATTAGCGAGAAATATTTGGACCGGTTGGCCAATACGCCGGGAATTGCCAAATTCGCGCCGATTGTGGAATGCGACCCGACAATTATGGCTATACAAAAAACTGTGGGGCAAATTGAAATACCAAATAACGCAAAAACATTTCGTATTTCCGCCTCGCGCTCGAATAAGAAATTTGAAAAAACATCCGAGCAGATGAACCGTGAGTTGGGCGCTTTTTTTGAAAATCATTCAGGATTGAAAGTTGATTTAAAAAATCCCGACATAAATATTAAAGTCGATGTGGCAAAAAACAGAGCATTGATTTATTGGAAGGAATTTGAAGGTGCCGGAGGATTGCCTGTAGGAACGGCCGGTAAAGTATTATCTTTAATATCCGGGGGAATTGATAGCCCTGTCGCCTCGTATCAAATGCAAAGAAGGGGAGCGGAAATTGTAATAATTCATTTTCAAAACGAAACAAGCGTAACCGATGATGTATCGGCAAAAATATTGGACATCGCAAAGACTCTCGCGAATTACCAAAAATCAATTGATGTTATAATCGTCCCGTTTGCCGAATTTCAAAAAAAAATAATCATGAATACGCCGGCTGATTATCGCATGATAATTTCCAGGCGTTTTATGATGAAAATTGCCGAACAGTACGCCGTAAAACACAAAATATTGGCTTTGGTTACCGGTGATTCGCTTGGCCAAGTAGCTTCACAAACGCTAGAAAATATGAACGCGGTCTATGAATCGGTCAAAATACTGACGCTCGCGCCATTAATGGGGACAAATAAAAACGAAATTATTAAAATGGCGGAAAAAATCAAAACATTTGATATTTCAAAACGTCCCTACGAGGATTGCTGTTCTTTGTTTGTTTCCAAACACCCCAAAACAAAAGCAAAAATAAACGAGGTAAAAAAGATAGAAGAATCAATGGGGGATTTGGCTCTTGACAAAGCCGAATATATATCATACCATATAAGTCTAAATTAACATGCTTTATGATAAACGAGATTGTTTTTGACATTGAAACACAAAATACTTTTGCCCAAGTGGATAACGACATGAAGAAATTTAAAATTTCGGTTGTGTCGATTTACCGCTATGAAACGGATTCTTTTGAAAGTTTTACCGAAAGCGAACTTAGTCGCCTCTGGCCGATTCTTGAAAAAGCAGACCGGCTTATCGGTTATAACAGCGAACATTTTGATTTGCCGATTTTAATGAATTATTATTTGGGTGATTTAACCAAAATACCGCACCTTGATTTGCTCAAAGAAATAAAAAATAGCTTGGGAATAAGATTAAAACTTGATGACGTGGCCAAAGCCACTCTCGATAACGTGCAAAAAAGCGCGGACGGTTTGCAAGCGATTAAATGGTGGCAGGAAGGCAAAATTGATGAAATAAAGAAATATTGCGAGCAAGACGTGCTCGTAACAAAACAAGTTTACGAATTCGGTCGGGATAATAGGCAATTATTTTATAAAAATCTTACCGGTGATGTGATACCATTCGCTGTTAATTTTTCCATTCCACAAAAAAATGAAAGTAAAATTAATCTAACCTTACCATTCTAAAATATGATTACTTTGCGAAGAGAAACCGATTACGCCATTCACATGCTTGTTTTTTTAAAAAATTCCAAGCTCGATTTTGTGAGCTTAAAAACTTTGGCCGTGGCAACCGGAATTTCCTTTTTATTTTTACAAAAAATCGCTCGTAAATTAAGACAATCAGGTTTAATTAACGCGGGCAAAGGAGTGAGCGGGGGTTATGGATTAAACAAGGACCCCAAAAAAATTACA
Source organism: Candidatus Magasanikiibacteriota bacterium (assembly GCA_963840935.1). Taxonomy (GTDB): domain Bacteria; phylum Patescibacteriota; class Patescibacteriia; order Magasanikbacterales; family GWA2-37-8; genus JAPLWQ01. The sequence continues at coordinate 542,948 of CAWJAS010000001.1, forward strand.
TTAAAAATGATAATAGAAGCGACCGAAGGAACAACCGATATGTTGCCATGTTTGTGTAAATCGACCAGAATTAGAAATTGCGCGAATTCCGATATACGGTGTTCATTAAGCAAAAAATTGGCCAAGACAAATTTTAAAATAGGCCAAGTTCTCAAAAATGTAAGGCTGTCGGATTTATAAAATTATGATGCTCAAAAAACCCAAAAAAATTAAAAGCATATATATGGACCATTCCGCTACCGCGCCGGTAGAAAAGCGGGTTTTTTTGGCGATGAAACCATATTTTATTGATGATTTTGGCAATCCATCCGCTTTGTACGCCATTGGACGCAGGGCGTCAAAAGCAATAAACGAAGCAAGAAAATCAATTGCAGGTTTAGTTGGAGCTTTACCGGAAAATATAATTTTTACCGGTGGCGGGTCAGAGGCGAATAATTTGGCTATTTTTGGCGTTGCCAAAGCGAACAGTCATAAGGGCAAGCACATAATTTCCATCGGTATTGAACACCATTCTGTTCTTCATCCTTTGCGCGAACTCAAAAAACAAGGCTTTGATATCACATTTATTCCGGTTAATACTCAGGGTATTGTTTCGGCGGAAAATGTTGCAAAAGCAATCCGACCCGACACAATCCTTGTATCCATCATGTTTGCTAACAATGAAACCGGCTCCATTCAGCCTATTGCCGATATTGGTCGGGAGATTTTGAAGTACAGAAAAAATAACAGCGCAAATTTTCCTCTTTTTCACAGCGACGCCTGCCAAGTCGGAGGTTATTTAAACATTGATGTTGAGAAAAATCATTTGGACTTGATGACTGTTAACGGCAGTAAAATATATGGACCAAAAGGTGTTGGATTTTTATATTGTCGACGTGGAATAAAAATAGAACCCATTATCTTTGGCGGAAGTCAAGAAAAAGGCAAGCGCGCCGGCACAGAAAATGTGCCTGGAATTATGGGGCTGGCAAAAGCGTTAGAATTGGCGCAAACAAATAAAGAAAAAGAATCAAAAAGATTGCGTGAACTGTGCGCCTATTTTTGGGAAAAAATTCAAAAAAATATCGAAGGCGTAATTTTAAACGGTCCTCCGATAGGTTCGGAACGCTTACCCGGCAATCTTAATGTGACCTTTAAAAATATTGAGGGCGAGGCAATGCTTTTGTATCTGGATGAATATGGTATAATGTGTTCCACGGGTTCGGCCTGCACGTCAGAATCGCTCGAACCATCGCATGTGCTTTTGGCGATGGGAATAAAACACGAAATGGCTCATGGCAGTTTACGTTTTACGCTTGGCCACGGCAACAACAAAGCTGATATTGATTACATAATCAAATATCTGCCTGCCATAGTCGAGCAATTACGTGAAATGAGCCCAATGAAACATTAGACATAGGCGTAATCAAAAAAAATAACTTTTATGAAAAAAGAAGCGTCAAAAAAAAGTAAAACGAATAAAACAGTTGATGTCAAATCATACGATGGTTCTGATTGGATTTATTCGGATATTGTGAAGGAACATTTTTTTAATCCCAAAAATTTTATGCGTTATGGCGAAGAAAAAAAATTTAAATACAACGCCATGGGCAGAGCGGGATCACCGGCATGCGGAGATGAGATGGTAATGTGGCTTATTGTTAATCCGAAAACACAAAAAATAACCGATTGTCGATGGCGAACTTTCGGTTGTGGTTCGGCCATAGCCTCAACTTCGGTTTTGAGTGAAATGATAAAAGAAAAAGGTGGAATGCCGATTGATAAGGCGGTAAAAATAAAGCCGGCCGAAATTTTAAAACGCCTTGGCGGATTACCGGCAAGAAAAATTCATTGTTCAATTTTGGGCGATAAAGCCTTGCAGTCGGCAATAGACGATTGGAATAAAAATAAAAAATAATAAACGCCGAAATTAACGGCGATAATTATATATTCATATGCCTTTAAACGTTGACAAAGAAAAATGCATTGGTTGCGGAGCGTGCGCTTCAATTGCGCCAAATACATTTAAAATGGGGGATGACGGAAAATCGGAAGTGATTAACGAATCAGGTGACGCGAGCGATGTGATTCAACAGGCCGTTGACTCCTGCCCGGTTCAAGCAATCAGTTTGGAATAGATTTTTTGCTAAATTGAGCATAAAATTAATCCACATTCTTTCCACATTTAATTCACCGTTTTGGCTCGACAATTCATTGGTTTGATTATAAAATATAACAATCAAACGACATTTATGTCGACTGAAAATTACTGGCCAAAAAGCCGGTAGTTTTTATTAAAGAGTTTTTTTATTTTTGCTTATTTTCGCGATATTTGATAATATATCAATCATATGAATTCAGGAATCTTATATATTGTTGCCACTCCGATTGGCAATTTTCAAGACATTACACTAAGGGCGCTTGAAACACTAAAAAGCGTTGATTGTATTTTGGCCGAAGACACCAGAGTAACCAAAAATTTGTTGAATCATTATCAAATAAAAACGTCCCTAATCAGCTATCACCACCACAGCCAAGCGCAAAAAATAAATCAAATTGTCGAACTATTAAACGAAGGCAAAAATTTGGCTCTGGTCACCGATGCCGGAACACCCGGAATTTCCGACCCGGGCAATATTTTGGTTTCGGAAATAATCAAAAAAACATCTGCAAATGTAATTCCCATTCCGGGCGCCTGCGCCGCGATTAGCGCGCTTTCGGTGTCGGGATTCCCGACGGATAATTTCTTGTTTAAAGGATTTCCTCCGCACAAAAATAAAAGACAAAAATTTTTCAAAGAATTGGCGGAACAAAACCAAACTGTTGTTTTTTACGAATCAGGCCACAGAATAATTAAATGCCTGAATGAACTTAAAGTTTACTTGCCAAAAAACCGTCAACTGATTGTCTGTCGGGAACTTACCAAAATCCACGAAACAATATACCGCGGTACAATAGACAATGTTATTGAATTAATGACGGAAAGCCGTGGTGAATTTGTAATCGTAATTAATCAAAAATAATAAAACTATGCAAAAAAAATATTACGTAACAACCGCTATTCCATATGCCAATGATAACCCCCACATTGGCCACGCGCTTTTGTTTTTATATGCCGATGTTATTGCCCGTTATCAAAGACTGATTGGAAAAGATGTTTATTTTTTGATTGGAACAGACGAGCACGGTCAAAAAATGCTTCGTTCAGCCGATAAAAAGGGGATTGAAGTCGCCAAATATTGCGATGAAAAATCAGCCGTATTTCAAAACCTGGCTGACCAATGGGATATTTCCAATAATGATTTCATTCGAACTACCGATAAAAAACATATAATTGCGGCCCAAAAAATCTGGCTTTCCGCGGAAAAATCCGGTGATATTTATAAAAAGAAATATTCCGGTCTTTATTGCGTTGGTTGTGAATCTTTCAAAACAGAAAAAGATTTGGTTGACGGAAAATGTCCGGACCACCAAAAAGAACCGGAATTGCTTGAAGAAGAAAATTATTTTTTTCGCTTATCAAAATATCAAGAAAAATTGGAAAAATTATTTAAAAAAAATCCAGATTTTGTTTATCCGAAAAATCGCTATAATGAAATGTTGAATATTTTAAAAAACGGATTGGAGGATATCAGTATTTCCCGTTCAACCGATAAACTCGCCTGGGGAGTTCCCGTACCGAATGACCCAAGCCAAGTAATGTATGTTTGGTTTGATGCTCTGACAAATTATGTAACCGCCCTTGGATACGGCACGGAAGATGAATTATTGTTCAAAAAATACTGGCCGGCCGACGCGCACGTGCTTGGCAAAGAAATAAACAGGTTTCATTCTTTGCTTTGGCCGGCAATGCTAATGTCCGCCGGACTAGAACTGCCAAAAATGATTGCGGCGCACGGCTGGATAACCGTAAACGGGCAAAAAATGAGCAAGAGCGTAGGCAATGTGATTGACCCGATAAAAATGGCGAATGATTATCCGATTGAATTGATCCGCTACTTTTTTATGCGAGAATTGCCTTTTGACAGCGACGGAGATTATTCGGACGAAAAATTTTTGGCGCGCTATAATGGCGATTTGGCGAACGGAATCGGAAATTTGGTAAATCGTGTCGCTGTAATGATAGAGAAATACAGTGATAACTTAACGTCAAAAATTCATCATCCCAATAAAATTATTTCAAATTCCACATCCGAAGCTTGGAAAAATTATTCACGCCACATGGACGAGTTCTATTTTAATCGCGCTTTGGATTCTGTTTGGAAATTAATTACCGACTGTGATGTTCAAATTTCTGAATTAAAACCATGGACTATGGCAAAAAATGGTGAATTTGAAGAAGTTAATGATTTGCTTGGCTCATTGTCGGAGGCCTTACGAAACATCGCGATTATGATATATCCGGTTATGCCTGAAACATCGCGAAAAATACTTTGCCAAATCGGTCTTTCATCGGAAAATGAATTGGCAAAATCCATTCACGAACTGAGCAAATGGCAGAGTAATTACGCTATAAAAATAAATTCACCGGAGCCGTTGTTTATGCGACTAGAAAAATAATATGTCTTTTTTTGACATTACGGTAATAATAATAATAGTCGGATTCGGCCTAGCCGGGTTATGGCTTGGTTTTGTTCAATCAATCGGTTCCTTGCTTGGCACGGTTGTTGGCGTTTTTTTTGCTTTTCGCGAATATAGTCACATTGCCGATTGGCTTGCTTCGTTTACCGGCTGGCAGGGGAATGGAGCTAAAATAATAATTTTCTTGCTTTTATTTTTAGTTACCAGCCACGCTATCGGTTTGGTTTTTACTTTGCTTAACAAAGTTCTTGACGTGATTACCAGCATCCCTTTTATCTCAACCATCAACCGTCTGCTTGGACTTGCTTTGGGGTTGGCGCAAGGAATTATTGTGGTCGCGGTGACAATGTATTTTATTGCCAGATTCCCGATAGATGAAAAATTCATGCTCGCTTTGCAAGATTCAAAATTAGCACCATATCTTGACGCGGTCACCAACATATTTAAGCCATTTATTCCGGAAGCGATAAAAACAATAAAAAGCACGCTTGACGGCTTATTTTAATCATAACTATGCTTATTGATACTCATTGTCATCTGCAATTCAACGCCTATAAAGACGACGGGGATTTGGTTATAAATAAATGTGAACAGCAAAAAATGATTTTGAATGTGGTCGGGTCGCAGTGCGATACTTCAAAAAGAGCGGTTGAATTGGCAGAAAAATATCCGTTTATTTTTGCCACCGTCGGATTGCATCCGATTCATTCAATTTCCACCGAAGTTGACGAGGAAGAAATCCAATTTAAATCTCGCGAAGAAATTTTCGATTACGAATTTTATAAAGATTTGGCGCTTCACCAAAAAACAATCGCCATTGGCGAATGCGGTTTGGAACTTTACCATCTGCCAAAAGAAATGAACGAAGAAACCGCATTAAAAAAACAAAAAGAAATTTTTTTGGCTCAATATAAATTGGCAGAGGAATTAGACCTGCCTTTGGTCATTCATGTGAGGAACGCTCACTCGCAAATGATAGAAACGCTACAAGCGTTGCCCAAATTAAAAGGAGTTGTTCATTGCTACACAGATAATTGGAGCACGGCAGAGAAATACCTTGATTTGGGCTTATACATCGGCTTTACCGGAGTTATTACTTTTCCGGCAAAAAAAACTTGCCCGGAAATACAAAATAATTTGATTGAAGTAGTCAAAAATTGTCCAATGGACCGAATTTTAATCGAGACCGACGCGCCATATTTGGCACCGCAAAAATTCAGAGGTGAAAGATGCGAACCATGGATGGTTGCCGAGGTTGCCGAGAAAATCGCTGAAATAAAGAAAATTCCTTTTAAAGAGGTTGTCCAAATGACCGGTAATAACGCTCTAAAACTTTTTTCAAAGATCAAGATTTAACCGATTTAAAGTTATCCCCAAAAAAAAATTTATAGCATTGACTTTTTCGCGTTTCATTAGTAAAATATTGTCGCGTCAAAAAGTGATAAATCGCCTATGAACTCAACAGACCGCAAATACTATATATTTGCTTTAAAAATTATGCTGGATTTTGGCGCCACCATTGCGGTACCGGCTGTTATATTTTCACTAGCCGGCCAGTACTTTGACGCCAAATACGATAAAGCCCCGTTGTTTTTAATATTATTTCTTGTCACCGCTTTATTAATTACAATGAGTGTACTATTTAAAAAAGCAAAAATTTACGGTAATTTATATCAAGAAATTGATAAAAAAGACGAATAATTATGCATATTCCCGGATTGGCTCCAGATATCTTGTTCCATATCGGCTCAACGCCGATAACAAACACAATGATAAATACATGGCTCGCGCTGATAATATTTATTGATTATCGGCTTTTTTATTCGTAAAAATGTCGCCATTCGCCCGGGGAAATTTCAAAATGCTTTTGAATTTTTTTTGGAGGCAATTCTCGGACTCTTTGACCAAGTAACGGGGGACCGCAAAAAAACAATGAAATTTTTTCCTTTAGTCGGCTCAATTTTTTTCTTTATTTTACTTTCAAATTGGCTTGGGCTTTTACCCGGAACCGGCAGTATTACCTTTAACCACAGTCCGCTTTTGCGTCCGGCCAACACTGATTTGAATTTGGTTTTAGGCATGACACTCGTCGTCGCTCATCGCTTCGCACGTACTTGGTCTTTTTGCGGTTGGATTTTTTCGCTTATTTTGGAAAATTTATTCAAATCAAACCTTTTATATTGAGTTTTAAAAAGGGGCCAATCGCCGTTTTTACGGCATTTGTCGAAATGTTTGTCGGTGTGTTAGAAATAATCAGTGAAATGGCAAAAGCGTTGTCGCTCACTTTTCGTTTATTCGGAAACATTTTCGCCGGTGAAGTATTGATTGTGGTCATGACCTCGCTTGTGGCATTTTTGGTTCCGACCCCTTTCATGCTTTTGGAACTTTTGGTCGGATTAATTCAAGCCGGAGTATTTTCTATTTTAACGCTAGTCTATCTTACCGTCGCCACCACCGAACCGCACGGAGCGGAAAGTCATTAAATACAAAATTAATTAATTATTAAATAATTTAATTGTATGGAGCACGAATCAATCGTAGTTCTCGCCAAAGCGATTATTATGGCGGTTTCAGGAATGGGCCCGGGTCTCGCCATTGGTATTTTGGTCGCCAGAGCGATGGAAGCAATCGGCAGAAATCCGGAAGCTAGCGGAAAAGTTTTTGTCCCAATGCTTTTGGGCGCGGCTTTTGCGGAGGCTATCGCCATTTACGCGTTGGTAGTCGTTTTTACGCTTAAATAATCTTTTAGGGCGAAACTGCGACGCAGGTTCGCTCAATAAATATTATTTAATATTCGATTTATGAATTTTGTGCAAACAGCTTACGCCACATCACACGAAACGGCCGAGGTCGTCGTCGAACAAGGCTTGCTCGGCTCAATGGGTATTGATTTAAAAATGTTCATCCTTCAATTGGTAAACTTGGCCATTGTTTTTATTATTCTTTGGTTTTTGATATTAAAACCGCTGACTAAAAAAATGGCGGAACGTCAAAAAACAATCGACGAAAGTCTTGAAAATTCAAAAAAGATAGAGCAGATGCTCCAAAAATCCGAGGATGATTACAAAGACCAAATGCATACGGCAAAGACTGAGGCAAATCAAATTTTAGAAAAAGCAAAATTGGACGCCGAACTGACCGCGGAATCAATTAAAAAAAATACAAAAAACGATATTGACCAAATGGCGCTTACGGCCAAAAAAAACATAGATGATGAAAAACAAAAAATGGTCGCGAACTTTAAAAATGAGGCGGCTGATATTGTGGTACTCGCCCTTAAAAAAATCGTTTCCAACAATTTTGACACAAGCAAAGATAAAAAGGAGATTGATGACGCTCTTGAGATGATAAATAAATAAATTATGAAAAAAAATAGCGTCAAACAATACGCCGTGGCTTTGCACCAAGCGCTCGGCCTGGTAAAAAAAGAAAGCGACACCAGCGCTATTTTAAAAAATTTTAGCGCTTTGTTGGCCCGTGAAAAATTGTTAAAAAAATCACCGGCTATAATCAAAGAATTCGTCAAATATTCCAATGAAAAAGAGGGTATCGAAAGCGTAGAGGTCAAATCCGCTCGTCCGCTTGATAAAAAATCCATTGAAGCGATAAAAAAATATTTTGGCAACAAAATTATTTTGACCGAAAAAATCGACACGGAACTTATCGGTGGAGCGGTAATTAAAACAAAAGATTATATTATTGACGGCAGTATTCTAAAACATATTAATAATTTAAAACAACAGTTAATATAAATCACTATGTCCATAAACAGTATTTTGGAAGAATTAAAAAAGAATATATCTTCTTTTGAAAAAAAAGTGGAAACCGAAGAGGTTGGCGAAATAATTGACGTGGGCGATAACATAGCGCACATCAGCGGGCTGAGAAATTGCCAATCAAGTGAGATGCTTGAGTTCCCGGGTAACTCATTCGGAGTGGCGCTTAACCTTGAAGACGAGACCATCGGCGCGGTTCTTCTTGGCGAGTCAAAACACTTGAAAGAAGGGGATACTGTGAAAAGAACCGGAAGAATATTGTCTGTTCCGGTGGGCGAGGAATTAATTGGCCGTGTGGTTAACCCTCTTGGTTCGGCAATTGACGGAGGAAGTGAAATAAATACAAAAACTTTTTATCCGATTGAAAAAATCGCGCCGGGCGTCATGACAAGAGAACCGGTGGCTGAACCATTGCAAACCGGCATCAAAGCTATTGATTCAATGATTCCGATTGGACGCGGTCAACGCGAATTAATTATCGGAGACAGACAAACCGGTAAAACGGCCGTGGCAATTGACACTATCATAAACCAAAAAGGCAAAAACATGATTTGTGTTTATGTGGCAATCGGCCAAAAAGAATCAAAAATCGCAAGAATTGTCACCAAACTCAAAGAATCGGGAGCAATGGACTATACAATCGTTGTTGTGGCCGGCGCCTCGGACCCCGCTTCGACCTTATATTTGGCTCCATACGCCGGAGTGGCGATGGCCGAGTATTTTATGGACAAGGGCAAAGACGTGCTTTGCGTTTACGACGATTTATCAAAACAAGCTTGGGCTTACAGAGAAATATCACTATTATTACGACGCCCGCCGGGAAGAGAAGCTTATCCGGGCGATGTTTTTTATCTTCACTCAAGATTGCTTGAACGAGCTTGTCGCAGAAATAAAGAAGCCGGCGGAGGTTCAATTACCGCTCTGCCTATCATAGAAACTCAATCCGGCGATGTAACGGCCTACATTCCAACCAATGTTATTTCGATTACCGACGGCCAAATTTATCTTGAATCTGATTTATTTTACCGTGGAATCAGACCGGCTTTAAACGTCGGCTTGTCGGTATCGCGCGTCGGTTCGGCGGCGCAAATAAAACCAATGAAAAAAGTGGCCGGTAAATTAAAATTATCAATGGCGCAATTCAGAGAGTTAGAAGCTTTTGCGCAATTCGCCAGTGATTTGGACCCGGAAACGAAAAAACAAATAAATTTGGGTCAAAGATTGGTTGAAATATTAAAACAACCGCAATACACCCCAATGTCCGTTGCCAATCAAGTGGCTATAATTTATGCAGTATCGAACGGGTACGCAGAAAATATCGACGTTAAAAACATTGACCGTTGGGAAACAAAATTTCATCAATTCATCAATAATTCAAAATCTTTATTGCTCGAAAAAATTGAAGGTGGCGATTGGAATGAAGAAATAGAAAATGAATTAAAATCTGCTTGCGAAGAATTCGCACAAATGGCGGAATAATCAACTATGGCTTTAAACACAAAAATAATTAAGCGCAGAATCAAATCCGTTGGTTCAACAAAGAAAATCACCAAAGCGATGGAGATGATTTCTGCGGTCAAAATGAGGCGCGCTGTGGCCAATGTTTTGGCTACTCGAAACTACGCCTCGCTAGCCTGGCAAATGCTTGTTGATGTGGCCGGAAAAACAAACGTCAATTTGCACCCACTGCTCGTCAAAAGACCAATTTCAAAAATTGCGCTAATTTTAATCGCTTCAAACCGTGGTTTGGCCGGCGGTTTTAATAGCAGGGTTTTAATGGAAGCAAACTCATTTTTAAAAAAATTTCAAGACACGGCGCAAAACATTGATATATTTATTAACGGAAAAAAAGCCAGAAAAATATATCATCAATTTGGATATAATATTGCCGCAGAATTCGAAAAATTGGATTTAACTCTTAACATTAATGAAATATATCCGATTTCAAAAATGATAATTTCCGATTACAATGAAAACAAATACGACGCCGTATTTTTATGCTACACCGATTACATATCAGCGATAAAACAAATTCCGAAAATTAAAAAACTATTACCGCTTGGGCAGGAACCGGATTCAACGCTCGGGGGGATCGGGGAATCGGAAGCAACCAAATTAAAAAAAGATGAAATTGAATTTTTATTTGAACCGAACCCGGTTGAAGTACTAGACACTTTACTGCCCAAATTAATTGAAATGCAAATTTATCAAGCGGCTCTTGAATCCGATGCTTCAGAACACAGCGCGAGAATGATGGCAATGCGAAACGCTTCCGATGCCGCCGAAGAAATGATTAACGAATTAAATTATAATTTTAATAAAGCCCGCCAAGCTGCGATTACGCAAGAAATTTCCGAGATCGTAAGTGGCGCCGCGGCCTTATGATAATCAAATTTTATGAATAAAGGAAAAATTACGCAAATTATCGGAGTAGTCGTTGACGTTGAGTTCGGTGAAAAATTACCCGGATTATTTAACGCTCTGTCGATCAAAATTCCCGGCAAAGACAACTTGATTTTGGAGGTGCAACAGCATTTGGGCGCGAACTCAATCAGAGCGATCGCCATGAGCACAACAGACGGGTTAACTCGCGGGCAAGAGGTTATTGATTTGGGCGAGCCGATTTCCGTACCGGTCGGTCCCGAAACATTGGGGCGAATGTATAATGTTATCGGCGAAACAATTGATGGTTTGGGAGAATCAAAAACAACAAAAAAATACCCAATCCACAGAGAAGCGCCGGAGTTTAAAAAACAATCCACAAAATATGAGGTCTTGGAAACCGGCATTAAAGTGATTGATTTAATTTGTCCATTTTTGAAAGGCGGAAAAATCGGATTATTCGGCGGGGCGGGCGTCGGCAAAACAGTTGTTATTCAAGAATTAATTCGAAACATCGCCCAGGAACACGGCGGATATTCAATGTTCGCGGGTGTGGGGGAAAGAACTCGCGAAGGAAATGATTTATATCGAGAAATGAAGCAATCCGGCGTACTCGAAAAAACCGCTCTGGTTTTTGGCCAAATGAATGAACCGCCGGGCGCTCGCGCCAGAGTAGCTTTAACCGCTCTTGCAATGGCGGAATATTTTCGAGACGAGGAAGGCAGGGACTTATTATTGTTTATCGACAACATCTTCCGCTTTACCCAAGCCGGCTCTGAATTATCGGCATTGCTCGGCAGAATGCCATCAGCGGTCGGTTATCAGCCCACATTAGCCTCTGAAATGGGCGCTCTTCAAGAACGCATTACTTCCACCGATAAGGGTTCAATCACCTCTGTACAGGCTGTTTACGTGCCTGCCGATGATTTAACCGACCCGGCACCGGCAACCACCTTTGCCCATCTTGATTCAACTGTCGTTCTTAATCGTTCGCTTGCCGAACTCGCGATTTTTCCGGCTGTCGACCCCCTTGATTCCAATTCTACGATTTTGGATCCAAATATCGTGGGCGAAGAACATTATCGCACTGCCAGAGAAGTCCAAACAGTATTGCAACGCTACAAAGATTTGCAGGATATTATTTCAATTTTGGGTATGGAAGAATTATCTGATGAAGATAAGATATCGGTGGCAAGAGCCAGAAAAATTCAAAAATTCCTTTCCCAGCCGTTTTTTGTGGCGGAAGCTTTCACTGGAACCAGCGGAAAGTATGTTCCTGCCTCCGAAACTGTTCGCGGTTTTAGAGAAATTTTAGATGGCAAACATGACAACCTGCCCGAACAAGCCTTCTATATGAAAGGCGGGATAGACGAGGTTGGTGCGGTTAAATAGAAATCCTCGTAAATATGCAAAAAAAAATAAAATTTCAAATCATAACCCCCGAACGAGTTGTATTTGCCGATGAAATCGACCAAGTTTCAGTTATGACAAAGGATGGTGAAATAACAATTCTACCGAACCATTTGCCGATTATATCTGTTTTACAAATTGGCGAATTAAGATGTAAAAAAGATGAAAAAGAATATTCAATGGCCGTAACCGGAGGGTTTGTTGAAGTTAAACCCGACAGTTCGGTTGTCATCTTGGCTGATGTGGCAGAAAAAGCAGAAGAAATTAATATTGAAGAAGCCGAGCTAGCCAGAAAAAAAGCTTTAGAAACAATGAAAGAACAAAGGACAATGGACAGCCTGGAATACGCAGCTCTTCAAGCGACACTTAACAAAGCGCTTATGCGCCTAAAAGTAGGGAATAAATACAAAAATATTAAACCGGGCATCAGATAAATGAAAGTTAAATTACAAAATAAAACGATTAATAAATACCGCCTTGTGCGGTATTTTTGTATTTGTTATACTACCGCACACACATGATAAAAACAGTTTCAAAGCTAAATTCCGCCCAAAAACAGGCCGTTGAACATATTCAAGGGCCTTTGATTATTGTTGCCGGAGCAGGTACCGGAAAAACTACGGTTATCACCCAAAAAATCAAATTTTTAATTGACAACAAATTAGCCGAGCCGGAAGAAATTTTGGCTTTGACTTTTAATGAAAAGGCCGCGGCCGAAATGCAAAACCGCATAGATGAAACAATAGAAATCGGATATTTAAATACGAACATACACACTTTTCACGCTTTTTGCGAGCGTCTTTTGGAAAGACACGCAATTGATATCGGTTTGCCGGCGCATTTTAAAATGCTTAGCCCCTCCGACGCTTGGATCTTAATCAGAAAACATTTGGATAAATTCGAGCTTGATTATTACCGTCCGATTGGAAACCCGACAAAAAATATACACGAATTGATTAAGCATTTTTCCAAGTGCAAAGACGAAATGATTAGCCCTGATGATTATTTGGAATACGCGGAAAATATTCAATTGAACAAAGACAGCGCGCAGATTGAAGAAAAAAGCAGGCTTACGGAAATCAGCCGAGCTTATCACGCATACAATCAATTACTGCTAAAAAATTCTTGCTTGGATTTTGGCGACCTTATATATTACGCCAACATTTTGTTGTCAAAACGTCCAAATATATTAAAAGAAATCCATGAACAATTCAAATATATTTTGGTTGATGAATTTCAAGATGTAAATTGGTCACAATATGAACTGATTAAAAAATTAACCGGTGAATCCACGCAATTAACTGTTGTGGGCGATGACGACCAAAGTATTTATGCGTTTAGAGGCGCTTCGGTGTCAAATATATTAAAATTCAAAGTAGATTATCCTAATGCCACCGAAATTATTCTCACGGAAAATTATCGGTCAGGCCAACAAATTTTAGACAAAGCATATGAACTAATTCAAAATAACAATCCCGACCGTTTGGAAATCAAATTAAATATTAACAAAAAATTAAACAGTAACTCCCGTGAAAAAGGCAACGTTATTCACTCTTATGCAAACAACATGGAGGAAGAGGCCAATTTTGTCGGCGAAGAAATCATTAAAATCAAAGAAGCAAATCCCGATACTTTATGGGATGATTTTGCGATTTTAATCAGAGCGAACAGTCATGCCGACGCATTTATGTCCAAATTGGAACAGATGAGAATTCCCTATGAATTTTTGGCTTCCGCGGGGCTTTATCGCCAACCAATCGTTCTTGATTGTATTAATTATTTCAAGGTCATTGATAATTACCACGAATCGGCGTCAATTTACAGATTGTTAAGAATGCCACCTGTTGGTTTAGACGAAAACGATATTCAAAAAATACTATTTTTTGCCAAAAAAATTAAATCGATTTCTTATTATGAAGCGTTAAACCGCAGAGCGGAAATTGATTTATCAGATGAGGGAAAAATAAAAATTGATAAATTGTTTTCTGCCTTGAAAGAAGGAATAAACGGCGCAAAAAATAACAAACCCACGGCCTTGTTATATAAATTTCTGGAATCGAGCGGTTATTTAAAATATCTTCTTGAGGGGGAAACCTGCGGAGAGAAAAATACTATCAGGCAAATTTTTCAACTAAGCCAATTTTTTGAATACATTGCCAACTATGAAAAAATAACTCCCGACCCGGCGGTTGCCGATTTTATGGATCACTTTTCGCAAATTTTAGAATCCGGAGATTTGGGAATAATTAAACAACCGGAAGATACTCCCGACTCAGTAAATATATTAACCGTGCACACGGCAAAAGGGCTTGAATATAAATATGTTTTTATGGTTAATTTGGTTGAGGAAAGATTTCCAACCAGACGGAGAGGGGAGATGATTGAAATGCCGGTTGAATTAATCAAAGAGCAATTACCCGAAGGAGACAGTCATGAGCAAGAAGAACGGCGTTTGTTTTATGTGGCGATGACGCGCGCCAAAGAGCGACTATATTTGGTGAGTGCCGATAATTACGGGGGAGCCAGAACAAAAAAAATCAGTCGTTTCTTGGCGGAAATTGGATACAACGCCACGAGTACAGAAAATAAAGAAACAAAATCAAAATTATCAAATTTTGACAATTCTTTGCGCAAGCAAAATGACAATTCGGATTTTAAATACGAAATTCCAAATTATTTTTCTTTTACGGACTTGCAAACATATAATTCCTGCCCATACAAATATAAACTTGGAAGAATTTTAAAATTGCCGACACAAGGAAGTCCAAGTATGACATTCGGTTCGGTCATGCATGCAACGCTTGAAGAATTTTATAAATTGCTCATGGAGATTAATTCGATAAAGCAAAACGCGCTATTTAATGAACCGACCGAGCCGAATACAGGTAGCAAAATAAAAGCGCCCCCGATTGAAAAACTATATGAGTTATTTGACGCTTTTTGGCGCTCTGATTCCTATTTGGATACAAGGCAGAGAGAAGATTTTTATCAAAAAGGAAAAAATATACTGGCCGATTTTTATAAAAAAAATAATAATAGCGGATGGACAATGCCGGTCGCTCTAGAAACAAAATTTTCCGTTAAAATTGGTGATGGGATAATTACCGGAAGAATAGACCGTGTTGATATGTCTGCCCCCGGCAAATTGGAAATTATTGATTACAAAACCGGCAAAAGCAAAGACAAGCTTGATAGCGAAAGCAAGGAACAATTATTGATTTACCAAATTGTTCTCGAACAGCTTCCTCAATTCAAAGCCATTGGAAACTGTGAAAAACTAACTTATTATTATTTAGACGATAATTCCAAATTGTCTTTTCTTGGAAATGAAAAAGATGTCGAAAAAATGAATGATAAAATTTCCGAGGCGATAAAAAATATTCGCAAAGGCGATTTTCCGCCAAAACCCGAAAAATATTATTGCGGACACTGTGATTTCCGCGATATCTGTGATTATCGACAATAAAATAATATGAAATCATTGTTAAATTTATTAAAATCCAGA
The DNA here is from genome assembly GCA_963840935.1 of Candidatus Magasanikiibacteriota bacterium. Taxonomy (GTDB): domain Bacteria; phylum Patescibacteriota; class Patescibacteriia; order Magasanikbacterales; family GWA2-37-8; genus JAPLWQ01. The sequence goes on from CAWJAS010000001.1 coordinate 558,581, forward strand.
AAAAACGAATCGACAGTTATGAGGGGGGCGCATGCAGCGCTCACTGTTGAGTCGGCTAATAAAATAATCCAAGATATATTCGGCCCTGACAGCGCCAAATATATTGAGGTGATATATTACAAAAACGGGATTCTCGGTGTGCGCTGTAACGGGTCAAGCGCTAATCTGGAGGTAAAAATGCACGAAAATGAAATTTTGGCTAAAATTAAACAAGAATTTGAAGGAATAAACCTGCAAAAAATAAAAATTATTTTCTAATACTCAGCTTGCCAAAACCATAAACATTTGCTAAAATAAAGCAAAACTTATGACTTTGAAGCAATATTTGTTAATAATGAGCTTAGCCACATTAATCTGTTGGCTTGTTTGGGTAATGATAATTTTTGCTTATGACCCGAATACCGCTGGTATAATTGGATTTATTTTTTTCTATGTCAGTCTGTATTTGTCCATTCTTGGAACTTTTTCTATTATTGTTTTTTTAATCAGGTCAAAAATCACAAAAAACGACGAAATTATTTTTCGACACATAAAAAGAACATTCAGACAGGGAATTTTCTTTGCCTGCTTGGTAATCGCAATTTTATTATTAGCGCAATTCAAACTATTAAATTGGTGGACCTTCGCCCTACTGTTTACTTGCTATGTTTTTTTGGAAAGTTTAATTTTCACCAGCAGAAAATATCAAAACAGAAATTATGTTAAATAATATATTCAATAAATTCAGAAAAGATTTGGGCATTGACCTTGGGACGGCCAATACTTTAATTTATGTTAAAGGAAAGGGGATAATTATAAACGAACCAAGCGTGGTTTCGATAAATTCTCGAACCGAACAAATTCTTGCCGTCGGGAATGAAGCCAAAGAAATGCTTGGCAAAACTCCCCCGCATATTATTACAACACGGCCGTTATCCGGTGGCATTATTTCTGATTTTGAAGTGACCGAAAAAATGTTAAAACATTTTATCGATAAAATCAGCGAGGGAACCTTTTCTTTTATGGCCAGACCGAGAGTTGTTGTTGGCGCGCCGATTGATATTACCGAAGTCGAAAGAAAAGCCGTAAGCGATGCCGTGCTGAATGCCGGAGCGAGCGAAGTATGGATTGTTGAAGAGCCCATGTCCGCGGCAATCGGTTCAAGAATGCCAATACAAGAACCGATAGGCAATTTTATAGTTGACATTGGAGGCGGTACTACGGAAATTGCCGTCATCTCACTAAGTGGAATAGTCAAGTGGAAATCCATAAAAATCGCCGGCGACGAATTAAATTACAACATTTCACAATACGCCCGTGAAACTTTTAATCTTTTGGTGGGCGAACGACAAGCGGAAGAAATCAAAATTAAAATTGGTTCGGCCGTAGAAATGTCCGAAAAAATGGTTTACCCGATGAGAGGACGCGATATGGTAACCGGCCTTCCCAAAGAAGTAATGATAAGCGACAGTGAAGTAAGAGAGGCCATTTCCAAATCTCTTCGAGCGATTGTGGATAATATCAAAGCGACCCTTGAAGTCACTCCGCCGGAATTAGTGGCCGACATTCATGAAAGAGGACTGCTTTTAACCGGAGGAGGCGCTCTTTTGCGCGGAATTGACCACTTAATTATGAGAGCGACTCAAATTCCCGTGCGCATAGCGGACGACCCCTTAACCGCAGTGGCCAGAGGCGCCTCAATTTTACTTGATGACCGCGAGCTTTTGCGCGAGGTCGCCGTTTTTCCGGCCAGAAATGACCGGCATAATTAATATATGAAAATACAATTTCTCAAAAAAACCTACGTGGTCATAGGAGCAATACTTGTATTGCTCGTTTTTTTAAACTATTTCGGCTTTCTCGATTATTTTAAATATAATATAAGAAATTTATTTGAACCGATATTCGGAAAAGTAAACAGCATAAGCATTATGGCCGGCGATAATTATGAATTTTTTAAGGATCGAGAAAGTTTTTTTTCATCATATCGAGAGTGTCGCTCTTCTTTGGAGGAAATGGCTGTGTTACAGGCAAATATAAAAATTCTTACGGAAGAAAACGCTCTTTTAAAAAAAACCATAAATTTTGTTGAACAAAAAGAATTTTCTCCAATTACAGCCCGAGTTATTGGCCAGAATGTGGAAAAAACCGACCAAACAATTCTAATTAACGTCGGACTGGAAAATAACGTAAATATCGACCAACCGGTAATTGAGGGTAGTGGTATTTTGGTCGGAAAAATCGTTAAGTCAGAAAAAGGCTTATCAGTCGTTCGATTGTTAAACGATAATCAATCAAAAATCGCGGCAACGGTATTGAACAATGATAAAAGTTTGGGAATAGTCGAAGGCGGTTATGGATTAAGCATTAAGATGAATTTTATTCCTCGCAACGAAATAGTTCGCATAGGTGATATTATCGTCACTTCCGGTTTGGAAGACAATATACCAAGAGGACTTGTTATAGGCACTGTTTCAGCGATAGAAAATGAAACATACAGACCTTTTCAATCAGCTATTCTTACTCCGGCAACTGATTTATCAAAACTATATTTGATTACTGTATTAACGAATAATCAAAATGATTAAAAAGAATATTATCACAAATATATCTTTGTTTATTTTGGCTTTGGTTTTGTTTGTTTTACATATAATTATTTCCAACTTATTTCCGGAGCCATGGAACAGATTAAATGTAATATTTATTTCGGCAATGTGCGCGCTTTTATTCCAAAAAAAAACAAAATTTATTTGGCATATTTTTATTTTAGCTCTCATTACCGAGCTTTTTCTGGCCTCGCCTTTTGGACTTGCGACAGGTACATTATTTATCGCGATCGCCGTGATGGATTGGATACTTTTAAACTTACTGACCAATCGTTTTTTTCTTATTATTTTTATTGCCGGATTTTTGGGAATGCTTATTTATAGACTTTCGTATTTGATTTTATACACGGCACTTCATTATATTGCCGGCCTGTCTTTTTCCGTAAGCCGAGCCGTTATATATGATTTTTTTATCGAGGCTCTGATCAACGCTTTGGTTCTAACATTTATATTTTTACTTTCTACATTAATGATTAAAAAATTCAATCCTAAATATTTAATCGACCGTTAACCATGGCAACCAATGATTTTTTTGAATACGAACCAAAAGACCCGGTAAATGATTCTAATCTGACCGGTCGTTATCGTCATGGGTGGGTTGAAGAAAACCTTCCTCATTTTAATGCTAACGGGAGAAACAACAACATTCCGCGCACTAATAATTTTATTGGCGCGAGCATATCACCAAAAAGAATGCTACTGTTTTTAATTCTTTCGCTGATAGGAACTGTCGTCGTCGCTTCCAGAGTTTTTTATTTGCAAGTAATAAAAGGGGACTACTACTTTAATTTGGCGGAAAATAACCGAATTCGAATCAAACCGATATCATCGGAAAGGGGTCTTATTTACGACAGATACGGCATGCAAATTGTGGAAAATATTCCGAGCTTTTCTCTTTCAATTGTTCCTTATGACCTTCCAAGAAATAATGAGGAAAGATCTAATCTTATTTCAAAAATATCGACAATCAGCAATGTAAGCGTGGAAGAAATTGAAAATTTAATAAAAAAATATAGCGACTATAGCTATGAATCGCTAATAATCAAGGAAAACTTGGATTATAAATCAGCTTTGCGTTTATATGTGCAGAGTTCGGAATTAAACGGGATAGTCATTGAAAAAGGAACAAAAAGATTATATGGCGCTGTTAATGCCGATGAAAATACAGATAGCAAACCTTCTTCTTTATCGCATATTATCGGCTACCTCGGAAAAATCGACATTAATGAATTATCCGATAAAAAATCCCTGGGCTACTATTCCTCCGATTATTTGGGAAAGGCCGGAATAGAAAAACAATATGAATCTAATCTTAGAGGAATATTTGGCAGAAAAAGAGTGGAAGTTAATGCTTTGGGAAGGGAACAAAACATTTTGGCCGAGGAACCGCCTATCCCGGGAAAGAATATTTATTTGAGCATTGATTTGGAAGCACAAAACTATTTAGAAAATTTGCTTCTTGACTCAATGGAAAAGAATTCTTTTACTCGCGTGGCGGGAATAGCGCTAAACCCAAATAATGGTGAAATTTTGGCGCTCGTAAGTTTGCCATCGTTTGATAACAATGATTTTTCCGGTGGAATCAGTGAAACAAAATATTCCGCTTATTTAAATAATGAAAATAATCCGTTGTTTAATCGCGCTATTGCCGGCACATATCCTTCCGGTTCAACAGTTAAACCTCTTATTACCGCCGCCGCATTGCAGGAAAAAATAATTACAAAAAACACTTCTGTGTTAAGCACCGGCGGTATTGAAATTGACAAGTGGTTCTTTCCCGATTGGAAAGCGGGTGGCCACGGCTATACAAATGCCACAAAAGCTATTGCTTGGTCAGTAAACACATTTTTTTATTATATAGGAGGAGGTTATAAAAGCTTCGTCGGACTTGGAGTTGATAAAATTATCAGTTATCTGAAGCAATTTGGATTAGCGGAAAAAACCGGTATTGATTTGCCGGGTGAAAGCGCCGGTTTTTTGCCGTCCAAAGCTTGGAAGGAAGAAACGAAAAATGAAATGTGGTATATCGGCGACACATACAACCTTTCAATTGGCCAAGGAGATTTGCTGGTAACCCCCTTGCAAGTGGCTGTTTGGACCGCCACAATCGCTAACGGCGGAAAGGTGATTCAACCAAGGCTGGCAATAAAAATTGAAGACCCGCTTAATAAAACCGAGGAAATTTTGCCGACGATAATAAAAAATGAAAATTTTATTTCATCGGCAAACATAAACATATCAAGACAAGGAATGCGAGAGTGCGTTATTTATGGCTCATGCGAAATGCTTGGCTCACTTAATTTTTCTTCCGCCGGAAAAACCGGCACCGCTCAATGGAGCCAAAGCAAAGAAAATCACGCTTGGTTCACCTCTTTTGCTCCATTTGATAATCCCCAAATAGTGGTAACCATTTTGATTGAAGAAGGGGAGGAAGGCAGTACTGCGGCTCAACCGATAGCTCTTGATTTTTTGCGCTGGTGGGGTAAAAAATATTTAAAATAGGCCTATTTCTGCGTCTGGGGATAAATAAATTGACTTAATTACCTTATAATTGATACTATAAATAAAGATTAATACCCTGATAATTTGCAAAGGGTATTTATATTTTTATAAAACATATGGATGATAAAATAAATTATTTAACCGAGGAAAGCCACGCCAATTTAATTGTTGAATTGGAGAACCTAAAAAACAAGTTAATCCCCGATATTGCCAACCGTATTGATGAGGCGAAACAGCAGGGTGACTTGTCAGAAAACGCGGAATATCACCAAGCGAAAGAAGATATGGCGTGGGCGCAAGGACGACTAATGTCAATTGAACATATTTTGGGAAACGCCGAAATAATACAAAAAAGTAAAAGTGGCAATAAAATTGTGGAAATAGGCAATAAAATAACGGTTGAGGCAAATGGTAAAACAAAAGAATATTTAATTGTCGGACCCCAAGAAGCAGACCCGTTTGCGGGCAAAATATCTAATGAATCTCCTTTGGGACAGTCATTTCTTGGCAACAAGATTGATGATATTGTTGAAGTTGTTACTCCGGCGGGAGAACAAAAATACAAAATTCTAAAAATTGAGTAGAAAAAGTTAGACCGGATTTATTAAAAAGCCCAAAAATTGGGCTTTTTTTGACTTAAAAGGCAAAACATTATATAATATTGTCAATACTTATAACATAAAATATGAACAAAAATCCTGAGACCAAAAACGAGGAACAAATTAGACTGGAAAGATTAAGCAGTTTGCGCGCGCAAAATATCAATCCCTATCCATCCAAAACCCCAAAAAAAATCGCAATAAGCGAAGCCAGGACGTTAAAAGAGGGGCAAACAGCGTCGGTTGCGGGCAGAATTATGTCGATGAGAGAAATGGGGAAACTGTGCTTTCTTAATTTAAAAGATTTTTCCGGAGCAATTCAAATTGCTTTATCCGAAAAAGAATTAGGGAAGGATAGCTATAAATTTTTTACTAAACATTTTGACCTGGGTGATTTTGTTAATTTTCAAGGTGATATTTTTGTTACTCATAAAGGCGAATTATCCATACTGGTTAAGAGCTACCAAATATTATGCAAATCGCTTTTGCCTTTGCCAGAAAAATTTCACGGATTGTCCAACGTCGAAACAAGATACCGCCAAAGATATTTGGATTTATTATCAAATGAACGCTCAATGGAAATAGCCGTGGTAAGAAGCAAACTGGTCAAAGAAATCAGAAATTATTTTGATAATCTTGGTTTCTTTGAGGTGGAGACACCGATACTGCAATCATTGTACGGCGGAGCAAACGCAAAACCTTTTGTCACTCATCACAATGCTTTAGATATAGATCTTTTTTTGCGAATTGCGCCGGAATTGTATTTGAAAAGATTGTTGGTCGGAGGTTTTGAAAGGATATACGAAATTTCCAAATGCTTTAGGAACGAAGGAATAGACAATAATCACAATCCTGAATTTACGCAAATTGAAGCATACTGGGCATACGCCGATTATACTGACTTGATGAATTTATTTGAAGACTTACTGCCAAAATTAATTCAAGGCGCGGGTTTGCCTCTCAAATTTTCCACACTGGGATCTGAAGTGGATTTTACTCCTCCTTATCCGAGAAAAACGATGCGTGAACTGATGATTGAACACGCTGATGTGGATATTGAAAAATATCCGGACCAAAAATCAATGTTTGAATTGGCCAAAAAATTGCGCGTAGAAGATATAGATAAAAATACCGGACGAGGAAAACTAATTGACGAAATCTATAAATTATTAGTCAGGCCCAAAATTATCAATCCGATATTTATGATTGACCACCCCTTGGAATTGTCGCCCTTGGCCAAAAAACACGCCGATAGACCCGATTATGTGGAAAGATTTCAATTGTTATGCGTGGGAGGGAATGAGCTATGCAATGCGTTCTCGGAGTTAAACGACCCGATTGACCAGGAAGAACGCTTGACTGAGCAAGAAAAATTAAGGGATTTGGGAGATGACGAAAGCATGAAAATGGACGAGGATTTTATTATCGCTCTAAAACACGGAATGCCACCGTGCGCGGGACTCGGAATGGGTATCGACCGCCTTGTTAAGCTTCTCATGGACGCCGATAATTTAAAAGAAGTGATTCTTTTTCCGACCCTAAAACCCGTAGCGACAAATGAATAATATACTAAATATATGCTAGACATTAAATTTATCAAAGAAAACGAAAAGTTAATTCAAGAAAATTGCTCTAACAGGCGAGTTGATGTTGATATAAAAAAATTATTACTAGTTAACGAAGAACGAACTGATAAAATAAAAAAAATAGAGGAGTTAAGGGCTTTAAGAAATAAAAAATCTAAAGGCAAGCCCAGCGATGAAGAAATAATTAAAATGCGCGCTTTGGGCGATGATATTGGCAGACTTGAAAATGAATTAAAAATAATTGAAACGGAATTTGAAAACTTACTGATGGCTGTACCCAACATGACTCATCCGGAAAGTCCGATCGGAGGCGAAAATGATTACAAGGTAATTTTTGAATCCAAAATTCCCAAAAAACCAAAATTCAAACAAAAAAATCACGAAGAATTAATGGTGGCAAACGATTTGATAGATTTTGAAAGAGGCGCAAAAGTGGCGGCTTCAAAATTTTATTTTTTAAAGAATAACGCGGTCCGGTTAAACATGGCTTTAATCAATTACGCCGTAGATATAATTTCTAAACACGGATATGTATTAATGGAAACTCCGGATATGGCCAAGGATGAAATTTTATCCGGTATTGGTTTTAACCCTCGTGGCAAAGAAACTCAAGTATATTCCATTGAAAACCAAGACTTAAGCTTAGTCGGAACCGCCGAAATTACCATGGGAGGCTATCACGCCGACGAGATTTTGGATTTATCAGACGGACCGAAAAAATATATGGCACTCTCTCATTGCTATAGAACAGAGGCTGGAGCGTACGGCAAAACCAGTAAAGGATTATACCGGGTTCATCAATTTACAAAATTGGAAATGTTTATTTTTTGCAAACCAAATGAAAGCGAAAAATATCATCAAGAAATTCTTGAAATCGAGAAAAAAATTGTTTGCGGTCTAAAATTACCATACAGAGTTATAGATATAGCAAGTGGAGACCTTGGCGGACCGGCATACAAAAAATTCGATATTGAGGCGTGGATGACAATGAACGAAAGTGAAAACAATCCTCAAGGCGGATGGGGTGAAATTACCAGTTGCAGTAATTGTACCGACTATCAGGCTCGCAGATTAAATATCAAATATCGCGACGAAAACGGAGAATTAAAATATGTGCACACTTTAAACGGCACCGGCATGGTAATGTCCAGATTTCCTATCGCTATTGTTGAGAATTATCAGCGCGAAGACGGCAAAATTCAAGTACCCAAGGCTTTAAAAAAATACTGCAATTTAAAAATTCTTTAATCGCCGTATTTGCTATTGATTTTTTAATATTTTTTAAGGGTTTATTATGTTCAGCTGGATTGAGGTTGATTCAAGCGCGATAAAGCATAATTTAAAGGAGTTCAAAAAACTGTTCGGAAAAAATATTTTGCTCATGCCTGTAGTAAAAGGAAACGCCTACGGGCACGGTTTATCGCAAATGGCTCAAATTTGCGATAAGGCACCAGAGGTAAACAGGATTTGCGTAGTTAACGATGAAGAAGCGGAAATTTTGATTCAAAATAATATCAAAAAACCTATAATGATCATTGGTTTTTTTGAATTAAATAAAAAAAAATTGCTAAGATTAGCCAAAAATAATGTTATTTTTCCTGTTTTTTCGCTTAAACAAGCCAAATTTCTAAATAGGGTAGGGGATAAACTTAAAAAAAACATAAGAATTCACATTAAATTTGATATTGGCACTTCCAGGCTTGGTTTTCTTTTTCCAACTCAAATAAATGAAATTCGCAAGATATCACAGCTAAAATGGCTGACAATTGAAGGTATTTACAGTCATTTGGCCTCAAGCGAGAGTAGTGTCGCATATACCAACAAACAAATACATAAATTTCAACTAATTGAAGCTCGGCTAAAAAAGCTTAACATCAACCCAGGAATTCAGCACATTAGCTGTACGGCTGCATCCGTTTTATTCCCAAGCGCTCAATTAAACGCAGTAAGGCTTGGCCTTGGTTTGTATGGGTTGTATTCGTCGCAAAAAATGACTAAAAAAATCAATTTAAAACCGGCCTTGTCGCTATATACAAAAATTCTGCAAATTAAACGAATTAAAAAGGGTACAAAAATAGGCTACGGAGGCACATATACCGCAAAAAAAGATTTTGACCTGGCTATTTTGCCAATCGGATATTGGGACGGCTATGATCGACGATTATCAAATAATTCCCACGTTTTAATCAACGGAAATAAATGTTTTGTGCGCGGGAAAATATGCATGAATCTGACAATGGTTGAACTTCCGAACAAACATAAAGCAAAAGAAGGGGACACGGCCATTCTCATAGGCAAACAATCAAAACAAGTAATATCCATTGACGCGTTGGCCGACAAATGCAAAACGATTAATTATGAGTTTGTGGATAGGTTAAACCCGATGCTACCCCGAATATACGTCTAAATATTATGAATTGATACATCAAATCATACGGCTCGCTCAGCCTGAATAAACCGATTAAAAAAAGACGTAATTTTTTTATTTTTAACATATTCAAAAAAAAAGAAAGCCGGACAATTATGCGAGAACCGAATAGAATATTAAATGTTAATAATGCTCATGTCCATTCTCAATACAAATATCAAAAAAAACATGTCTCACGTAATTGGAAAAAAATAATTATTTATTCTTTATTATTTATTCTGCTAACCGCCTGGCTCATATTAATGCTATACTTGCCATATTTTAGAATCAAAAACGTTGAATACAAAGGCCTAAAAATTATTGAAATTAACGAAATAAGCGAATATGTTAACAATGAATTTTTGAAAGGAGTAATAGTGCCAAGAAACAACTATTTTTTGTTAAGTGCAAAAAAAATAGAACGCGACCTGCTTCAAAAATACGGAGTTGAAGAAATAAAAGTCACCAAAATATTTCCGGAAAAATTACTAATAGAAATCAAAGAAAAAATTTCAACAATAATTTATTATAATGGGAGCAATTATTATCTGCTTGACAGAAATGGAGAAATAATCAAAAAAATTACTTTGCTAAATGGCATCCAAACCGAAGTATACGAGGACGAAGATATTATTAACATTGATACTGAATCAGAAAATAACCAAGCAACAACAAGCATGGCAAATGTGGTCATGACTTCGTCTTCAACCGAACCGTTTAATTCACGCACCACACCGGGGCAAATAACTATCGCGTCGTCTTCAACTTCTACGGCTGTAATGAACACACCGGAATGGCGAAAATTAACCAGGGATTACGAAGATATCCCGATTTTTTGGGATAAGAGCAATTTATCTGAAGACGGCGAAAAAGAATTTATTTTGAAAAATGAAATAATAGAATTTATTATTGAATGGGATAAAATCCTAAAAGAGGAGGGGATAGGGGACGCGCGCTACTTTGAAACAGAAAATTTAACCTCCGGCTTGGCGCTTTCTCTTGATAAGCCTTGGAAGATTTATATCCAGCCAAATAATTCTCTGGAAAATCAAATTGCTAATTTAAAAATTATTTTGTCCAGCCGTAATACGTCTCCGAAAGAGTATATTGATTTGAGATTTAATGAACGAGTGTTTTGGAAGTAGTGAATGAGTGGAAGGGGGAACGGCAAAACATAATACTTGCGTTATTTAGAGTTGTATTATACTATATATCTAACGTCGTATAACATAGATTAAGAGACGTTAATAACATCTATTTATATGGATAAGTCCAATAAAGCCGTTATTGCGCATATTCCCGACTTTCTTGACTATTGCGAAATTGAGAAGGGTTTAAGCCCGATTACCACGCGTAATTACCATAACTTTTTAAAAATGTTTGTGGCGTGGATTCGTGACCATAATCTTACGTCATTAAAGCCTCACGAGCTCACACCTAAACATATTTGGGACTACAGGCTATATTTGTCGCGTAAAGCCGATTCCCATGGCAAATATATCAAAAAAACGACTCAGAACTACTACCTGATAGCGCTTCGTAATTTGGTTACATATTTTGCCACCAAAGATATAATTTCCATTCCGGCTGATAAAATTTCTTTGCCTAAGTTAACTGATAAAGATAAAAAAATAAAATTTTTAAATTTCGACCAGGTTGAAAAACTGATGTCCATGCCTGACTTGTCAAAACCGGACGGATTAAGAGATAGGGCTATTCTTGAGACCCTCTTCTCTACCGGCATGCGGGTATCGGAATTAACGTCGCTTAATATACGTCTATTCAATATTAAAAATATTGTCGAAAAAAAAATTGATGATTTGGAAATTACTATTTCCGGTAAAGGCGGATCAAGCCGAACCGTATATTTTTCCAAGCGAGCTCTTGAATGGCTCGGGAAATACCTAAAAATCAGAAATGATATGTTCCCTCCCCTGTTTATTAACTATCGACTTGATGAAAATGACGACGAACACAGATTAACATCGCGTTCTGTCGAGCGATTGGTAAAAAAATACACCACAATGGCCGGTTTGCCGGTGGATGCGACACCACATACATTGCGCCACAGTTTTGCCACTGATTTACTTGAGCAAGGAGCGGACATGCGCTCCGTTCAAGAAATGCTCGGCCATAAAAATATTGTTACCACGCAAATATACACTCACGTAACCAATCCCCGTCTGCGGGAAATTCATCGTAAATTTCATTCCAGAAAAAAGTAAATAAAAAAACGCCCGATTCCCTCGGGCGTTTATATATTTGATTACTAAAAATAATTCATCGGGTTTACCGGAATTCCGTTTAACCTCACTTCAAAATGCAAATGCGGTCCGGTCACAAACGGTCCGGCCCCGACAGTTCCGGGCGTACCGCCGGAATAACCAATTATATCACCCTTGGCCACAAATTGGTCTTCCTGCACGCTTATAGAGCTCATATGACCATAAACGGTTGATAAATTATCCGTATGAACCAGTAAAATATAGCTATAACAAGTGCTTACCGAGCACCTTCTGGCTCTGGCGACGTACCCAGAACTAGCCGCTTTTATGGGTGTTCCCTGCGAAGCCCTTATATCAATCCCACTGTGTTCAAAAACATGCCGGTACGGATATTCAGGGTCATGAAAAATTGATGTGACATATTTGCTCACAGCCGGCCAATAGAAATTACCGGAATCACTGCTTAAACTGCTAAATTTTTCCAGTTCCTCTAGCTTTTTTCTTACCTGAGTTTCAAACGAACGAACCTCGCCCTCGATCGCTTGATATTGGGCTCGCAAATTTTCTACCAATGTTTTAAAACGCATTTCCGAAGCCTGGGAATTGGCTAATAAATTTTGCCTAACATTGGCCTCTGAACTCAAATCATATTTTTTATTATCCAAATCGATTTTCAAATTTTCATAAACTTGTTTACGATTTTCTACTTGAGATTTTTTTGTATCAAGCTCTTCTTTGGCAAATCGCAGTTGTTTGACCGATTTGCCCAAATCAGTATAAACATTTTCCAAATATTTTACCTGATCATAAAATTCCGCAAAATCTTCGCTGGTTAACAAAACTTCCAAATAATTCTTTTGATCTTCAGCGTTTATATTACGAACAATTTTTGCAATAATAAGTTTTTGCTTTTCTATCGCGGTCTCTTTGTCTTCAATGCTCAGGTTTAAAGCTTCTATTTCTAGCGAGGCTTCTTTAATCATTTCTTCAGTCAATTGAATATCTGTTTCGATCTGAATTAGGCGGTTGTCAATAATGCTCAACTGATTCTTTAAGGACATTGATTCCAGCCTTTTTTCTTCAATGCTTTTTTTGTAATTATTAATTGTGTTTTCCAGTTCCTGAATTTTTGACTTTCTTTCGGCAATTTGGCGATTTAGGTCATCTATTTCTTCCTTATTACCGCCGGAAGCCTGAGTGCCCGATGATTTGGTAAAAACAAAACTCGCGCCAAACACAAACAGCGCGACGGATAATATGATAGCAAACAGTATATAAAATCGCATTTTCTTCATACCTGAATTATACCACAATAACAGTGAACAGTTAAGACAATTTCTTTATTGCTGAATTGATTCTGCTCAAAACTTCTTTTTGGCCCAATACTTCTGCTATTTCAAACGGTCCCGGTGAATTTTCTTGCCCGGAAAGCGCCACGCGCAATGGCCAAAGAACCACTCCATTTGAATAACCGCTATTCTTAATCCACTCCCCCACTCTTTCTTGCAAATATTGACTATCCCATGATTGAACACTAATTGTGTTCAGTAACTCAATTAATTCTGACAGCACTTTTTTTGCTTCATCAACCGAACTTTTCTTCCAAACAAGTAAGGTGGAATCATACTCCGGCAAATCAAAAACAAATTTCACCGCTTGTGGTAATTCGGCCAAAGTGGTTATTCTTTCACGTTCAAGCGAAATCGCGCCCACTAATTTTTCTTTTTCTGTATTCACGCCAACTCCCTCTTCGTCAAAAAATATTTTAGATAATTCAAATATTTTTTCATCAGACAGGCGCTTAATATATTCCTTATTGTACCAATCGAGCTTTTGTTGGTTAAAGACGGCTCCTGATTTACCCACATTCTGCAAACTAAATTCATTTATCAATTCTTCCAATGTAAATAATTCACGCTCTCCACCCGGATTCCAACCCAAAAAGGCAATGAAATTTATTAAAGCTTCTTTAAGATACCCTTTTTTTATGTAATCCTCGACCGCCACATCACCTTGTCTTTTACTCAATTTTGATTTATCAGGATTTAAAATTAAAGGCAAATGAGCCATTCTTGGCACATCCCAGCCAAAATATTCATAAAGCATCAGATGTTTTGGCACGCTCGGCAACCACTCCTCACCGCGAATAATATCAGTAATCCCCATATAATGGTCGTCAATCACAACCGCCAAATGATAGGTTGGAAAACCGTCTGACTTAACAATCACTTGGTCGTCCACTAGTTCATTTTTAATTTTAACTTCCCCTCGAATAAGGTCGTTAAACACCGTTTCACCGGTTTTAGGCATTTTCATGCGTATTGTGTGTTTCTCTCCATTTTCAACCCTTTTTTGAGCTTCTACAGGGTCCAGGTCGCGACAATGGCCATCATATCCGGTCGGTAATTTGCTCAATTGGCGCGATTCGCGTATTTCATCCAAACGTTCCGGCGTACAAAAACAATAATATGCCTTGCCGGCATCTACAAGTTCACGAGCGTGTTTTTTGTAAATTTCCAATCTCTCCGATTGAATATATGAACCTCCGCAATCTCCCGTTTGTGACAATTGATTATTTTTATCAAAAACAACTCCTTCGTCGGGAATAATTCCCGCCCAATAAAGCGTTTTGAGTAAATTTTCCATTGCGCCATCAACAAGACGTTTTTGGTCGGTGTCTTCAATACGCAACACAAACTTGCCATTACTTTTTTTGGCAACGCAATATGCGTACAGTGCCGTCCGCAAACCGCCCACATGCAAATATCCTGTTGGTGATGGAGCAAAACGAGTTCGAATCATAAATAAATAAATTATTGTATTTTTTCTTTAATTGCCAAAATACTAAAAATTAATACGGCGTTCACAATTCTCAAAAATCTTTTTGGCTGTTTAAATAATCTATACAGCCATTCTAAACCGATTTTGCGCATTGAGCAAGGCGCCCTCTGAACCAAGCCGGAAATAAAATCAAAAGACCCGCCAACACCAACGGCAATTTTAACCGACGGCATTTTATGCAAATTTTTGTCAATCCATTTTTCCTGCTTACCCATGCCAAAAGCGACAAATAATATATCGGGCGATGCTTTAATAATGTTTTGCAAAGTCTCACTCCCCTCTTCACTGATAATTTTTGACTCGTGAATATCGGGCCCCTTGTCAAATCCAGCAATAATAATTTTTGGAAATTTTTCTCGCAATTTATCAATTGTTTTTGCCACCACAAAATCACTGCCCGAACCCAACAGATAAATGCTTCTCCCCTCTTTTTCCGCTAAATGACAAAGTTCGAGCATAAAATCCACACCCGAAAAACGCGGAGCGCCGGAAAACAAACTTAAACCAAAACCATCGCACAAATTTATATCAGAGCCATTAAGAATATTTTTGAAATCTTCATCTTTGTGCGCTTTAACCAGCATTTCCGGATTTGGCGTGTATATTTTAAAAGACTTATCAGAGCATAAAAAAAATTCGGCCTTTTCCAAGACTTCAGCCTTCGACAAATCATCCACTCGCACACCAAGCACCGTTTTATTCATAAATACATTGATTGACAGCAATGTTTAAAATAAATATAATAAGTAAAATTATACATATATTTTGTCATTTTGACAAATATTTATAAACGATTTTTATGCAAAAAAAAGCAATGTTTTCGGCTATAATATTACCAGTGGCAATTATTCTCATTTTTTCGGGATGCGGTAAAACCCCTATCAATCAAAGCACGAGTAAATCAAATGATTTGAACATTGCCCAAAATACCCTGCTTGCTTTTTTTGACTCTTTAAAAAATGAAGAATTTGATAAGGCGGTGGAATTATTTGAACCGGTGGGATTAGACTCATGGGAATGGCTTGAAAATTTTAGTCCGGCCGAAGAAAGAAATAACAAGGCTTTGGTATTGAAAAACTATTGCCGAGCTACGGGCACTTGCCTTGAAGCAAATATTCTCAAGGTCGAGCAAAATAACGAAAACGAATTTATTTTATCTGTTGAATTTTTGCATGATGACGGGGAGGTATTTGTGCTCGGTCCGTGTTGTGGCGCCACAGAGGAAGAAATGCCTCCAGTAAGTAAATTTGACTTTCGTATTCACAAAAACGGCGATTTGTTTAAAGTATCCACTCCGCCTGTCTACGTTCCATAAAAAAAGACCCCGGCATTTGTCGGGGTCTTTTTTTTATTTATTTTCCAAATCTTCTCTGGCGACAATTGAATTCTTCTATCGCTTTATCAAGTTCCGCTTCATCAAAATCCGGCCAATAAACTTTCGGAAAATATAGTTCGCTGTATGCCGAATGCCAAGGCAGAAAACCCGACAATCTTTGTTCGCCGGAAGTGCGTATAATCAAATCCGGATCCGGTTGCCCGGCTAAATCCAAATTTTTTTCTATCAGTTCTTCGTTTATTAATTCCGGTGGAATTTTTTGGTCGGCAATTTTTTGCATCGCTCTCGTTAGCTCATCTCGTCCGCCGTAATTAAAAGCAAAATTCAAAATCAAAGCCTTATTTCCAAAAGTCTCTTTTTCTACCTGGTCAATCTTACTTAATACTTTTTCCGGAATACCAATTCGATTACCGATCAATCTGAAACATATATTTTTTTCTTTCATTTCTGCGAGTTGTGAGTCAAGCCAATCAATAAATAAATCCATTAAATAATCGACTTCTTCTTTTGGACGGTTATGATTTTCAGTTGAAAAAGCAAAGGCGGTGACAATTTTTACGCCAATATTGGCCGAGTAATTAACTACTCTTTTAAACATTTCCGCTCCTTTTTTATGCCCCAAAATAACGGGCATCCCCTTTTCTTTTGCCCACCTGCGATTACCGTCCATTATAAAGGCAATATGGGTTGGAATAATTTGATTTTTGTTATTCATAGTTTCATCATATTATCAAATATTATTTAATTTGGCAACCCAAAAAAAGCATCTTGACACGCTATATAACTGTGGTATAGTATTATCACTCTCCATACGAGAGTGATAAAAAGTAATAACTTCAATCTATGATAAACCCTCAAAATTTTACGCAAAAATCGCAAGAAGCAATTCAATTAGCAAGCCAAATTGCCGCTGAAAACGGCCTACCTCAAATTGAGCCACCTCATTTATTTTTGGCCATGCTTCAGGACGAAGAAAACATTGTTGTTTCGGTGTTGCGCAAAATGAGCGTCAATTTACCCTCTTTATTGGCCGAAATCGACGCATTAGTCAAGCGACTGCCAAAACAATTCGGAAGCTCGCCCATGGGCGCCGGAGGCCAAATAATGCTTTCCCCTCATGCCATGAATGTATTTCAAAATGCTTTGATTGAAGCAAAAAAAATGGGTGATGAATATATCAGCTTGGAACATTTATTACTCGCGTATTTGAGCAATGTTAATCCGGTTAGCGATATATTATCAAAACAAAAAATTAATTATGATGAAACTCTAAAAGCTTTGGCCTCGATTCGAGGTACTCAAAAAGTTGACTCCCCCAACCCGGAGACAAAATATAACGCGCTGGAAAAGTACGGAAAAAATTTGACTGAACTCGCGCGTAAAGAAAAAATCGACCCTGTTATCGGCCGAGATGATGAAATTCGTCGTGTGATGCAAATTTTATCAAGACGAACAAAAAATAATCCCGTTTTAATTGGGGAACCGGGCACCGGAAAAACCGCCATTGTGGAGGGTTTGGCGCAAAGAATTGTTAACGGAGATGTGCCTGAAATGTTACTTAATAAAGAAATAATCGGCTTGGACATTGGCGCTCTTCTTGCCGGAGCAAAATTTAGAGGAGAATTTGAAGAGCGTTTGAAAGCGGTATTAAAGGAAATCGATTCAGCAGCCGGAAAAATTATTTTATTTATTGATGAACTGCACACGATTATCGGCGCCGGCGCTTCGGAAGGCGCTATTGATGCCGCTAATATGCTCAAACCGATGCTCGCGCGCGGTGAACTGCACACAATCGGCGCCACTACCATAAAAGAATATCAAAAACATATCGAAAAAGACGCTGCTTTGGAAAGACGTTTTCAACCAGTGCTCGTGAACGAACCGTCAGAAAGCGACGCCATCGCCATACTTAGGGGTATCAAAGAAAAATATGAAGTTCATCACGGGGTTCGCATTACGGACTCGGCAATTGTGTCTGCCGTCAAATTATCCATGCGATATATTACAGACCGTTTCTTGCCGGACAAAGCGATTGATTTGATCGATGAATCCGCTTCCGCGCTTCGTCTTGAAATTGCCTCAATGCCCGACGAACTTGATAAATACAAAAGAACGATGGTCAAATTAGAAATTGAAAAAAGAGCTTTGATGAATGAAAAAACAGCGGATGCAAAAGAGCACCTCAAAAAATTAGAAAAAGAATTGTCGGGAATAAAAGAAATCAGCTCGGAATTAGAAGCAAAATGGATTAATGAAAAAGATATTATTACTCGCATTCACGACAAGAAAAAAGAAATTGACAAAGCTAAACAACAAGCCGAAATAGCCGAACGCAAAGGTGATTTACAAAAAGTCGCCGAGATTCGCTATTCAAATATTCCTAATTTGGAAACGGAAATCAAAAAAGATGAAAAATCTCTGGCTGACATTCAAAAAAATCGCGGTATATTAAAAGAAGAGATAACCGACGTGGACATTGCCTCCGTTGTGTCCAAGTGGACCGGAATCCCGGTGTCTAAAATGATTGAAACTGAATCGGAAAAATTCACCAAAATGGAGGATGAACTGGCAAAACGCGTAATCGGGCAAAAAGAAGCTATTAGCGCGATATCAAATGCCATTCGTCGTTCAAGAGCCGGCATAGCTGAACCGAACCGCCCAATCGGATCTTTCATTTTTCTTGGGCCCACCGGTGTCGGCAAAACAGAATTGGCAAAAGCATTGGCTGAATTTCTATTTGACACCGAAAGCGCGCTTGTGAGGGTTGATATGAGCGAATACATGGAAAAACATAGCGCCAGCAAAATAATCGGCTCCCCTCCCGGCTATGTCGGTTATGAAGAAGGTGGTCAGCTAACCGAAATAATCAGAAGAAAACCATACTCGGTCGTTTTGTTTGATGAAATCGAAAAAGCTCACCCGGATATTTTTAATATTTTGCTCCAAGTGCTTGATGACGGACAAATCACCGATGCAAAAGGAAGAAAAGTTAATTTTAAAAATACGGTAATAATAATGACGAGCAACATCGGCGGGTCAAGCATTATGAGAACAAATAAAAACGGCGAGCTCGGTTTTGGCGAGGACAATGGAAATAAAGCAAAGAATGAAGAGAAAATTAAGCGTGAGATAATGGAAACTCTTCGCCAATCTTTTAAACCGGAATTTTTAAACCGTCTGGATGATACGATAATTTTTCATTCTTTAAATGAAAAAGATATCCAAAAAATAGTTGACCTGCAAATCGCTCGTGTTACCGAACGGCTACTGGCAAAAAAAATTCGAATAAACGTTGACGCAATGGCAAAAAAATTACTGGCCAAAAAAGGCTATGATTACGACTATGGCGCTCGCCCGCTAAAACGACTAATACAAACAGAATTGTTAGACAAGCTGTCATCCATGATTATTGAAGGCAAAATCAAAGAAGGCTCGACCATAAAAATAACCGCGGAAAATAATAAGATAATAATCAAATAATATCAATAAACAGCCCGTAAAAACGGGTTGTTTTTATATTATATTTCGTGCTATAATAAAGCAAAGAAATCCTTTTTTAATTCAGGCGTATTTTTATAATATATATGAAAATTTTCATCATTTCTTTGCTTCTAATCTCATTACTTATCCCCTATTCATTTGTAAAAGCGGAAACAATATTTAATCCGGATTTTATTATATCCGATGAACAGCTTCAAAGTGTTGACGGCTGGACGGTCAGTGATGTTCAAACTTTTTTGGATGGCAAAAATAGTTATCTGGCCACCTACAAAGGCGAAAATATTAACGGCGAAATTAAAACAGCGGCTGAAATGATTTATGATGCCTCCTTAACATACCAAATTAATCCAAAATTTCTTATTGTCACATTACAAAAAGAACAAAGCTTAATAACAGATATCACTCCAACACAACGCCAAATTGATTGGGCGACCGGTTTTGCGGTTTGCGACGGTTGCAGTTTGAGCGACCCCAAGGTTTTAAAATTCAAAGGCTTTGGCAAACAAGTTGACGGAGCGGCTGCAATTATGCGCTGGTATTATGACAATAAATCGACTCAGCCGTTCATAAAAAAGGCAGGTCAAACCATAAGCATTAGTAATCAATCCGTAACCCCGCAAAGCTGGGCCACCGCGTTTCTTTACACCTATACCCCTCATTTACACGGCAACGCCAATTTTTTCAAAATTTGGAACAGCTGGTTTGCTCAATTTTATCCAAACGGCACAATCATCACAAACGCGGATAACAGCGAATATTGGGTTGTTAATGACGGCAAAAAACGACGCTTCAAAACAAAAACCGCTTTAATTTCTAGGGTCGACCCGAACTCAGCGGTTATTATGGCAGAGGCTGATATTAACAATTATCCGAATGGACCGGAAATATCATTTGCCAATTATTCGGTTTTGAAAGCGCCAAGCGGTTATTATTTAATTGATTATAATTTCATCAGACCGTTTTCGTCAGATAGTGTTGTTAAGGCTCTTGGCTATAATCCCCAAGAAATAATTGAGGTTAATGAAAACGATCTGCACGGCTTTACTCTCGGCCCGGCAATCAATTCCAATAATTCTTCCCCGCAAGGCGAAATATACAAAATAAGCGACCTTAATGATGCCTTGTATTTATATAAAGACGGAATTCTGCATCCAATTATTGAAGCAAATTTAATTAAATCAAACTTCAGCGGTTTAAAAATCTCAATCAAACAAAAAAAAGATATTGCTTCATTAAAAATTTCCGACCAACCGGTTAATTTTGCCGACGGCACATTAATTCAAGTAAAAGACAGCGGTAAATTGTATGTCATGGATAGCGGAAAAAAACGAAGAATTTCCGATGAAGAAACATTCCTGGCAATGGGTTATAAAAAAGAAAATTTAATCCAGATCAGTTTTATTACTTCCTTAAGTATCCCCGAAGGCGAAATGATTTATGTAAATAACAGCTTGGCTTCATCAAAAACTCAATATCTTGGTGATTCAAAAACTCCGGTCGAAGATTTATGCAAAAGTAAACTGCCTTCATATTTGGTGGCGGAATATCCGAGTGGAAAAATTATAGCCGGCAAAAATATTGATACGCAAAGACCGGCTGCTTCCATTGTTAAAGTAATGGTTGCGCTTGAAGCCGTTAACCAAAAAATTGATTTAGAAAAAACAACGACCTATAACCCGACAACGCACGCCACAATACACGACCGATTAAAATTATCAACCGGAGAAAAAGTATCCAACAAGGATTTACTTTATTCATTTTTAATCGCTCCGATTAATAATGCCGCCAGAATGATAGCGCAAGCAACCGGACTTAGCGAATCAAAATTTATTTCTTCAATGAACACAAGATTAAGCGATTGGGGGGCTGACAAAACAAAAATTTTTGACACGACCGGTTTATCCGAAAAAAATATTTCTTCGGCCAGAGATATGCTTAAAATTTTTACCAACGCTTTGGCAAACAAAACAATCCGCGAATCAATGGGTAAAACGAGTCATACATTTACCGAGCTATTAACTAAGGACGGTATTTCAAATCATAAAATTTCCAACTTTAATGATTTGATGTTTAATCTGAAAAAGAACTATGAAATACTGGCTTCAAACACCGGATATACCGATAAATCAGGCGCGATAATGGCCGTGCTTGTCGAGTCAAAAAAAGCCAAAACTCAATATATCGTAATAACCATGGGAGACACCAATTACGATAACCGCTTTACCGAACCAAATCGTTTAGCTGAATGGGCCATAAACGCAAATAATACCGCGGGCGTGGCGGGAATTACTAATTAATTCAATATGCCCTTAGTTTTTGCCGCCATCACTCCTCACCCGCCAATACTAATACCTGACGTGGGAAAGGAATCGATAAAAAAAATATCGCGCACGGTCAATTCGATGAATACGCTTGAAGAGCATTTTTATGCCGCTCATCCGGATTCGGTTATAGTAATTTCACCTCACGGAAGTTATTTTTCCGAAGCGTTCACTATTAATTGTTGCTCTGAATTTACCGCCGATATGAAAAATTTCGGGGACTTGTCGGTCAATATGTCATTTAACGGGGATTTTTATTTGGCGCAACAACTGCGTGATTTAACAAAAAAGAAACACTTGCCTTCGGTTATGATTTCCGAGCCGAAACTTGACCACGGCACAAGCGTACCAATGTATTACTTCTCAAAACATAATAAAAAAGCCAAGTTATTGCAATTGGGTTTTTGCAATCTGGATTATAAATCACATCTTGATTTTGGTTCTCTGATTAAAGAAGCGATACATGGCACAAACAAAAGAATAGCCATAGTCGCTTCCGCTGATTTATCACACGCTTTGTCATCGGACGCACCGGCCGGTTTCAACAAATACGGAGCGGAATTTGATGAAAAAATTCGTGAATTATTTATGTCAAATAACCTATCCGGTTTGTCTCAAATAAAACCGTCGTTTGCCGAAAAAGCCGCTGAGTGCGGTCTGCGCTCTCTTCTGATTTTGGCCGGAATCATCCAAGGCACATCCTTCAATTACAAGGAATACTCATACGAAGACCCTTTTGGAGTCGGTTATTTAACCGCTGAATTAGTATTATAATTTTATGATAATTCAAGTAATCCCGCTTCGACGGATGCCTTTTGAAATTTTTTGGCTGGATTACTCGGTTCCGGAAAATTTAATGAAGAATATCTCACCCGGCTCGCTTGTGACAATACCATTCAGAAATCAGATTTCATACGGCATAGTCGCTCACTTAAAACAATCAGAGGAAGCAAAAAAAATAAAAATTAAAGATATAGACGGTCTTGTTTTTGAAACTCCGCTTATTCCGCAAAATATTATCGACTTTACGGAGGAATTTTCATTATTTTATCGTGTTTCACCGGGGGCTATTTTAAAAAATTTAATTTTCAAATTAATCAAAAAAAACTTGGCGCTGACAAAGGATGTGCTAAGGAATTGTGAGGTAGAAAAATATTCAAAAATCGGGAAAAAACCGATTCTTTTTAATTACAAATCTTCCGAACAAAAATACGCAAAAATTATTGAATTAAACCGCCAACAAGGGCAAAAATTTATATTAACGCCCTTCGTTGAATTAGCAAATGATATAATGGAAAATCTGCCGGATGATATCAAAGAAAATTGCATATTAATAACCGGCGAAACAACTGACAAACAATTTTTTGAATATTGGTTAAGGATCAGAAATAACGAAAGTCTCACCGTAATCGGAACAAGAAGAGCGATTTTTTTGCCATGGATGAGTTTGGCCCACGTTATAATGGACGACGAAGGCGATTCGGTTCATAAGAGTTGGGATATGGCTCCGCGTTTTCATTCACGAGATGCCCTGCTTTTAATGTCCAAATACATTAATTGTGATATTTATTTATTTAGCCACACCCCTTCAATTGAAAGCTATTTCTTTGCCAAAAAAAATATTTATTCTCTGGAAGGAGAAGTGCAAACTTTTACCAACCCTTCACCGATATTTGTAACATATAACAGTAAAAACAAATCCGCCCTTGATGATGAAATAATCGAGTCGCTCTCAAATTCCAAAAAAAATTGCTTTATTTACATAAATAGAAAATCCGCTTATTCTTCGGTTGTATGCAAAGATTGCGGTCATGTATTCAGATGCAAAAATTGTGAAAGAGCTCTCAATCTAGTGCAAAAAAACAGTTTATTAAATTGCCTATTTTGCAACACCAACGAGACTCTACCGTTTGAATGCCCAAAATGTAACGGTTCAAATTTCGTTTTTTTGGGGCAGGGCGCCAAAAGTATTGTTCTGGACATAAAAAATAAATTTCCGCAAAAAAATGTAATCCTGGTCGACAAAGAATTGCTCGAAACAAAAATTAATTTGCATGACATAAATAATTCTATAATTGTCGGTACCGAATTCGCCTGGACGCGAGTAAATTGGAAAAATATCGACGTCTTTGCCATGGTTGACCCGGATTTTTCGTTGACGTTGCCGGAGTACAGAGCGACCGAAGATCTTTGGCAAAAAATTCGTCAAACGCAATTTTTATTGCCTAAAAATTCATCTTTTTTCATTCAAACATGCAATCGCGAGCATTACGTTTATTCGGGTGTTTATAAGCCGGATATATTTTATGGAAAAGAGACTTTGGAGCGAAAAAAGTTTAGCTATCCCCCGTTCAAATACTTAATCAGACTGCTCATAGACTCAAATAATAAAGAGTACGACGAAGCCCTGGTTCTCCAATTCAAAACCAAATTATCAAGCTTGACACAGGGCAAAAACAGTGTTATCATAAACGGTCCATTAAAAGCTAACCCGCCTTATTATAGAGGCAAATATTGGCATATTGTACTCATAAAGGCGGACTACTCAAACTACAAAAATATAACAAAAAACATTGCAAAAATTATTCCGTCAACTTGGAAATTCGACCCTAACCCAATCAGCATTTTATCAATATCATAATTTAATATGGTCAGAGAAATAACAACCTACCCCGACCTGATACTATCCAAAGTCGGACGCGAAGTGAATGCGAATGAACTATCAAACTCTGAAATCAAATCATTAATCGTCGACATGATTGAAACGATGTATTTTTCGGATGGAGTCGGAATAGCAGCGCCACAAATCGGAGAATCAATAAAGATTTGCGTAATCGCAAAAAAATTTGCCGATGGTTTTGATGATGATTTGGTGCTCATAAATCCCGTTTGGCAAAAAAAATCCATTCTCAAAGAATCCGGAGAAGAAGGGTGTTTGTCGGTGCCAAATGTTTACGGAAAAGTAAATCGCTACAAAAAAATTAGTGTAAACGCCATAAACAAGGAAGGAAAAAATATTAATTTTGATGCTTCCGGTTTTTTTGCAAGAATTGTTCAGCACGAAATAGACCATTTAAACGGCGTCTTGTTCACAGAAAAAGCAAAGGGTCTTTACCGCGCCAACCAATTATGATAAAAATATTTTTTTACGGTACTCATAATTTTGCCTCCGCTGTGCTTGGAAAAATTATCGCTTCCAATATTTTCGATGTTTCCGGGGTTGTAACCGCGCCGGACAAGCAAGTTGGACGCGAACAAGCAGTCCAAAAATCGGCCGTAAAAATAATGGCCGAAAAATTTAACATTCCGGTTTACCAGCCGGAATCTTTAAAAGATTTTTTACCGGCTGAATTAGCGCTCACTGATTTGGGTGTTGTTGTTGAATATGGAAAAATTATACCGCTTAATATTTTAAGCACGCCAAAACACAAAACAATTAACATACACGGTTCCCTTCTTCCAAAATATCGCGGAGCTTCACCCATCCAGTCGGCCATACTAAACGGCGAAAAAACCACGGGCATTACTCTGATGCTTATGGACGAAAAAATGGATCACGGCCCGATGCTTAAAAAAACGGAAATACAAATATACCCGGATGAAATTAAAGATGATTTATCCGCCCGCCTTTCTCAAACAGCATCCGAATTATTAATTTCTGTTGCCCCCGACTATATTGCCGGCAAAATAAAACCAATTGAACAGGAACATGATTCGGCAACTTATTGTAAAATTTTGACTCGTGAAGACGGAATAATAAATTTTAGCAAATCAGCTATACAAATTTACAATCAATATCGAGCTCTGACTCCATGGCCGGGTATTTGGTGCCTTGCCGACAGCAAAAGACTGAAACTTATTAAAATATCCATTGCCAATAAACCGGTTGAACAAGGTAAAATTATATTTGATAATACAGATATATTAATCGGCTGTGCCCAAAATTCTGCTATCAAAGCAGAGGTACTGCAATTGGAAGGTAAAAAAGCGCTCTCGGCACGTGATTTTATTAACGGTAACATCGGCCTTAATGGCTCTACGCTGAATTAAATATGGTTAATAAAAAAATAATCTTTTATTCAATACTCGTCTACTTTTTTTTGAGATTATTTTCTTATTTTTTCGGCTCGCCCACCCCGCTTTCAGATGGGTCCGTTGTGAACACCGCGTTTTCTGTTTTTTTGGTTATTGCGGTTGCTTATTTACTTGCAAAAAAAGATATAAGGGGCTGGCTCATAATTGCCGGGGAATTAATGCTTGGCGGAAGCGGAAATATTTTGGCCATTGATTCAATTTCCGTGAGAACCGTGCTGTTAGTTGTTTCATTATTCATTTTTTTCACCCAGACAATCCAAGCTAAAAAAATTCGGCAAACTTTTATCGACCCGATCAGCATACCCATTTTGTTTTTATTGCTATGGGCATCTATTTCGGCAATTATCGGCTGGCGTAATAATAATGAAATTGGCCTCATAATATCCGACTTTATCCCCTACTTATTCTTATTATATTATTATCCTTTAAAAGAACTGATTAAAAAAGATGATTTTAAAATATTCTGCCTAAATATTCTTATCTCCGCTGTATTGGCAAACGCGTTATTTATTTTGATCACGTTTATTATATTTAATCTGGAAATTACGGCAATGCAAGACTCGTATTACCATTGGTTCAGAGACATCGCTCAAGGTAAAATAACTTATTTGTCCGACGGATTTTATCGTTTGGTTTTAAACGAGCAACTACTCGTCGTGCCGATTGCCGTTTATTTTATTTTTCAGCAAATTAAACAATCCAAAAACATTAATCTTGTAATAATATTTGCCTTATCATTTATACTTGCCCTATCTTTGACCAGAATTTATTACTTGGCATTGGTTGTTTCGCTTTTTTGTTTATTTTCTCGTGAATATTGGAAAAAATGGTTTAAATATTCACTCTTAATATTGATTTCAATTTTTATTTTTTTTACCGGCTTTTATTTGTTTGCCAGCCGTGGAATGAGTTTGGGTTGGGAATATTTTGGATTAAGAATCGGTTCAATCGCCTCGCCAGCAATTGAACAAAGTTCATTATCAAGAATGGTTTTATTACCGGAAATAATCAACAAAATTAAAAATAGCCCCGTTATCGGGTCCGGCCTCGGGTCAACTGTCACAATTTTTAGTCCGGTATACAAAGAAACAATCACCACTCCACATTTTGACTGGGGCTATCTTGAAATAATGGCTGAAACCGGAATTATCGGCTTTATTGCATGGATAGCAATGATTTGCTATATTTTCTACTTAATAAAAAGCGATAAAAACAAAAAATCACCGCTTATTGCAGTAATCGTGGCGCTTCTTGCAATAAATATCACTTCCCCGGCGATATTTCACGTTCTTGGAGTTGTTTTAATTGTAATTATTTTAGCCCGTGTTTCTCCACAATTATCCGGCGAGCCGATTCAAAATCCTTGACGGACCTTGTTTTCCATGGTAGTTTAAAAAATATTTTTGGAACCCACTTGCTAATGCCTTTTCTTTTTCCGATTAATTTGGCATAAAGAGTTTCCGGCAAATAAATGCCGGTTTTATTTTTATTCACCATCGTTAACCATAAATCCCAATCCTGAAATCTTTTTATCGTTTCATCAAACCCGGGGAAATCACTTCTTCTGATGAGCGATGTTGTGTCGATATAATTATTAATTTTTAATTTTTCAGCGTCAAATTCATGACTGAATATTGTTTTTAAGCCAAATTTGAAATCACAGTACGCAAAGGAAGCTGACGAACACGAATCCAAAGTTTGTTTCATTTTCTTGAGCATTTCCGGTTCCGCGATTGTGTCGGCATCCCAAAAAATAACAAAATTTCCACTCGATTCTGCAAAGCCGGCATTTCGCGCGGCCGGAGCCCCTTTGTTTTCCTGATTTATAATTCGAATATTAAATTGGCGTAAATCTGAATCATTCAACAATTCTTTTTCTATTTCATTAAAATTATCGGTACTGCCGTCATTAATAATTATAATTTCTATCGGACGATATGTTTGGCAAACAATTGACCGAACAGATTGCCTGATGACCGAGGCGTGATTATAAACCGGAATAATAATACTTATCAAATCATTCATAAAAGTTATTTATATATTTCGTTCAATAAATTATCATAAGCAAACTCTTTTAGAATTCTCTCGCGAGAATATCCTCCCATTTCCAATCTCAAAGCATCGTTCAATAAAAGATTTATAATTGCGTTAGCAGTATTAATTTCAAAATTCGAGTCCACCAAAACACCGGTTTTATTATCAATAACCGCTTCGCTCACTCCGCCGACATTACCGGCCACCACAGGCAATCCGCAAACTCCGGCTTCCAAAAATACCATCCCCCACCCTTCTTCGTGATTTTCGTCCTTATGTGACAATAAAACAAATAAATCGGAAATCTGATAATAAATCGGCAAATCTATGTTGGGCAAGGCGCCAATATAACGAACAACATTTTCTAAATTAAATTTTTTGATTAATTCCAAAATATATTGCTTTTTGGGACCGTCTCCAACAAGTAAAAGCACGGCATTGGGTATTTGTTCCGAAACTTTAACCATTGCCTTTAACAATCGGGGGAATCCTTTGCCTTCATCAAAACGACCAACAGATATAATTATTTTTTTTCCTTCCAAGGCTAATCTTGATTTTAACGAAATTAAATCACTTTTATTTGGCTCTGTCGCAAAATGCTTTCCGGGCGCGGGCGGGCAAATAAAAACATTATTCAAACCCGTGATTTTTGACAGCAATTTATTCTTTAAAAATTCACTACTGACAATTATTTTTTTGGCATATTTGCATACTAATTTGAGTTTGCCGATTTTCTTCTTCAAAGCCATCTCCAAATCACTACCGTGAAAAATAATTATGTATGGTTTTTTCAAAAACTTTAAAATCAGATAACCAATATAACCGCCGGGCAAAGCATGTTGGATTACAAGCAAATCAATTTTTTCATTCTTAACGATTTTTTTAATCTGAAAATACCACTTTAACCATCTTGGCCAAAATAATTTTGCATACGGCTTACCACGGTAAACTTTCCATGGATGATTATTATCAAAAACATCATCACCTTTTTGCTTTGGCGCCCAAACAACAATATCGGATGGCTGAGCCTGCCCTGCCAAATTAAATGTGTGAGTGGCAATTCCGCCTATTTGCGGAGGGTACTCAAGGGTTATTATTAGTATTTTCATATAAATTTTTTCCAAATAATTTATGACGTATTTCAAATATTATCTCCTTGTTAAGCCCACCGGTAATAAACAACAAAATTACGTAAACCGCGACCCCGATTGGAATGGTATATATAAAATTAATTTTTAGGCCAAGCCAAAATACCAGCGCTCCCATAATAATCGATGGCACAAAAGAACGAATAAAATAACCGAATATCATCTTGCCGTTTACCGCCACATACCTGCGAACAAAAACAAACCCAAGCAACCACAAAACCGAATTACCGATTAAAGCCGAAACTGCCGCCCCGTTAATTCCTATTTTTGGCAAAAGTATCAAATTAAAAATAACATTAACCACAAGCACAATCGCCATAATCATTGTTTGTTTGCGCTGTTGGCCGATGGCGTTCAAAAAAGTTCCGCTAAGCAGAGCCAAGTAAGAAAACACAAGGCTAAACGCCAAAATTCTTAATGGAGCGACCGATGGAGCATAATTTTGGCCATATACCATAACAATAAATGGTCCGGAAATGGCAAATATTCCGGTGGCTAATGGAAATACAATTGTGAATAGATAACGCCATGATTTTTCAAAAAGTTTGGCCAAAGCAGAACGGTCTGATACAAACAAAGAACTAAATACCGGATACACGCTTGCCGATAAAGCAAGCGGAATAAACTGAAAAGCAAAAACAATTTTATACGGCACGCTCCACCATCCTAATTCGCGTTCTGATAAAATTTTTGACATTAGCAAGCTATCGCTATATGAATACAGCCGACCAATAATTCCGGCAAGAGCAAACGGCCAAGCCATGTTAAAAAATTCCTTGCATGAAGCCGTATTTATAGATGCTCTGATCTTTATCAAACAAACTTTTACCGCAAAAAAACCGGAATAAAACACATTGAATACACTGGCGCAAGTATATGCTCCAATCAGCCAAATTAACGGCAGTTTGAAATAAAGGGCCAATGAGCCAACAAAAAGCGTTATGAATTGAGAGGCAACAATGCCGAATGACTCATATTTTAAGTTTCTTTTGGCCCTGAAAACGGCGTAAAAAAGCGAGTGCAGATTGTCGAGCCACATTGTGAAACCCGCCAAATAAATCAAATATTTTGTTGTTTCGGGATAATTCAAAATGTTTACAAAAAATATCACAAGCAAATAAGCCACCGCGCCAAAGATTAATTTGCCTCCAAAAATTGAAGAAAATATGCTTTGAGTTTTTTCCGGTGATTTTGAAGCTTCGCGAGTAAGGACATTGGCCAAACCAAAATCAGCCACCACGGCAAAAATACTGGTAAATGTTAGGGCAAAAAAATACATTCCAGTGTTCTCCACCCCGATTAATCGCGCGATTACCGTAAAATAAACAAAGGAAATTATCTTTTGCCCGATGGACGCAACTGTTAGAAACGATGTATTTTTGGCGACAGAGTATGTCATATTTATATGGCTTATTCTATCATCAAAACTTGCTTATTACAAACAAAAAACCGCCGATAAAGGCGGTTTTTGATTGATTTAACGTTTGCTCCACTGTGGCGCTCTGCGGGCTCTTTTTAAACCCGGTTTCTTTCTTTCCTTTTTTCTGGCGTCTCTTGTTAAAAATCCTTGTGATTTTAAAGCTTTTTTGAAATCTTCATTCCACAACAAAAGCGCTCTGGAAATTCCGTGCTTTACCGCGTCAGCTTGCCCTTTTTTGCCACCACCGGCAACCTTAACAGATACATCCAAGTCTTTTTCTTTACCCATGGCTTTTAAAGGAAGCAGAACAATTTCTTGCAAAGTAATATGGGAAAAATATTCTTTAAAATCCTGACCATTAACGACAATTTTGCCGGTTCCTCGGGAAACCCGCACTCTGGCCGAGGCGGTCTTTCGTCTTCCAACCGAACGACAAAAATCCGCTCCGTTTACTTTTTCCGGTTTTTCAGCCTTAACTTCAACAACCGGTTTCTTCGCAACCGCGGTCTTTGTCGCAACAGTCGGGGCTTTTGTTTTTTTGGTTTTTACTGTGGCAGTTTTTGGCATAAATGATTATTTAAACTTCAAACGTAACATCCTCGCGGTGCGTAATTTATTTTTGGGTAACATTCTTTCGACCGCGTGGCATAAAATTTCTTTTGGATTTTCTTTCATGATTTTTTTGGCCGGCGTTTCTTTTAATCCGCCCGGATGCATTGAATGCCTGCGATAAATTTTTTGCTCAATTTTTTTACCGGAAAAACGCAGTTGGTCAACATTAGAAACAATTACTTTGTCGCCGGAATCAATGTGAGCCAAATACCCCACTTTTGTTTTGCCGATTAAAATTGAGGCGATTTTTGATGCCAATCTTCCCGGTGTTTGGTCGGTGGCGTCAATTTCAACTTTTTTTCTAGATATTTTCATCATACTTATTAAACTTATTCACGAATATTATTATTTGATTAGCTCAATAACGGCCTGGTCGGCGCCGTCGCCCACTCGCGTCTTTGTGGTCAATACCAAGCGAGTATAACCGCCTTTTTTATCAACATATCTTAGGGCGATTACGTCCATCAATTTTTTAACCGCGTTTTTGGTATATAATTTTTTAATCAATTCTCGGCGAGCGGATAAATTATTTTTCTTCGCGGTGGTAATTAACTTTTCCACAAACGACTTAACCGCCCTTGCTTTTGCCGGGGTCGTTTTAATTCTCTCGTGCAATATCAAACTCTCAGCCAAATTGGTGATTAATGATTTGCGCGCTCCTTTTTTTCTATCTAATGTGACTTTCTTCTTTAGGTGTCTCATAAGGGAAAATTAGCAATTTATTTCTTTTTTGTCGCTTTAACGGCTCTTTTTTTGGTTGTCTTTTTTGGATTAACCACTTCTTCTGTTTCTTCGGCTTCAGCGTCCGACTGTTCATCGACTACTTCCTCCGGTTCTTTTTCTTCTTCCACAGCTTCCTTCTCTTCCGGTTCAACCGACTTCTTCTTTCCCGCGGAAAGATTACCTTCGGTATTTACGGCAATTATTTCAAAATGGTCCATTAAAATTTTATTTGCTTCATATACCGCTTCTTTTGGACTGATTGTGCCGTTGGTTTCAATGGTGACTGAAAGTTTTTCGTAGTTGGTGATATCACCGACACGGGTATATTCCACAAAATAACCGACGTCTTTAACCGGAGTATAAATAGAATCAATCACAATCGTGCCCAAATCATAATTACCGCGGTCTTTCTCTTCGGCGGTAATAAAACCGCGCCCTTTACCGACAATAATTTCCATTTCAAACGGCTTGTCGCTGGTTAAATGACAAATGACCAAATCCGGATTTAGAATATCCACGTTGGAATTTGTTTCAATGTCTTTGGCTGTTACCGGGCCTTTGCCTTTTTTGCTCAAATTCAAAACAACATTATCATCGCCGTAAAGCTTAACTATTAATTGTTTAACATTAAGCATTATTTCCACCACATCCTCTTTGATGCCTTCAATCGAGGTGAATTCATGTTGAACACCTCTAATCTTGAACGCTTCGACGGCAGCTCCAGGCAATGAAGACAAAAGAACTCTGCGCAAAGCATTGCCCAATGTCGTGCCATAACCATGGTAGCAAGGAGTTATAATCAATGTCGTCTTGCTCGAGTCTTCTCCTTCGGAAAACTCTATTTTTGACGGCAAAAGCAAATTCTCCATATTATATAAATATTATCTTGAATAGAACTCAATAATTGATTGAGTATTAAAATTAGGATTATCCAAAGAAGGAGGATTTAACACTTTGAAGCTTAAAGATTT
Organism: Candidatus Magasanikiibacteriota bacterium; assembly: GCA_963840935.1. GTDB lineage: Bacteria > Patescibacteriota > Patescibacteriia > Magasanikbacterales > GWA2-37-8 > JAPLWQ01. Next base: position 591,487 of record CAWJAS010000001.1, read on the forward strand.
TGCGTCCACGCTGATCCAAGACGGGATTTCCGCTTTGGTCAAGTTTTCCGCAAGATTTTCTAAGCCTTTTTTGCTTTTAGCCGCCTCCTTTATTGTAACGACCATGCCCGGTTTTATTCTAAACGAAGGCACATCGACTTTGCGCCCGTTTACAGTGATAAAACCGTGCGAAACAAGCTGACGCGCGCCTAATCTTGATTTTGCGAAAGAAGCTCTGTAAACAGTATTGTCCAAGCGCGATTCCAATAAATTAATTAAAATTTTTGAAGTATCACCCACTTTTCTTCCCGCCTCTTCAACCAATGTTCTGAATTGGCGTTCCAAAATACCGTAAATTCTTTTTACTTTTTGCTTTTCTTTTAATTGTTTGCCGTAACCGGATAATTTTTTTACTCTTTTTTTATTCGGTCCGTGCATGCCCGGCGGATAATTTCTGCGCGAAAATGGACATTTTGGGCCCAAACATTTTTCGCCTTTAAGCATTAATTTTTCTCCGGCGGTACGGCACTGCGCGCATTTTGAATTGACTTTTACTGACATAAAAAAATTTTATTATTAAACTCGTCTGCGCTTTGGCGGACGACAGCCGTTATGCGGAATCGGCGTAACATCGTTAATTGATAAAACATTAAGACCGTTAGTGTGAAGGGCTCTGATGGCGCCTTCTCTACCCGCGCCAATACCCTTAACAAAAACATTGACTTCTTTTACCGCGTAATCGGCAATTCTTTCCATAAGTGTTTTTACAACCATGGATGCGGCGTATGGTGTGGCTTTTTTTGGCCCCTTAAAACCGGACATTCCGGCGGAAGCCCAGCCCAAAGCGTTCCCATTCGGGTCGGTGATGGTAATAATGGTATTGTTGTATGAGGCCTGGATATAGGCATTACCGCGAGGCACTTGTTTTAATACTTTCTTTTTTCTTTTGCCTTTATTTTTTGGTGTGGCCTTATTATCTTGAGTCATAATAAAATAATTTTAACTTATGTCTTTATGCCGGACGGCTTACGACCGCTTCCCATTGTTTTTCTGGTATTTCCGCGGACTGTTCTGGAATTTGTTTTTGTGCGTTGTCCGTGAGCCGGCAAATGTTTTGTGTGGCGAACACCTCGATAGCATTTGATATCTTTGAGGCGTTTAATATTGGCTCCGACCTCTCGGCGCAAATCACCTTCGGTAAGATGGCTTTTTTCTACCAATGCTCTGAGTTTGTCTTGCTCGGCTTCGGATAAATCCTTGGTGCGAATGCTTTCATCGACTTTTGCTTGCTTTAAGATTTTTTGGGCAAGCTTCGGGCCGATACCATGAACATACGTCAAAGACGCAACAATTCTTTTTTCTTTTGGTATGATTATTCCTGCGATACGCATAAAATTCTATAATAAATTAACCCTGGCGCTGTTTGTGCTTGGGGTTCGCGCAAATAACATAAACACGCCCTTTGCGCCTAACAACCTTGCATTTTTGACAAATTTTTTTTGCTGATGATCTAACCTTCATAAGTCCAGTTTATTTTTTATTAAGCAAAAATATCAATCATTGCCGCGATATCAACGCCTCTCATTAAAGAAAAGCTACACCGCAATGATTGATATTTGATATTTGTTTGATTTTTTTAATATCGAAAAGTAATCCTCCCTTTAGTCAGGTCGTACGGAGTCATCACCATTTTTATCTTATCGCCGATGCTCAATCGTATTTTGTGCATACGCATCTTGCCCGATAAGTGGGCGATAACTTCTTGACCGCTTTCGAGTCTTACTCTAAATGTTCCCGCCGGCAATAATTCTTCAATTTTGCCGTCGATTTCTATGGTGTCTTTGTTTGACATCTTTGTAAATTAGCAATTTTGTGAATTAATGATAACCTAAAATGAATTTAAAGTCAAGCATTTTGAACCCTTTTTTTGCCTCTTAGCATGTTTGATATTTTTTGGCTAAAATTAGCAAAAAATTGAATGGATTAATAAATAATATGGTAAATTTAGCCAATTATTCACATGGTCCGTTTTGGTTGTTTATAAACAAAACCGCGATAAAGTAAAAAATTCCAGGATACTGACAGGGCGATATTAGCCAACCGCACAAGCAAATAATTAAAGCCCAGATTTTCGTTAAACAGGTACATCCAACCGATGGCGAACAAATAATTCCCTGAAGCTATAATTAAAAATTTTATTACCTGCCGACCGGAATCTCCTTTTGAATCAAATGACCAATATTTGTTTAGAAAAAATATATAACAAAGAACAATAATCTGATTTATTACAACCGCAAATACCGGTTTCAGTCCAAAATATTCTTTTAAACAATATAGTGTGGCCAAATCTATAAAAACTCCGCTAGTTCCCGTTACAGCATATTTAAAAAACTGATAACGCATTGGCCAGAATTTTTTTGCCAAACCGATTATCATAATTTAATTAAGTACCGCCTTAATTCGCCTCACGCCGGCACTCACCGCTTCTTCTTTGATAATTTTGAAAGCGCCTAGTTCACCGGTATTTTTTACATGAGGGCCCCCGCAAATTTCACGACTGAAAGTGAGTGAATTTTCACTGGCGGAGGGTTTTTGGTCAGGGTCGCCAACAGAATATACTTTGACTTTGTTGCCGTATTTGTCATCAAACAACCCCATCGCCCCCTTTGCTTTTGCTTCGGCCACGGGAAGCTCTTCGCAAACTATCGGATAATTTTTATTGATAGCGTAATTAACCAATTCTTCAACGCGCTTTTTTTGTTCTTCAGTTAATTTCTCGGGATGCGAAAAATCAAAACGCAAACGTTCGGCGGTAATATTGCTTCCTTTCTGTTCCACGTGCTCACCCAAAACCGCGCGCAAAGCGCATTGAAGCAAATGAGTGGCCGTGTGATATTTGACCGACATTTCACCTTGGTCGCAAAGCCCGCCTTTAAACTTTTTTTCCGCACCGGCGCGCGACAAATCCTGATGAGCCCGAAAGGCATGCTCAAAACCTTCAACCTCAACCGTCATTCCGTTTTCTTGCGCCAACTCCACGGTCATTTCAAGCGGAAAACCATAGGACTCATATAATTTAAATGCCTGCATCCCGCTTATCTCATTTATTTTCTCTCCGGTTTCTTCTTCGGCCTTGGCAAAACTCAAAACCAGTTTGTCAAATTCTTTAAGCCCTTGTTCAATTGTATTTCTGAATTTGCTTTCTTCTTTTGCCATTTCGGTCAAAACAAAATTTTTGTTGCAAACCAGTCCGGAATAAACCAACCCGAATAAATTAATTACTTCTTCGGCGATAGTACTGCAAAAATTTTCTTTCAAACTAATAATTCGACCATGACGCACTGCCCGACGAATCAAACGGCGAACAATATATCCTTGGTCAACATTACTTGGAGCGACTCCCCTGTCGTCCCCCATTATCATCACGGACGCGCGAATGTGGTCCGCGACAATGCGCAATGATTTTGTGATTTCCGCGCTTTCAGTGTAATTATGGCCGGACAATTCTTCAATTTTTTGAATTATCGGGCGTAGGGTATCAACTTGAAACACATCGCCTAGTCCGTTCAAGGCAACGAGCGTCCGTTCAAGCCCCATTCCGGTATCAACATTAAATTGTTTAAGAGGAATATATTTTCCATCAGTTGTTTTATTGTATTGCATGAAAACATTGTTCCAAATTTCGAGCCAGTTATCCGGGTCTGTTTTTGGGTCGCTTGATTCTGGCGGGAATTCACTTTCACCGCGCCACCAAAAAATTTCCGTATCCGGTCCGCATGGTCCTGTTTGACCGGCCGGTCCCCACCAATTATCCGCTTTTGATAAATAAGCGATTTTGTTTTCCGGCACTCCGCAATTTTTCCAAATCTCGGCTGATTCTTCATCTCGTGGCGCGTCATCGTCGCCTTCAAAAACCGTGACAGCGATTTTTTTGGGGTCCAAATTCAGCCAAGCCGGTGAAGTCAAAAATTCCCAGCTCCATTCAATTGATTCTTTTTTAAAATAATCCCCAAGCGACCAGTTGCCGAGCATTTCAAAGAATGTGGCATGCCTATTGTCGCCAACATCATCAATGTCTCCGGTACGAATGCATTTTTGCGCGCTGACCAATCTCTTGCCATCGGGATGAGATTCACCAAGCAAATATGGAACCAAGGGATGCATTCCGGCGGTGGTAAAAAGCGCTGTCGGGTCGTTTTCAGGAATCAAAGAAGCCGAAGGAATAATTTTGTGGTCCTTGGAAACAAAAAAATCCAAATATTTTTGTCTTAATTCAATTGATGAAATCATAATAATTATTTTATCTCCCCTCCGCCCAAGCAAACGCCCTTAGAATAAAACACGGCGAATTGCCCCGGTGTTACCGCGCGTTGCGGTTGCGCGAATTTTACGATTAGATTACCACGTCGGCCTTTGGCCTTCTCGCAATGACATTGTTCAAGAGCCTGTCGGTGTCTAAGCCGTACTTCACATTTTAGCGGAAATTTGGGCTCTCGTCCAGCAATCCAATTGATATTTTTGACTTCCGCTTCGTTTGAATAAAGCATCGGGTCATTTTCAAATCCAACTATCAATTGATTTTTTTTTGTATTTTTACCAACAATATATACCGACCGTTGGCTCTCATTTTTTAAACCAATTCTTTCTCCGATCGTATAAAAAGCCAAACCGTCGTGCTCACCCAACACTTCACCCTTGGTTGAAGTGATGACGCCTTTTTTTGGTTTTATGGTTTTCATCAGGAATTTTTTCATCGGCACTTCGCCAACAAAACAAATCCCCATGCTTTCTTCTTTTTGAGCCGTGGGCAAGCCGAATTTTTTGGCCAGATCCCTCACCTTCGTTTTTGGATACTCACCGATGGGAAAAATTATCTTTTTTAATTGCGTTTGATTAAGCTGATGCAAAAAATATGTCTGGTCTTTATTATCATCTTTTGCCGACAATAATTTGATTTTTTCTTTTTGTTCTTTTTTTGGAAATTTGATATTTGAAATTTGGAATTCCCGGTTTAACCGGGCATAGTGCCCGGTCGCCAAATAATCAAAACCTAATTTTTTTGCCTTTTGAAGCCAAGCGCCGAATTTAACAAATTTATTACACAGTACATCCGGATTCGGAGTTCTCCCGGCTTTGTATTCGCGGTACATATAGTCAAGCACAAATTTTTTGTACTCTCGCTTAAAGTCGAAACGCAAAAGAGGAATACCGATTTTTGCTGAAACCCGTAAAGCATCTTGATAATCGCCTCTCCAACAGGGCTTCGCTTCGCTACGCCCTGCAAGCGCCTCATGGGTGAATTTATCTGTAAAATCTTCATAATTAACCATAAAAGCGCCGGTCACATCATAGCCCAAGCGAACCAAAAGAGCGGCGGATACTGAAGAATCAACCCCGCCGGACATGGTGCATAATACTTTAATTTTTTTTGGTTTCGCGTTTTTCATACTTAATAATACTTATCATTATACCCGAATTCCCATATTTATCAAACAAAAAAACACTCCGGTTGTTTAACCGAAGTGCTTTAATTGGCTTTTTTAAGCCGCGCGTTTAGCGCGAAGACAGTCAACGCACAAAATTGCTTTGTCGCCGGACGGAATAAATGGCAATTTATCTATATGTTTGCCACAATCCGAACAGTTTACATCAACATCATGCATTTGTCTTGGACCGCGGTTATCGCGGAAACCGCCACGAGGCGCACTGGCTCTTTTTTCTTGCCAAAACGCGCGATTGCAATCGTTACAATAAACTTTGCGATCGCCAGACGGTTGGAACGGAAGCTGAGAGATATGGGCTCCGCACTTTGCGCATTCTAAGTCCACATCATACATCGGCTTGTCGTCGTTACCAAAAGACATAATTTTCACAGATCTTAATTCCCAAAAATGTGTTTTGAGATTACTTATTTAATCGACCTTCCGCTTTGTTAAGCGGGATATTTGGGAACTACGCTATTCGCGGCCCAAAAATTACCGTTATATTATACCACAAAAAAAGGAAAAAGTCAATAGCTAATCATCGAACTCAACCACCTGCCCGGGCCTGATCGGATTTGATTTTACCGGTTCGGTCGGCTTTGCCTGCTCAATCGGTTTTAATACTGGTGCAGACGGCGGATTATCCGGCTCCGCATTTGATTTGACTATCGGTATGGGATTTAAAACAATCGGAGCCGAATTTTCTTCTTCTGCTTCGGCGATTATTTGACTCAAAGGGCGCGGAGCCGGATGATTCCTGGGTTTATCTTGCCTGGCGCCACGCGATTGATTAAATTGTTTTTTACCTCCTTTATTTTGCTCATGCTGACCGCCGAATTTTTTTGCGGGCGCGGAATGTTGTGCCGGTCTTTCCTTCTTTTTTTCCGCCCGCTCGGCCTCGGCCGAAAGCTCTTCGTCGGTTTTTTTCTCTAATTGATCTTTAACCAAAAAATCACCTAATTTTTTTGGCGCGGAAGCCGGAGCCGGAGCGGGCTCATCTTCACCATCATCTTCTAGGCCAATTTCCAAACCGCTCCATCGTTTAATTTTTTCTTCGATTTTATCCCGTGGTGTGCCATACCGTTCGCGCGTCACTCTGATAACTTTTTCCGTACTGCCTGTCGCAAATCCAATCGGAGGCAAAGTCAAAGATGAAAATGGCCTGGAAGACACACCGTCAATCATTAATTTTAAATAAATATTGAACTTCGGCAAATTTACCAAATCTTCTTCAATAAAAGTCGGCGCGAATTCTTTTGCCAAAATATCGGCATCGGTTGAACCGACTCTGTATGTGACCAAACTGCCGACGTTACCGATAACCGCCGCCAAAACTTTTTCATCAAGTTGCTCCATATATTGGTGAGCCATAATCAATCCCAAACGGTATTTGCGAGCTTCGGATAAAATATTGGCAAAACTTTCGGTGGCAAAATTTTGGAACTCATCAACATAAAGAAAAAAATCTTTACGCTCCTTTTCCGGAATATCGACTCTCTCCATTGCCGAAAGTTGAATTTTGGTGATAAGCATACCCCCCAATAAGCGCGAATTGTCTTCGCCAATTCTGCCTTTGGATAAATTCATGATAAATATTTTTTTCGTGTCCATCATCTCGCGGATATTGATTCTGGATTTTACCTGCGCCACTATATTTCGAATAACCGAGGCCGATAAAAATTGACCGATTTTGTTTTGGATAGGCGCCACCGCTTCCTGCTTGTAGCGGTCGTTATAGGCGGCGAATTCAGTTTCCCAAAAAGCCCTGACCACCGGGTCCTTTAAACTGCGCACCACTCGCAAACGATAGTCTTCATCCGCCAAAAGACGATTAATACCGAGTAGTGTAGTATCCGGATAATCCAAAAGAGCAAGAATGGTGTTGTTTAAAATATATTCCATCCTCGCGCTCCAAACATCCGGCCAGATTTTTTTAAACACGCCCATGAGACCGGATGCCACCAAATGTTTGTGGTCGGGATTAACTGTTTCCAAAATATTAAAACCGATCGGATAATTAATATCCGCCGGATTAAAGTAAACCACGTCATTGATGCGATTGGCGGGTATATAATCAATTATTTTTTCGGCAAAATCACCGTGCGGATCAACCAAACCAACTCCGTGCCCGGCATATATATCATTAAGAACCATGTTTTCAAGCATGGTTGTTTTGCCCATTCCGGTTTTGCCGACCACATACATGTGCCTGCGTCTGTCGTCCAATTTGATGCCGAATTTTCGGTATTGATTCCTGTAATTCGTCATCCCAAAGTAATTCACTTCAGCATTTGGCTCCACCAGCGGTTTTTTTTCGATTGGATTGTCATCTGCGTCTGTCATAGCAATATTATACACCTTCCCGGCCTTTTCGTTAAGCGAATAGCTTGGCAATTTCCGCGACATCAATTTTTTCTTCCCTCTTTATTATGCTGTGCATTGACCCGCCTCCATCCCCTTCCCACCGCGGGAAAATATGCCAATGAACATGGGGCACTACTTGACCCGCGACCGGTCTGTCATTCGCGCCCACATTGTATCCTTCGGGCTTCAAAATCTCTTGGACTCTTTGCATGGCGCTGTAAAGCCCCAAAGAAAAATTAGCCCAATCAATCGAATTGAATTCAGACATGTTTTCAAAATGTTTTTTTGGCACAACCACGGTGTGCCCTTTGGCGTGCGGATAAATATCCAAAAAAGCAAGAACGTGTTCGTCTTCATAAACCTTGTGGCACGGAATTTCACCGGCAATAATTTTGCAAAATAAACAATCCATAAAAAAATTAATTAGTAAATTCTTTTGATAAAATTTTATCTTCAATAAGCAAATAGCATTTTTCGGCTCCGGTTAAATCTCGGGCTTGATTCCATAAATTTTCGTCATCACTGCTATTTTTTATTTCATTATATAAAACCATGAGTTCGCTTTGTCCAAAATCTTTATCAATCGGGAAACCTCCGCCGATAACTTTTTTTGCCGACAAAGCTTCCAAAGCTAAAAGCGGATAGGTATCGGCGATAACGCAATAATTTTTCGAACCGTTAATTTCTTCCCAAATAATTCGCGCCGATTGATATTCGGTTTCACTCATTGATCGACTGGTTGGACCGAGCGAATATGATGACGCAATTCCAATGGAAAATATAAAAATAAAAAGCAAGGGGAAAAATGCTTTTTTTGTGAACATTTTTTGAAGCCAGGCAAACATAAAGACAATGCCAAATACAGCGATTATTGGCTCGAGTCTTCGGCTGAGCAAATGACTGCCATCCAAAAAATATCGACAAATTAAATAACCGACAATTACCCCGAGCGACAAAATAATAAATAACTTGTCATAACTCTCCCCTCTTTTTTTCATTTGGCGCGCTCCAAAAAAAATGGCGACAACGGCAAAAATCATCAAAACAACAATCCAGTATCTCCACTCCGTAAAACCGTTTGGCACAAATCCGTAAGTTGGCGCCTGATTAAAAAATATGTTGCCGGCTTCAATCAGGTGAGGCCTTGGACCATTCGCCAAATAAAAACCGCTAATATTTCCAACCAATTGTTTGGCCGATGAAAACAAGTTAATTTGAGAATTTATTTTTGAATATCCGGCTACGATTTCAAGCAATGGGATTGCCAAAACAGAAAATATTAACAAGCCGGCAAGCATCCATTTCTTTAGTTTGTCTGAATGATGTTTGTTTGAATACAAAATTTTCTCAACAATAATCCAACCAAGAGCAAATAAAATCAAATATAAACTATAACCAAAAAAAGAAATAAAAAATAATAATGCCAAAGCGGGAATTTGAAAATTATTGGGCGATGAAATTCTTTTAATGAGTAACAACAAAATTATTAGGAAAAACAATAAGCCAAAATTAACAGGCAGTGAAAACGCGCCAGCCGAATGCAAAGCAAACGGCCATAATCCAAGCCATGCCAAAAATAATGACTTTCTTTTTCCAAAATTCAAGACAACACCAAGCTGATACAAAATTATGGGTAATATTATGCCGGCAATAATCGGTTGTAGCCAAGCGATTAATGCAATCAAATCAATACCGGTCGTTTGATTCACTGTGGAAACAACTCCCCAGAATTGGCTGTAAGCAAAAAGGCCCGGATTAATCCGCTCAACCCAATTTCCTTCAGCCGAATAGTTCACAATTTCAACCGACCCGCTATTTTTCACTTGCTCCAATATGGCCAAGTGCCTCCACCCATCCGCGCCCCAAAACAAATTACTGCTAAGAGGCAAATACGAGAGCATTGCCAAGTAAGCGATAATAATTAAAACCAAAATTGATTTTATAGAAATTTTGGAAAAAATCAAAGCGCCCAAAATCAAAGTCGATAAAAAAAATAAATAAATATAATTTCCGGAAATTATTTGCCACGGAGTAATAAGCGCGCCGTCAAACAACGATGATTTTGTCAAAAAATACAATCCGGAAATAATTAAAAAAAGAAAAATAACAATATAATATTTTTTGGGTTCCAAATCAACCGTCTCTTCTTCCATTTCTTTTATTTCTTCATTTTTTTGGCCTTCCACCTTCGGTTTTATTTCACCGGCCAAAACCGAAAATAATCCTATCACCAAAAATATTAAGGCAATAATAACCGAATTTAAACGACCGAATAGAATAAATATTCCGGAAAGCGACCCGATAAATGCAAACGACAAAAAACCGGCCAAAATTCGAGCGCAAATTTTATCGGTTAAATGGAAAATGCCGGCCAAAAACTTTTCAAATCCGATTGATGAAAAAAATAAAAACAAACCAAGCACCATGAGTCCCAACCAGTTCAAATGCCAGAATTCGGCGTTAAAAAAAACCAAAAAAGAAACCAGGCAAAATATAATAATTTTTTTGTATAAGATATTATTCATAAACTGAATTATACTGATAATTGACAATTTTGGCAAAGAATCGTACATTAATACAAAAAAAGGAGGGGGTAATGGAAAAGCTCTTTAACAAAATATACAGACAGCTAAACCAATTCTTTGAAAAAAGATTGGCCAAATGGTTGCCCGATTTCATCACACCGAACATGGTCACCGTGTCACGCGTGTTTTTTGTCGGACCGATAATTGGATTGCTTTTTGCCGGACAAACCGCATTGTCGGCCACGCTATTTATTTTTGCCTCGTTGCTTGATTATGTTGATGGAGCGCTGGCCAGGGGTCGCGGGGCCGAATCCGAACTGGGAAAGTTTCTTGACCCGATTTCGGACAAAATATTTTTTTGCGTTATTTCGATGATGGTTTCAGTGGCGATATTTTCAAACTCTCCCACGACAATCGCCACCATTTGTCTATTGGTGCATGTCAACTGCGCGGTCTGCGTTGAGCTTCTGCTCACTTGTGTCCGGATAATTGACTTTTGTCACAACCAAAATGAATGCGTAATAAATAACAAAAAGAATCTCAAAGCCGATTGGTCGGGCAAAATCAAATTCAATTTGCAGATGTTCGGCGCCGGCTTCGCGCTTATCGTCTACCCCGGGGACCCAAGCTCCCCCGTCATTTGGTTTGCTATTGCCTGTATCGCTCTTTCTCTGCCTTTTGCCACAATTTCTCTGGCGCGCAAAATTCACAGCAGATAAACACAAAAACCCCGATTTTCATTGGGGTTTTTAATTAACATTTTATTCACAAATTATAACTTGCCCGACTGCTCGGTATTCGTTATTATACGGTTGCCTGAAAAGGACCTTTAAACCGCGAATCAAATTTTATATGTCTGATGATTCCCTAAACAAAGTACCGCCCCAAAGTTTGGAAGCCGAGATGTCTCTTCTCGGGTGTCTTTTGATTGATAAAGATGCCATTCTAAAAATCGCCGATATTATTATCGCGGAAGATTTTTACAAAATGGCGCACGGAAAAATCTTTGAAACAATGATGGAATTGTATTCCAGAAACGAACCGGTTGATTTACTTACTCTAAACAATCGTTTGACTGAAAAAGGCCTGCTCGAAAATGTTGGCGGAAAAACCTATTTGGTAAAACTGGCCAATTCCGTGGCCACCGCTTCGAATGTTGTGAATTACGCTCAAATCGTCAGAAGAAAATCTACCCGTCGACGATTGTTAACGGCCGCTCAAGAAATCAGCCGGCTCGGCTTTGAAGAAGAAGGCGAAATCGACAGCGTGCTTGATGAAGCGCAACGCCACCTCTTCGGCGTATCGCAAAATTACTTCAAACAATCATTCACGCCTATCCGCGGTGTTTTGGCTGAAGCGTTTGACAGAATCGATGAACTGCACAAGAACAAAGGACAGCTTCGCGGATTGGCCAGCGGTTTTTCGGAACTCGACAGATTGCTAACCGGATTTCAAAAATCGGACTTAATAATTCTCGCCGCCCGTCCTTCGGTCGGTAAAACTTCATTGGCTCTTGATTTTGTCCGTCACGCCGGTTCAAAAATGAAAGTGCCGGTCGGTTTGTTTTCATTGGAAATGAGCAAAGAGCAGTTGGTTGACCGCCTGCTTTGCGCCGAAGCAAATATTGATTTGTGGCGCTTGCGCAGTGGTCGGCTTTCCGAAAGACCGGAAGACGGAGATTTTTCTCGCATCGGTCATGCTATTGGTTCGCTTTCCGAAGCGCCAATTTTTATCGACGACACGCCAAATATAAATATCTTACAACTTCGCACCAAAGCTCGCCGACTTCAAATTGAACACGGCCTGGGACTTATTGTGGTTGATTATTTGCAGTTAATGGACTCGCGACGAAGTTCCGAGAATCGCGTGCAAGAAGTGGCGGAAATCACCCGCGGGCTCAAAGGTATCGCCCGCGAATTGAATGTGCCGGTTATCGCCTTATCCCAGCTATCAAGAGTCGTCGAGCAATCCAAACCGGCCATCCCCAAACTTTCGCATTTGCGTGAATCCGGTTCAATCGAGCAGGACGCTGATGTGGTTATGTTTATCTACCGCAAATCCCGCGATACAAATTACCGCGCCGAAGATATTCCGCCGGATGAAAAATACATTGCCGAATTGCGCATCGAAAAACACAGAAACGGCCCAACGGGTATGGTCAAATTATTTTTTCATGAAGCCTCGACTTCTTTCAGAAATTTGGACTCGCAAATGCGCCCGATTTCTTCACCGAATGTTTCGGAACCACAAAAATTGCGTCCAAAATCGGATTTTGAAAAAAAGCCCGATATAGCAACAACACCGCCCACTCCGCCAATGTAGGGAGTTGAAAATACTCGGTTGTTTTGATATAATCACTATTGTTCAAATCGTAAATTATCAGTTTGACATTTCCGGTTATCATTACCTTTCGCAAACAGCGTCGGTCGGCTCCTGCGGCCGACCGCGCTTCTCGCTCACCACACGGCTCCTTCGGAGACCGAGCCCGTGTGGCTCCGCGACGTTGCTCAAGATAATAATAACCGGAAAAAAATCACACTAATTTGACATTTGACATTTTTATTTTTTAATTTTTATTATATGTCTGTTTTCTCAAAACTCAAACAATTCAAAGACCTACGCGAACAAGGCAAGCAATTGCAAAGCACTTTGAGCAAAGAATCGACCACAGCCGAATCGGCTTTTGGCAAAGTAAAAGTTACCATGGACGGCACGCTCAGTATAAAAAATGTCGAGATTGACAAAGAACTTTTAAGTCCTGACAAAAAAGAAAAACTTCAAGACGCAATCAGAGACGCGCAAAATGACGCGCTCAAAAAAATGCAAAGAATAGCCGCCACAAAAATGCAGGAAAGCGGTTATGAACTTCCGGGTTTAAAATAATTTATGTATAACGCGCCAATTAATCCCGATGAATAATCGGGACGCAGGCCATGTGGGCTATGTACGCAAATCCGATTAATAACCTTATAACGAATCTCAAAAAACTGCCCTCAGTCGGTCAAAAAACGGCTGAGCGTTTTGTTTTTCATTGGCTGGCTTCCGGAAAAAAGGAAGTCAACGATTTAAAAAACGCGCTTGATGAACTTTTGACCAAGGTCAAAAGCTGTGAAATCTGCTGGAACTTCGCTACCAACTCCCCGTGCCCCATTTGCGCGAACCCGGCGCGCGATAAAACGCTTGTTTGCGTTGTGGCTGAAGTGGCCGACATCGCTTCCATAGAAAAAACTGATGAGTTCAAAGGGGTCTATCATGTTCTGCGCGGTTTGATTGATTTTGCCGATGAAGAACCTGATTTTGAAAAAATAAAAGTAAATGATTTATTATCCCGCGTTAAAAAATCAAAAATTGAGGAAATTATCTTGGCGCTTAATCCTGATTTGGCCGGCGAAACAATGGCCATGTATCTTGAAAAAGAAATAAAAAATATCTCGCCAAAAATAAAAATCACACGGCTGGCGCGCGGACTGCCTTTGGGCTCGGACTTGCAATACGCCGATGAGATGACTCTTGGCAGTGCCATAAAGAATAGAAAATAAAACCCGTCAGTTACTACTGGCGGGTTATTTATTTTGGCGTTATTTTATTTTTCGGAAATTTTCACTTTGGTAAATTTTTGTCTGTGTCCGTGCACTTTGTGATATCTTACTTTTCTTTTGAATTTCTCCACCATTATCTTTTTACTTCTTCCTTGTTTAATCACGCTCGCCTCAATCGTGACTCCATCCAAATACGGCGCGCCGATTTTAACGTTTGTGCCGTCATCGCTCGCCGTGAGTAACACTTTGTCAAAAACAACTTTGTCGCCTTCATTAAAAGCCAATTTCTCAATTTTGAGAGATTCATTATTTTTTACCAGATACTGTTTGCCTCCGGTCTCGATAACTGCGTACATAAAGTTTATGTTTAATATTAATTTCGCACTATATTTTAACAAAAATTACTAAATTAGTCAAGCGCCGGCTACAATTTAACCGTGTCCCCTATTTTTACATTATGTTTTTCGACAAAACCGGCCGGTAATTCAATAACATGCGTGGCGGACATTCTTGGGCGATAACGAGTTAATTCCGCCTCCGGAACACCTTTTTCCGGCGCCAAATTGGGCGCTATTTCAACAATCTCGCCATTCTTTACCCAAATAATATCAATCGGGTAATCCATGTCGCGCATGACAAAAGTGTAATAATCAGGGGTTGCAAAAACAAATAGCATGCCTTGTTTCTTGTCGGTCAAATTCGTTCCGCTCAGCCCCTTGAATCTTAACGCCGGAGTATCAGCCACCATCACGGTTAGAACTTCACCAGCAATTTCAATATTTTGCATCGGCCGAACAAGCCAACCGTAAATTTTTAAACACAAAAAAAGTAAAATAATTATTCCAAAAGCAATCAAGTGCCATTTTTTTAATTTTGTTTTTTGTTTTTTTTCAAACATATTTTATGTTTTTTCTTCGCGACGGCCAAGCCAAAAACCAAAAATTATCATAGCCATGGTTAAAAAAATCAGGGCAATGAGCTTGCCGTTGCTTTTTAAATAAAGAGTGGTTATGCCAAACAAAAAAGCGATCAAATACAGCAATACTACCGCCTGAACATGAGTCATTCCCAAATCAAGCAATCGATAATGCAAATGCCTTCGGTCGCCGGAAAAGACGGGCTGGCCGGTTCTGACGCGCAAATAAATAACGCGCGCCAAATCCAAAATGGGCACGGCCAAAACCAAAAGGGCGGTGGCGATTTTTCCTCCGGCAATTATGGCCAAAACGCCAAGCATAAAACCAACAAATAATCCGCCGGCTTCTCCCAAAAAAATTCTGGCCGGATAAAAATTCAAAACCAAAAAACCGGCGCAGACTCCGGCCAAAACCAGTGATATTGTGGAAATGTCCGCTTGATAAAACTGCCCTGATGAAGTTAAAAAATAAATCATGAGGGCGCCAATAAGCACAATCCCCGTGGCAAGCCCATCCAAACCATCCAAAATTTTTACAGTATAGGTCATGCCAAAAATCCAGAAAAAAACAAAAATATTGGCAAGTACCAAAAAATTACCGATGACTATGGCGTCCAAGGGAATTACTCCACCAAAAGGATTGGTGATAGCCGTCAATTGAGTTCCCCCGATAATTACACAAAGTGCCGAGAGCGCTGTGGCAAAAAGACGCCAAAAAGGAGAAATTTTATATTTATCATCAATGAGTCCGGTAACAAGCAAAATTAAACTGCCAAAAAAAACACCGATCAAGCTGGCGTTTGGCAAATGCTTGTGATTGATTTGGGCTACAAAAATCAAAAAAAACACCATTATCCAAAATGCCAAAAAAATACCCAAACCGCCCAAAAGCGGAACCGGTCCGTTGTGACGTTTACGGCTATTATCCGGAATGTCAAGAATTGTATTTTTTATAGCCAATCGCCTGACGAGTAGTGTCAGAATGAGAGAAATTGTGGCTGAAGCCAAGAAAATAAGCATATTGTGCCTAAATTTTATCAAATCCAAACCCTCTTGACAAGACAGTAAAATTATAATATCATATTACCACCTAACTTTTATTAGAAATTATTATCCAATATGTCACATAAGAAAGCCGGCGGCTCCACACGGCTCGGCCGAGATTCACAATCCAAACGATTGGGTGTCAAAAAACACGATGGTGAAACCGTTAAACCGGGCATGATTATTATTAAGCAACGGGGCACCAGAGTCCACCCGGGCAAAAATGTTAAGCGCGGAAATGACGATACTCTTTTTTCCATTGCCGATGGCAAAGTAAAGTTCGAAAGCAAAAAAAGAAAACGCTTTGACGGCACTCTAAAAATGGCAAAATTTGTCAGCGTAGTGAACGCCTAAAAAATCAATTCAAAAAACGCCGGTAAAAAACGGCGTTTTTTTATACTCCCTCCTCTTGATAAGAGGAGGGCTGGGGTGGAGTCAGTGGTAAACATTGACAATTCCTACCAAAAATGATACTCTAATCAATCAGGTTCTTTAACAAGCAACAACCAAAAAGGAGGGATTTGTGAACATACACGAGGTGCGTTCGACACGCGAAGTCGAGCAGTTTGTGACCGATGAATTTACGGCTCACAATTTTGACGTTGATTTGATTCACGGACTCAGGCATCTCCGTCGCGTTCGGGCCGAGTATGAAAATATTCGCCTGATGTGCGCGGACATGCTGGA
This sequence comes from Candidatus Magasanikiibacteriota bacterium, assembly GCA_963840935.1. Taxonomy (GTDB): domain Bacteria; phylum Patescibacteriota; class Patescibacteriia; order Magasanikbacterales; family GWA2-37-8; genus JAPLWQ01. Next base: position 608,024 of record CAWJAS010000001.1, read on the forward strand.
ACCCGAGCTGGTCAAGTGCTTGGGTGTGGCGGTGGCTGTCCATGACCTGGGCAGGATTCGCGAAGGCAACCACGCGGAAAATTCCGCGGAAATGTTTCGCTCCATGCCAATCGAGGACCTGACGGCGGATGAAATCGAGGCAATCTACTACGCCGTCAAATACCACAATCGCGGGCTGGAATCACTCGGCATCGATAAGGCCGAAACATTCCAAGACAAGCTTTTGGGACTTTTGTGCCTTTGCGACCATGCCGACGCCGCGAGTACCGAAGGAGCGGCTCGTGCCGCTCTGCACATGGCGAACGTCAAGGCGCCGATCCTGTCCACTCGATTCTCGGCCGACCACCTGCGCGCCATAATGGTTCAAGGCGCTTCCCCGAGCATGATGAACGACTACAAGAACGACAGCTTGGTGGCGCACTGGGCGTACAACTACTTCGCCGACTTCTCCATCTGTTGCCCAATATTGCACCTTTTGAACACGCGATATTACGACGAGTGCCACGCCCCAAACGTGGTCATGTACCGCGCCCTCATCGAACCGCTTCTGATACTGCAAGAAGCGACCGATGAAGTCGCTTCCTTGTAAATCGCACCTTGGTTGTTTCTTATTATGCCCCGCGCCAAAAACGCGGGGCTTTTCTTTTGTCATTGCGAGGATGTTTTGGAGAGTCAACGTTTTCCCCCTCTTGATAAGAGGGGGCTGAGGGGGAGTCTACACACCAAATTCTTTTTTCAACTCACGAATCCCCTGTTCCAAACTAACTTCCGGTTTCCAATCAAGTAATTTTTTGGCAAGCGATATGTCGGCTTCCGTTTTTCTCGGGTCGCCGGCGCGCGGGTCAATATTCACCGTCGGACCGCCAATTAATTTCGCGAGTTCATTAACCGAACAACTCTCCCCACTCCCGATATTTATTACCTCGCCCTTACCTGCGGATTTACCCACCATGGCCATCAAATTTGCTTTGGCAATATCCGCCACATGCACGTAGTCCCTGTAATATTCCCCATCTCCGCAAATGGTCATTGGCTGATTGTTTTTTCTTTGGTCAATGAATTTACCCACAACAAGAGCATATGCCCCTTCAGGGTCAAAATATGGGCCATAGACGTTAAAATAGCGCAGGCTGACAGTTTGCAACCCATAAGCTGAACTAAACAAGGCGCAGTATTGTTCGCCAATCTGCTTATGAAGCCCATAAGGACTCATTGGGTTTGGCAAAAAGGATTCTTTGACCGGAAATTTTTCTTGGTCGCCGTAAACCGCGGCCGATGAAGAAAACACCACGCGCTTAATATTATTTTCTTTGGCACAAACCAAAACATTCAAAGTACCGTTAACATTCGTATTGTGCGTTTCAATCGGTTGTTCCATTGAATACGAAACTCTGGGCAATGCCGCCAAATGAAAAATACCATCAAAACCGCCGGCGCAAACTTTGTTTAATTTTTCAAAATCACAAATATCCAAATCAATATATTCGGCTTTTTCGTGCAAGCGTTCTTCTTTGCGCCCGCCCGCGTAATTATCCACCACCACAACTTCATGATTTTCACGAAGAAGTAATTTTACCAAATTAGCGCCGATAAAACCGGCTCCGCCGGTAACTAAATATTTGCTCATAAAAATTATTTATTACCTTTAATAAAAGGACCGCCGACAGCTAAAATATCGTAACCGCGTTTCTGCAAATCCGTATACGCGTGTTGCGCCATGCGCCGACCATCGGCGATTAAATAAGGAGTCTGACAAACACTAATAATGATTTGATCGACCGTGCTGAATTGAGGCCAGTCGGTTAGAATAAAAGCCGCGTCTGAATCGCACAAGGCCTCTTTTTCATTTTTGCAGTAAATAATCCGTTTATCATTTTTTTCCGGCCAATATTTTTTTAAAAGATCCAACGCCACCGGATCAAAAACTCTCAATTCATCAACATTGTCATCTAATAATTTTTCCGCAATATGCACTGCTCCGGAATTACGCACATCGTTAGTATCTCTTTTGAACGACAATCCTAAAACGGCAATTTTCTTTCCTTTAACATCAAAGTCGGCATCATTTTTAACTCGTTGATAAAAATGTTCTCGTTGATAAATATTACCGGATAAAACCTGTTTAATTTGTTGTGAGTTGCTTCCGGCTTTTTCTAATTGAAAAGACAACGCGGCGGCGTCTTTTGTTAAACAACTTCCGCCGGCATATATATTGTTATAAAATCCATAACTGCCAATTCTTTTGTCGGCCGTCACTATTTTTCTGATTTTTTCAAAATTTATTCCTTGAAACGACTCGCTTACCCTTCCAACCACATCAAAAGAAGTAACTAGCCGGCTCAATAATATAAAATTAGCCAATAATTTTCCGGCGGCCGCTTCTCTGGGGCCGGCTTCAATATAACTACCACCGGATGAATAATAAAAACGCTGATAAACTTGCTTCATCACTGAAAAATCTTCTTCTCTCAGCGCACCTATCACTGTTCTGTCGGGACTAAAGGAGTCGTGAATAGCCTGTCCTTCAACCAAAAATTCCGGATTTGAAACAACGCCAAAATTCGTCACTCCGGCCTCAGACAATTTTTGCTCCGCGACCTCCGCCATCTCAATCGGTACGGTGCTTTTATTGACGACAACGATACGTTTCTCTTGCTTGCCATTGTTCCTCTTGACCAGTCCGGTTGCCAAAGAGTTCAACGCTTCAAAATAAATATCCAATTTGTAATTTCCATCTTCTCCAATCGGAGTAGGCACGCAAATAAACACGACATCAGCATCATCAAATGCTTTTTCAACTGTTTGATAATCTGCGGTAAAGCTGATATTCTCTCTATTTTGCACCACTAAACTGCCCAAATCTTGTTCAAATAATTCTTGCTCTATTAAGTCGCGATTATAGGTATTAAATATATTGATTCTTTTTTCATTTACATCGTATACCAAAACATCGTGACCGAATTTCGCCATCACCGCCGATGAACATGCCCCTACAAAACCGGCACCTATATATATAAGCTTCATATTTTAGATATTTTATACAGTTCTTCGACTGAGACAAGCATCTATTGGCCAGCGAAAATTTTGTGATAATTTGGCGCGCCCCATTCTCACCCAAACGAAGCCGTAAACTATTATCTTGAACTTATAATATCAAAGACGTTTGAAAATAGACCAATAAACCAGCCCCACCGGTCACTAATATTTTTTTCATATATTTTTATAAATATTTTCTATTTGATTTAACATTTTTTCCAAAGAAAATTTTTCAACAACATCGTCTTCCGTTCCCCATTTCAATCGTATTTTCGCAATTTTAATACAGCTTCTTTAATTTGTCCAACCTGATTTTTAACCAAAATTCCGTTTTGTTCATTCACCGCTTCACTAACTCCCCCGACATCACTGGCTATTATCGGCAAACCAGCGGACATGGCTTCCAAAATTGTATATGGGAAACCTTCCCAAGCGGAAATGAAAACAAAAATATCTGCTAATCTTAGTTGGGCCATGGCTTCGACTTTTGGCAATGCGCCCAAAAATTCAACATCAATATTTTTTTCTTTGGCTAAATTTTCTAAACCGGTCTTCTTTGGTCCATCACCAACAATTGTGAACTTTGTTTTATTTTTTATTTCTTCTGGCAAACCGGCAATGGCCTCAATCGTTAATTCCGGTTTTTTCGGTTCGGCCAATCGGCCAATAAATACCAAACCGATTTTTGATTTTTGTCCGCCGGCTGGCGGATTAATTTTAGAATCATCCATAACCGATACCGTCGAAACGCCATTATAAATTACTTTAAACTTATTTTCTGGCGCCAAACCATATTTTAATCCCAATTTTTTTACAAACTCTGCCACGCAAATATATGTGTCGGTATATTTGGCGCAAAGCTTTTCCAGCCACAAAACCGGATATTTTACCCACGGCTTCATTCCAATATTGAATCCCCAACCATGCGCGGTGTAAATTGTGCGGAATTTTCCTTTAATCGCAAGACGTCCCAAAATTCCGGCAGATGAACTATGACAATGCACAATGTCCGGTGCGAATTCATCGGCGAGTTTCCTGGTTTCTTTTATGGCGTTGGACAATCTCCGCGGGCATGGTTTATTAGAAAAATATTTATTATCAACAAAAGCAACACCGATTTTTTCACATTCGTTTTTGAGCCAGCCATCGCCCGAACTCATCACAATAATCTCGTTTCCTTTTTCTTTAAAATAACGGCAAAGATCGGCAACATGCGTTTGCGCGCCTCCGGCTTCCGATTTGGTAATAAGATAGAGAATTTTCATTTGTTAAATTAATCGTAAATAGGCAAACATAATTCTAAAATATGCTTTTATAATTGCCAAACAATAATTGGGATAAGAGCCGTCATTGTATTGCCTTATTATTCTCAAATGCTCTTTGGCGGAAAATGCCCTGTTTTTCCAAGTGGCGCTTGATAAATGCTTGCGGTAATTGATTAACACATCAGAAAAATTCATCAATTTACCCTTTTTCCCCATTCGCAAAATCAAGTCATAATCTTCTCCCAATTTATACTCTTTATAACCATCAATTTCAAGAACCGCTTTTCTCCTATACATTATTGAGGAATGAACAAATTGATTGCTGAATAATAATTTATTTCTGATTCTCTCGTCTGTTTGTTCAAAATTTATCTTTCCAATAACAGAGCCCGCCTGGTCTATTACCCCCGCCATACCGCCGACTAAAACATAATCTTTATTATTATCAAGAAAATCAACTTGTTTTTTTATTTTATCTTTATCAGTCCAAACATCATCACTATCAAGCACGGCCATGTATTCACCTTCGCACAAAGATAGGGCGATTTTCCTGCTCTCGGCTATTCCTTTATTCCGGATTTGCGAGGAATATTTTATTGGCAAATTTTGACCTGTATATTTTTTTATAATTTTATCGGTATTGTCCGTTGAGCCGTCATTCACAACAACAAGTTCCCAATCTGAAAAACTTTGAAACAAAACACTTTCAATCGCTTGCGCGATGAATTTGTCTCTATTATAGGCAACCATTATTATACTTACTTTTGGCATATTATATTCTTAACCAATTTGATGGCACAATATCCATTTGTTTGGCTTTTTTATCATTGAACCATTTTTTTGGCGCAATCACAATTTTTTCGGAATTATCATTCAACCACGCCCCCCACCAACTAAAACTGCTATTGGCAATAATATTGTGTTTGCATTTGCTCATCAAAATTAATTCTTCAATATCTTCGATTTCAGGGCAAGAAACAAAAACAAATTCATTGCCTTTCAAATTTTCTTTCGCCCAGTGAATATCATCCGAAAAAACAAAAAAAATCGGATTATTTATTTTTTCTTTAATTATTCTCGTTGCTTCATTGTAATAATCCAAACCGCAAACACCATGATAGGCGTTAATTTTTTTATTCGCCACATAATCCCCCCGCCTTATGTGCAACGAAACAGAATCGCTATTTTCTATTCTTTGCAAATATTCTTTTGCTGGCGCCGAAAAATCATTTTTTAAAGTAAATTCTTTTCTAATTTTATCGGCAATACCAATAAAATATTTTTCATTCTGATAATATTCATCAACAAAAAAACCCAACCGTCTTTTTATTTTATTCAAATAATTAATAAATAAATCTTTTTTGGTGATAAATTTACCAAACCTTGTTTTTGTTTGAATATTAAATTTATTCAATTTAAAAATCCTGGCCGTATCAACAACGGGCTTCGCGCCGTCAAAAAAAGAAATATCAAAAGCAATTCGCTTCCCTGCAATTTCCAAATTTCTGCCATAGGCATATTGAAACATCTGGTTTCCGAGACCGCCTTTGATTTTGATAGCACGCATAATATTATTTTATAAAAAATAAATAATATCTGTTTGCAAAATTATAAATTTACTTACAGTAATCATCGCTAATAATCAAATAATTGCAATACTGGAAATTTTCCAAATCTTGTATATATTTAACCTTTACCAACTTATCCGGTAATATCTTGAAAAATGAGAATGAATAATTGTTAAAATAATCAAATATATCCTTTAAAAATATTCCGGCATCGATGTATGTACCGCCATATTCCAACTGAATTATATTAATATTTTTTTCTTTTAACATTCTTTCCGCGCCCTTCAATACTTCCATTTCATTGCCTTCAACATCGATTTTTAGAAAATCTATTTTTTCAATTTTATTATCAAAACAATAATCATCTAATTTGTTTATTGCGACTTTTTCCGTAACAACTTTATTTTTATCAACCAATTCATCTCTCAAATACAAAGAATTAACCGTTGAATCATTGTCAAAAATATAAAATACCTTTTCCTCGTTCGCAGAGCCTAACCCAAAATTATTAAGCACAACATTTTTAGAATCAATATTTTGTTCCAATTTGCTAAAAGTTGAATGCCCGGGCTCAAAACAATGCACATGCGCATTCGGCACTATACCCAAAACCGTTTTTGTCCAATCACCCACATTTGCTCCAACGTCAAAAATTACATCATTTTCATTTAAATATTTTTTTAAGACAAACATCTCTCCGTTGGTGTCAATCTCGCAATTATTCTCTCCGCGGTGATCAAAAACCAAACGCTTTGCCACTCGATAAATAGAATTATTGCTGGATATTAAATAAAATAATTTTCTTAATATTTTCATAACTTAATTAAATTGACAAAATTTTCGGCTACGCGACGATGTGAAAAATTTTCTATCACATATTGTCGAGGATTAAATTTTTCCAGATGTTCACTCATAAATAACCAATTATTTTGGAATTCATTAATGTCTTTAAAAAATATTCCGCAATCTTTCGTCAAATACGGCGCGCTAATTTTTTCATCTTTCCAAGAGATGCCATTATATTGCCAATAACCCCTATTCCAGACCAGCGTTGGAACATTTTTTTCCCACGCCTCCGCCAAAGCGAGGCCCTGGCTTTCAGACGGAGAAAAATAAATCATAAATTTTGCCTCGTCTAGCAAATCAAGATAAGTATCATGCCGATAATATCCATATTTTATTAAATCAACAGATACTTTTTTTTGAGCCAAAAAATGCCTAACATCTGATAATAATTTCTCATCGCAATTTTTTGCATAGATTATGACTCGTTCTTTAGTTAATTTTTTTTGAGTTGTTTCATCTATGCCTGCCGGCCAAATCACAATTCTGTCGGATAATTCCGGGTTCATATTAACCCATAGATTTTTTACCCAAAGAGACGGTACAATAATTACATCAATCGCTTTACCCATAATTATCCCATTTTTTTCGCTTGGAACCACAACCATTACCGGGCCAACAATTAATTTTTTAATTTTTCCTTTCTTTTTTGCCTCTATCGCCCACTTCAAAGCTTCCAAGCTTCCATTGATATACACAATATCATCGGGTTTAATTTCGTTCGCGCTAATATTAAATTTAAAATCAAAATTTAACTCTTTCAGTCCTTTTAATAAACTATCAACTACCACATCCGGTCCGCGCTTTTGCCCAAGCAAAAATTTGATAAAAGATTTAATATGTCTAATAAAATCTTTAAAATTTAATACAGGTGATTTTGTTAGAATTACTAAAGACATATCAATTTAATGCTTCATCAATCCATTTTTCAAATTTACCCATGTTGTTTTGAATTATAAACAACTCATCACCTTTTTCTTTTGCATGTTTGCCCATTTCAACAATTTTACCGTTATTTTTAGCTTCAATAAATTCTTTCATAAATTCCGCATATTGATTTAAATCATCAATTTTCGCGACGCGCGAGAAGGAATTATCCAAATATTCCAAATGAGCATTCCAAACGACAGATTTGTGCGAAATAATCGGCTTTCCGCACAACATTGATTCGGCAATATTTAAACCGCATGTTTCGCCATCTTTGCGAAAGTGCCCCAAAACATCAATGGCATTATGGAAAGCCCATACATCTTTTTCCTCGGCAATCAAAGGTAAAAAATGCACATTCGGAATATTTTCTTCGCGCACAATTTGCTCTAATTTTGGCGATGGCGCCACAATCAAATAATGGGCGTTGGAATATTTTTTAACAACTTCTTTGAAGGCGTTTATGCCAATCGGGTCAAAAATATTATCATCAGGCCGGCCAATACGACCAAAGATAAACTCATTTTCGTTAATACCCAACTTAATACGTAAATTACGACCGCGATTCAACGGAATTTCCGATGGGCCTTCGCTTGGTACATACATAACTTCAACTTTATCACTTGTAATACATGGTCTAATCGTATTAGCCGTCAAACTTGAATTACATACATGCTTAACGATGTTTTTCTGCACGGATACAGAGCCAAAAACATTAATAAATATTATCGGTAATTTAATAATATTTGCCGTTGGAAATTCCGGATAACCGGAACCCGCCGTGACAAATAAATCAATATTATAATCTTTTATCACATCAAAAATATGCGGTTTCATTCCGGTAATATAAAACGGTAATTTGTTTTCAACACTTTCATAGTCAAAATCAATCAAATGAATGCCGGAATTTTCCAAATATCCCTTTCGTTCGCTATGATTTTTGGAAGAATACATGAAAAAAACTTCATATTTTTTCTTATCAAGATATTTAGCTAAAATTTGCAAATTTTTTTGTGTGCCAGCGTATGACAAGCCATTAATTTCGTAAAATAAAATTATTTTTTTATTATCATTTGATAAATTATTATTATATTCACAGATTCCGCCACGACGGCGAGAAATATACAATCGATAAAAAGACAATAAAATCTTCGCTTTATTTAAAAAACATGATGGAAATATTTTTTTTGCCAAACTTATTAAAGACATAATCTATTAATTAATTGCATGTGTTTAGCCGGATCCAAACATAAATACATTTTTGCGCCTTCAATATCCCAATTTAAATCAACTTTTTTTAATTTATCATCAACTAAACAAAAAACCGCGTATCCAAGATCATTTCTTAACAAATTCAAAGTCGCGGAACTATGAGCATTATTAAATACCTGCTTTCCATTTTGAGCATGGGCGATTATCTCCACAAATATTATTGGGCGCGACTTAGCTATAACTTCTTTACTCCCGCAAAGCATACTATATTCGGCCCCTTCAATATCAATTTTTATGAAATCCGGCAAATCCATATTATTCGCCATAATCAGACCATCCAATTTTTTGACAGCAACGTTTCTTTGGTTATCCACCGCAACATTCATAAATCCTTTCACTATTGTTGAACCGGTGCCGGATAGAAATATACTACTTTCGCCATCCTCATTGCTCAAAGCCACGGGGATAACAGTGATCTTGTTTTCTAAATTATTTAATTTTAAACTTTCGCGCAATATATCAACGTGTTCTTTAACGGGTTCAAAGGAAAAAACTTTAACTCTGCCACCACCAACCGTGGCTGTGAGTATTCCATAATAACCCGTGTTAGCACCAATATCATAAACCACGATATCATCTATATTTTCAAGCAAATAATTGATGATTTTAATTACCAATTCAGTTTCATTTTTTTCCACATAACCATTATTGGCAATGCCATTTGAAATATCGGCTTCGTTATAGATATCTCCAACATACCAATAACCAAGGTCGGCCTTAACAGCAAAACGTGGCACACCACCATCCAACCTGTTAGAAACTATAACAAATTTCTTTCCAAATTTATTCAAAAATGAATTGATTAATTTAACAAATAAATTTTTTATAATATTTTTAATATTCATATCCTTATTATTAATAGCACGTCATTACTAGCGAAAAAAATTAAGTAACAATCTCATCCCATACTTGATGCGAGAAGGCACCCCACTTATTATCCATTGAATTTTTTTAACTCGCGTCATTTTGTAATCATTTTTTACTGCACTTTGACCAACGCATTCGCCAATTACACCATAACAATAATTATCTGCTAACACATCGTTAAATCTCAATTCCCAATTTGGTAAATGATACGCCCACCACTCTTTACTTCGAATATGCCACAAATATTGCTGACGGTTTTTTCCATACGGTTCCCCAAAATATAATACAGAACCAAGTGGCGCATTGTTAATTAGTTTTAGGAATTGTAATACAATTTTATCTGGAATGTGGGAAAGCACAGTTGCCGTAGTAAAAAAAACCGGCTTATCAATATTCACATTATTAAGCGCTTCAATCATGCCTGCATTAATGTGGGAAATATTATGGAATTGTTGAGTAATTTTTTTTGAGACATCCACACCGGCTTTTGAAGGTTCAACACCTATCACCTTTTCAAAAAGAGGCGCCGTCTTCAGCAATAACCAGCCACCACCAGATCCGATATCAATATGAGTTTTTACAGCCGCAGTGACTTCATTTGCTATTTTTTCAAAACCTAAATGTATAAATTGATTGCGCCGATCATATTCAGCAAAACAATCTTGATGCCGTTCTAATGCGCCTTCTTTTTCAAATTCGAAATTATGCGCAAGATAGCTTTCATTATCATCTATTAATTTAAATTTATTCATAATTAGCAGTCTATTTTTTAAAAAATTTAAATATTTTATATATAATTGAATTATCAGAAATAAATCTCTGCATTGTAGAATGATAAAATTTTTGAAAGATATTTCTCGGGTCTTTAATTTCTAAAATCCGGGATTTCTAATTTATGTCCTTTTTCAATTGCTGTTTGTCTTTTTTCTTCCCAATCAATATCCCAAATATCTAGCCATTTAAATTTATTCACGCCGTATTCTTTAAATTTTTTAAGACATTCCAAATCATACCAAAAAAAATTTTCTTTTTTAATTTGAAAGTTTTTAACTAAATTTCCATATTTATCCAAGCCATTCTTTTGATAATTTTGTTGTTTCAGGTTGCGATATGTTTTTTGTCTCAAAATACATTCTATTAATTTTTATCGCTTTTTTAAGAGTACTTTGTTCCAAAAAATCAAATATTCTATATCTTCTTTGCTTGGAAAGCATCCTTTCAAAATCTAAAAAATGAAAATGCAGTACTTTTATCTCATTATTTTTAACACTTTTTCGCATGTAGTCTTCCGGCATTCTTGGTTCGGAAGTTTTTTTATTTGAAAAATTTAATTTGCCGTCATCGCGAAAAATAAAATGTTTGAAATTTGCCGACCATATGGAATTTTTTTCAACAATATGCGAATGGATGTCTTTTGATAGCATTATCCATTGTAAAATCATTGATTCGCCGGGCAATAAATTACAAACTTGACTATCAAAATTGATATTATTTAATACGTTTGCAGACAATATTTCATCTGCATCTAGCGCAATAATTATATTATCGGTTCCAAATAATTCTCTGGCTTTATTGAGCAGTATTTGCCGTGCATGAGATTGGTCTAGATTACTAAGTTCGTTTTTTACACAAATGACTTTGTCAAATTTATTACAAATCATAGGCGTCGTGTCAGTCGAATTTTGATCGGCAACAATAATATTGTCCACCCATAAAGAAGCGCACTGCAAAGAAAATTCCAAAATCCAATCTTCGTTTTTAACCGGCATTACCAATATCTTTTTCATGTTTTATTTTTTTATAGATATCAAATACAAATTTATTGGTATTTTTTAAGTACTTAATAAAATTTACTATGCCACCGCCTTGAATTTTACTAAAATATTTCCACATTTCTCTATCAGAAATTTTTTTATCTAAATAATATTCCATTATTTCTCTACCGGAATTCAACCAATTTTCGAAAAAATTAAAATTATCTTGCCAAGAAAATTTATATACCCATGAATTATCTTGTGGATTCTGGTACTTTGCCTTATTCAAATTCAAATACTTTAAATGAACGTGAAAATATTTGTATGTAAAACGTAATTTATTTTCAGATAAATCTACTATCCAACGATGATGGCTAGCGCCCGCCAATTTTTTTGCTTCAAGGCCAAAAGTTGTTTCGTATTTCTTTGAGGGAACCTCAATGTACCCCGCTTTGCTAACTCTTATCAATTCAGAACAAACCCAAAGTGGATCTCTGACGTCTTCCAAAACGTGCGAACAAATGCTAAAATCAAAAAATTTATCTTGAAAAGGCCAAGGTTCTCGAGAGCAAATATCATGCTGAGTATAATTTTCTTTGGGCAACAATTTTCTTTGGCCGGGGCCTTTGCTGTTTTCAAATTTTACTTTATCGTACGATACAATGTCTATCAGATGACTAGCCTGATTATGTGGGGCTGAGGCACCGCCAACATCTAAAATTCTAGAATTTGAAGGAAGGTTTTTTAGTAAGTCAGTATTATTTTTTTCGATTTGAATCATATTTTATACCAATTTTTTTAATTAACCAAACAGGGTTTTTGAATAAATATTTAATGCCCAATTTAATTCTTTCTATCTTAGTCGGGTCAATCAAATTGCGCCTAATCCCCTTTTTAAAATATTTTCTGTATCTTTCCTCCATCATTTCTTTATAATTCGGAACCAATTCGCTAATATGCTTTTTTTGACCACCATGGTAAACATGAAAAATATCATATTCCAAAGCTTTCGGCAGATATTTATAATTTATTTTGTCATAAATTCCATAGCGCAATTCAATAACCGTGCGTTCAATTTGTTGCAATTCATTACTACTGGCGCTCCCACTCCCCTCGTAGCGTGTGTAATACAATAACGGTTCACCAATAATTTTTTTGAAATCAGTATTAAACGCGGCGCGAATTTGAAAATCAAAATCGCCACCCGACTTGAATTGTTCATCCCAGTAGCCGCATTTATCCAATAATTTTTTTCTAAAAAAATGATTGGGCCCAACAATTGAACCGCGAGTAGCAACTTCTCTTGAAAATTCCGGCGCTTTAATGCGCAATCCATTAAAAATACCTTGGCCCGTTACCATAATAATATCGCCGTATGTAAAACCTTTGTCCGGATTATCCTCCAGGGTTTTTAACTGGCGACTGTAACAATCTATTTTTTTGTAGTCATCAACATCCGCATAAGTGACATATTCGGTGGTCGTCAGCGCAAAACCGCGATTAGTGGACGCGCCGATGCTTTCTCGCGGAACTTGTTCAATGCGAATATTGTCAGGATATTTATTTTTGAAATAATCTGCGATTTCTTTTTCTTTTTCGTTTGGGTCATTGAGAATTAAAATAATTACAAAATCATTAAAACCTTCAAGCCCTGTAATATTTTTGAAGTATGTTTCAAGATATTTTTCACTTTTATACGCCGATGTGACAATACTTAATTTTTTCATGATTATTATGCGTTATAATAATGATTTTTTACGTTGATTAATTCGCATACTTTAATAAGCTCATCAATTCCATCTTCCATACTAACTGTATTTTGGTATCCCAACTCATGTATTTTGTCGTAAGAAACCATATAGTCACGTTGATCAAAATCATGGCCGACATCAGCAAAATGTAAATAATAATCAATCTTATTTTTTATCATTAAACACAGGTCTTCTTTGCTGTAATTCATCTTATTGTCGCCAACATTATATACTTGACCCTTCATTTTTTCATAATTTTCTAAAGCAAATAAAAACGAACGTGCCATGTCACGCACATGAATAAAAGTACGCATAAAATGCTTTTCATAAACAATCAGTGTTTTTTCATTTACTGCCCGATACACAAAATCATTCGGCATAAGGTCCAAGCGCATTCTTGGCGAAACACCAAAAGCAGTAGCAAAACGATAAATTACATATTCGCCATTTTTTTCAATAATTTTTTCGCCTTCGGCTTTATGTTCACCATAATTTGTCAAAGGATTTAGAGGCGATGTCTCGGTGCATAATTTTTCAATCATTTTTCCATAAGTACTTCCAGACGAAGCAAATAAAATTGGTTTTTGTCCATTTACCAAATCCACTAATAATTTTGTGGCATCAACATTTATCTCTTTTGATTCGACCGGATATTTGCGACAAGCCGGATATCCGACAATACCAGCAAGATGAATAACAACATCAATATCGTCCAATGCGTTTTTTATAATATCTTGATTACGGATATCGCCTTTGATAAATTCATAATTTGGATTCGAAAAAAATTGTATAATTGGATCTACGCCGAAATCCAATCTGTCTAAAACTCGCACTTTATAATTTGATTCCAATAATAACTTTGTTAAGATACTGCCGATGTAACCCGCGCCACCTGTTACCAAAACTTTATTAAATTTATTTACCATATTATTTATTAATAATAGTATTTAAATAATCATCTAAATATTCAGATGAATTTTTTAATTTTATTATTCTATTAATTTTTTCCACATTCATCTCATAAATTTGAGTTTCCGCATCATTGTTGACTTCGATTTTTTTATTAGAAAAATATTGCGCGATACAATCTTGCATATTCACCGTTGCAATTCCGCCAATATTATAAACTTCATTAACCACTTTCTGATTAATTAAATTTTTTACTATTTTTGCAATTTCATTAGCGGTTATCATTTGAATTCTTGAATTTAATGTAACAAAAATAGGTTGACCGTTTATGACATCGAAAAGTGGACCTTTTTTTAAATTACTGCCCAATATCATGCTAGAACGTAATATTATATACGACTTGCAATACTTGCGTACTAGTATTTCACTTAAAAATTTATGCATACCATAGGGGCACAACTTCTTATAATCAATGTTAGTTATCTCGTCTGTTGTTTGTGGCGAGGAATGGTCAACATAAACATCGCTCGATGATATATATATATATTTTCTATATTTAAAATCGAACAATGTTTTATAAACAGACTCAGTTGAAGCAATAAAGTCTTCAACAGGGTTTTGATTCGCCCAAAATCGACGACTGTTGCCGTTGGCATTTATTAAAATATCAAATTCATTGCCAACACAATCCAAATAGTTATCTTTATCAATTTTGGTAACAATATATTCATCACTTAAATATGCCGCCAGATCTGACCCCAACACGCCCTGAGCGCCAATTACTGCGACTGTTTTTAATTTATTTGCGCTGGTCATATTCAAAAAATTTCTTTGAATAAATATATACATACGACGGCAAACCGCAAAGAGGAAACAATTGCAACTGCCCAAAACCAAGATTGTTAAATTCGTTTATTGCCTTTAGTTCACCATAATCAGGATGCCCATGATATGCCCAAATATCGTCGAAACGGAAAATCGCACCACTACTCAACAACGGCATAAGCCATTTTAAGGCCATAATGGTCGATGAATAATAATCGCAATCAATATTAATAATCGCCGGAGCAAATGTTACAAATTTATCTCTCAAATCGGTAGTTAATGTCGTATCATAAAAACCATCGACAGAATGAAAATTATCAATCGGAAATTTAGTTTCTCGAATAACTCCCAGAACCTGTTCCTTCGGATGTACCATCTGCGACTGACCCCAAATTACATGATTATCACCGACCCCCTCCTTCGGCAAACCCTGAAAACTATCAAAAGCAAAAATGTGAAAATCATTAATATTCTTCTTGTAATCTTTGCAGAATTTCTTCAATGCTAATATATATATTTTAATAGAACCGCCGCTAGCTACACCAAATTCATAATAATTCTTCGTTGGTGAATAATCATGACAAACAACATTTTGATATACTAAAGAGTCGTAAAAAAAAGAAAATAGGTTATCCTTTCTCTTGTACTGAAAAAGAAACAAGCCAATAGTTGCATTTAAAAACCTTTCCACACTCAAACGTATTTGATAAATTTTTGAACTTTTTAATCGATCAATAAATTTCATAATTTAATATTTAATGCATAATAGCAAATGAATAATTATTTTTAAACCAATCAACGGTTTCTTGGATACCTTTTTCAAGCGAAGTTTCCGGTTGCCAACCCAAAGTTTCTTTCATTTTTTTGATTCCAAATGTTTTTTTCAGAGCACCATCAGGCTTATCCGTATTAAAAGTAAAATCACCTTCATAGCCAATTACCTTCTTTATTGTTTCCGCCAAATCAATTACGGAAATTCCCACACCGGAAGCGATGTTAATCGGCGCAACATCATCATAAAGTTCAGTC
Source organism: Candidatus Magasanikiibacteriota bacterium (assembly GCA_963840935.1). GTDB lineage: Bacteria > Patescibacteriota > Patescibacteriia > Magasanikbacterales > GWA2-37-8 > JAPLWQ01. Next base: position 624,070 of record CAWJAS010000001.1, read on the forward strand.
GCTTTCAAAATACCTTCCGCGCCATCTTTCACATACAACCAATCACGAATCGGTTTGCCCGAACCCCAAATTTCAACAGTCGGCGCATTGTTCATTTTAGCTTCATAAATTTTTTTAATCAATCCCGCAAGAGCCTTGCTTTGTTCCGGGTTAAAGTGCTCACCCGGTCCATACATATTTGCCATTATCAAATGGATGGAATTAAAATTATGCTGTTTTTTGAGAGCCAACCCATAAACAGCCGTTGTTTTTCTTGAAAATCCATAACTAAAAATTAATTCATGCACTTCACCATTCCAATAATCATTTTCATTTAATTCATCCTTTTCCAGGTAGCCGGGATAGGAACAGCCGGCAATAATATTTACAAATTTTTCCACGCCATTTTGTTGCGCTGCTTTCATTAAAAAGGTTCCCATCATTAAATTATCAAAATACAAATCCGCTTGTTTGCCACTATGAAACCCAATTCCTCCCTGCCATGCCGCACAATTTATCGCGACATCTGGCTTATGCGTGCTAAAAAAACGCTCACAATTCGCGAGAAGGCGAAAATCCCATCCATCCGCGGTTCTGGGTATTATTATTTTACAATTGGCGCGTTTTTTTATGGACTCAATAATATGCTTGCCAAAAAAACCCCCACCCCCAAGCACGGCCACTTTTTTTTGATTGAGATTTAACATATTTAACTATTTACATTACTTAACAACAATTTTTTATTGCCAATTAGAATCGCGAGAGCGCCCACTGAATATGAAATCATTGTTGCCCAGGCGGCGCCGGTAATGCCAAAATTGGAGATTAGGATAAAATTAAGCGCGATGTTTAACACCATCAAAAATAAATAAAAATAAAAAATTGTTTTCAAACGATTTTCCGCCAAAAAATATTGGTAAAATCCGGCGTTTAAAAAGAATCCTACTCCCGACCAAACATATATTCGTAAAATTCCGATTGATTCAAAATAGGCGTTGCCAAATAAAAAGTTCACTATTATTGGGGCGAATGCAGACAAGAGCAAGGCGATTACAACCGCCATTCCGCCAAGCAAAAAATATAATTTTCGTAACCGGCTGAAAAATTTTTCTTGGCTTACTTTTCTTGCGTTTATTATGGCCGGAAGTAATGAACCGCAAATTATACCCGGAATAAAATACCAAATTTCCACTAATTTTATAGCGGCAGAGTACAACCCGACTGCTGTTTCATCCAAAAAATGCCTGATCATCACTTGGTCAACACGCAAGAATATATATCCGGCGGCGGCGGCCAAAGCCAGAAGCCAAGCGCCTGATAAAATTTGTTTTGCCAGACGAACATCAAATCTCCAAGTGCTGAATTTGTAGCCACTTTTTAAATAATTGAAAATGTACAATGCGAGAAGGGTTAATGATTCAACAACAAAAATTGCCATTAACCAAATAATCCCCTGTCCGGTCAAAATCAAAATTACTTTCAAAACCGAAGCAACCAGCGCGGAAATAACTGTCGCCTGGACATTCTTTTTTGCCTGAACAGTTGATTGAAAATAAACGCTTATCACCCCAAATGCTGACCATAAAAAAGTTGAAGCGTATAAAATAATCAATCCTCGAACAAAATTTGATGATTCGAACAAAAGAGCGGAAATGAGAATTAATATAAAAGCGGTGATACTCCCAGCAAGCAATAATCCAAAACCGGTCCCCATTAGCTCGTCTTTTTTTTCGGGATTCTTTGCCAAATCTCGAAGTAAAATATTATGGATGCCCAAATAAGCAATGAAAGTAAAAAGTCCGACAAACGCGACCGAGTAGCTTATGATTCCGTAATTTTCAGGGCCCAAATAACGCGCCAACCAAGCGCCGATAAAAAAAGAAACAACAAGCGAAAACATTTGCCCAATAAACATCCAGCCGGTATTGGCAAAATATTTTTTGAACCCGGCGTGTTCCAAAATCCACTTCCAGCGCTCGGGTACAATTTTGTTAATTTTTTGAAATAGAATGTCTATCATAATTAAATTGCTGAGTTTTGGTACCATTTGTAGGTAGATTCCAATCCTTCTTTCAATTCAAATTTTGGTTGCCAACCAAGATTATTGACTTTTGAACTGTCCATCAATCTTCCGGGGGTTCCGTCGGGCTTGGTTGTATCCCAAACAATATTTCCTTTGTATCCCGTAATTTCTTGAATCAAGTTTGCCAAATCTTTGATGTTTATATCTTTTCCAGCGCCCAAATTTACAAATATATCCCCTTTTTCATTTTGCTCTTTGGTCGGATTCAAATTATTCATGAGAAATATACAACCCTCTGCCATATCATCCACGTGCAAAAATTCACGACGAGGATTGCCTGTGCCCCAAAGTATTACTTCTTTATCACCTTTAATTTTCGCTTCATGGAATTTGCGAATCATTGCCGGAATTACATGTGATTTTTCCAAATCAAAGTTATCATTAGGGCCATATAAATTAGCAGGCATTACGGAAATAAAATTTGTGCCATATTGACGATTGTAACTCTGACACATTTTTATGCCGGCGATTTTTGCCAAGGCGTACGGCTCATTGGTTGGCTCCAAAGTTCCGGTTAATAAATATTCTTCTTTGACGGGCTCTGGGGCAAATTTTGGATAAATGCAAACCGAACCCAAAAATAAAAGTTTTTTTACTCCGTTTACGTATGACTGGTGAATAATATTATTTTGAATTTGCAAATTTTCGTATATAAATTGTGCCGGGTATGTATTGTTTGCTTAAATCCCGCCGACTTTGGCGGCGGCCAAAATTACATACTCCGGTTTTTCTTGCGCGAAAAATTCGGCAGTTGCCTGTTGGTTTGTTAAATCAAGTTCTTCGATAGTGCGATAAACCAGATTGTTGTAACCTTGGGCTTGCAAATTGCGGACCAAGGATGAACCGACAAGGCCGGTGTGGCCGGCGATGTAAATTTTGGATGTTTTTTGCATAATTTTTAAATAAAATTCTTCGCTTCGCTCAGAATGACAGGTAACTGGATTCCCGCCTACGCGGGAATGACAGTGTGCGAATAAGATTGCTTCGGCGTCCCTTTGGGACTTCTCGCAATGACAGGGCTTCGCTTCGCTACGCCCTGTAAACGCCAGGTTCACTTATTAACTACGCCCTGTAAACGCCAGATTCGCTTCGCTCAGAATGACAACGAACTGGATTCCCGATCAAGTCGGGAATGACAATTAGGATTCGCACATTATGGCTACGAGCTCTTTGAATTTAACTTTCGGTTCCCAACCAAGAATATTTTTTGCCTTGGTGGCATCGCCCAAAAGCAAATCCACTTCAGCCGGTCGAAAATATCGCTCATCAATTTCAATAATTGTTTTACCGGTATTTTTATCAATTCCTTTTTCATCTTTTCCACTGCCTTGCCAAACAATATCAAAACCAAAAAAATTTCCCGCAGTTTCCGCGAATTCCCGCACAGTATGCGTTTCACCTGTGGCTATCACATAATCATCCGGTTTATCTTGCTGGAGCATCAGCCACATCGCTTCTACATAATCCTTGGCATATCCCCAATCGCGTTTGGCATCAAGATTACCCAGATAAAGTTTTTCTTGTTTTCCTTCTTTGATATTTTTGAGCGCGTCGGTAATTTTTTTGGTGACAAAAGTTCCACCCCTGCGTGGCGATTCATGATTAAACAAAATTCCATTGCAGGCAAACAAACCGTATGACTCGCGATAATTAACGGTTAAATAATGCGAATAAACCTTGGCGCACCCGTATGGACTGCGAGGATAAAACGGGGTGGTTTCTTTTTGCGGAGTTTCTTGAACTTTGCCAAACATTTCTGATGAGCCGGCTTGATAAAATTTTGTTTTTATACCCGATTCTTTGATCGCGTCAAGCAAGCGCAAAGTGCCGAGCCCAACGGTGTTACCGGTGTAAACCGGCATGTCAAAACTGACCTTCACATGACTTTGCGCGCCCAGATTATATATTTCATCCGGCTTAATTTGCTCCAATAGTCGAGAAATATTACTGCCGTCAGTCAAGTCGCCATAATGCAAAAACAATTTTACTCCATTTACATGCGGGTCCTCATAAAGATGGTCTATACGCGAAGTATTAAAAGTACTGCTCCGGCGAATGAGGCCGTGGACTTCATAACCTTTTTCCAAAAGCAGTTCCGCCAAATATGAACCGTCTTGACCGGTAATGCCGGTGATTAAAGCTTTTTTCATAATTATTCTGTTGTTACTGTCCCCGTGGTTGAAGACACATACGGCGCGAATATTTGGTCAATCGCCGTTTGATCATTGGCTGTTATGTTTGCGCCATTTTCCTCCGCCCAATCCATCATCTCAAAAGCTTTTTCAATTTCATTCATAGAAAGATATGTATAAGCCAAACGCCAATAGCTCTCGCCCACTTTTTTATTTTCTTCCACCGCTTGCAAAAGAAGCTCGATTGATTTATCGGGTTGTCCCATTTGCATGTGAAGTGTGGCGAGCGAGAAAATAAGCTGTTGACGCTTTGGCGAATATTTGAGCGCGGAGTTCAAACAATTCAATGAATCACTCAAATGCAAAGGGTTATTTTCCAAATAGGCTTTCATTTGCGCCAATTGCGCCAAACTAATAAAGTTTCGCACGTCATAAGGGTGCAATAACGTATTTTTCTCCAGTTCCGAATACGATAAATCAAGAATATTTTTTGCCAAATTTGAATCAATCTGTTGGCCATAGGCGGAGATAAGCTGAGTTGCCGTTCTGCTAATATCGCTTCTAATGTCATCAATATGCGGAGATTTATTATCAAAAGCAACGCGCATTTTTTCCAGCCCCAAAACAGGGTCGGTTGAAAGCGCCTTGATAGCGTCAAGGGTTTTCATATTGGCTGATGCTGATTGAATGTTATAGGCGTTAATTGACAAAATAACTATTAAACCGGTGATGATAAGCGCTGGTGGACCGATTTTTTTATCATCTTTTCTTAATATCTCTTCTTCGTGGCGAATCGCTTCCACATCGGTTGTTTTATTAAGAGTCAGCCGATTAATCATCGCGAGCCAGAACATAAAATACAAATATGATGTGATATTTTCAAATACCGTGATATTGCCAATAAAATGCGCTACCAAAAATCCACTTCCAATGGCAAGCAAATGAATGTCTATTTCTTTTTTGCGATAACCCATTACGAGCGCCCAAAAAGCGACAAAAAATACGCCAAAATATGTGATAATGCCAAGCGCGCCCTGAACCGAAAGCGTGTTCATTACAATATTATGGGCGTTATCAAACCATGTTTCTCCATAGCCAAAATCAAGCGAACGCGGATTATAGTGCTGATTAAAAGCGTAAAAATAATTATTCGGGCCCCAGCCAAAAGCGGGTCGTTCAAGAAAGCTGTCCCAAGCGATTTCCCAGGCAATCCATCGGGGCGATGCTTTAATATCGGCAAGCGATGTGTTAACCGCTCTGCCAACCGCGGGAATATCTTTTACAAAATCAGTTTGACGATTGGCATACAAAACTCCGACAAAAATAATCATCAAGGCGATGGCACTGCCAATTACAATTCTTGTTTTTTTGTATCCGCGAAGAGCAATGGCATAAATTAAAAGCGTGGCGCCAATTCCGGCCACAAGTCCAAGCATGGCTCCGCGAGTTCCGCTAAAAAATAATCCTAGTATGATAAAAATAAGCATTATGGCATAGGTATATTTCCAAATGCGATTTTTATCTTTCAAAATTAAAAGTACGGCCATGAAAGCCAAAAACAAAGCATAACCGCCGACATAAATCGGATTGCCAAGGGTGCTCGCAATTCGTTCGGCGCCTTGATTCAAAAGTAATTGAGGGTTGCCGACCTGCAAAAGCCCAATAAACATGACCGCGAGTCCGGCAAACAAAAAGATTCTCATGGCCCATTTCCATGAAGTCCAATTTTTTAGGAACTTTGAACACATCAAATAAAAAATAAAATAATGTATGATGGTGAAAAAACCAAGCATTCTTTCGTGGTTATCCCAAAAACTGTGGTATGTGTCTGTGCCAAAAAAAGTGGATAAACCAAAACTCAAAATATAGAAACAAAAAACCGCGATGGTGAGCGGAGTAAAAGTCGGCTTGTATTCTTTCCAGTTGATTATCAAAAGCAAAACATACACGCCAAGCATTATCTCGATGATGGTTCTAAAAATTACAATTTTTGGAACAATAAAACGGAAAAATGAATGAACCGGGCAAAACAATGAGTGGAATAAAAAATGCCGTGTAAATAAGAATTTTGATAAGAAGCTCTAATTTTTGGCGATACATAAATTATGCTAAAAATCCGGACTTGCCGGTTGAATAATATTCATATATTTTATGGCAAAATGGAAGCAATGTCAAACGAATTAATCTTGATTATTTGGGGAATTAATGATATTTTATTTTAATAATAGACTCCCCCTTAATCCCCCTCTTAATAAGAGGGGGGAAACTGCAAGAAATATGAAATATATTGCCAAAAATGAAGCGGAAACCGTTAAAATAGGCGAAAAAATCTCTGCCAAGCTTAAAGGCGGAGATATTTTGTGTTTGTACGGGGATTTGGGCGCCGGAAAGACTACTTTGGTAAAAGGGTTGGCGAAAGGGTTTGGGATAACAAAAGAGGTGGTTAGTCCGTCGTTTGCGATTATGAATGTTTATGAAATTGGTGATTGCCGAAGGGATTCTTCGACTTCGCTCAGAATGACAGGGCTTCGCTTCGCTACGCCCTGTAAACGCCAAGCTAACTTAACTATGCCCTGTAAACGAAAAAGCACAGTAAAACAGTTGGCGCATTTTGATTTGTATCGTTTAAAAGATGTTGAAGAATTTTTGGATACGGGTGGAGCGGATTACTTGGGCGCGCCGGACACGATTTGTGTTATTGAATGGCCGGAAAAAATTGAGGAGCTTTTGAAAAATAAAAAAACGATTGACATAGCAATCGAGCATTTAAAAAATGGGAGAGAAATTAAATTTTAGGAGATTGCTTCGTCGACCCTTTGGGGCTCCTCGCAATGACAAGACGAACGTGGGATTGCTTCGGCGTCCCTTTGGGACTTCTCGCAATGACAGATAAGGAAAATTCGCAACCGCAATAATTTTGCCTATATATCCCCCGCTCTGATGTTAATTTTTGCCCTTTTTCTTGCCTGCCTTTGCTTTTCCAATTTTCATCCAAAAATTCCAAACCGAACTCATCCGCCAAGCGCTTTCCAATTCCGCCGATTATATCGGCGTTTTTGTTTCTGCCACTGGTCAAACTTGAGGCAAATATTTTAATATTATTTTCTTTGGCGTACTCCGCGGTTCGTTTTAGGCGCGATGCAAAACATACGGCGCATCTTTTGCCGGATTCAGGCTCACCCTCCATTCCAGCAATCGCTTTTTTCCAGCTTTCGTGTTCATAATCAAGGTCGATGAATGGCACGCTCCATTCATCGCACACGCGGATAACTTCGGCTTTGCGCTTTTCGTATTCATTTTTTGGAAAAATATTGGGATTATAAAACAAAACCGTTAAATCATATTGATTTTTCAGTTCATCAATAATTGCGATACTGCATGGAGCACAGCAAGCATGAAGCAAAAGCTGTTTTGCCATAAATTATTTTTCAAACTTACCGGAAACAAGGGCAATCGCCTGACCGATCCAATTTTCCACTTCTTTAATATCCAGTTCGCCAATTCCTCCTTTTTCCAAACGGCAAATAACTTTTAATTTGCCGGACGAGTCTTCGGTCACGGCAATGTTTTTGAAATGTTTTATTTCCATTCGCGATAACTCTTCATTCAATCGTGCCTCGTCGGATGCAGGTATTCCTTTCATTTGTTCAAGAATTAATTCCGCCAAACGCATCTTTTTTTCAATCTTCTTGCACATTTCACTGCCGTTTTCGGCTCTTTTGATGGCCGTCAAATGGTCGCTCAATAATTCATCGCTCTTTGCATCTTTACTGTGGCGCTCGGAACCGCCGACCACTGTTTTTACCACTCTGGTGCCGGTTTCATTCTGAAGCGCAAGCATAAATTCTTCAAATACTTTCTGGTCACCCTTGTCTTCAATGGCCAAAGCGATTTCATCTCCGCCCACTCTGTCAATCGGGTCGGCGTCAGGAAAATATTTTTTGAACACCTCAAGCGCTTTTGCTCTGATAGCGCGCATATTTTCCGTGATTTTATCACCGGCGACAATTGAGGCCTCGCGTAATTTTGTTTCGTCCTCACCCACTTCCTGAATCAATTGTTCATATTCCAAAAGCAAATCAACGCCCAAATCCAAAACATCGATATTTATATAAACACAATCTTTTAATTCAGATGCTTTTTTGTGAAAAAACTCCGGCGCGTCATAAGTTCCGTCTTTTTGGTCGGTTTTTAATTCGGCGGATAATTGTTCTCTGTCCGTTTGCGACAAATCGGCTTTCAAAACATATTTGCCTTCTTCGTTTTTTTCCACAAACTTTGACATTCTGTCAATTCGCGCGCTGATTTCACCGCCGACCGCTTCTTTGGCGGTAAACGGCTTTACCAAGTCAACAAGATTGATACGACGGACATATTGCTGAACCATTCTGAATGTGTCAGCGTCGGAATCTTCCGGCTTGAATTGTCCTTTTCTTGTCAATCGCAACAAATCTCTATTCATGATTCTTTTACCATCTTTTTCTGTGAATACTTTATATTTAATTCCCATTTCATCGGTAATGGTTTTATCCAATAATTTATCGCCCAATTCATTGATGCCGTGTTCTCCTTTTATTTCATTAACCACGTTTTCGCGGTCATAGGCGCCACCATATGAATCTTTTGATAAACGACGCGACAACTGCGCTGTTTGAGCGCATTCGGCCAAAGCTTGAATAATATTTGATTTATCTGTTTCGTTTTGCGACTGGTCAACAACGCTTGTGCCAAAATTTATGCGATAACCCTCACCATCAGAGCCAAGCAAATCACGCATTCTTGCGTATTTGCCCACATCCGCATCCCCGTCTTCGGCCAAGCGCGAATCAATCGCGGAATTAATCACTTCTTTCATTCGATTGTTGAGCGCGGATGAAATCGCGTTCATATCTTCTTCCGGCAGGGCTTCACCTGTTTTTGACAACTTGAACGACGCGCTTCGATAATCTTGCGATAACAACTCGTGCCCAGACTCGGCCATTAATTCATTCAAAATCTTTTTTCTGCTGTCGATTATGGAATCGGTTACTTGTTCGCCAAAAAGAGTATTCAAATTTTTAACCGAAAATTCACCACCCGGAGACGAAAAATATGCCATGGAATCCCCGGCTTTTAATTCTTTAAACATCGCGAACCAGCCCCGTTCTTTTATCATTCCGCCCAGTCGTTCGCGGTCGCTTTCTGAAAGTTCAGCGCCATTTTCAAGCGCTTCAACCAAGCTAGCCCTATCCAAATAATTTTTGACGCGCTCAATTGCCGACCGGTCTATCTTTGATTCGGATTCCGCTCCCAATTCGGCGGAAATACCATGAAGTATCGCATCGGCATCTCTTGGAAGAATTTCTCCAATATATTTGGGCAATTTTTCGCTCGACTCCGGGGCTTTTTTTGGTTCTGCTGACATATTATGTTCATTTATATTTTTTGCTCTTTCTGCTTCCATATTCTGCGATGATTTAATTTTTATGTAATAATTTTATAATCTTTAACCGCTTCTGTCAAAAAATCCCGACTTAAAATCGGGATTTTTGTTTTTATAATTGTACTCGGAATAACCGCCAGTCGGACCAAGAAGTGTATGTGCCGTCCGTAAACTTTGCGCGGACGCGCACTCTGTATTCATTTGAATATTTGAGGTCCAAACCGACGCTGGTTAAAACTGAAGTGTACAATCCTTCTTCAAGCCAGCCGGTGCCCGATTTGTAATTAACATTAATTTCGTATGACACGGCGCCGGTAATGGTATACCAAGTCGGAAAAACATATCGTGAATATAATGTTTGATTTTCTGTTGGCGTGGAAATGACAGGCGAGGTGTAGCTGTATGATGAGCCGATGTTATAATTGAAATATCTATAATCAGACCAATTGGTGTAATTGCCGTCACTAAAATTCGCTCTTACTTGAACGCGATATTCATTTGTATAATATAAATATTTAGTCAAATAAAGCGAAGTTACATTTGTGTTTGATTCAATAAGCCAGTTGCTTCCTGATTTGTATTCAACACGGACATTGTATGAAGTCGCGCTAGGAACTGAATTCCAACGAACAGTCACGGATTGGCTGGATGAAAAATATTGGTTCGCATATGGATCGGTGATTGTCGGCGGAGATTGCGGGTTATAATAACTGTCGCTTTGACCAATATTAAAATATCTCCAATCGGAATAATTGGTAGTAACGCCATCAACAAAGACACCACGAACACTTACGCGATATTCATTTGTGTATGGAAAGTATTTGGTTAAATAAAGAGAAGTGACATTTGTGTTTGACTCACTATACCAATTTCCATTTGATTCATATTCGATTCGAACATCATAAGCCGTCGCATTTGTGACCGAATTCCATCTCACGGTTACATTTGAGCCGGTAGAATAATATTGGTTGGCGTATGGTTCGGTGATGGTCGGGGCAGTGTAGGAATAATTGTTATTACTTTGTCCGACATTGAAATATCTCCAATCGGAATAATTGGTAGTAACGCCATCAACAAATACACCGCGAACGCTCACTCGATATTCATTTGTGTAGGAAAAATATTTGGTTAAATAAAGAGAAGTGACATTTGTGTTAGACTCACTATACCAATTTCCATTTGATTCATATTCAATTCGGACATCATAAGCCGTCGCATTTGTGACCGAATTCCATCTCACGGTTACATTTGAGCCGGTAGAATAATATTGGTTGGCGTATGGTTCGGTGATGGTCGGAGCAGTGTAGGAATAATTGTTATTATTGTTGTTGTTTGTGGAATAAGTATTATAAAAATATCTCCAAGAAGACCATTCACTTTTGTTACCCAAATTGTCTCCGGCATAAACACGATAGCGGAATTGTCCATCACCCCAATTTGATATGTTGTAATTAACAGCACTCACGCCGGAAGAAATAATTTGAGAATCCTTGCTTTCCCATTGGCTCAAAGAAGTATTCCATTTATGAACTTCGTAGCCGTATTTGGTGGCGGAATTCACATCAGACCAATCAAAATATATTGAGGATTGATTATATTGTTCCCCATTGTTTGGAAGATTAATACTTGGTGTGCTTAATTTTGTTTGATTTTTGGTATTGAAAGTAAAATATCTATATTCAGACCATTGGCCGACTTGGTTGTTCCACATATTGCCGACCGCGCGCACACGCCAGCGAAATTGATTGTCGGCTCCGGGAACTGTAACGCTAAAAGTATTGCCGACGACATTATATGTTCTGGCATTTTGCCATTTAATTGTTTTGCTAACGCAAGTGTCGCAAGCGATTTCCACTTGATAATTATTGGCTCCATAAATGGAAGTCCAACTGAAATTAGCCATCCTCGGATAATTGGTCAAAACCTGATTATTTGTGGGATAGCTGAGCGACGGCGCGTTGTAGGCGGCCTTTGCCGGATATGATATGCCAAAAGCCGTAAAAATAACGGCAAAAACTAAAACCCAGTTAAAAATGCGATTCATTTTCATATAAATTATGCGTTATATTAGATAAATTATTAGCTTAATTATAACACTAAATAATAGCATATTTTGAGAGTTTTGTCAATTCCGTTAAATATGGCGATTATTTAATGGGGTTAATTATTTTCGACCGTGTAAGTAATTTTTTGGCATTGACAGATAATTAATTTTATGCCAACATATCTAGTTGAAGTAGCCGTACATTCCACAACAAACCCAAAGGAGGGGAAAATAATGGGTAATTTGAACAAGACGATAATTTGTGAGGCGGAAGGGTCCAAAAACATTCTTATGAGTGGTCAAAGAATTTTTCGAGTGATTATCAACAAATCTCGCATCGGAGAAAAACGTAGCGGTCATTTTACAACGGTTAGAGAAGTCTCTGATTGGGTTTTGAAATGTGACTGGCTCGAAACTTCCGAGCGGGCTGATATCGTTGAGCGCGCGCGCAAACACTTCGGTTGATGAAAAACGTTTCTTTTTGCACTTTTCTGTTCTATTCTGCTAATTCTTGCCGGTTTCACACCGGCTTTTTTCTTTGCAAATATTGACTTTTTGGCTAAAATGTGATATAATATATGCATTATTTTTCAAAAACATGGCCCGTTCGTCTATCAGTTAGGACACGGCCCTCTCAAGGCTGAAAGACGGGTGCGATTCCCGTACGGGCTACAAATAATAATATCGGCTTTATGCCGATTTTATTATTTGTATTCTGACCAGGGAGTCGCACGGGCAGGAAGTGAGACGTGAAGTTTTTGCGGAAGCAAAAACGAAACGCTTGAACGTCGTCAGACTGCCAGTGGCAGTCTGACGCTGCCCAGGACAAAGGAGTCGAGCCGATTGTGGTCGGCTCGGCGACGCGGAATTCCCGTACGGGCTACAAATCCCGCCACTCACGAGTGGCGGGATTGTTATTTATATATTTAAGTGATAAAATCTATAATGATTAATCATATTTAATATGCTTAAAAAAATATTATTTTTTATATTTGTAATTTCTTTGCTGGTAATACCGGGGCGAAGTGTTTTTGCGCAAGAAAAAAATGATGATGTAAATATTTATTTCTTTTGGGGCGACGGATGCCCGCATTGCGCCAATGAAAAAATTTATTTGGAATATCTCACAAATAAATATCCTTTTGTCACTCTTTATGATTACGAAGTATATAACAACGGTGAAAATAAAGAATTATTGAAAGAAATCGGTTCGGCCATGGATGTTAATATCGCCGGAGTGCCTTTCACTGTTATCGGAGAAAAATATTTCATCGGTTGGAGTGATAATACTGACCTGAAACTAAGCATGGAGGAAACAATTAAATGTGTGCAAGAAGACAGGTGCGCCGATGTGATAGACAAAATTGCGGGTGTTGCCGACCCTGTAAAAAATGATTTGATTTTAAGTTATGAGGATTATACTGAATCACAAAACGAGGAACAGTCTGAACAATTAGCTGAGTATGAATTGGAACCGGTATCACTAATTCCCGAAAAAATTAAAGTGCCGATTATTGGCGAAATCAACATAAAAAATTTGTCATTGCCCATAATCACCATAATATTTGGCGCGCTTGATGGCTTTAATCCCTGCGCCATGTGGGTACTTTTGTTTTTGATTTCTATGCTTATGGGTATGGAAAACAAAAAACGAATGTGGATTTTGGGAAGCGTGTTTTTGGTGGCCTCGGCTTCTGTCTATTATATTTTTATGGCTGCCTGGCTTAATTTGCTTTTGTTTATCGGTTTTATTTTTTGGATAAGAGCGGGCATTGGTATTGTCGCCCTTTTGGGCGGTGGATTTAATTTGAAAGAATATTTCAAGAATCCCGAAGGCGCCTGCAAAGTGACCGGCACAGAAAAAAGGCAAAAAGTTTTTCAAAGATTAAAAGAAATAACTCAGCAAAAAAGTTTTTGGTTGGCGCTTGGCGGAATAATAATTCTTGCTTTTGCCGTTAATTTGGTTGAGTTAATTTGCTCGGCAGGATTACCGGCGGTGTACACTCAAATTCTCGCCATGAGCAATTTGAGCACATGGCAATATTACGCCTATATCGGTTTATATATTTTGGTATTTTTGCTTGATGACTTAATCGTGTTTTTTGTGGCCATGACCACGCTTCATATTACCGGCGCGACCACCAAATATTCCCGCTTCTCGCATTTAATCGGCGGAATTCTTATGATTATTATCGGTTTATTATTGATTTTTAAACCGGGCTGGTTGATGTTTGGTTAAAATTTCTTCACTTGTGTTTAGATAAACAATATGGTATAAAATGGGTAGTTTTAATTATTAATTTCAAATAATAATATGAGCGAAAGATATTTCAGACCACCCGGGGTTCCGGAATGCGCAGTCAGAATTCCACTCGAAAATAAATCAACACCCGAATCAAACAAATACGACAAAACCATTCCCATGACTGAATGGGAAGATAGAATAAAAAAAGATAAAAAATTTATATTTAAAGGATTTATTGAGGCAGAAAAAGAAGGACCTAATAAGCCGGCAAATTTTTATGTTGAAACAGTCGCGCTGAACGAAATAGGAGAAACTGAAAATGATCATGGCGCGCATGTTGGCGCCGAGGCAATAGGCGGACGTTTTGAATTTATTAATTCTCCTGAAGAAGTGAATAATTATAGAATGTTTTTGGAATTCCCAAAAACATGGTTAAAGGATGAGGGATTAATCGCAATAAATGGTGAGTTAATGACCATTGAAAAAGCCGAGGACAATTTTGAAAAAGAAGCAAAAACGGCAATGAAAGAAGCAAAAATAAAATTAAATTTCTTAACAGGATTAAATCCTGAAAAAGATAAAGAATTTTTTCAAAAAATCCAAATAGCTTGCGAAGCTTTGAAGGAATACATCAAAAATAAAGGAAGAGTTGAATACGCGCAAGCTTTTTTAAGAGGGGTAATCGAGGAGTTGAAAGAAGCTGATTCGCCTCTTGAAATCTCTGATATAGAAGATAAATACGTTCCGGAAAAAAGAAATCAATAAATGAGTAAAACTTTTTTTAGCCAAAGAGAGCAGTCTCTTATCTTCCCTCCCACTCCCCTGTTTGCCTGACCAAAAGTTCTTTGGCACGCAATGGTTCGGCCATTAATTCTTTGGCTATTTTTTCTGTTCTGATACTTTGTGAACCTTTAATCAAAATCACATCGCCTTTTTTTATTGCATCTTGCAAAAATCTTCCGGCAGTTTCACTGTCGGCAAATGACAATACCCTGTGTTCATCCATCCCCGCTTCCCTGGCCGAATTCGCTGTGTGCTTGCCAGCTTCTCCAATTGTCACAAGCATGTCAATTCCAAGTTCGGCTGTTCTTAGTCCGATTTCGCGATGAGCGTTCTCTGTTTCCGGTCCAAGTTCGAGCATGTCGCCCAAAACCGCGTAGCGTTCCGCGCCTTCTCTCACTTGAATTCCGGCCAATGTTTTTAAAGCCGATTTGGTCGGTTCAGGCGATGAATTGTATGAATCATCAATTATAAGAGTTCCTTTAATGCCGGGTAAAATTCTCATGTGTCCGGCAAGCGGTTTTAATTCGCGCAATGCTTTGGCGGCATCAACCAAATTTATGCCAAAAATATGCCCGACTGCCATGGCAGACAGCGCGGACGGAATCAAATGTTCTGCCACTGCACCCGGTAAAAGCACAGGAACAAAACTACCTTTAAAATTAACTTTAAAATTCAAGCCCGCCGGCCATCCGGTTTCCAAATCAGTAATGATATTTACATCGGTTGCCAAAAAATCCGCGCCTTCTTTAAAACCAAAAGTGAAAACCTCGGCACGCGTTTTTGTATTTTGCATTACCAAGTCGCTGTCAAAATTCACCACCGCGTAATTATCTTCGTTCAAATGCGAAACAATAATCCGTTTTTCTTGGGCGATTTTTTTTATTGTTTTGAAATATTCGGTGTGAGCGTGAGCAATGTGCGTTAAAACTCCGACTTTGCAAGGGGCAATGTCTGTCAAATAGGCAATGTCGCCGGGCTTGTCAGCGCCCATTTCCAAAACCATTATCTCCGGATAATCTTTTTGTCTGACGGCGAGCAAATGAATCGCTCGGCAAAATACTTTACACCAACCAAAAAAAGATTTACCGGGCGTATTTTCAATTCCAATAATCGTTAATGGCAAGCCGATTTCATTGTTGTAATTGTGCGCGTTTGAACGAATATTAAATTTTGTGGAAAGTACGGCCGACGTCGCTTCTTTGGTGGATGTTTTGCCAATTGAACCGGTAATACCGACCACATCGGGACGATATTTTTTTATTATTTTTTTGGACAATTTGCGCAATATCCAGATAACAAATGTTTTTAACATAAATAAAATTATTATTAATTATTTTTATCTTTTTCCGCGCCCAGATAATCCATGGCGAATTCGGCCACGTCTTTAAATATTACCGCGGCGGTCGCTTCGGCCCATTGCCTTTCGGGCATCTCATAGTGCACTACCATTACCACGCGCGGATTACCGGCGGGCACATAACCGGCAAAAGTGTGGTTGGTTACATTTTCCAAATAACCGCCCGGACCGGCAATCTGCGCCGTACCTGTTTTTCCGGCGACGTAATAATTATTCATTCGCACGGAATTCACGTAGGATTTTTCAACCACCGAAGTAAGCATGCCGGAAACTAATTTAGCGGAGCGAGGCGTTATCGCTTGCGCCGTGACTTGCGGTTCAAATTTTTCTATCTTTCCATTGGCGTACTTAATTTCTTTTATCAGATACGGTTGAGGTACTTTTCCTTCATAAGCCAGAGCGCTGTATGCCAAGGCCAACTGCAAAGTTGTCGCGGTAATACCTTGGCCAAAAGAGGCTTGCGCCGTGTAAATTGGGGATTTTTTTTGGAGCGAAGATATGTCACCGGCCAATTCCATATCGAGTGGTATGCCGGTTTTTTGGCCAAAACCGAATTTTTCAAGATAAGTTCGCAGTCTACTTGTGCCGATTCTTTCCGCAACCCAAATCATACCCGTATTTATGGAATTTTCCAATACTTCGGTCATAGTCACATTATTACCATAGCATTTTTTTAGGGCGTTCCTTATTGTGTATTTATCAAACTGACGCTCACACGGGTCGTTAAAGGTGGTTTGCGGGCCAACCAACCCCAAATCAATGGCCACAGACATTACAATCGGTTTAAATACCGAACCGATTTCGTAAGCGTTAAATATTGCGTTGTTATTGAATAATTTTATTGATTCGGTTTCAGAAAAATTATTCGGGTCATAATCCGGCAAACTGCACATGGCGAGCACGGCGCCGGTCGTGGGTTCAAGCATAATAAGCGACGCACTTTTGGCATTAAACGCTTTCATTCCTTCAGCCAATCTGGCGCAAGCCTTGTATTGCAAAGCACGGTCAACGGTGAGAATTATATCCGCTCCGTTTTCCGCTTCGATATTTGTCATTCCGGCCAAAGAAATCCAACCTCCTTGAGCCGCTTTTTCTCCCATAAAAAAACCGGGTTTTCCAGCCAACACTTTGTTCCAATAGCCTTCCGCGCCGTATTGACCGGATAAATTTTGGTCTTCGTCAAAAGAGCAAAAACCAAGAATGGCGGACGATAAATTTTCTTCCGGATAATAGCGATATGTTTCCGGACTGCCATAAATTCCTTTCAAACCGGCTTCCTTAATTTTATCCAACGTTTCTTCGGGAATTTTTACGGCTAACGGTTCGTACGGGTCGTTCTCTTTTGACAATCTTTCTTTCCATGGCGATGTTGCTTCTTCGGTCAACCCGGTTATTTCAATTAATTTTTCTATTGTTTTATCAACTTCATCTTGGGGTATTTCAAGCGGTACACCATATAGCCGATAATATATACGATTAACCGCGGCCGGAAAAATCGCGCCTTTTTGATCTGAAAAAAATATCTCACCTCGTTTGGGGTGTAATTTTTGATATATTTCATGCGACGACATGGCCAAAGTGGAATAATAATCATGCTGTAAAATTTGCAAACGAAACAACTGGATTCCGGTGATTACGGCAATAATAAGAAACACAAAAGATAATGCTTTTATTTCTTTGTATTCGGAATTTTTATTTTTTTGAAACATAGTCGCTTTTTAATTGTCCGCAAGCCGCTTTAATGTCTGTTCCCTGAGACAAACGGATGGTGGTGGCAAAACCGGATGCCATTAATTTTTTTTGCCATTTTTTTATAACCTCGTCGCTTGTCGCCAAAAAATCGCTCCCCCCGATATTTAATGGAATTAAATTAATTCTTACGCGCCCGAGTTTTGACGCCAATTTAATTAATTCTTTTAGTTCCTTATCGGAATCGTTAATATTGCCAATCAAAACATATTCCAATCCGATAAAATGAGTCCTACTTGGAAAACTTTCGTGGTATTTTTTTGACCACTTGACCAAAAATTCAAAAAAATCAGCGGTGTGCGAAGGAATTATTTTTTTTCTGGTGGCGGACACAGCCGAATGAAGGGAGAGTGCAAATCTAACCGGTGGAAAATCCGCGTCTTCAACCAACTTTTCCATAGCGGATTTTATTCCGACCGTGGAGATGGTAATTTTTGTTTCGCCGATTGAAGTATATTTTAAAATCAGATTTATCGCTTTTTTCACTTCATCATAATTAAGAAGCGGTTCGCCTTGGCCCATAAAAACCAAATTATCAATCTTGCCGTTATTTTTTTGACTGATAAGATTATTCCAAAATCTGTATTGGGCTATAATTTCTTCCGCCGTTAAATTTCTTGAAAATTTGAGCGAACCGGTGGCGCAAAACAGGCAACCCATCGGGCACCCGACCTGAGAAGACAAACAAACGGTATGGCGATGCTCCGTGTCACCCGATATTTTTTTTGATTGGCGAGGCATTAAGACGGTTTCTACCGCGCTCTTATCATCAAAAACAAGCAATGCTTTTTGGGTATTATCAATTTTACTGGTTTGAAGAACTTCTTGTTTTGCCGGCATCCATTTTACGGCCTTTAATTTTTCGCGCAAGTCTTTGGGCAAATCGCTCATGTCATTAAAACTTTTTATTTGCGGATTAAACCAAGCGCGATAAATTTGCTCGCGTCGATATTTTGGTTGACTAATTAAAATATTTTCAATTTCTTCCATAATCGTGCTTATTGCCGGCTCGTAATAATAAAACCGTTAAACCCATCACAATAAACGAAATGGCATAAACGGATAAATATATGGCCAGTGAAATTTGGGGTAAATGAAACAAGCTTTGAGTAGGCGGTAAAAACACAATAAATGATAGGGCGACATACGTGATTAAACCAATGGCAATCAAAACAAAATTATTTTTAACTTGGTACCATTCACGAGACAAAAAGATAAGCATAATCTGCGAGACGATTAAGGCGACAAAAGCCAAGCCTCGCCCCATTTCATGGTCGTTTTTAAAAATCGAATAGTAAAGATAAAAGCCGATGCTTACCAAAAAAATCGCCACTGCTTGCGCGGAGATTCTACAAAGTAAACTTTTGGGAATTAAAGATTCGTCTGTCGGACGTGGTTTTTGACTCATAATATTTTTTGGCGCTTTCTCGCGTTCAAAACCAAGCACTGACGCCGGGTCGCAAATCAATTCCAAAAACACGACATGAATGGGCAAAAAAATTAAAGGGTCTCCAAAAAATAACGGAAAAATCGCCAATCCGACAATCGGCAAATGAAATGAAATCAAATAGGAAAATGATTGTTGTAAATTGCGGTAAATTTTTCGCCCTTCCCTGACCGCATTCGCGATTGTAAAAAAATCATCATCAAGTAAAATCATATCCGATGCTTCTCTGGCCACCTCTGTTCCGCGTATTCCCATAGCAACGCCGATATCGGCTTTTTTGAGCGCCGGCGCGTCGTTAACGCCGTCGCCGGTCATGGCGACAATTTCTTTATTTTGTTGAAGCGCATCAACGATTAAAAATTTTTGTTCCGGTTTTACTCGGGCATAAATGTTATATTCGGTCACCGCTTTTCGCAAAGCGGCCGGTGACATTTTTTCCAAATCATCGCCATATATTACTTTTTTATGATTTTTTATTCCGACGCGCTCAGCAATGGCGGACGCGGTCAATTGGCTGTCTCCGGTAATCATAATTATTCTGATTCCGGCCTGCTGAAGCATCATCACGGATTGTTTGGCGGTTGAACGCGGGGGGTCGCTCATGGCCAAAAGCCCACGGAATTGAAGGCTGTTTTTGGATATACTGTCACGCTTTGAATTTGTTTTTGACACGGCCACGGCCACAACTCGCAAGCCGTCTTTGGCGAAGGCATTATTTGCTTCAACCGCTTGATTTTTTTCTTCCTCCGTCATCTCGCAAATTTCGAAAATTGATTCCGGAGCACCGACAGAATACTGCTTGTTACTTTTTGTTTTTTTATTTTGCCAAATGTGATTTACCATCTTTGAGTTTGCGTCAAAAGGAGTTTCGTTAACAAGTTCATGGCCGGAAAATATTTCATCCACATTCAACCCGATTTGTTCGGCATATCTTTGCGTTTCAATTTCCAAAGCATCTGTCGCCTCCTTTTCCATGGCAAGAACCGCATCACGCGCGAAATCGGTTAATACGCCTGCATCTGACAATGATTTAACTTCATAAATATTGTCATTGGCAAATATTTTTTCGAGCGACATTCTGCCTTCGGTAAGAGTCCCCGTTTTATCAACACAAATGACCGTAGCCGAACCAAGAGTTTCAACTGTGGTCATATTTCTGGTAAGCGCTTTTTGCTTGGCCATGCGCCAAACGCCCATGACCAAAAATACACTAAAAACAATTGGAAATTCTTCGGGTATTAAAGAAATTCCCATGGTTAAGCCACCGAGCAAACCGTCTCTCCAGCCACGTAAAATTACAAGCAGGGCGCCAATTAATACAGCGGACGACACGGCAACTATGGCGATTTTTTTTATAAAACTGTTGATTTTTTTCTGCAATGGCGTATGTTCTTTGGAAATTTTTTCCATCAAAGTTCCGATTTTTCCGTATTCGGTATTAAGCCCGGTTGTCATAACCAAAAAATTACCTTCGCCTTGAGTAACTAAAGTTCCTTGAAAAAGACGGGAAAAATTATGATTATTTTCATTTTGCTTGTTTGATTTGGCGATTTTGGGGGTTGAAGTGGACTCGCCGGTTAAAAGAGACTCATCGGCCATCAAACCGGCGCCGGTCAAAAGCACTCCGTCAGCCGGAACTTTGTCGCCCGAAGTCAAAAACACCAAATCTCCCGGCACCAAATTTTTTACCTTTTCGGTAATTAATTTATTGTCTCTGTAAACCTTGCAATATTCCTCAACGATTTTACCAAGCTCATCAAGCGCCCGGTCTGTTCGCCGTTGTTGAAAATAATTAATAAAACCTATCGGCACGATTGAAGCGAAAAAAATAATTGTTTCCAATTTTTCACCGATAAAAAAATAAACAATGGCTGTGGCCAAAATCAAAAGAATCATCGGTTCGGTAATAATAGCAAACAATCGTTTATACCAGCTTCTGTCACTTTTCCATTCGCGCGTATTATAACCATGGCGCTCGAGCGCCTCTATCGCTTCGGCGGAAGACAATCCGTGGTATGATTTTGTATCGGCAAAAATTTTTGCCAATTTATCTTCAAGCATTTTAATAAATATTTAGATTTATAAAATCAACAATGCCTTTGGGATTTAATCCGGCCATCTTCAAAACATCTTCGGCGCTACCTGACCGTAAATAATTATTAATACCGTGCCTTCTGCCGGACGAGTCGGATGTTAACAGTAAATCATTCAAAAATCCGCTCCAACCGTTGTGCAAACAAAAGGCAATTGATTTTTCTTCATCGCTTATAATTCGCTCGGCTTCATCCGGATTATCAATCATAATTTGCGCGAACAATTCCGGCGCGGTGACCGCGACAATTTTCACGTCATATTTTTGATTGAGTTCTTCCATGGCCAAAAGCGTATTTTGCATCACAACCGCCCCACTGACGCACAAAACAATTTTTTTCTTGCCGGTGTTTTCAAATTTTTTATAAACATACGCTCCTTTTGTGCAATCGCCTGTGCTTGATCCCCCGCTCTCACGGTTCAAAACCGGAGTGCTAATTCTGGGCAATGCCAAAATAATCGGCTCTTTCTTTTCCAAAGCGTAAAAAAGCATTTCAATTGTCTCGTTCGCATCAAGAGGTTTAAAAACTTTTATTCCCGGATATGCCTGAAAAAGTGATTGCCAATACAAACCTTGGTGAGTCGGACCGTCCTCGCCTGTTTCCGGGCCATCATGCGTGGCAAGGGCAATAAAGAAACCCGCCGTGTTTGGATTGATAGCGTTATTCACAAGCGCCAAATGAACGGCGTGGCCGTACATCGCCGTGAACACTCCATAAGTACCAAAGACAGAAACCGGTTTAATTCCCCCAGGTAAAATATCTTGAGTCATGGCCATAGACATCATCGCCATGTTTTGCTCGGCAATACCAAAACGAATTCCCCTGCCCAAAGGATTTTTTGCGTTAATTATTCCATAAACATCTTCGGCTTTGGCCGTTAAAACAGATTTGGACAAATCCCCCGCTCCGGCATAAAAAAATGCCGTTTGTTTCATCAACCATTCAAACCAAGCTTCCGCCGCTTTGCGAGTATGAACACTTTCACCCGGTTGAAAAATTAATTCCCGTGGGAGTTCGCTCGGTCTTTTGATTTCCGCAGGAGAAATTATCGGCCTTCCGCTCAATTTGCGATTAATAAGGTCGGTAAGAGCGCCCTCCGGTTCAATTCTTTTTGCCAATTCATTCAATCTGTTTTGTATGAACACACAATCATTGTCGGCCAATTGGTTTAAAATATTTTGGCAATCGACCCCCATTGAACTTCCGTCCGTTTTGAAACCCAATTTTTTCATCAAATCAATATATTGCTTTTTATCTATGTGGGAACTTTTGGAATGCGCGGTCGCCTTATTTTCCATTTTTCCATAACTTTTGCCTTTGATTGTATGCGCCAAAACACACGTCGGACGTTTATTTTTGAATCCTTTTCGCGCCAGTTCATAGGCGTAACAAAGCTCGTTGATATCATGCCCGTCAACTTCAATCACATTCCAACCAAAACCAAGCCAATAATTCAAATATTGTTCCGGCATAATTTCTCCGACCGGGCCGTCAATACCAAAATTGTTGTAGTCCAGAGTGACAATGATGTTGCTAACGGCGTTAGCGGATAAAATATTTCTTGCTTCATAGGTGATACCTTCCTCACTTTCCGCGTCACCCATAAAAACCCAAACCTTGGTCGGCAGGCCTGATGCTCGATGAGACATTGCTATTCCGCCCCCCGCGCTGAATCCATGGCCTGACGGTCCGGTTGAATAATCACAAAACGGATAAGTATTCTCGGCGTGCCCTGGCAAACCGTTGAATTGCCTAAAACTTCCCAAATGTTCCGGTAAAACACAATTAATGCTTGCCTCGGAAAACTGGCGACCCACTCGCCGAAGCGCTTCATACAATAACGCTTGACCGGAATACAAAAGCGGAGTGCAATGCCCGGCGCTCCAAATTATTCTGTCGCGACCCGGATGTTTTGGTTCCATCGGGTCAAAAGCACACGAACCGCCAAGAGTCATGGCCAAAAACTGTTCCACTTTTGAAGAACTTCCACCCGGATGCCCGGAAGAAGCGTGTTCAACCGTCGCAAAAATCAATCCGCGAACAATTTTCGCCAACCTCGTAGTCGCCTTTAAATCAATACCCGGAAAATCTGCCAGTTTTTGATTTTTTAAGTTAATATATTCGGCGCTACCTTTATAATTATTCTTTGAATTTTTTGCTATTTTTTTTAAATCTTTGGCCAATAATGGATTAAATGGCATATTGCGTATATTAAAAAACCAACAATTAAGTTGGTTCTATTTTATCATTTTTTGTCTTTAATAACAAGAAATGCGCTATTTCACAAACCACCATCTTCCCTCTTCAAACATCTGCCTTTTCCATTGAAAATAATTTTTATATTCGCACAAAGTCAACTGTTTTTCACTATCAGGCACGCCCGGAATCGACGGGCAATCAATATCCACCGGCGGGGCAAAATCAATTTGGCGCGTTGACGAACCGTTTGTTTCCTGATTTATCCATAATCCAAATTCATGCATACCGAGTAAATTAGGATAATCGGGGCGTTTATCAAAAATCGACCACCCTTCAAATGAATTGGCCGGATTTATACCCAAAATATGAAGCATCGTTGGCGCAAAATCAATCGCCGAAGAATAAACATCAACTTCTTTTGGTAAAAGCGTTTCCGGCAAATAGGCCATAAAAACTATTTCATCATAATAAGTCATTTTACCGGCCAAATTAGGAAAAAACTTCTTTTCATACGCGGCCGGAAAAACAGCGTGGTCGGCAATGGCAATAACAATTGTATTGTCATAAAATTCACTTTGCCTGAAGTCTTGCCAAAATAATTTGAAAGCATGGTCGGTGGTATGTATGGCGTTCAATAAATTATTTTCGCCGTCTCCAAACATTATCATATCTTTCGCCAAATTGAACGG
The DNA here is from genome assembly GCA_963840935.1 of Candidatus Magasanikiibacteriota bacterium. Lineage (GTDB taxonomy): Bacteria > Patescibacteriota > Patescibacteriia > Magasanikbacterales > GWA2-37-8 > JAPLWQ01. The sequence continues at coordinate 648,292 of CAWJAS010000001.1, forward strand.
CGGATGAGTGTCGACCGTGGAAAGCATTAACAAAAACGGTTCTTCGTTTTGTAATTTTTTGACTTTCATTTCATCTAACATTACCGGAAACATTTGTTGGTCGGAATACCCCCAAGACAACGGCTCGCCGGCGATTCGACTGGACAATTCCTTGGTGCCCCAAATTTCATTTACACCCATGCTTTCGATAATTGAATCTTTGTTGGCAAAATCTTTTTTAACCGCGGTAATATACAAACTTGATTGATAGCCACTTTCTTGAAGCGCCTTCGGCAAACAATAGAGGTGGTGTTTTTGCAAATGTTTTTCAATTTCTATTTCTTGATGACCAATCGGAGGCAAAAAAGAACATAACTCGGCGATTAACCCCGTAATAGTCGGGGTGGAAGGATTGTACATGTTTTTAAAAACAGTGGTATTCGCGTCTTCGGCCATGGCGTTTAAACCGGGCGTAACCTCCTCCATTTCCGAATTATAGACACCGGTCAAGCGCGTGGAATATGATTCCAAAAAAATAATCACTATGTTCGGTTTTTTTTCTATTAATTTTTCCGGCAAAGCGTTTAATTCTTTTTCAAAAACCCATTCTCTTCTATTCAAATAAAAATCATCATAATTATGAAAAATTCCAAATCGCTCCAGCTTATTCTTTATGGTTGAATCAAGTTCGGCGGATACCGTGGAACCGTTCCAATAATCGTAAAATGATTTAATAATTTTCGCTTCCGGCGTGCTACGCAAAGAAACAATGGCTAAAACGGCAAAAATAGACACGGCAATAACTGCAAAATCGTAATAATACCAGCACCGCCTATCGGTTTTTTTGTGCGCCTTCATGAATTTTTTTATCACAAACATCGCAATCGTGCTTATGGCGACAAAAAATGCAATTAAAATAATGGCAGTTTGCCCGAATACGGCAATACCGCCTTCGCCGGCATGACCGACAATGGCCGGGCTCAAATACAAACTTGAATGCTTAAGCACGCCGATATTTACCGCGCCCAAAAGCAATGAAAATAAAAATAAGACTGACCAGACGATTAATAATGCGAATCTGACATGATTTTTTATGCTGATGTAAAAAAGGCTAGCTAAAGCAAAACCGGCGAGCCAAACCGCGGCCATGGCCACCGAACGGAATAAAACGATATTATAAAATTTTATATTTGAGTCAAGAATGTAATGCGAAAAAGCAAAATATTGAAAAACAGCTTGAATCAAAAAAATAAAACCGGCCAAAATAAAAAAACCGCGCGCCGCTTTTCGCCAATCAGACACCGGATGTTTTGCCAAATATGCGTCCAGCCGAAAATAAAGCAAAATGGAAACCGCGGTAAAAATAATCAGGCTAATAAGTTCGTGCCGACTAAAAAAAGTCAGGAAAAAAAGCGAACAAATAAAAAACAACTCATCAAAAAAATAAAAAAATTCATCGCGCCAAAAAGGATGCCTTTCGAATTTAGAAACCAGCCACAGATAAACGCTTTTAAAAAATTTGAATAAAAAAAGAACGCCGAGCCATATCAAAAAAATATACAAGGCCATTTTGCCGTTTTGGCTATGTGGCACGTGGTACCAAACATAGCCAAAAGAAATAATAAAAGAAGCGACAAGCGGTCCAAAAACCAGCCGTTTCAAATAAATAAAAAATGTTTTCACAACTAAATTTTATATTCTTTTGAGGAGCGTACCGAGCGTTTATCTTTTTTTATTTTTTCACGCTTAAGAATTTTGTGTTTTTTTAATTCCGCCTCCAAATAATCTTTAACCTTATCGATCGCCTTGTATAAATTTTTTTCATTCTTGGAAGCATACAAATCCACTCCCGGCACATCCAAACGACACTCGCAAATAAATACATTACCTTTCAAATGATGGTCGTTTTCTTTGCCGACTTTAACGTCCGCGCGCAATATTTTATCGTAGAATTTATCAAGCGTTCCTATTTTTTTTTCAACATATTCTTTAATGGCCTCGGTCAAATCTATGCCTTTGCCCGTCATTTGTATGTTCATATGGTTTGAAGTTAATAATTAATTTTTTAATATTTCAACTTCCGGCTCAAGGGTTATCCCATATTTATTATACACTTCGCCGACCACTTTATCAACAATGAATAAGATGTCGGATGACGATGCTTTGCCATAATTTACTATAAAATTTCCGTGTTTTTCCGAAATACCGGCTTCACCGAATTTAAAACCTTTTAACCCGCATTGTTCGATAAGCCAACCAGCCGGAACCATACCTCTTTCCACGAAAAAATCCGGTAATTCCCCTTTTTCTCCCCGCCAATCGCTGACTTTGATATTTTTAAAAAAACTGCCGGATGATGGCTGGGAAGGCAGTTTACTTTGCCTTTCAAAAAATAAATCATTCATTTTTTTGGCTATTTGCGCCGGGTCGTCTTTTTTTAAAACAATTTTTACCCGAAGAATAACATCGTTATTGCTTTTAAAAATACTGGAACGATAATCAAACCCGCACTCTTCGCGCAAAAGTGTAATTACTTGACCGTCTCGCCATACTTCAACTTCCTTAATTGACTGCGATATGTCTTCCCTATATGCTCCGGCGTTACCCCGAACCGCCCCACCGATTGTGCCGGGAATTCCGGAAGCCCATTCCATCCCGCTTAAACTGTTTTGGACAGCCGACTGAACCAGTCTGGGCAAAAAAACGCCGACTTCCGAGGTAATTTCACCTTCGTCAACAGATAATTTGGAGGTTTCAATTTTTATCACCACGCCCGTAAACCCATCATCGCTGAACAAAACATTTGAACCCCCGCCGAGTATTTGGTAATCAATCCCCTCGCCCGACAAAAAATTTAACAAATCGACCAATTTATCGGTCTGATTAACAATAATAAAATACTTCGCCGGACCGCCGATTTTCATAGTTGAATAGCGGGAAAGCATCTGAGCGCTCTTAACTTGGCCGTATTTTTTTAACTCTTTTACGAGAGTGTCCATATTTGCCATTTTTGTTAATTTAAGCTATAATTTATCATTATACGATAAAGCTATGGCGCTGGCAAATGAAGCAAAAAAACTCCTCAAAAAGAAGCTTGCCCGTAAGCGTCTTTTTTATGTGGCGCGAGATGCGGAAAGAGCCGAAGCCGGATTGACCGACCCCACTATCAAAAATTTTTGCATTATTACCAACCCTTCGGACCGGGCTCGGGAACTAAAAAAATTATACCCGAGCCAAGTCATAATTGTGCCTGGCAAAACACCAAAAAACACTTTGGAATTGTTGCGAGATAAAAAAATAAAAAAACTTTTTCGTTCCGGTGATTTGGCAATGGTGTTTAAACCGACTGAATTGATTGAACAACAATGCGCAAAAATGGGAATTAATTTGATTAATCCGCCGGCAAAATTAGCTTCGGCAGTGGAAGAAAAAATCAGTCAAGTAGCGTGGCTCGGCGATTTGGCAAAATTCCTGCCAAAAACAAAAATCGATATTGTAAAAAATATAAAATGGCAAAAAAAGAAATTTATTTTGCAGTTTAATCGGGCGCACACCGGTAGCGGAACAATTCTTGTGGAATTGGCAAAACAACTCAAAGAAATCCAGACTTTGTTTCCAAATCGAGAAGCCAGAGTTTGCCGATATATCAAAGGCCCGATTATTACAAGTAATAATACTGTTACAAAAAATAAAATTCTGGTCGGTAATATCAGCTATCAAATAACCGGCCTATACCCGTTCACTGACAATACTTTTTCCACCATCGGAAATGATTGGGCTTGGCCGGAAAAACAAATGAACGCCCGGCAAAAAAAATATTATGAACAAATTGTCGTTCAAATCGGTAAACGTTTGCGTCAATCAGGTTGGAAGGGGCTTTTTGGTATTGACGCTGTAATTGAAGAAAAAACCGGAAAAATTTATTTAATAGAAATAAACGCCCGCCAGCCCGCTTCAACCAGTTTTGAATCTTACTTGCAGAACCAATCAAAAAATATTGGCTTGAACACTTTTTTTACTCACCTGTTCGCGTTACTTAACATTGATTGCCGACTTCCAATAATTAAAATTAAAGACGGCGCGCAAATAATTCAAAGGGTGACGGAAGGAACAAAAATATTGCCGGTGCCTCTTTGCTTTAAACCGGTCGCTTGGAAATATTCAATATACAATAACAGCAAAATCGGTGAAGATTTAATGCGGTTGCAAACAACCAAAGGCATAATGGCCGGTCACAATGAACTCAATGAACACGGCAATGAAATATCCATTTTTGTGAGCATGGCGAAACAACGACGCTTATTCAATTTACCGCGCGCCGGCATGATAATAACGCGCCAAAATAAAATTCTTTTGATTAAACGGCACCGCTATAATTATGATTACTGGGTTGTTCCGGGTGGAACATTGGAAAAAAATGAAACACCGCTTGATACGGCCCGCAGAGAAATTTTTGAAGAAACCGGTTTAATATGCGAACCAAATCAAAAAATAAAACCGATTATTATTGACGGGACAAAAGATGAAATTTATTATTTTACTAATACCGAATCTGAACAGTGTAAAATTGGGCGGACCGGAAAAAGAAACAAATTCCCCGGCGAATAATTATCAGTTAAAATGGGTTAGCTTTAAAGATGTTCAAAAAATAAATTTATTGCCACCGGCTTTAAAAAACGAACTGGTAAAACGATTAAAAACCATTAAATAGTATGCTTTCAAAAAAGGCTCAAATTATAATAAATCAATACTTCAACCTGCCGTTTGAAGTGTTTACCGGTATTCGCTGTCCATATTTCATCAATAAACGCCAAGGCCGAGACGGGGGCAATTACGCGGTCTGATCGGCAAAGGAACGCCGAAAGAAATTGTGGAAGAGGCAAAAATATTGTCCATTCAATACAAACATGGACTTTTTGATAAAAATGGATTTGTTCCGAAAAACAAATATAACGAAGAAGAAGCGCGCCAAATAATCAGATGTTTTTTAATTGACAATGGTATTGGCATCGACTGCTCGGGCTTTGCGAGTCATGTTTTATCGGCCCACTTTTTGGAAACATACAATATCAAATTGTCATCGAAATTATTTTTCTATCCAAAAAATAGATGGCTGAGAAATTTTATAACCAAGTTCCGACCGATTGAAAACATATCGGTGAACACTCTCGCCCACGAACAAAACAGCGAACTTGTTTGCGAAGGCTCTGAACCGATACAAGATTAACGAAATCAGACCGGCGGATATGATAATTATAAATGAAATTAACAATAATCCGGCTCGCCATCATATAATACTAATTACCGATAACTCATCGGGAAAAATTGAATATGTTCATGCGCGAGCTTGGAATAGCGAAGGTAAATACGGCCATGGGGTTTCTCGCGGACAAATAAAAATTATTAATCCGAATGGGAATCTTTTGGAACAGCAATGGGAAGAGCTTGGCAAAATTAATGACGAAAATGAAACATATTTGGAAGCCAAATCAGCTAAAATTTTACAAATTCGAAGAATAAAAACCTAATTTGAATATATTTATGATGTCTTGTACCCCATTTTCACCGGAGCTTCTTGAAACCGCATTGTTGTACTTGATTTGCACGGCCATTGGCGCTTTTATTTGGGCTCCGCTTTTAACCAAATTTTTATACAAATATAAAATTACTCGCCGAGCGGAATATGATTTTACTTTGCAAAGCGAGGAGCGCATGCAGAAAGTGGGCACTCCGATTATGGGCGGACTTTTGATTATTATTACAGTGACTTTTGTTACTCTATTATTTAACTGGGAACGAAGCTACACCTATGTGCCGATTGGCGCTATGGCAATCGCTGCCCTACTTGGGGCGGCCGATGACTTGTTAAATATTTTCGGCGTAAAAAGAAAACAGCGAACTTTGGCGCATACTTGGACTTTGATAAAAGTCCACAAAAGCATTTGGAGTAGAATTTATTACTTTTTGAGTTTACCTTGGACGGCAATTAGACAATTTTTTGGCGCGCTTGGGTCCCATCCGGGCAAAGGCATTATGGTTCACGAAAAATTACTTTTACAATTTTTGGCCGGCGCTGTCGTCGCTTGGTGGATATATTTCAAACTGGGTCCTCACTGGCATAGCTTGTGGATTCCTTTCAATGGAGAGCTGGCGCTTGGCTGGTTGATTATTCCACTGGTTATATTATTGGTTATGTTTACGGCCAACGCGGTTAATATTGCCGACGGGCTCGACGGTCTGGCCGGAGGCTCTCTTTTAATCACATTTTTTGGTTTGACTGCCATCAGTTGGATTGAGGGCCGAGTCGCTTTCACTTTGCTAAACGCCACAGTTGTCGGCGCTTTAATTACCTACACATATTTTAATATTAAACCGGCGCGATTCCAGATGGGCGATGTGGGTTCTTTGGGACTCGGCGCGCTTCTGGCCATTAATGTTATTGCCGTGAATAAAACTCTTTTGATTCCGGTTTTGGGTTTTATATTTTATATTGAAGCGATTTCCGTTATTATCCAGGTGTTTTCACGCCGGGTGCTTGGCAAAAGAGTTTTTAAAATGGCTCCCCTGCACCATCACTTTGAATTTCATAATTGGAGCGAAGAAAAAATTGTGATGCGTTTTTGGCTTATTCATTTGTTTTTTGTTGTTATCGCCGTATGGCTCGCGATGAATTAACATGAAAGCATTAGGATATAAAAATATTAAATAGTTATTCAAAATTATCATTTTGAGCAACACTGCGGAGCCGCGCGAAAATTAGAGAATTATCATATGTTTCAGGCACGAGTCTCCGCGCCTGAAGGCGCGTCGCTCTAACGCTCCCCCGATTCCCGATTGAATTGGGGTCCGCGACTGCCTTCAACATATAATAATTCTCTAATAATGCAATTTACAAAAACAAATATGGACGGATATCTTTCTTGGGATGAAAAAATAATTAATGATTTTTCGGACGTAAATACAAGCGCCATGTATGAGCGCGGATTTGTTTTTACTCGAATTAAGCGTGGCGCGATGACACAAACCAGAAGTGTTAGAATTGATTTGAATAAATTTGAATTATCAAGTGAAAACCGCCGGGTGCTTCGCAAAACCGAAAACATTGAATTGAATATTACGGCACTTCCCCACCCTAGTTATGACTGGCGTATCGCTAAAATGGGATTTGATTTTTATACAAAAAAATTCGGCAAAGGCACGTTTTCGGCAAATAAAATTAAAGAACTTTTAACGAGCGCTGAAAGCAATTTTAATGTTTTGTTGGAATATAAACTAATTGAAAACGAGATTGCTTCGTCGCCCCGACATAAAGTCGGGACTCCTCGCAATGACAATGGCCAAGCGGTTGGATACGCGATTTGTTTTGATAATAAGGATTGGTTACATTATGGATATCCATTTTATGATTTGGAATCAAATATCCCAAATCTTGGCATTGGCATGATGACCAAGGCGATTGTTTGGGCAAAAGAACAAGGCAAAAAATTTATATATTTGGGTAGCGCAAAAAATTCTACCGCGTTTTACAAAACTCAGTTCAACGGATTTGAATGGTTTGACGGAAATGAATGGCAAACAAACGTTGAGGAATTAAAAAAAATTATATGAAACACATTCACTTTATCGGCATTTGCGGAGTCGGGATGAGCGCGCTTGCCATACTCTGGAAAAAGAAAGGCTGGAAAGTAACCGGTTCTGACGCCGGCTTTTATCCTCCAGTTTCCACTCATCTTCTACAAAACGAAATTGATTTTTACGCCGGCTGGCATCCAGAAAAAATGACCGCAGAGGGCGACCCTGACTTGGTCGTGGTTGGCAATGTGGCCGGGTCGGAAAATCCGGAATGGATTTATGTTCAAGAAAATAACATCGAATATGTTTCATATCCGGAATTAATTGCTCGTGAATTGGTCAAGAAAAATTCAATTGTTTGCGCCGGCACTTGGGGCAAAACTTCCACCACTGCTCTGCTTGCTTTTGTTTTGAAAAAAGCCGGCTTAAAACCGGCCTACATGTTCGGCGGACTTTCGCTCGGTCTTCCATATGCCGCCGATGATGACGGAGGAGATTGGAGCGTGCTTGAAGGTGACGAATATAAAACCGGAAAAGATAACCCTGAAGCCAAATTTTTTTCATACAAGCCGACTCATTTGCTTTTGACCGGACTCGCCTGGGACCATTTTGACATGTATCCAACCGAAGAATCATATTATGAAGCTTTTGATAAACTTCTCTCCAATATGCCGGAAAACGGAATTGTGGTGGCTTGCGGAGATAACCAAAATATTGAACGAGTAATCGGTTCGGCAAAATGCGAAATTATCAAATATGGATTAAACGAAGGATATGAATATAATTATTCGGATATTCAAATGAATAAAGATGGTATTCAATTAAAAATTGAATCAAATGGAATTGAATACAATATTTCTTCACCCATGCTTGGAGAATATATGGCAGAAAATATTTGCGCTGTTTTTGCCATGGCCAGAGAAATAAATATTCCGGAAAGCACTGTGATTGAAGCTATAAGCGAATTTGGTGGAATTAAAAGACGACTGGAAAAACGAGGCGCCACGAATACCGGAGCTTTTGTTTTTGACGATATTGCCCATTCTCCAACAAAAGCAATATCAGCACTGGGGGCAATTAAAGAAATTTATGAAGGTAAAGTAATCGCCGTATTTGAACCAAACACCGGCAACAGGCAGATATCTTCAGCTCCAAGTTACAACATGGCTTTTGAGAGCGCAGACGAAGTGATAATCCCCCGTTTAACAAAAATAAAAATAAACGAACAAACAAAAGGCGAAGTAATGGACGAACAAAAATTAGCGGAAATAATCGGGCAGACGCACAAAAATGTAAAAATCATGGAAAATGACGATGAGTTAATTGAATATTTAAAACAAAAAACCACCGCTTCTGACGCGATAGTTTTTTTGGGAAGTCATGGTTTTCGCGGAATGATTGAAAACTTGATTGCCAAATAAATTATTTGCCTTCATCTACTATTTCCGCGCTGATATTTTCACCAATTTCTTTAATTTCCAGGGTAATTCCACAATGATTACATTCAACAATTGACCCTTCGGCCATGTCTGTGTAGCTCGAAATATCAATCTCATTTTTACACTCAAGACAAACTAAACGCATATGAATATTTAATTATTATTTAATAGATTGCATAATATTCTTTTTTTCATCATTTGTCAAGCTATGGCTAAAACCATCCAAACTGAAGCAAAATCATTAGCGAAAAAAATAGGTCTCATAAATAAGCTCTATTTTAAACGCGAGGATCTGCATAAATACGGTTCGCATAAAGGACGGTCTATCCCCTTTTTGATAAAAAAATACCAACGAGCCGGATGGCGAAATTTTGTTATTTCATCTTCCGGCAACGCATCTATCGCCGCCGCGATTTATATTTCTGAATATAATTTCAATAATAAAACCAAGCCAACCAGTTTATTAATATTAATCGGCGAAAACATTGACGCGAATAAATTAAAAATTTTAAAAATACTGGCAAAAAATAATCCGGCCATTAAAATCAATAAGGTCGCCAATCCAAAACAAACCGCTTTTTTAACGGAAAAAAATAAACTGGCAAAAAACTTGCGCCAATCAACCGACGAGTCGGCGGCAATCGCCTATATTGAATTGGCCAAAGAGTTGGCAAAAATAAAAAATTTGTCAGCCGTATTCGTGCCCACTTCAAGCGGGACGACGGCGCGCGGATTATTCTTGGGTTTCAGAAAATTAAAAATTAAACCGCAAATTCATATTGCGCAAACGCCTTCATGCCACCCGTTTGTTAATGGCGCAAAAAAATCAAAGACCGCTGTATCACTCGCCAAGGCAATCGTCGATAATATCGGCCACAGAAAACCGCAAATATTTGAACTGTTAAAAATTACCAAAGGCAGTGGATGGATAATAAGTAATCAAGAAATAAAAAATGCTATAAAATTATCAAAACAAACTGAGGATTTGGTAATTTCACCAAACAGCGCCCTTTCTGTTGGCGCTTTAATAAAAGCAAAAAAACAAGGCCATAAATGGAAAGGCCCTGTTGTGTGTTTGATTACCGGACAATAGAATTACAAACTCATAATGACAATATCCTTCTTACCGTCGAAATTAATATCGACCGACTGAACCATGGCATTACCCCCGCCAAAAATTCCCCCGACTGTAAATTCCGATATTTTTTTTCCTTGGGCGTCAAAAATTCTAATCGGCATATTTTTGCCTGTCATCGCGGACACAATTATCTCATCTTTACCGTCTCCGGTAAGGTCACCGGTGGCCACATAAATCCCACCTTTATAGGTTTTTGTGTAGGGATAAAATCTTTTTGTTAATTTTGATACCCTATTATCATAAATTAAAACTTCCGCTGTTTTTCCGATACCCGTGCCAATAATAATATTACCGGCCTGACCCGGGCCATTTAATCTTGCAGTCGCAACTGAAAGTCCGCCAAAATATCCTTTCGGATCAAACGGACTATACCCTCCTTGCATGGTAGCGCCGTGATAGTTGTACATTATGATTTTTCCACCGTCGCTTGGTGTAATAACGATTTGATTTTCTAACTGATTTTCAAAAAGAAGATTGGTGGCAATATTTATCGAACCTTTATAATTTCCTCCGTATGGATAGTCGGAAAACCAATTTTCGCCACTGCTATTTGTTATTTCAAATTTTGGTCCGACCGCCACAACGGTTTCTTCTCCCGCTTGGCCATCCAAATCAGTATACAGAATCCTTGCTCCTCCCGGATATTTTTCATCATAAGCAAAAAATCCGTTTCTAACTCTGTTGCCGAGCATATCCATAAACTGAACAAAAGCGCCGTTAATAAACAAAACATTTTTAACGACTTCGTATGTTTTTAACATTACCAAACCGTCTTTGGCGGATACTTTAACTTTACTGACGATTCCTCCGTTATTAATTGACGGGTCTTGTGAACCGATAATTTTTTCATACTCTCCACCCAAATCAACTTCGCGCGATTCCGCGAGTGAATTTACAACAGCCACGCCATTTGAAAATTCTCTTCGCCAAACATCTTTAACATAGTTACTCGCGCCGGTTTGCGAAACAGCCTCGCTTGTCGGTTCACCCAAATTAATATTGTATTCATCATACCACCAATTTTCGCTATGATGATTTGAGCCGGCGTCATAAGCATAATATCCGTTTTCCATGAGAGCGCTCGTCAAGCCGAATCTCATTTGGCGATAATCTTTTTGAGCAGAAGCGGTGTTCAATGATGTATTACCAACAATGGCGATGCTTGATTTCTGGCTTGTTTCTACCGACGTACGATAAAGCTTCATTTTTTCTTCCCATGATAAATACGGTGCAGTGGTAAAATTTTCAAAATATATTCCATTGATATCACCGTAATAACCTTTATCTCCGTTGCCAACAATATAAATCGGCCGACCGGCTTTCTCTCTGGTTAAGCGAAATAACTTTGACATACCGGCTCGCCAAGCAATATCCAATTTTGCCTTGTCATCGTTGCGCCCATTTTTGTCCGCATCAATCGCCCCTCCGCTTACCCAAGATACATCGTACCAAGAATTGTCATAAAACACCCCATCCCACAAACCGGTGGAAAGCAATTTATCCACCACAAAATCAGAAAGATAGTCGGTCCAGCGATAATTACTTCCGCTTGGGTAATCGGTCACATTAAGCATCCGATTTGTTCCCCAAAAAATAACAAAACTGTTACTTTGGTCTTTAAGCCACATGTCATCGGTGATACCCGATAATTGCTGTTTAAAAAGACCGTTCGGAGTCGTATCCCAAATTTTATGCATCTCTACAGGGAATTCTTGAGAGGCAATGTAAACTAAAATCTTTATATCGGGATTTATCCGTCGAATTCTGCTTGATTTGCTCGGCGCTATTTTGTTGCGCTAGCATATGCAAAATCAAAACATCAAAACGAGCCAAATTATTTGCTTCATCAGACCAAATAGGCGTCTTCAAATAAAAATTCGCCACGCGCGGATATTTTTGTTCCTGTGCCCCTGCAAAAGTCGGCGAGAATAATAAAAAAAACAGGCCTGTTAAAGCCAGGCCGACAAAATATTTGCTAATTTGCCTGTCTCTTAACTTCATACGGCCCTGGTTATTTTCTTTATTTTATTATAGCAAATTTATTGGCAAATTGCAAACTATTTTTTTATGAGTTGATTATACATTTTTTTCAGTTGCACGTAATAATCATCCGCCCGATGATGAGAGCCAATATAATTAAGCGCGTTCAGGCGCAAAGAGAAATCAGATGATTTATCCAAAGCCTCTTTCAAATTATTATCATCAAAATCAAACAAAACACCGCCACCGGATGAATCAACCAATTCACTCAAAGCGCCACGATTTGAAGCAACAACCGGCAATCCCTTAGCCATTGATTCAATGGCCGTTAATCCAAAAGTTTCATAACCGACACTTGGTATAATCACAGCCGTAATATCGCGTGCCATTTCGAATATTTTTTCTTTTGGCATTTGTCCGCGTAAATATATATTTTTCATTTGGGAACTGTCTATCACATCCTTTATTTCTTCGTATAATGGCCCTTCACCAAAAATTTCCAAATTGCTTTTAATATTATTATTTATCCACCACTGAACCAGCTGGTCTATTCCCTTTTCTTTTGATAAACGGCCAATGTAGGCAAAGCCTGGTTTGCTTGGCACCGGATATGGCTCATCAACAATTCCAAAATCAGACGGTAAAAAATGCGGTAAAACCCGAATTTTATTTTCCGGCCAACCAAATTCGACAAATTTATCTTTTACAAACTCGCTCGGAGCAATATACAAATCAATATAATTTTCGTAATACTTTTTGGCGTGATGAATATACGCTTCAAGGGAAGCCCAGGCGCTTTGCGCCAAAGAATTATGAACACAACGATGTTTGGCACACTCAATATATTTTTCACCTTTACATCTCTCACACGGCGCGCCTTCAGTAAACAATGAATAATTCGGGCAAATCGCTTTCCAGTCGTGCAAAGTCATAACAGTTGGAATGCCAGCCTTTTTCAAGGCGGTCAAAATCGATGGCGACAAATGATGATAAAACAAATGAAGATGAGCAATATCCGGTTTTTCTTTTTTGATAAGTGCGGTGATTTTTCTTTTTGCCTCGAATGAATATATTATTCTAAACATGTTTACGAATGACTTCGCGGTTAATTTTCCGAATTCCGCATTGGAAACAAAAAATTTTTCATATTCACTCGATTGGTTGCGCTTATCACGCATTGAAAAAACACTAACTTCATCGCCGTTTTTTTTCAACAAATCACACAAATCAAAAAAATGATGGTCGGCTCCGCCACGACGATAAAAAAATTTATTAACTTGAAGTATCTTCATAAACTATTTTTTTTACTTCGGGTTCACGCCACAAAAACCGCAAACCGGCCAAGGCCAGCCACCACCAAATGACAAATAAATTAATATCCCAATAAACGGAAATAGAGAATCCCACGATAAATAAAAGAGCAATACTTGTAAATGAAAAAAGTTGGCGAGACTCGGCGATATTTTCACCCAATAAATCTTCACGTGATTTCAAAAAACGATAAAGGAGATAAATAAACCACTCGACTATGGCGATTAAACCGATGATACCCAGTTGATATAAAATTCCAAGGTAATCGTTATGAATTTCGCGCAAAGCAACGTGGAACGGCCAGTTATCGTCCAATCCGGATATTTCATAACCGAGTCCAAGACCAAAAAACGGATGCGTAAGCCAAGAGGTATAACCGACTTTCCAAACAGATAAGCGCCAGCGGAAACTAGAATCATCTCCGCTCACAATATTACTGACACTTGTTCTTTCTTGCAAAACCGTTGAGGTCTGATTGATTGTTTCTCCGGCTGAATCACCATGCAAAATCTTTCCTCCAAATGAGTAGAGCGAAATTAGAGCAAAAGAAAATACGGCAACAATGGCGATTGCTTTCATAAATCTCAACCGTAAACGAATGCCGGGCAAGAAAATTAACCAAAAAACAAAAACAAAAATTAAAGCGATCCACAAATGCCTGACTAAAGAAACAATAAAAGCCAAACCGGACAGCGACAAGGCCGAAAAAATTAAAAATGTTTTCATTTTGCCAAATTTATTTTTTGCTTCCTGAAAGAGATACATTGATAGTAAGATAAAGAAAAATATAGCTAAATAAAAAACATGCGTACCAGCGATTAATCTTTCACCGACTGTTGACAGCGGTGTGTATTCACTCCACAAACCTTTGCCGGCAATAAGTCCATAAAATAAAAATATAAAAAGACCGCACCCCCCGACGACAAGCCAACTAATAAACTGTTGCCATTTTTCTTTTGAAACCAGCGTGGCGGAGCATATAAAATATAAAATGGCGTAAAGAAAATAATTTTTGTAAGTGCCAAAAGCAAATGCCATATCAAGGTTTCTTATAAAGGCCGTGGCAAAACCAATGGTGCAAATCGCGCCAAAAACAAGAATAAACCAATCAAGCGGATGGTTTTTCCATTTTAGATTGCCTTCCAAAAATCTGGCTCCAAGAGATAAAAGCAAAAACAATATACAAAAATCCAAAGGATATATTTTGTAAATATTCGCTCCAATTTCCAACGGCAACAGCGTAAAATGCCGTTCAAACCACATAGTGCAAATAAAAATAACGGCTAACCCGGCCGTGGGGCGCATTATTGTGGCCAAAAAAACAAGAGTTAAAGCAAAAAAATACAGCAATATTGACTGGCCTAAAAATAAAGTGGCAATAACAAAAACAGACATTGATACGACTGCTAAAATCGTCCAAAAAACATCTTGTTGGGCTTCATTTTTTATGGGAAAGAATTTGACCATATAATAATTATTACACGAATAATTATACAATAAACACGCATAAAATACAAAACCCGCCAAGAAGGCGGGTTTTGTATATCAGCTGAGATTGTTGCGGAGAGAGTCGCAACCATCTCATGATGATAGCCTGCCTCGGAGAAACCCGAGGCAGGTTGATAGGAATGAACGAACTAGGGAGTGTATTCCGTGAGGAAACCCTCGGACAGGCACGACCGGTAGTTGACCGGGTCGGTCTCGTCGCAGAGAGGGTTACTCAGGCACTCTTCGTAGGAAGGAAGCGAAGCCCAGTCGGACTGATCGGTCAGACAGCACTCGGGGAGAGGCTGTTCGTCGGCGCAAGTGTCGGGCCACACACCGCAAAGCGGCATGGACACGCCATCTTCGTACTCCCACATGGCGGGAGACCAGTACTCGCAACCACCGTCGTCGTAGTTGTTGCAGGTGGTGTTGTCGGTGGAGCCGTCCTTGTCGGGATCGTAATCCCAGCAGAACAAGTACTCGCCGATTGCCGGTTCGGGAAGCGGATAGCAGACTCTCGAGTCGCGTCCGCAAACCTCACCATCCGCGCAGTCGGTTGCATCGATGCATTCGACGCAAACGTTATCCAAGCAAAGAAGGTCTCCGAGACAGTCATCATCAATCCAACACTCTTCGGGATCAGTGTCCGAATCCGTGTCGGTGTCAGAGTCAGTATCGGAGTCCGTATCGGAATCCGTATCCG
Source organism: Candidatus Magasanikiibacteriota bacterium (assembly GCA_963840935.1). GTDB lineage: Bacteria > Patescibacteriota > Patescibacteriia > Magasanikbacterales > GWA2-37-8 > JAPLWQ01. The sequence continues at coordinate 663,899 of CAWJAS010000001.1, forward strand.
CGTCGGTGTCGGCATCCGTGTCGGCATCCGTGTCGGAATCCGTGTCGGAATCCGTATCCGCGTCGGTGTCGGCATCAGCGCCACCGTCCACGCCTCCATCCGTCTCACTGCAAGTCGATTCCGAATCGCAGTAGAGACCGTCGTCACAAGGATCGACCGGAGGAGAAGCGCACGGCTCGTCGAGTTCGCCGACGCAAGTGCCGAAGTCGCTCACGTTCTCGCAGATATAACCGCAATCAACGCAAACCGGGTCGTCACTCACCATGGCGCAAATGCTGTTCGCGCCACAGAAGTCGAGGAATTCCGATTCACTCGTTACCGCGCCGTTGCAGATCGGCGAGGCACCACCGCAGAAACGATGGAACGTGAACCGAATCGGGTCGGCTCCACAGAGAACCCCGGTGCACTCATCGAACACAACGGAGTCGCATTCGTAAGAGCTATCGAGGAACTCATCGGCCGGGCAATACGGGCTAGACCCGTCACAATATTCATCCAAATCGCAGTCGCCTTCCGAAGGACGGCAAAGCGATCCGGAATCCAACGAATCGACGGGACAGCTCGCGGAAACACCGGTGCAATACTCGGTGAGATCACACTCACCTACCGCAGCACGGCACTCGGTGGTGTCCGGCAGGAACGAATCGTCCGGGCAGTCGCCCGCTCCGTCGCAGTACTCGTCCACGTCGCAAACGCCAGCCGAAGCATGGCAGATCACGGTGGTGGGCTCGTAGTTCGGGAGGCAGGTTCCCGCTCCGTCGCAGGTGTCGGCGCTGTCGCAGACATCGACGGTGGTATCACCGCAAGCGGTACCCGACGGCTCGAAGCCGTCGTCCGGGCAGTCAGCCGAGGAACCGGTGCAGAATTCGGCGACATCGCAGTCACCCACATCAGCACGGCACTCGGTGGTGTCCGGCAGGAACGAATCGTCCGGGCAGTCGCCCGCTCCGTCGCAGTACTCGTCCACGTCGCAAACGCCAGCCGAAGCATGGCAGATCACGGTGGTGGGCTCGTAGTTCGGGAGGCAGGTTCCCGCTCCGTCGCAGGTGTCGGCGCTGTCGCAGACATCGACGGTGGTATCACCGCAAGCGGTACCCGACGGCTCGAAGCCGTCGTCCGGGCAGTCAGCCGAGGAACCGGTGCAGAATTCGGCGACATCGCAGTCACCCACATCAGCACGGCACTCGGTGGTGTCCGGCAGGAACGAATCGTCCGGGCAGTCGCCCGCTCCGTCGCAGTACTCGTCCACGTCGCAAACGCCAGCCGAAGCATGGCAGATCACGGTGGTGGGCTCGTAGTTCGGGAGGCAGGTTCCCGCTCCGTCGCAGGTGTCGGCGCTGTCGCAGACATCGACGGTGGTATCACCGCAAGCGGTACCCGACGGCTCGAAGCCGTCGTCCGGGCAGTCAGCCGAGGAACCGGTGCAGAATTCGGCGACATCGCAGTCACCCACATCAGCACGGCACTCGGTGGTGTCCGGCAGGAACGAATCGTCCGGGCAGTCGCCCGCTCCGTCGCAGTACTCGTCCACGTCGCAAACGCCAGCCGAAGCATGGCAGATCACGGTGGTGGGCTCGTAGTTCGGGAGGCAGGTTCCCGCTCCGTCGCAGGTGTCGGCGCTGTCGCAGACATCGACGGTGGTATCACCGCAAGCGGTACCCGACGGCTCGAAGCCGTCGTCCGGGCAGTCAGCCGAGGAACCGGTGCAGAATTCGGCGACATCGCAGTCACCCACATCAGCACGGCACTCGGTGGTGTCCGGCAGGAACGAATCGTCCGGGCAGTCGCCCGCTCCGTCGCAGTACTCGTCCACGTCGCAAACGCCAGCCGAAGCATGGCAGATCACGGTGGTGGGCTCGTAGTTCGGGAGGCAGGTTCCCGCTCCGTCGCAGGTGTCGGCGCTGTCGCAGACATCGACGGTGGTATCACCGCAAGCGGTACCCGACGGCTCGAAGCCGTCGTCCGGGCAGTCAGCCGAGGAACCGGTGCAGAATTCGGCGACATCGCAGTCACCCACATCAGCACGGCACTCGGTGGTGTCCGGCAGGAACGAATCGTCCGGGCAGTCGCCCGCTCCGTCGCAGTACTCGTCCACGTCGCAAACGCCAGCCGAAGCATGGCAGATCACGGTGGTGGGCTCGTAGTTCGGGAGGCAGGTTCCCGCTCCGTCGCAGGTGTCGGCGCTGTCGCAGACATCGACGGTGGTATCACCGCAAGCGGTACCCGACGGCTCGAAGCCGTCGTCCGGGCAGTCAGCCGAGGAACCGGTGCAGAATTCGGCGACATCGCAGTCACCCACATCAGCACGGCACTCGGTGGTGTCCGGCAGGAACGAATCGTCCGGGCAGTCGCCCGCTCCGTCGCAGTACTCGTCCACGTCGCAAACGCCAGCCGAAGCATGGCAGATCACGGTGGTGGGCTCGTAGTTCGGGAGGCAGGTTCCCGCTCCGTCGCAGGTGTCGGCGCTGTCGCAGACATCGACGGTGGTATCACCGCAAGCGGTACCCGACGGCTCGAAGCCGTCGTCCGGGCAGTCAGCCGAGGAACCGGTGCAGAATTCGGCGACATCGCAGTCACCCACATCAGCACGGCACTCGGTGGTGTCCGGCAGGAACGAATCGTCCGGGCAGTCGCCCGCTCCGTCGCAGTACTCGTCCACGTCGCAAACGCCAGCCGAAGCATGGCAGATCACGGTGGTGGGCTCGTAGTTCGGGAGGCAGGTTCCCGCTCCGTCGCAGGTGTCGGCGCTGTCGCAGACATCGACGGTGGTATCACCGCAAGCGGTACCCGACGGCTCGAAGCCGTCGTCCGGGCAGTCAGCCGAGGAACCGGTGCAGAATTCGGCGACATCGCAGTCACCCACATCAGCACGGCACTCGGTGGTGTCCGGCAGGAACGAATCGTCCGGGCAGTCGCCCGCTCCGTCGCAGTACTCGTCCACGTCGCAAACGCCAGCCGAAGCATGGCAGATCACGGTGGTGGGCTCGTAGTTCGGGAGGCAGGTTCCCGCTCCGTCGCAGGTGTCGGCGCTGTCGCAGACATCGACGGTGGTATCACCGCAAGCGGTACCCGACGGCTCGAAGCCGTCGTCCGGGCAGTCAGCCGAGGAACCGGTGCAGAATTCGGCGACATCGCAGTCACCCACATCAGCACGGCACTCGGTGGTGTCCGGCAGGAACGAATCGTCCGGGCAGTCGCCCGCTCCGTCGCAGTACTCGTCCACGTCGCAAACGCCAGCCGAAGCATGGCAGATCACGGTGGTGGGCTCGTAGTTCGGGAGGCAGGTTCCCGCTCCGTCGCAGGTGTCGGCGCTGTCGCAGACATCGACGGTGGTATCACCGCAAGCGGTACCCGACGGCTCGAAGCCGTCGTCCGGGCAGTCAGCCGAGGAACCGGTGCAGAATTCGGCGACATCGCAGTCACCCACATCAGCACGGCACTCGGTGGTGTCCGGCAGGAACGAATCGTCCGGGCAGTCGCCCGCTCCGTCGCAGTACTCGTCCACGTCGCAAACGCCAGCCGAAGCATGGCAGATCACGGTGGTGGGCTCGTAGTTCGGGAGGCAGGTTCCCGCTCCGTCGCAGGTGTCGGCGCTGTCGCAGACATCGACGGTCAGATCCCCGCAAGCGGTACCCGACGGCTCGAACAGTCCACCATCAGTGCAACATTCCGTTGCCGGGTCACACTGTGTGGCGCATTCTCCAACGCCTCCGGTTTCCACGCAACCGAACGCGCAATCGACGCAGGAAGCGTAGGTCGCGTTATCGGTCTCGCAGACCGAATCCATCGAGCAGGCGTCGATATCGGTCCAGCCGGAGCTGTTGATATCGCCGTCGCACGCATCGGAATCGCCGGCGCAGATCTGGAACAACACGTTCATTTGCGGAATTGCTCCGCACTCGGTACCGGTGCACTGGTACTCGGACCAGTTGTCGCAGACCGTACCGAAAGACAGGAACGTGCCGGTTGCGGTATCGCAACAGTCACCACTGGTGCACTGCGGATCCGTGTCCGTATCCGTGTCGGTGTCGGTATCCGTATCGGTATCCGTATCGGTATCGGTGTCGGTATCGGTATCCGTATCGGTATCCGTATCGGTGTCGGTATCCGTGTCCGTATCCGTGTCGGTGTCGGTATCCGTGTCCGTATCGGTATCCGTGTCCGTGTCGGCATCGCCACTTGACTGGCACTCGCCAACCAGACATCCGAACTCACAATCGTCGCACGTGGCGAAGGTTGAGATATCCGTTTCGCAAATGGCATCAACCGAGCAATCCTGAATGGTCACCCAGTCGCTCGAGAAGATCTCGCCATCGCAAAACTCGGAATCGCCGACGCAGTACTGAACGTTGGCGCGCATCTGCGCGTCAGCTCCGCAATCACCTGACGAACACTGGAACTGAACCCAGCTATCGCAGGAATTCGAACTGTCCATGAACGTTCCTGTTACGGTGTCGCAACAGTCGCCACTGGTACACTGCGGAGGGTCCGTATCCGTGTCGGTGTCCGTGTCGGTGTCCGTGTCGGTATCCGTATCGGTGTCGGTATCCGTGTCGGTGTCGGTATCCGTGTCCGTATCGGTGTCCGTATCGGTGTCCGTGTCGGTGTCTGTATCGGTGTCCGTATCGGTGTCCGTGTCGGTGTCTGTATCGGTGTCCGTGTCGGTATCCGTGTCGGCATCACCGCCCACACAGAACGACTCGCTCAAGCAAGTCCCTCCTGTGGTGAACCCGTCCACGGCCGTACAGCACATGGCTATCGGGTAACGGATCGGGCAAGGGTCACCTGCCGGCTGGTAGGTCAGCAAGCACTCGGGCGTCGGGTCTGCGGTCGTCCAGATGTCTGGACTCCCGTACTCACACCCGTCGACAAAGACCTGTTCGCAAGAACCGCCGACAGTGAGCGAATCACCATCGTTGTCTTCGTCCCAGCAGAAGTTGGACTGGCCGGAGCCGGGCACGGGCATGTCGTAGCATGTGGTCGTGTCCACTCCGTAAACCTGTCCGTCGTCCGGACAGGCGACCGAAACGTCGTCGCAGATGAAATCGTACGGATCCGTGTCGGAATCCGTATCGGTGTCGGTATCGGTATCCGAATCGGTATCCGTGTCCGAATCCGCGTCGCTGTCGGAATCGGTATCCGAATCAGCGTCCACATCCGTTCCCTTGTACACCGACTGAGTGCTGTCGCCGGGATTCGGCGAAAGACACCCGGTCGCGCCCAAGAAAGCGCAACAGACGAGCCAGAAAAACTTTCTCATTTCCTCTTTCCTCCTTTTGCATCATCACACTTGTTATAGGCAAACACGTATTTGCTCGCCTATTATTTCACTTCCTTCAATTTTCAAAGGACTTGTCATATTACTAAGCTCTATTCCGCTCGCGCAAAAAAAGCGCTACACGGCAGGGAGAGCAACCCTGTTTTCTTCCGGCAAATTTTACCGAAAAAAAACAAAGCAAAAAACCAAAACATTTTTTGAGAGAGTTTTGGCTTATTTCTCGTAAATCAGCCGGCTCTCTCCCCTGCTAATTAATTGATTTTTACATCTTTATAATAACACTAAATACTATCACTTTTACTCTAATTTGTCAATAGTTATAACGATTTTGTAATAAAATTATGACTTTGACGCGAAAACATAATGATTTAGCTTGTTTTAGCCAAAAAAATTCTACTTTAAGTAGAATTTTTTAGAACTTATTGATTATAATGACTCAAGTTAACTTTTTTTGTTCATACCCGGCTTTTGTGAATTTATATTTCTCAAATTTCTGAAAGTTTCGTCATGACTTCCCTCTTCGATTTCCGTGCTGTTCAAATCATCGTCGAATTCAATACCATCATAATCTAATGATTCGTTTTTAATTTTCTGTGATTTTGCCTGACTAATTACATCCCCCAACATATCCTTGTCATTCATAACAAGTGCCAATCCAATTTTATTGAATAATTCCGCGTGCAAATCGGGACGTATTTCTTCAAAAAAAGTTTGCGTGTGACCTTTAGCTTTTTTATACTTAAATATTCTTGCTAAATTATTATATCTTTGAAATGTATCGGAAGATATATTGAAATTTTTTAATAATGTGTAAAATCCATTATCCATTGTAACCATCAATTTCTGTTCGGCAGTCAGTCCCCGCAAATATCTATCAGTAATTTTATTTTTTTGTTCTTGATAACGAGTGATTTCTTTTACAATCTCTAATTCACTAGAATTATCGCCCAATAATCGCATGCATCGAACTCCCGTCTCGGCCACATTATCGAGCATAACTTTATTATAAATTTTTATAGCTTCAATCAAATCGATAAACTTATAATTTTCCGGCAATTCAATTTTTCTTGGCGCCGGACCCTCTTCTTCAGTAACCGACAGAAAATTAATTTCTTCGTCTGATTCGTAATTTGAAAAATCCTAAATCATTTTCTGAAATAAATTATTGTAAATTGAATAAATAGTTCTAGCATCTCTTCTTGAATAGGCAGTTGACAAATCGTCAATGATATTTTTTATCTCTTCCGTTTCCAAAGCTTGGGTTCCCAAATTATCAATAATAATTTTTCTTGCCATCTCATTTGCTTTGTCATATAAAGCACCTTGGTCCATATCTTCCATGGTTTCTTGTTTTTTTATAACATCAACCGCTAAAGGGTTTTCTTCCAGATAATCTTTATAATCTGATGGTAATGGATTAAAAGCATTCCCGGTTGCCGGAATCCTTTTTTTATATTTCGGTTCCTTAATTAATTCACGCAAAAGACCGGCTGACATTTTTAATAATACCAAATCATGTGTCGCCAATTTTTCTTTGGCTTCACGAACAATACGCTCAACATAATCGTCCATTTGCTCGGTCTCGTCTTTTTCTTGATGATCTGAATTAAGACCGGTTGCGCCTGCTTCCAATGAAACGGCGTTTAAACTAGAAGCCAACAAAACACCGGCAATCCAAGCTTTCCATTTTGTACCAATCTCTGGCAAAAATTCTTTTTTATTATTATCGCCTGATGCTCGACTGACTAAATCAAGGGTTTCATTTCTTGAAACTTCAAAAGTTGTATCTACAATTTGCCTCCCAACACTTTTTTTGGTTGCAAATATTTCAGCGTTATTTATGCTTTTTCCTTCCCGCATATTTATAGAATATTATAATTATTCATTATTATTTTATAATATCTTTTTTATTGTTATTTTGCAAACAAAAAATCCCGGCACAAGGCCTGGATTCTTTGATTCATCTGAGATTGTCTGAGAGATAGACCATCTCAAGTGGATTGGCAGTTTGATGGTACTGCCGGACCGAAATGAGCGATAGGATAGAACAAGGAAGGGTGGAACCGCTACGGCTCCACGAAGGACTTCGCCCAGATGAGCGAGCTACCGACGTACTGGCCGGCGCACTCACGGTCGAAGGTGAAAGAGCCAGCGTGGGCGGGCACGCACCGTTCCACGATGGGGACGGCGTGCCCGTTCTGGCACTGGAAAGAGGCAGGAATCGAGGTAGACTCGATCACGGCCGGGCTGTACCCGTACCCGTGATATTCACACGTCCCCCCGCCGGTATCGATGCGATAACCGCGGTCCCAGGTACCCAAGTTTCCACTCGGGCGGGACCCGCAGATACCGTCGAACTTCCACCGGTAAGTGATACCTCCGATGGATTCGAACCGGGTCGAGATGATCCAGCACACCGAACTGCCGGAGCAGTTGGTGGACTGGGAGCAATCGGCGGGGATACAATTCCCTTCGATTGTGCAGGCATACCCGGGCGGGCACTGGTGATCCGGGTCGCCCCAGATGCACTCGCCTTCGTCCGCCACACACTCGCCACCCACGCAGGTCTCGCCCGCGGGGCACGAGTAGTCGTTCCACTCCCCGCACTCGGAATCGTCGCAATAGGCGGTCGAGGTGGTGACGACGCAGTGCTCGGTCGAGGTGCACGTGTCGAGGGTCGTCCAGAATCCGCCGACACAGGCCTGTGCCTGGTCGCCCAGGCACCGGTAGGTGCCGGAGGTGCACTCGGAACTGGTCTGGCAGTGGCCGGCCACGCAGGTCTGCCCCGAAGGGCAGTCGGCGAGGTCGTACCAAGACCCAGCGACGCACAGCTCGACGGTGTTGCCGTCGCACTGTCGCGAGCCATCCGTGCAACCGAGTGCTTCACAGAAACCGTCCTCACAGAACTCTCCCGAAGGGCAGTCGGCGAGAACCTCCCAATGGCCGGCGACGCACACCTCGACGGTGTTCACGTCGGCGCAACGGCGGTCGCCGTTGTCGCACTCGGAGCCGGCGACGCAAAATCCGTCGTCGCACACCTGCCCCGAAGGGCAGTCGTACGCGGTGGACCAGTCGCCATCGACGCAAATGACGAACGAATCCGAGTCGGTGCACTCGCGCGCATCGTCCTCACACTCGCTGTCGTCCACGCACTCGCCGTCCTCGCACGACTCCTCGCACTCGTACAGGTCGTACCAAGACCCGTCGAAGCAAATCTGGACGACCAGCTCGTCGCACTGCGTGTCCCCGTCCTCACAGGCCGGGGCGACGCAGGCGCCGTCGTCGCAGACATACCCCGAGGGGCAGTCGATCGGAATCGACCACTCACCGCCGGCGCAGACGACGAACGAATCCTCGTCGACGCACTCGCGCGCGTCGTTCTCGCACTCGTCCGTGTCACTGTCGCTGTCGGTGTCCGTGTCCGCGTCGGAGTCGGCATCGCTGTCGGCGTCCGAATCGGCGTCGGTGTCCGCGTCACTGTCAGCGTCGGCGTCGGTGGCGCCCATGTAGGGACCGAGCCCATCGGGCTCCACACCACAGGCCGAAACCAGGACCAGAATCATCGAAGCGAAGATGACGTTCATGACGTTCTTCATTTTGTTGCCTCTTTCTTTTTTTTCTAACCGTCCACATATAAATGAGACGGTATCGTTTAGAAACTTCTTACTTCTTGTTCTATTTTCAAAGAGCTTTTGGGGGCTCTTGTTTTCCCCTTTTTGGCCACGACTTAATCATGGCCACAATAAGGGAGGCCGATTGCGGTTAAGCAACCGGCCAAAAAGGTAGGGGCGGCTCTAGAACGTGCCGCCAATGGTGACGAGTACGGACCAGCCGAGGTCCCAGCTCCGCTCGGTGCGGAATGGGTAACCCGGAATGGGGGCATCCTCGATGTGGGTCGAGGTCCCGATTCCGGCGAGAACGGACAGGAAGCCATGCTCGGTGAAGTAGAAGCTGAACTCGGGTCCGCCTCCGATGAAGGAGCTACCCTTGTCGTTCATCTCCTCCTTCAAGTAGAGCGCGGTCACCCCGACGGCGAGGTTCTTCTTCTCGCCGAAAACGAACTCGGGACCAGCCTGGCCAACGAGCATCGCTTCCCCGTCGAACGTGACGCCGATGCCGGCATGGATCTTCGCCCGGACGATATTTGTGTCCGTAATGGCGAAATTCAGACCGAGGACACCCGCCACGCCGTAAATGTCCGAAGACAACACGAGGGTGGCGCCGACGTCGAACCGGACCTTCTGGCCCATCTTGATGATGAGCGCGTCGTGCTCGTCCACCCGGCGCTCCAGAATGGTGATCCGCTCGTCGTGCTCGTTCAACCGTGCGTCGTGCACGGCATCCTTACGCTCACCGACATCCGCCCTGTCCTTGAGGGTGGCGATGTCCGCCTCAGCGGCGTCCATGCGCCCCTCCAGGTCGGCGATCCTCTTCTCGAGCTCCCCGAGCTTCAAGAAAATCTCGTCCCTGAGCGCCTCCAGGTCGTCCTTGCTCGCCAGGTTCTTGAGCGCCAGAGCGATCTGGCGCTTCACCCAGCCAGCTCCGACGCCGGGACGGGCCTTGGCCTTCTCGTACGTGTCGCCACAGGGCCCGTAGGCCTTGCGACACCTGTCCGAGGGACCGTTCCCACAGTTGACGATGAGCTGCCCGATGCAGGCGTTCGCCTCGCGGAGCAGGACTTTGTCGGCCTGTGCCTCGTGCTTGGTGGCCAGCGAGGAGGGCGTGTAGTACGACCCATCCTCGACCACGGTCGCCCACTGGGCCGAAGCCGAGTTGACGAAAACGAGGGTAGCGACGATCACGATGGAAACGATGAACTTCTTCATTTTGTCCTCCGTTCTCGCGCATCGCGCGAGCGCGAATTGCGAGCCGTTGGTTTCTTCATTTTTTACCTACCTTTTATATTTTAAAGAGCGATTTCAGAGTTTTTTGCTCTGTTTGCGCCCGCTCTTGATTTGAGGCACAAAGTAAAGCAAATTACTACAAGCTTATTTAATTTAACAGATTAGTATATCATATTTTAGCACTTTTGTCAATAGCCCGCTAAAACATTATTTTTTTGCTATAAAAAGCAAAAATCTCTCCTTTTGAGAGAGTTTTCGCCAATAAACACGGTAAAATGCCTTGTTTATTGGTTTTGGCTACGCCTCTCTCAAACGTTGGCCAATTTATTGAGTTTTCAATTACGAGAAATATTATACCACATTGGTATGATTTTGTCAACCCCCCACCACTTTTGACCGAATATCAATAAAATTAAATTAAACATTATTGCAATTAATAATTTAGTAATAATTAAGGATTCTTTACTAAAAGTGGTGGGGGGTTGACAAAAGTGAAAAAAAGTGATATAGTAATATGTTAAAAAAATGATGATATAGATATTGTTTTTTGACCTAAAATCGTCAATTGTGGCGATTTTAAAAAGAAAATAAATAGAGCAAAGAAAGCTCTTTGAAAAGAGGAGGAGAAGATGGCCGTAGCAAGAAGGAACCCTCGTCGTGGTAACCAGAACCAGCAACAGGCACCCGCCCCGGCTCCGGCTCCGCCGGCTCCCCCTCAGCCTCAACCGGCTCCGGTGGCTCCGGTTCAGCCCCCCGCCCCCGTGGCACCGCCCCCGGCTCCTCCGCCGGCTCCCAGGCCGGCAACGCCCAGGACCGCGGTCGAGTTGGCCGCCATGCGTTTGATTGGGCGTGGCGAGGAGATGCTCGAGGAGGCGGAACGGCGCGACAACGCGCGCCGGATCGAGCTGGAAGAAGCCGAGCGTCGGCGTCAGGCTTTCTGGCGCACCGTACGGATGGTGGTCGGAAATCTTGATTCTCATCGGAATCGCCGTCATGGTGACCATGTTCATCATGGCGACCCCGACGCCCCCGGCTTCCCCACCCCCGTCGCCCGTGGTCATCACGACCACCCAGCCCACCCCCACGAACATCAACATCATCTGCGGATGTGATGATGACGAGCTCTGCATCCCCTGTACCACGGAGGAATGCCTCCAAGGAAACAGGGTCATGACCGTGAGCTCGGCCGAGGCATGTTGCCGGGCGATTCCGGATGAGAAAGAAAAGCAGCGCTGTCTCAACATGATCAAAGTTCTCAAACGGCGCTAGTCCAACTCATCACTCCTTTCGTTCTTTCCTCGACCCGTCAGTGTCCAACTGACGGGTTTTTTTATTCCGTCGCATATTAATTTTTTAAATTATTGTTATAAGCAACGTCGCGGAGCCGTTCATGAACGACGGGATAAATAAAACCCGTCAGTCGCGACTGACGGGTTAAAAAGGGGCAACCGCAATGGTTGCCCCTCGTAAGTTAACAAAAAAGAAAATTACTCTTCCAAATCCACCAAATAGGTGTAAAAGCTCTCGCCGACGCAGGGCCGTTCATCCCAAGAATACTCCGCGAAATCGGAGTCCTCGGTGACACAGCACTCGGGCTCGGGTTCGATCTCTCCACCACAATCGATGGGATAGGACTCGCAGAGCGGGGTTGCGGTTTCGGGATCGTATTCCCAAATGGCCGGCGACCACATGTCACACTCGTCGAACGACTCCATGTCGCAGGTGCCGCCCTCGGTCGTGTCGTCTCCGTCGCCGTCCTTGTCCCAGCACATCATGTACTCTCCCTCTTCCAGGGTCGGAAGCGGATAGCACTCGTGGCTGATCTTCCCGCAAACGTATCCGTCCGGGCAATCCTCGGCCGATTCGCACTCGGCTCCGGCATCACCGTCTCCGGCATCCGGACCGGCGTCGTCGTCGAGACCACCGTCCATTTCCGACTCGGTATCGGTTTCCGTGTCCGTATCCGTGTCGGAATCCGAATCTGTGTCAGCATCGCTGTCCGCGTCACCACCGTCGGCTCCGCCGTCAATATCCGACTCGGTGTCGGTATCGCTATCAGAGTCCGTGTCGGCGTCGGTGTCCGTGTCGGCGTCGGTGTCCGTGTCGGCGTCCGTGTCCGTATCCGAATCGGTGTCGGTATCGGAGTCGGAGTCGCTGTCGCTATCGGAGTCCGTGTCGGTATCCGTGTCCGTGTCCGAATCGGTGTCAGTATCGGAGTCGGTGTCCGTGTCGATGTCCGTGTCCGTATCCGTGTCGGTATCGGCGTCGGTGTCCGTGTCGGTGTCCGTGTCCGTATCCGTGTCGGTATCGGCGTCCGCTGAAGCGCAGTATCCGGTCCCGTCGCTGTGGAACAGACATCCGAATTCGCAATGAACGCAAGTGTTACTTGCGTAATCGCAAATATCGTCCGGACCACAGGATTCCCATTCGACCAGAGGAATTTCCACCAGATCACCACCTACGCACGAGGCGCTATCACCCGTACAGTACTCTTCCACCAAATAGAGGTACTTGCCACCACCACATGACGGTTCTACACCGCAGTGAATGGTATAACTCTCACCGCATACTTCGGTCGGCATTTTGAAGTGACCGAAAGCATCACAGCAAGGACCGCTGGAACAATCGGTATCCGTATCCGTGTCCGAATCGGTGTCGGTGTCGGTGTCCGTGTCGGTATCCGTATCCGTGTCCGAATCGGTGTCGGTGTCGGTGTCCGTGTCGGTATCCGTGTCCGTGTCCGAATCGGTGTCGGTGTCGGCATCGCCGTCGGGAATTCCGAAAACGGACTGGTTGGGGTCGCCCAGGTTGGGCGACAGACATCCGGCGATGAAGGCGACGAAAACGAAAACCACGAAAACGAAGTTCTTCGTCATTTTTCTCTCTCCTCGTTGTTGTCGGCAAAACGTCAATGCGCCTGACCGTTGCATTTTTTCTTTTTTGTTGTAAAGAACATATTTCAAAACCATTTTTTTCGGTCGAACATATTTGTTCAAATCGAAACGGGTGGTTGATTATCCCTTCCTATATATACGAACTGTTCATATATAAAGGAAAGTGGGTGATGAACACAGGAAGTGTTCATCACCCTAAAAGAACGGGCCTAAACGCGGTTAAACGTTCAGGTTATCAAATCAATCAGAAAAAGAGAGAGACGGACACACCGCCCATGGGAACGAACTCCCCGGACAGCCGTTGGTTGTCGTAGGTGGCACCGGGAATGAGTCCTTCGGGCGGGTCGGCCGTGACCCAAGCGTACTCGTACGCCGGACCGATGAAACCCTCGATGCCGAGGTTCAATTCCTTGGTCAGAGGAATGACACCTCGGATGAAAGCTCCACCGCCATATCCTAATTCGTCGTTGAACGGCATGTTCGCGCCGTAGGTGGCCAAGTAAAGCCCTCCCCAGATGTAGCGATGGAACTCGTACCCGAACTTGATTCGGGTGTCGAACATAAATTCCACCGGACTGTCGTCGAGAGCGAGCCCAATCGCGCCGGACAAACCGACACGAACCTTGGCCTTCCTGATCCAGTAGGTCCCCTCGAGCATCATGCCCATGATAGCCGGGCTGAACTGCCCGACCAGGCCGACTTCGAGGAGACCCAAATCCTGCTTCTGCGAAGCGAGCGCATAGGCGGACTCGGCCACCTTCTTGGCACCCTTGGCCTCGGCTTCGGCTTCGTTTACCGCTTCCTCAGCGGCATCCACCTTGGCGCGAAGCTCGGCGAGCTCCGTGGGGTCGATGGGTTCTCCGGCCTCTGCCTTGGCTTCGGCCTTGGCCAGAGCTTCCTCGGCGATTGCCTTGGCTTCATCGGCCTTCCGGCCCGCCACATCGGCACGGCCCTGGGCATCGCCCGCGGCTTCCGCCACCTTCACCAAATCGCTCTGACTCGCACCGCCTCCGCCGTTCGCCTTGGCTTCCTCTGCCGTGGCCTTGGCTTCTTCGGCCAGTGCCTTGGCTTCGTTCGCCGTGGCCTGAGCTACCGTCGCTCGGCGGGAAATGGAAATCGCATCGTCCACGGATACCTCACCACCGTCTCCGCTTCCGGTGACGACTGATTCGAGTATCACAATTCGGCCTTCGTGGTCCTGGTGCCCGGCTTCGAGCTTGTCCACTCTTCCTTCGATGGACGAAACGCGATCCGCGAGGGCGTTGAGCCCCTCGACTTGGCCTGCTGCCGCCATCGGAATCGCCTTGTTGATCATCCGGCTCACCTGAGCCCGCTGGGCCGGAGTGAGTTTCGCCGCTTTCGGGTTCTCCGCGGGCTTGTCCAGCTTGTCGGCATCGACCACCGCCCGACCACAGTCGGGAGAATCGGGGTTCTTGCACTCCTCGGCCAAGGCTCTGACGGCCTGGGTGAGACCGACGACGCTGTAGGCGAGCATCATGTCTCTCAACTGACCGGCCTCTTCGACATCGTCGCTCGCCTTCTGCGAAACGACGGTCTGCGGAGTGGAAACAGCGCCCGGAGTGTAGTACTCCTCGGCCATCACGGAACCGGAAAATGCGAACACGAACAACGCGAAAGCGCAAATCGTAACGACGAAATTCTTCATCTTTGTCCTCTTCTTTCTTTTTCTCGCGCTTATCTCAAACGCGTTTTTTTATCAAAGAACTTTTTTGCTTGCGTTCTATTTAAACACCCGAATTAGATCGGATGATTGTTTTAGAACGCAATATATACTTCCTCACGATTCCCGAAAAATCAGGAATCAAGTTGGAAGGGAAACGGCCGGAATTGACCGTTTCCCGAATAGGTAGGTAAAAACTACTGTGACTACTGTGGAAGATTGCCGTGCAACCGCAACTGGGTGACCGTACTCATGCCGACGCACTTGGCGATTTCTTCCACATCGCCGGCGTTGCCGAGCACGAGACAGCAGTGAAGCGCGTCGAGTTCCGGCGGAGCCGGACTGATTTCGGGGAAGCAATCCCCGGACGACCTGGGCACACGCTTGCCCATGACGATATC
Source organism: Candidatus Magasanikiibacteriota bacterium (assembly GCA_963840935.1). Taxonomy (GTDB): domain Bacteria; phylum Patescibacteriota; class Patescibacteriia; order Magasanikbacterales; family GWA2-37-8; genus JAPLWQ01. The sequence continues at coordinate 678,997 of CAWJAS010000001.1, forward strand.
GGCCAAGGGCCCATTCGGGTCCTCGGGCGTCCAGCCGAGCGGTCCATCGACCAGCGGTTCCATCCTGGTAAGGACGTCTACCGCGGTGAACTGAACCGTTCCGGCTTCCTTCGCCGGCATCGGCTTGCCGTCGACGGGAGCCTTCTCGATGTCGGTCACCATCGTCGTCGACTCGGCCGGGACATTGCCCGCGGGATTCTTTATGATGAGCATGAAGCCGATGATGAAGAAGAAAAGAAGGGCGAAAACAGCGACCACCTTGACCGCGAGCGATGTTTTGCGTTCTTCCTGTTTCTTCTCCTCCTTCGGCAGGGGCGGGGGCGTCGGCGGAGCCGTGTTGTCAGGCACGGTCTCGGGCTTCACCTCGGGCAGATCCACCTCGAGGGGAACGGTCTGCGCCACGTGGCGCGAAGCCTTGTCGTCGTCGGCCACGACCGCCTTCTCGGCGTTGGGGTCAACGGACGCTTCGTCGCCGGGGGCAACCGGCTCTTCGGACACGACTTCCGGCGAGGTGTTCACCTCACCGCCGTCCGTATCCGCGCCCGTGTCACCTTGCGAAACCGGCAGTTCCACTGTCGGCGCTTTCATATCGTTCTCGGTCATCTTGCCTCCTTTTCGGGGCGACGCACCGGGCGCCGGCGCGCGTTTGGGTTTCTTGGAATCACTGAAAAAAATCGAAATCTTGTCATTGCCCAAAAAGAGTTTGTCCGCATGGAGCAGTTCGTACCATGCGTCACTCAAGACTTCTCACTCCATTGACGTAAGTTCCATTCAACGACTCACAGTCGCAAATGAAACAGTCATCGCCGTCTCGCTTGATCATGGCGTGCCGAGCCGAAACTGACTCCTCGGACTTATCAACCACCACATCGCACATGGGCGATCTGCCGATAACGATGGTGTCGCCATCCGCAAGCGGACAACGAACCATTCCGTAGTTGTCGAGCTGAATCAAGAAAGGAGCCCCGTCCTCGGCCTGGGAATTCGGGAACCGTTCCCAAATCCTGGCCGCTCTCTGAACGGAAATCCTCATCTTCATAGTCGGCATTTCATCAGAAGCGAGCGGTGAAGGAGGAGGAGACAAGGTCGGAATGTCATCCGGGGAAGGAGAACCTTTCTCATCCATTCCCCAACTGTCTTCCACTTTTGCCTCCGGCTCCACTGGTTTCGGCAGATCCACCTCGTCTTTCGCCTGTTTGATGACTTCTTCGGTGGTCAGAGCGCGGTCTTCCTCGCCATCGGCGTCACCGCCGTTGTCAGAATCCGCATCATCGCCGACTGTCGCCGTCGCCGTGGCAACCTCGGTTTCACCCGTCTCAACAACTTGAGTGGGCTCATCCTCGGAATCTTCCGAGTCGTGGCTTGATTCCACGACAATGGGGTCGCCTTCCGCTGGCTGGGTGGTTTCTTCACCCGAATCCGGACCCTCGAAAGTGTTCTCAAGAGAAGAACCGTCATCTTCCATGCGAAGGATGTAACCGCTCAAACGAGCGGCTTCTTCCTTTTCTTCATCGGAAAGAGGCGGAGGCGCGACACTGGTTCGCACCGCTTCCGCCATCTGCGGATCACCCTCTTCTTCGAGGGTCTGCGCCACTCTCTCGGCCATGGCCATTCGCGACGCGCGAGGCGTCGTCTCCGGCCTTCTCGGCATGATCGGCGCCGAGAGAGTCGTCGGTGGCGCAGGCGGTGGAAGAGTTCCTCCCCTTACCGTCGAATAGTCTTCACTATCTTCGGCAGAGGGATTATCCCCTGCACCAAACACCGGAGTACTGCCGTACATTTTGGTCGGCAGTTTCTCTCTTGGTTTATCGCCCATTATTTTCTCCTGTTTCTACTCCTTCCTTGGGAGTTTTTTGTGTTTTTACCTAAGTTTTAAAGAACTTATGCTTTAATAAGCATAACAGAGAAATATAGCATAAATCTTCATTTTTGTCAATAGCTTAACGCTTTTCTTAATAAAATAAAAAAAGAGCGCGCTTAACGCGCTCTTTTAATTCGAAATTTAAATAAAATTATATCTTTTCTCGCAAAGCGTCTATTTTTTTGATAAGCGATGGCTTTATTTTGTTATCGTCAAGCATATCCTCAACAAAAGCTTTATGCAATTTGGCAACTTTCGGATTATCCTGATTTTTTACAAGCCAATCATAGCCTTCTTTTGCTTTTTCGGCATTTGTTCCTTCAAGTTCATTAACCAAATTTCTTTCTCTAGTCGCCGTAATTTCGCGAATTTGTTGCCTCAACAATTCTTCTTCCTCGGCCTCAACTTCCTCGGCTTCTTCCTCTTCAGATTCTACCTGTGCATCTTCTTCGGCCTTTAATTTTTCTTGTGCTTCTTTCACAATTCTTTCCCTTTCACTCGCCTCAAATTCTTCTTTGTTTTGGGCGCCGGATTCAACGAGTTCTTCTTCCGGTTTTACTTCAATTTCTTCGACTGTTTCCACTTGTTCACCCACCGCATCCCCTTCTGTTTCCGCAGACGGCAATTCCGCTTCAGTTTCTACCGCTGTTTCAATTTCCATATTTACCGGTTGTATTGTCGGTTCACCGATTGTGTCGGCCAGTTTTAATACCGCTTCCGCCCGAGCCATATCACCTGACTCAACATAACCAATATAGCGTGAAGCCATTTTTACGCCTGTCTTGTTATACACATCAATCATGTTGCCATATTGTTCGCTTGTAACACCTGATTCTGGAATTTTTTTCATCAATAAATCAAAATCTTCATTAGCCATTCCCGCCGGTCTTCCGGCCGACCTGATTTGGTCGATTGTCATCGACAATTCGTCATATGGATTCTCAATATCTAACCTTCGCCCCGGCGCGCTTACCCGAGGTTCTGGCATCGGTTCATCATATGGATTTTTGATGTTTAACTTTCGACCTGATGCGCCGGTTCTTGGCTCTGGCATCGGTTCATCATATGGATTTTTAATTTTCGATTTTGACCCAAACACTTCATCTGTCGTATAGCCCTCATCAGTCACAAAAGACAATTCATCGGCGTGATATTGCTCACCGGTCGACAAATCTTCATAAATCGGACCGCGCGCCACGCTATTATTGTATAATTGCATAGCTTCAAGATTTTTTCCTTCATTCTCAAAAATACTAATCTGAAGAGCTTCTTCCCTGGTCAAAAACACCGGTTCGGCCGCAGCTATATTTTTTATGCTTGCTCGCTTAACTTGGTGCACTTCCAAAACACCTTCGTCTGTTTTTGTCGCCACCTCGACAATCTCGCCGGAAGGACGAGCAATTTTGACACGGTTCAATTCTTCAGCAATCGAAACTTTACCGCGCCGTCCAATTACCTCATCCGGTTCAAACACGTGTTCAGACCCGACATCGCTTTCTATTCCAATTGGTTTAAGTGGGGTCTCGGGCGGAATTGGCGTTAATGGAGTTTCCGGAGGAACAAGACGCTCTGCCGGATAAATCGCTCCGCCAATAAATCTTTTTTCCGTGGCACCAACTCCCAAATCTTTTTCCGCGGGTACTATCGTTTCGCCCTCTGGCGCTCGCAAATAATCAGCCAATCTGGCACCGGCATAACCGGCTAAACCGCCAACAACGGCACCGACTCCCATATACACCAAAGCGCGATCTTTTGTCTGAAACGCTTTTAATATTTGCTTAGCGGTCTTTTCTGTTTCTTTATCTAATTTTTTTGCCTGTTTATTCAAATCAGCGAGTAAATCATCAATCGTAAACCGGGGGGCTTCGAATTTTTCCAATGTTATTTTATTAACCCGCGCGATAAAATTTTCGGCTCGGTTTTTGAGTAATGGCTTGTCGTCAAAAAATCCCATATCCAATTTTGCGCGGATGAAAGCGGAATCATTTTTTGCTTTTTCCAAATCTTTTTCAGCAATGATTACCTCTTGACCGAACAATTTCTTTTCCGCATCCGCAATCGTTGTTTCTATTGTTTTTTTCAATTTTTCATCTTCCGCCATTCTGGTTTTCTTTTCAATCATAAGACCAAGTCCGGCTCCGGCTAACGCGCCCGAAATCACTCGGCCGACAGAGCTTGTCTCGGCCACAGCGTACCCAATGGCACCACCGAATAATACTGCGCCGGCTCCTTCGGAACGAAACTTAAAGAATTTTTCCATTTTATCTACCAGCCATTCTTTATCTACTTCATCTACGGCTTTTCTATCAGAAAAATCAACCGCTTGCGTCGCCTTAACCTCGTTCCGCTGATACATTTTTATGGTTGAAGTCATTGCCAAAGCCATTTTCGCGATTTTTTCTTCGTTTTCTTCCGGATAACGGGCAAGCAAATAATTATATGATCTTTTATAAAATTCTTGAGAAATTTCGTCCAATGTATTTGAAAATTTTTCAAATAATTCCGGAGTCGGATTACGCAATACTTTATTTTTATCTTCTGCAAAAACCCTTACTTGCTCAATCAAATCTTGACTGGAATTTTCGCGCAATTGGTTGGCAAGAATGGACGCCAAAATGTTTTTATTAATGTATTTATCCGCGACTTCCGAAACAATCTTTTCGTTATCAACCGGCGGTTTTTCTTTTTTAAACAATTTGCCAATTGTTTTACCCCAAAACGACCCGGCTTTTTCTTTGGCTGTTTGAAATATTTCGGACTTGGCGATTTTTTTGTTAAGTACGCGGACAAGACCAATGCTCGCGCCAGCCACTGCCGCGGCCGCACCACCGGAACCAATTACCAAACCGGCGCCAATACCAATACCCGCGGCCATAGCCAATTGCGGAGCCATACGCGCGACAAATGAGCCAACTTTACCCATTTTACTCGCCTTACCCGCCTGCGAAACAGAAATTTGTTTTTGCAATTCAGCCTCCACCGCTCCGCGAAGCAAGGAATAAACCTGCTCGGTAATAACCTCGGTCATTTGCTCACGTTTGGATTGTTCGAGCCGATTCAAAATTCTATCGCCCAAAACTTCTCTGAATAAATCATTAAAATCTTCGCGATTTTTATTCGAATTGGCCAAAGCGTCTTTTTTTACCGAATCAACCAAGGAATTAATTTCGGTTTCAGAAAAAAATGAAAGAATTTTTTGCGGTTCCACATCAATTATTCCCTCTTTCTCGAGCATTTGGGCGATACCGCGTTGCACTTCATTTTTTGATATCGGGGGTAATAAACTCTCTTCAATTTCTTGAATATCGGGCATTGACGCCGATTTTTCCGGCTTAACCACGCGCTTGGGCGCGCGCGACTGTTTTTCTTTTCTTTCTTGTGATTCTTCTTCGCCTTGGCGATAAAATTCCCTTTCTACCGCTTCTTGCGCCATTTCAGATTTTCTTTTTGATTCTATTTTTTCAATTATATCGCTCACCTTTTCATCCAAATCCGCAATTTCTTCCAGGCTAGTATCAGCGGATTTATGCAAAATGGTTTTTGCTCCTTCAAGAATCGCCTTTTGGTCCGGGGTTAGCAATTTTTCATTTACCGAAGACAAGGCGTAAACCAACTTCAAACCAATTTCTTGCTTACCTGTTTTCAAAATTTTTGGCAAAAGTTCTTTAAAGCTTTTTTCCGCTTCCACCATTTCCGCATCATACTGCTCCAAATTTTCTTTTATCTCGCCGAGTGATGATTTTTCTTTTGGGTCAAATAATTTTTGTAAAATATCATTGCGATGAAGAGCGACAGCAACGGAGTGCCTGGTTTTATCAAGCAAATCACCGACTTTATTACCAGCTTGTCGCGCCTGGGCATCGAACGAATGCAATTCAATTGCCATTTTTTCGATTTTTTCCTTATCTTTATTTATTAAGGGCAAATAATAATACATCATCCGCATTTTATCATGAGCTTCTTCGGATTCTTCCTCGGGCGAAAAAATATTTTTTTCCGCTTGCGCCAAAAAATTATTTATCATTTCACTACTAACAATTCCATTCGCCGATTGCCGAATTTTCCCGGCTAATTCAAGCGCTTTGTTTTTTCCGTCTTTTACCTTAAAAAATTTCTCTTGAGCTCGCTTTTCCAATTTGCCCGCCAATTCATTAAGTTTTTTTCTATTATTTTCTTGTTCTGCTTTTTCACTCACAATTTCTTCCATTAATTTGCCGGGTTTAATGTCTTTCTCTATATTTATGACATAGTCTGATATTCTATTTGCCATTTCCGACAGACGAACAAAGGAACTTTGAATTTCATCATCACTCATATCGCCAGACTTCAATTTGCCGGCAATTCTGGCTGTTTCTTTTTCAAGCATGCTCAGTTTACCCTCCGCGTTTCCAATATAGAGACTAAAATTAGTCAAACGACGAATAAATTTTTCATCAAATGCTTCTTGATACCCCGAGCCGGTTATTTTGTCCATTAAATCTTTGAGTTGTTCTATTTTTGCCCGATTGCGCTCAATTTCTTTTTCCAAGTTTTTAAAATTATATTGCTCAAAGGACTCGGCCTCTCCGGATAATGATGATTCAACTATCGGGAAAAGCGAAACAAAATCATCAACTTCTTTTTTTAAATTATTAATATTATTTATTTTTTTATCAATTAACGACATATCATCAGGGTTCAATTTGCCATTTTCATCCGCTCGATTCACAACATCTTCACAAAAATCCAACAAATCCTCGACCATTTCTCCCATTGTATTGTCGCCGGAATATTTTTTTACAAATTGTTTGTATTTCTTCATGGCTTGCGGAGCAATGCCCGGATATTGTTCCACCACCAATTCGCGAATATCTTGAAGCCATTTAATTTTACTTTTATACTGGTCACGCAAAACCTCTGCCCTCTCGGCAAATTCCTGTAAATCAGACGCCGAATGAGGAGCGCGCAATTCAACATCACCGGACGACACGGCTTTATCAATTAGTTTTTGTTTTATTTCCGTCATATTTATCCAACTCAAAAATAAGATTTATTTTAATTTATTCGAAGCTTTTTCCAAATCGACACGGTCAACGATATTCAAAAAATCTCGACGAATATTTTTTTCTTCTTTCGCGAGAATATTTACAAGCGACTGCCATTCGGCGTAATTTTGCAAAAGTTTTTTATACAAGTCAGACCGGTTGATTTTTTGTTGTTTTTTTCCGGCCATAAAAAATATTAGACCGATGCTTTTAATTTTGCCGCCGAAGCTAAAAATTCATCGGCGAATTCTTTGAGAGCTTCTTCCACCTTTTTTTCGTAATCAGGAATATTTTTTTTAAAAAATTCAGCTAATGTTTTTGGGTCGGCTTCATTAGTCATCAGTTTGCCGAATTCATCAACCGCATCCGGAGTCAATTCGCGTATAGCGATCATCCCCAGCCTTTTTTGCGCTTCCACACCGATTTTTTGCGAATATTCATCATAAAAATCACGCGGGACATCATCGAGGCCGGCTTTTTTTAAAAGTTCCGTCACAAATGTGCTGATTAAATCTGGTTGCATATATTAAAATAATAATTATTAAAAAAATTAATTTTTGGCAGATTCGGAATTTGCGTAAAAAACACCATTGGTTAATTCAATGATTTTACCTGACCGTAAAACCGTTAAAATGGCTTCTCCAGCGCTGATATTATACCATAATTTTTCATCGCGAACAATTTGCCCGTTAATTTCCAAAACAACATCTCCTTTGCGTAATTTGCTGTTTTTATTCCAAACGCTTGCCACTGCAAATCCATGCGCCTGACCGTTTTTATCAAACACCGGCTGTTCAAAGGAAAACCATCCGGCTACTCCAAAAGAGGGGTATTCGATGATTTGCTTTGATAAAACCGAAGGTAAAATATTGGTCAAATAACCGCTCGGCAATAACAAGCTGTTATCCCCGACCAAGCCGACCACTCTGCCTTTGTGATTTACTACCACTGAACCGTCGACAAAAATTCCTTCAAGACCATAAACGCGGGAAGGCGCGCTGTCCAAACGGCCATTTACCGGCGGTTTGGTGTTTGAACTGTAAATCACTCTGGAATAACGCCATTCTCCTTTTTCAAAAACAAAAACCTCATCAAATAAATTAACCAATTCTTCAAAACCGGCAACTTTAAATTGGACTGCGGTCTGCCTTTCTTCCGCGCCGGTTTCAAGCAAAGATATTTTTATGTAGGAAATTTTCGCGTACGGGTCAAACAAATGTTTCTCTACCTTATATATAGTTCCGGCTGAAGAAATCGCCCGCCATCTGGCCGGATAAAAAACCGGTGGTTTTTGCGAAACACGCATGGCGAGCCAACCGTCCGAGCCGACAACTATCGCGTCGCTGATTTTATCTTCTATTGCCAAATAATTTACACTGTCAAGAACGGAATAATCGGAATAAACGCCGAATATTTTTTCGGCGCTTTCTTTGCGCACGGCCTCCTCAAGCGCGTTATGCGATGTTTCCACTCTGGTTTGAGAAACAACCCAAGTATCACCTCCGCCGTAATTCGGCCAAATCCAACCAAGCGCCATTATGCCCCCGGTTAATCCGGCAAACAAACTCAAAAGAACAACTCCAATAATTAATTTGAGTCGAATCCATCGGACACGATTTTTAATGTAGCAAATCGGGTTGGGCAAATGTGGAGGATGCATAAAAAATATATTACCGCCATCTGGCGAAAATCATAAAAAGAATAAATAATAAAGCGCTGGAAAAAAGAAAAAATTTTTGCTTTTTCCAATCAATTCCTTCTTTTGATAAATTAAAACGCATAATAAGCCACCAACAATACCAAAACCAAATCATTATCATTCCGCTTACCATAAAACCCAAAGGCCAACGGCCGACAATCCACGACAACTCATATGACAGAACAAAACAAACAATGGTTGAAAAAAATAATCGGCGCGAATGATTAATGCCATATTCTCTCCACCACCAAAACGCGATAAGAGATGAAACCGCCGAGGCAATAAAATAAAGTACGGGGTAATAAAAAGCGCGGATGAGTTGGAAAGACATTAAGGCAAAAATACCGCACCAAAAACCGGCCAAACCAAACGCGTCCATTAAAAACAGCCACCTGCGAAATGGTTTTTGATAAAAAAGCAACGGGTCGGCTCCGGCGGGCAATAGCCAAAAACTGGAAGCGGAAAAAATAATAAACACGGCGTTTAACAAATAGCGAGCCACATGCCATTCAATAAAAATCGACAATGAAACAATCAGGCCAAAATTAAAAAAGACAAGCGACAAAAAATGGCGCCAGCGTGAAAATTCCGGCGGATAATAAACCAAACGGATAAACAGTGCCCAAAGAACGGCGCGAGCCAAAAACCACGCGCCGAACCAATGCCAATCCGAAAGAAAAGGAAACCAAAACAAAGTGGCGGCATTCAATAGCAAATCTATAATCGCCGCCAATTTTGGGTGAACTGAAAATTTTCTCGCTTTATCTGCCATACTTTTGATAAATTATAACATATAACCCAAAAAAAATAAACCCAATTATTGTTAATTTTTATGATTGATTTTTTGGCCAAAATATGATATTATGACCATTATATGGCATTAGCTGAAAATAAAAAAGCGCTATTTGATTATGAAATCCTGGAAAAACTCGAGGCTGGTTTAGTTTTGACCGGTTATGAAACAAAAGCGATAAAAAGCGGTAATATGAGCCTGAAAGGCGCCTATGTTGTTTTTCAAAATACCACACCTTACTTAATTAACGCACATATCGGATTATACAAACCAGCAGGCAAAATTCCCGACTATGACCCCGAGCGAAGTCGTAAACTTTTGCTCAAAAAGAGTGAAATGCGCTATTTGAGGGGAAAATTCGAGGAAAAGGGCTTGACAATCGTTCCATTAAAAGTGTATACTAAAAACCGTTTTATTAAGGTTGAAATCGGAATAGGAAGAGGCAAAAAACTGTTTGATAAGCGTGAAACCATAAAAAAACGAGATACAAAAAAAGAAATCCAACGCACATTGAAAAGCGCAAGAATTTAATTAATACATTTCTGGGGATGTTGGGTTTCGACAGGAACCAGCGCTCAGATTCGCATGCCGAGGCCGGCTTCGCGCCTCGTTAATACCCGAAGCCAATTAATAAGTGCCAACTTATTTAACAAGGTCAAAGCATCTGTCGCTCGAGCTTTCAGCCCGGCGATGAGTTTTGCACCTGTCGCGGCTTAAGTGCCGTAACCGTCGCCCCGGCAATACCCGATAACCGGAAGCGGCGCAAACCATCGGGAGTAGATTATTTTCCCGAGCCGGAGGAAAAATAATCGAAAGGCAAAACCGGCAAACCGAATAATTTTCGTTCTCTAATCATTATTCGGTCAAAACAAGAGAACTAAGCATGTAGACGGTCTTTTCGCGGTTATCTGGACGCGAGTTCAACTCTCGCCATCTCCACAAAACTATTTACTTTTATATGCGTATTTCGCGCCGGAGAAAAAAACCGGAAGAACCAAAAAAAATATTTTTTTATAATGAGGGCATCAGGGCACCTCAGGTTTTGGTTCTTGGCGCGGAAGGAGAACATGTTGGAGTGATGAATACCGGCGAAGCAATTCGTTTGGCTCGCGAGCAAGAACTTGATTTGGTAGAAATTAACCCCAAGGCCGATCCTCCGGTGGTTAAAATAATGAATTTCGGGCAATACCAATATCAGCAAGAAAAAACAATGCGAATTCGAAAAGCGCACCAGCATGTCACCAAAATAAAATGTGTTCGCTTATCTTTGCGCATCGGAACCAATGATTTGAACATCCGAAAAAAACACACTATTGAATTTTTGGAAGGCGGAGACAAAGTAAAAATAGAAGTTGTTTTGCGTGGAAGAGAAAACCAGCAATCGGCTCTGGCCTTTGAACTGATTAAAAAATTCATCAGTGAAATTTCGGCTGAAGTGAATATCAAATTCGAGCAGGAAGTAGAGAGACAAGGCAATTCTATCGCCACCACTATTTATAAAACTTAGCAATTTATAAACTCGGTACAAATTAATACAATATGACAAAAATGAAAACCAAAAAATCAATCAGCAAGCGTTTTCGTGTCACAAAAACCGGCAAAGTAATCAAGCGCAAAAGCGGGCAGGGTCACTTTAACAGTCGTGAAACCGGAAACGTACGACGCAACAAAAGAACCGACCACGTATTGAGCGACACAATGCAACATTTTGTGAAAGACAACATTTAATTAACAAATAATTTTCTTAATATATGCCAAGAGTCAAAAGAGGCATGATGCACACAAAGCGAAGACGAGGAGTGCTCAAGGCCACAAAAGGTTTCCGCTGGGGAAGAAAATCAAAAATCAAATTAGCGAGGACCGCCAAAATGAAAGCCGGAGCGCACGCTTATGTGGGGCGCAAAACCAAAAAACGCCTGTTTCGCGCCAACTGGCAAATAAATATCAATGCCGCCATACGCGCTTTTGATATGAGCTACAGCAAATTTATTGGCTTGCTCAAAAAGAAAGGTATCGCTTTAAACAGAAAAATGTTGGCCGAAATCGCCATTCAATCCCCCAAAACTTTTGAAGCGATTGTGAACGAAGTCAAATAAAACCGGTCAATACCTTACCCTTGACCCCGTTAAATAACTTCTGGTTACAGGGTAAATCCCATTAAATAATTTCATATTTAACGGGGTTGACAAAACACGATAAATCTGCTACATTGACTGCATAAAATCGCAAAGGGCTCCAAATGTGTTTGGTGTATTGCGGAATCGCCCCCTCCTTCAATTCCGTCCTTACACCGAACGCATCTGGGGCCTTTTTTTGTACAAAAAATCTGCTTTTAAAAGCAGATTTTAACGATATGATTTCACTGCGGGTCGGACGGGACTCGGCCTCGACTCAAATTTTCTTCCGAAAATTTGGTCTGGCCACCAGCTCGCGGTCGCGCCTCCCGACAAGTCGGCGCGACATCGCTCCGCTGTTCTCGTCCCGACGCGAACAAAACTATTTGTTCGCTTCCTCCCCGCAAATAAAAAAATCCCGACAGGGATTTTTTGCGGGTCGGACGGGACTCGAACCCGCAACTTCCGCCGTGACAGGGCGGTGCTCTAACCAGTTGAACTACCGACCCAGGTAATTCGCAAAAATTATACATTTTATCATGTAAATTGTCAAGTCTTAATTCTTAACCCGTCGCTCACGAGCGACAGGTCATAATTCATAAATCTACAATATTGCCCCTTGACTAATTCTTTAAAATATTTTATACTCTTGTCAGTTCATTTTTTGTTTCATCCAAAACAAACAGCCAAAATGGCATCAACAAAAGGAGGGGCGTCATCATGCCTGTAGTAGCTGGTCGAAGAGAATATTGTGTAAGAAATTTTAAACACACAATCATTCCGGTGATTGAGGGTTTATGCATTGGCATTAACATAGCCACGGCTTTTCAAAGATTCTTTGAATTCAATGCTTCGTGGGGAGATGATAACATCATTTCCCGTCGAGTCCCTGTTCCTCAAGCAAACAAATCAATTAACCTTCATTTCATCTTTGTCGATGATGTCAAACAAATAGCAGACGCTGTGTCCAACGTCTACGAAAAAAGAATGATTGACAAAAACGACATGGTGGGGGTGATTCTGCAAGGGCGCAACATTGCCGGCAACGAGCTTGTCGGCATGGCGGAAACTATCGAAGAAAAAACCGGCGCGCATGTGTGCGTTTGGTAAATAAACGAGAAGAAGAGGGGTGAAACACAGCCGGGGCAATTTACGCCCCGGCTTTTTTTATAATATTGTTAAAACCGCTACTACTCCGAACAAAATTAAGGCAAGAACGGTGAGTGATTTGGAAATATTTATCGCTCCTTTCAAACGACTGTTTATTTTTTGTTCCATTTTATAAATATTCTGACGAGTCTTCAAAACAGTATCCGGATTAAGTGAAATACTGTCCACTCCGGCATCAACCAAAAATTCAGCAAATTTTGGGTAATCGCTCGGCGCTTGACCGCAAATACCGACTTTTTTGCCGTGCTTATGCGCTGTCTTTATCAGATCTCTAATTAATTTTTTAACCGCCTTATTATTTTCATCATAAATATGACTGACGAGCGCTGAATCACGGTCAACACCAAGCGTAAGCTGAGTCAAATCATTTGAACCGATGGAAAATCCGTCAAAAATTTTGCAGAATTCTTCCGCCAAAATCACATTGGAAGGAATTTCCGCCATTACATAAATTTGCAAACCGTTCTTTCCCCTTTCCAAACCAAATTTTTTCATTGTGGCAATCACCTTTTTTCCTTCTTCGGGTGTTCGGCAAAAAGGAATCATCACTATCACGTTCAGCAAACCCCACTCTTCACGAACTTTTTTTATTGCCTCGCACTCCATTTCAAATCCATCTTTATAATTGTCATCATAATAGCGCGAAGCGCCTCGCCAACCAATCATCGGATTCTCTTCCTCGGGTTCAAAATATTTTCCACCAATCAATTTGGCGTATTCATTTGTTTTAAAATCTGATAACCGGACGATTACATCGTTTGGATAAAACGCGGAAGCAATAAAAGATATCCCTTCAGCTAGTTTGTCGATACAATATTGTTTTTTGTCGGCGTATCCCCTGGTTAATTTTTCTATTTTATCTTTTGTTATTTTATCTTTGACTTGTTCAAAACGAGCCAACGCCAAAGGATGAATTTTGATAAAATCGGTAAAAATAAATTCTTCTCTGGCCAACCCAACGCCATCCGAAGGGATCGCCGAAAGCGAAAAAGCGGAATTGGGGTCGCCAACATTCATCATTATTTTTGTTTTTGTTTTGTGCAAATCTTTAATTCGATTTTTTTCAATCGTAAAGGGCAAGATGCCTTTGTAAACAAAACCCGTTTCACCGCTGGCGCAAGAAACAGTTATCGGCGTATTGTTTTTAATAATTTTTCGCGCGCCTTCGGCCCCGACAACGCAAGGAGTGCCAAGTTCGCGACTGACAATGGCGGCGTGAGAAGTTTTACCGCCCTGCTCCGTGACAATCGCCGATGCTCGCCTCATAATCGGTTCCCAATCCGGGTCGGTTAATCTGGTAATAAGAACTTCGCCTTTTTTGAAATTGCGCATTTGCGCCGGCGACTCGATTATTCTCGCTTTACCGGCGCCGATTTTTTGCCCGACACTTGTTCCTTCAAGCAAAACTTTGCCCGGCTTTTCTAATCTGTATGTTTCAATCTCGTTTATTTTTTCTTGTGATTTGACCGTTTCCGAACGAGCCTGAACAATAAATAATTTTCCGCTGATTCCATCTTTGGCCCACTCAATATCCATCGACCGGCCATAATGATTTTCTATAATAATCCCCCACTTTGCCAACTTAATCACATCATTATCATTCAAACAAAATCTTTTTTGGTCGGCAATTTTCACCACCGACTGAGCCGTACCGCCATTTTTGGCATAAACTAATTTTACTTCCTTACTACCCAATCTTCGTGAAATTATTGATTTCAATCCCTTTTTTATTCCTTCTTTAAAAATATAATATTGGTCGGGTATAACTCTGCCTTTAACCACATATTCGCCAAGGCCATAAGAGGCATTAACAAGAACCGCGCCCTTAAATCCTGATTCCGTATCAAGCGTAAACATTACCCCCGCGGTTCCCAAATCCGAGCGCACCATCTCTTGCACGCAGACCGACAAACTAACAGACATGTGGTCAAAACATTTATCAACCCGATAAGAAATCGCCCGGTCGGTAAAAAGAGAAGCGATACATTTTTTGATCGCCAAAAGCAATTCTTTTTCACCGCAAACATTCAAATATGTTTCTTGCTGGCCGGCAAAACTGGCGTCAGGCAAATCTTCGGCTGTGGCGCTGGAGCGCACGGCCACGGCCATATTTTTACGGCCAAAATTTTTGGATAATTTGGCGTAAGCGACACGAATTTGTTTGACCAATTCCCACGGAACCTCGGATGATAAAATCATTTTTCTAATTTGTTCGCCCGTTTTTTTCAATTGGCTTAAATTTTTATTATCAAGGCCTTTCAGCGTCTCTTTTATGCGCTTATCCAGATTATTTTCTTTTAAATACAATCGATAAGCTTCCGCGGTGACAGCAAAACCATCGGGCACGGGCACGCCTTGTTTTTTTAATTTGGAAAACATTTCACCAAGCGATGCCGTCTTGCCACCGACTTCGGGAATGTTTTTAATGGTTAAATCTTTAAACCATTTGATATACATAAAAAAATTTTAACACGCAAATATTATATCATATTTTCCGTTTTTTTAATATTTTTTATCCACCACCGAACGAGTGAATTACCACTTAATTAGCAACCCTTGCAATAAAAGTATTTTTTTGCTATACTCATACAATTTACAGGGCGACCAAACAAAAAATGATTTTTGGGTAAATATATGGAAATTAGAAATATCGCTATAATTGCACACGTTGACCACGGAAAAACAAGATTGACCGATGCTTTGATGCGTCAAACCGGCATGGTAACCGATGATTCGGCCAGCATGGATTCAAACGCGCTTGAACTCGAGCGCGGTATTACCATTTATTCCAAAAATACTTCTGTTTTTTATAAAGGCACAAAAATTAATATTGTGGACACACCCGGACACGCCGATTTTGGCTCTGAAGTCGAACGCGTTTTACGCTCGATTGATTCAGTTATCTTGGTGGTGGACGCTCAGGAAGGCCCCATGCCTCAAACAAAATTTGTTTTGCGCAAATCGCTTGACCTGGGCCTCAAACCGATTGTGGTATTAAACAAAATCGATAAACCGGCCGCCAGACCGGAATGGGCGCACGAAAAAGTATTGGAATTATTTATGGACCTGGGCGCGAATGACGAGCAATTAAATTTCACCACTATTTACGCTATCGCCAAACAAGGAATTGCCAAATACAATCCGGCCGATGAATCGACCGACTTAACCCCATTACTTGATACAATTCTTGCGAAAGTTACTCCCGTGCCGGCAAACCAAGACGAAAAATTTTTATTTCAACCGTTTAATTTGGCCTATGACAACTTTCTCGGCCGACTTGGTATTGGCAGAGTTTATGCCGGAACGATAAAAACCGCCGGCAAAGTATTTGTCAAAAAAAGTTCCGGCGAAATTATTCCGGGCTCAATTTTAAAAATTTATACTTTTGAAGGTTTAAAACGCAAAGAAGTGGCCGAAGCGACCGCGGGTGACATTATCATGCTGGCCGGACTACCGAATATTTATATTGGCGACACTATTTGCGTTGACCAAAACCAAGATTTACTGCCGGCCATTAAAATTGACGAACCGACTATTTCTTTGAACTTTTTGGTTAATGATTCCCCTTTTGCCGGCCGTGAAGGAAAATATGTAACCGGCAATCAAATCAAAGAACGATTGGAAAAAGAATTGGAAGTCAACGTTGGATTGCGCATTGATTTTTCGCCGATTGAATATTTTAAAGTCTACGGACGAGGCGAACTGCATATCGCGATTTTGCTCGAAAACATGCGTCGTGAAGGATTTGAAATTCAAGTTTCGCAACCGCAAGTTATTATAAAAAATATCGATGGAATAAAATGCGAGCCTTTTGAAGAAGCAACCATTGACGCCGGTTCGGATTTTTCGGGAATTATTATTGAAAAATTATCAAAACGTAAAGGGCGACTTATTGGTATGAGCCCGGAACAAAACCATGTTCGAATGACATATGAAATTCCCACGCGCGGACTTTTGGGCTATCGCAATGAATTTATTGTGGACACACGCGGTGAAGGAATTTTGACCAGCGAATTTATCGGTTTCAAGCCATACGCCGGCGAAGTGGAAAAACGCGATACCGGTTCCATGGTTTCGGGCGAAACCGGAAAAGTTTTATCTTACTCCATCGCGAACCTGCAAGAGCGCGGGGTAATGTATGTTGAGCCAAATGTTGATGTTTATGAAGGCCAAGTAATTGGTTCAACAGCCAAAGGCATGGATATGACGGTGAATCCCATCAAAGGCAAACACCTGACCAATATGCGCGCTTCCGGAGCTGATATTGCCGCGCAATTAATCCCTCCGACCCCAATATCTTTGGAAAGAGGACTCGAAATTATGGCCGAAGATGAATATTTGGAAATTACTCCAAAAAGCGTTCGCTTAAGAAAACAATTCTTAACCGAAAATGATCGTATTCACGCCATGCGCGCCGTGAATCGAGATAATAAAAAAAATCGGGCTGAATAAGTCCGATTTTTTTATAATTTATTTTATTATTTCCAAAAAACTTTTTTCGTCCAAAATTTTCACTCCAAGCTTTTTTGCTTTTTCAAGCTTGCTTCCAGCGCTTTCTCCGGCAATTAAATAATTAGTATTTTTACTGACTGATTCATGAACATCGCCTCCAAGCGATTTTATTTTTTCTTTTGCCTTATCTCGACTCATTGAATTTAAAGTCCCGGTCAAAACAAAACTTTGGCCGAATAATTTTTGATTTTTGTCCGCCGGTTTACCCTGTTTTTTGATTATTACTCCGTTGGCCAAAAGATTTATAATAAATTCCTTATTTTTTTTATCATTAAAATATTCAACAATCGACTGCGCCATTTTTTCGCCCACTCCATTTATTTGAATCAGATCTTCGGCTCGGGATTCGGATATTTTTTGAAGCGTACCAAGTTGTTTTGCCAAAAGTTCGGCGGTTTCTTCGCCCACTTGAGGAATGCCAAGCGCATTCACAAATTTGCCAAGCGTTATGTTTTTTGATTTTTCAATCGCTTCAATCAAATTTTGAGCGGATTTTTCTGCGAACCTGTCCAAATCAACCAAATCCCCGACAGTTAAAGTAAACAAATCAGAGGCGTCTTTAATCAGACCTTCATTCACAAGTTGTTCCACAATTTTTTCTCCGCAATGGTCAATGTTAAAAGCTTTTTTGGAAACAAAATGATTAATTTGTTCCAATTCTTGGGCAAAACAATTTTTATTTTGACAAAACATAATCGCGCCCTTGTCTTCTTTGATTATTTTTCGAGCCACCTCGCCACCACAAACCGGACATTTTTTTGGCACTAAAATATTTTTTTCCACTCCGGTGCGCAAACGTGGCAAAACTTCAATTATTTTGGGAATCACATCACCGGCTTTTTCCATAATCACCGTATCACCCACTTTAAGCCCCAGCCGTTCTATTTCATCAAAATTATGAAGAGTGGAATGAGTGACAGTGGTACCGGCCAATTTGACCGGCCTGACTCGCGCCACCGGAGTCAAAGCGCCGGTTCTGCCGACTTGAACATAAACTTCTTCCACAATTGTTGTTGCTTGTTCGGCCGGAAATTTGAGAGCAATCGCCCAGCGTGGAGCTTTGCCCGTGAACCCCAAAATTTCTTGCAAATCGCGATCATTGACTTTAATTACAACGCCATCAATCCAATAGTCTTCCTTATCTTTTTTATTTTGCCAATCAGACCAAAATTCAATCACTTCATCCAAATTCTTGCACAAACGACGATAGGGATTAACCTTAAAACCCAGTTCTTCCAAGCGTTCAAGTTCGGTTTTTTGATTGGCGGGAATTTCACCCAAAGAAATATCATATATATATGTATTGAGTTTGCGCTCAGCCACAATTCTCGAATCAAGCTGACGAATGGTGCCAGCGGCCGCGTTCCTGGGGTTGGCAAAAAGTATTTCGTCATTTTTTGCCCGCTCTTTATTTATTTTTTCAAGCATCTTTCGGCCAAGCCAGACCTCGCCTTCCACAATCACATCAACCGCCCGGCTGAGTTTCAAAGGAACACTCTCAATTGTTTTGATATTTTGCGTCACGTTCTCCCCTATTTTCCCGTCTCCTCTGGTTGCCGCCAATTCCAAAAATCCGTTTTTGTATGTTAAAACAATATGAAGCCCGTCAATTTTGAGCTCACACATATAGTTAACCGCCTTTGGACGCTTTCCGGTTTGTTTCTCCAAATAATTCATTATTTTATCTTGCCAATCTTCCATGTCTTCCCTTGAAAAAGCGTCGTCAAAACTCCATTGCGGAACTTGGTGAGCCGTTTTTTCAAATTTATCAAGCGCTTGCCCGGCAACTCTTTGTGTTGGACTGTCCGGCGTTATCAAATCAGGATAATGGGCTTCCAAATCGTATAATTCTTTTTTGAGCGAATCCAAAGCCGATTCGGAAATATCTAATTTATCCAAAACATGATAATCATAACGGTATTTTTCAATTTCCGCGCGCAATTTGACAATTCTTTTTTTGGCTTCTTCTTTTGAAATATTTAATGCCATAAGAATCTAAAATATTAACGCCCTATACCAATTTATGACTTGTTCACCATGTTGAAGACAAAACAACGTGGCCAAGGCCAAAAAAGGACCAAAAGCCATTTGAGCAGAAAGTGTTTTCTTTTTTACGGCCAATAATGAAAGCCCAAAAATCGCGCCCGTGATATAGGCCAAAAAAATGGCGACCAAAACAACCGGCCAGCCAAGCCAAACACCCATCATGGCGCCAAGCCGAACATCACCACCGCCGATCCATTTACCATTAGAAATTAAATATTGCAAAAGAAAAAATCCTCCGCCAACGGCGAACCCGATCGCCATCTGCAAAATATCTTTGCCGATTAAAAAATTAAAAATAAAACCGAGAATCGCCCCAAGCCAAACAATTTCCGGCCAAATAATTTGGTAAAGCACATCCGTGGCAAAAATAATCACGAGTATTGAAAGCATGAATAATATCCGCCACAAATGAAGCCAACCATCACCCAAAATATCTATTGTGGTCCAAAAAAACAGCACAAACACCACTCCGCAAAAAAATTCAACCAACAAATAATGACGCGGAATCGGCTTTTTGCATGTTTTGCATTTGCCGAGCAAAAACAAATAACTGAATAACGGAATATTTTCAAACCACCTAAGTTGCCTGCCACAATGCACGCACCTGCTTCTACCGGTGGTGATTTTGACATTATTGCTATAACGCCAAATCAAACAGTTAATAAAACTGCCAATGGTAAGCCCAAAAATAAATACCATTATATATTTTAAAGCGAGTTCGAAAATTTCCATACCATATAAGTATAACACAAACAACGGAAATATAAAGATGGATATACAAAAACCCCGCCAAAAAAAGGAGGGGTTTTTGCTATTTTCAATATTGAAAATTATGGGGTTACTTCCTGAAGGCCATTCTGAGAAGCTATTATATCTCCTGAAAGTTCGTTGATAGTACCTTCTAAAGTAGCAGTAATGGTGTAAGCGGTACCAGTTGGTGAGGAATACATATAACTTGATACGCCCGGTGTCGGCTCTGCCGGCACTAAGCCCATATATATGGTAGCGCCAGTACACGGAGCGGTTCCCCAACCGTCTGTGTCCAAACAAGTATAACCTGCTGAACCAAGCGCCACGGCTACTGATGTAGTCGGGTAAGAGTTGGCATCGGTATAATACAATTCCAACGCTGTTTGAATTTGTTTGATATCTGACAAACGTTTGGAATCGCGAGCTTTTTGCCTGGCCGAACCCAAAGCGACGACCGCGAGGGTGGACAATAAACCGATGATGGCAATAACAACCAACAACTCAATTAAAGTAAAACCTTTTTTATTCATAAATTCACCCCCTTTCGTTTATTTGGATGAAATAACATGTTTTACAGTATATCACAAAATCAACTTTTATTAAACAAAATCTTTTTAATTTTATCCACAACTTCCGATGGTTGAAAATGCGACTTAATAATATAACCTGAAGCCCCCAAAACACGGGACCGAACAATGTCTTCTTTGTTGCCGGTTTTTGACATGATTATCACAGGCAAACCGGCTGTTTTTGAGTCGCTTTTTATTGTTTCCAAAAATTCAAAACCATTCATTTTTGGCAAATTAACCGGCACCAACGCCAAATTGAATTTTTTTGTTTTCATCAAACCCAGCGCTCTCTCGGCGCTCATTGTTTTTGCCACCTTGAAGCCCTCCATCACTAAATTTTTTTCATAAATATCCGCCAAAAATTCATCCGGCTCAATCAACAAAATATTATATTCGGAAGTCAAAGATGCAGATTTCTTTTGCATATCTAAGTCAAATTTTTTAAAGCCAAACCGATGGAAACCGACATTCTTGGGCCAATTTCATTCAAAAGAGGTTTCAATTTGTCTTGATACACCACTCTGGCCCACGGATCGCCCAAAAAGCATTTCATTTTGAAGTAATCAGCCAAAAATTCCGTAAAATAAGGGATCATGGCCGAACCGCCGGTTAAAATTATTTTTTCCGGTTTTTTTTCTTTATTTCCGGTTTGGTTTAGATACAACCCGAGTGAATATTCAATTTGACGAATAATCGGGTCAATAACCGGCTTCATCATCTCCAAAAATCTGTCTTTTTGAATAAAATCATTTGTTTTGGCAAGTGAGCGCTTGTATAAATCATGTTTTATTTGGGCCACGTTTTCTTCGTTCACGCTGAGTGCCTCGGCCAAAATGCGATTAATTTTGTTACCACCGGACTCAATAGTATGATGTGTTATGGGAATTGATTGGTCAATAATAAACAGATTACTTCTTTCAGCGCCCATATCAATGAGCATAGCTACGGCCTTGTCACGGCCGATAAGCGAACGCTCAAGGGCGGTTGATTCCGGTTCAAGCGATTCCAAAACAAGTCCGGCTCTTTTAAAAACCTTGGAATAAAATTCAATAATTGATTTTGGCACGGCGCTGACCATTACTTTTTTTATTTTGTCGGTGGAAAAATCTTCCAGAACTTGATAGTCCAAAACCATGTCTTCAATATTATATGGCAATAATTTTTTTATCTCGGCTTTAAGCACACCCAAAAATTCCTTTTGGTCTATTTTTGGCAAAGTGACAATGGTGTGAAAAATGGCGGAAACAGGCAAACTGCAAACCGCGTTTTTTGAGACAGTCTTGGCTTCTTTGCAAACTGCTTTAATAGTCATGGCATATTGTTCCACTCGCGCGTCCGACAAATCAATCGTTGGAATAGCCTTTTTTTCTGTTCGAATATTTTGCGCTTTATCCAAATTTATTTCATCAGGCGCGATGACTTTTTTGCCGGCCAATAATTCATGCACATCGCGATAATCGGAAGTGAGGCCATATGTAAAAAGTACCGGACGATTTTTTTCGGATTTTAATTCCACAATTTTTATGCCTCCGGCGCCGACATCAACGCCAAGATATGATTTTGGTTTGGAAGAAAACAAGCCCATATAAGTGATTTATGATTTTATTTTTTAGAATGAAGAATTTCAGAATTATTACCTTGAGCAACGTCGCGGAGTCGCGCTAGATTGGTTCCGCCGAAGGCGGATAGCGCGACGAGCGAGAAGCGCGACTGTTCGCTGGAAACAGTCGACGCTGTTTGCGAAAGGTAATAATTCTGAAATTCAAAAAAATTAATAATATGCAACCTTCTTTATCTATTATACCAAAAAAAAGCGATAAATCATATATCTTGTTGATAAAAGGCAAAAGTTAGTGTAAAATACGAGCTATTATGGACATTAAACTCTTCAATACATTAGGCAAAAAAACCGAGCTATTCCGACCGATAAAAAAAACGGCGCGTATTTACGCTTGCGGACCGACTGTTTATGATTACGCCCATTTGGGCAATTTGCGTTCATACATCACCTGGGATATTTTGCGCCGAACCCTTGAAATGGCCGGAATAAAGGTAAAAATGGCGATGAACATCACCGACGTTGGCCACTTAACAAGCGACGCCGATGAAGGTGTTGATAAAATAGAAAAAGGAGCGGAGCGCGAAAAAAAATCAGCCTGGGAAATAGCCAAATTCTATGAAAAAGCGTTTTTTAGCGATTTACAAAATTTGAATATTAATAAACCGAATATTATCTGCCGAGCGACCAAGCACATAAAAGAGCAAATTGACCTAATCAAAAAAATTGAAAAAAACGGCTTTACCTATATTACTTCCGACGGAGTATATTTTGACACAGCCAAATTGCCCGATTATGGAAAACTGGCAAATTTGCAAAAACAAGATTTGCGGGCCGGTGCCAGAGTGGATTTGGGAGAAAAACGCAACCCAACTGATTTTGCTTTGTGGAAATTCAGCGCCAAAGACAAAAAACGCCAAATGGAATGGCCAAGCCCGTGGGGCAAAGGATTCCCGGGTTGGCATATTGAATGCTCGGCAATGTCCGCCAAATACCTGGGGATTCCTTTCGACATTCACTGCGGAGGGATTGACCATATTCCGGTTCACCACACCAATGAAATTGCCCAAACCGAAGCAGCCGAAGGCGTTGTGCCGGCAAAATTTTGGTTGCATAATGAATTTTTGTCTTTTGGCCAAAACAAAATGTCAAAATCAAGCGGAAAATTTGTTACCATTCAAGAACTTAAAGAAAAAAACGTGGACCCGATCAGTTATCGATATTTTGTTCTGCAAACTCATTATCGAAAACAATTATCTTTTGGTTTTGAAGCGCTTACATCGGCCGGCAACGGACTTAAACACTTGTATTCCGCTGTTTTGGCATTGCCCGCCAAAAAAATCCAAGGTCAAGAAAAAATAAAAGAGCAATTTTATGCCTCGCTCGCGGATGACTTGGATACCCCGGGCGCGCTCGCGGTAATGTGGAAGGCACTCAAAGAAAAATCAATCAGTCAAAAAACCGCTTTGGAATTTGATAAAATTCTTGGATTAAAAATTAAAGAGAATTTAAAAAAGCCAACCCAAAAAATTGCCAAAAATATTTTGAGTATTGTGAAAGAGCGCGACCAAGCGCGCGCCGAAAAAAACTGGTCAAAAAGCGATGAACTGCGCGCCCAATTGGAATCACTCGGCTTTACGGTAATGGATTCGCCCGAAGGCACAAAAATTGAAAAATAATAGCCGGCAACTCCTTTGAGATGCCGGCAAAAACACGTCAACGACAACGTTCTTCTGAGCGTTTTTTTGTTTAAATTTTTTCTTTCCTGAGCGTTCTACGCAAAATGCTCAACATTCTTCTCACCGCAGTTTTGTAGGTCCTGGTACCCGGAGTCGCAGACCAAACAGCCGTAAGCCAATAACTCAAAGTCGTGACGCTTCTCCCCCCTTTTTTTCTCGCCATCCTTCCCTCCTTTTTCCGGGTTAGTAAAGAGCAATTGCGAATAAATATACAGCAAATTTTTGACTCGGTCAATAGACTACATTTCGGCTAATTATAGCGTAATTATTGACTCAGGAAGCCACGGATTATCCACATCGATAAAATTATCTAAAGACATATTAGCATGCGTTATTATTGGCGGGTTGTTGGACGCGCTAATTCCGAGTTTTAAATTCTTAAAAATAACATTATCCAAGTGTATTGTTCCCCTAACCGAACGGATGGCATAATCAGCTTTTGCGCCATCGGCGAGCCCGTCTATGGTTGAATCGATTATTGTTATACTTGTCCGACTTGAAGACATAATACCCGGTCCGGTTTTTTCTATCAAAGTTCTTTTTAAAGTAATTGTTGAATTGCTAAAAAACAACACTTCCATATTACTGTCACACGTCATAACCGCGGCAATGCACGGGTAAATGTGGTCAGTCCCGCCATATCTGAACACAACATTGTCAAAAATACCTAGAGCTCGATAAAACGATATTGCCGACCAGTCCTGCGCTTTTGGACCTCGCGCCAAACCCAAATCAGGCGTATTTAATTTGTTCGAACCAAACGAACGATCTTGAACTGAAGTAAAATATATCGGTTCTTCTTCTGTGCCTTCGGCAAAAATTTTTCCTTCAACATAAATCACTGACCGACGAGTTAGACCTTTGACCACCACGCCCGGTTCAACGCGCAAAATTTTTCCAACTGGCACGGTGTAGTTTTGCAAAATATATGGGCTCCCCTCTTTGGTGAGAATCAATTCCGATTCCGTTTGTTTGCCATTCAAATAATTGTACTCGAAACCGATTGGCGCGATGATGGTTGAGGTGGCGACCCACTCGGAATAATTACCAAGTTCATCTTTGGCGCGCAAATAAAATTGAATTTCACCGCTTTCTTCGGTTTCAAAAACATATTGGCCAAAATTAGCGCAATTCAACACTTCAGACATGCTTGAAGTATTCACGGAAACCTGCAGGTCAAAACAATTATTTTCAGAAAAATCGTCAAATGCGGAAAAATTGAGTTCTATTTGGCTGGATTCTTCGGTTGAGGTGGAAACAATGCTTGCAAAAGCAACTTCCGGTGGTTTGTTATCAAAAATAATATTCGCCGGCTCTGACAATTCCGAAGTTTGATTGGAAATATTTTGGGCGGTGAAATAATACAAATTATTACCGTATTGGAGCGAGCTTTCTGTTTGCCAAGCGCTTGAAGTGGCGTTGAATGTTTGAATAAGTTCAAGACCGTCGGTTGAGGTGGCGCGCTCGAGGGCGCGATACATGGTGATTTGAGTGGTGCTTGAGCTACATTCGCCAAAAATATCTGTCGGGCTTGATGAGGCGTAAACAAGTGAAGAAAATATACTGTTGAGGGTTGGTGCTGATGGCGGATTGGGCGGAATTATAACCGGCGATTTTTGGAATGTTGAACCACCGGACGAGGGAATGAATTCAACAAATGGAATAAAAGACGCGTATTGCGAGGGCTGTTGGACTGATTCCGTGCTTGGAGTAGTCGGGGCAGATTCTGTGATAACAAAAATATCCGGTAAAAATTCGGGCCATTGCTCTATGGGTGTTCGCGGTTGCGATGGCGCGATTGCGGGCGTTGTGGTTTCGGTTGAAACGATTTTTGGTGTGGAAGTCGGCGCGGTTTTTTGATTTGCTGTTTGCCCGGTTTGCTCGGTTAGATTTTGACGCAAGAATTGAGTTGGGTCGTTTGTTTTGGCAAAAGCAATTGTAAAAAATATATTTTTGGTAAAATCCAAAAAACTATCAAATAATTTTTTCTTTTCCGCTTCTCTTTTTTCTTTTAGCGCTTCAGCTTCGTCAAAAAATAATTTAATAACACCCGCGCCATAAGAAATGGCTTTTGGGGCGAGGAGGGAGAAGTAGTCGGCGTTGACAGTGTCTTCAATATAACAATGTTTATCGTCAAATATGCTAATATCACATTTTAATAAACAAAATTTATTATTATCAACAGATCCTTCGAGACATGTGATATATCTGTTTTGATTATTTTTTCTTTCAAAATATTTCTCACTTGTTATTTCGATCGTATCCTTGCTAAAAAAATTTTTATTTGAAAAAAATGCCAAATAATCAAAAGCGCTGTCAAGTGATTTTGGCGTTGATGGAGCGATGAACTTCTCCATTTTGTAATTGTTTTTCACCCATTGTTCATATGGGTCGCCCCCATTAAACACATGGATATCAAGCCGAGTATGCGCCGGCACGGTCATGTCTTCAATCAAATGCAAAAAATGGCCGAGAGCGGTGAAGGCCTTTTCATTGTCATTATCGGCAAATGCCGACACGGCCGTGCTCCATGATTGGTCGCCTTTCGCATAAAGCGCTTGGACTTTTGAATTTTGGGACCAATTTTTGGCGGTCTGAAATCCCAAAAGCCCCATATTTTGATTTGGCTCAAAAAAATAATTCATCCAACGAATCGGTGTATCTTCATTAATCGCCCCAATACTTATAAATTTTTTATTAGCCTCGGAAATTTTATTACCAAAATGCATGTTAAACACATCAACGGCCTGCTCGGACAATTTTGGATGAGCCACGTGTGTGTCATAGGCAAAAACCGGCGTAAATAAAAAAATTATTGTTAAAAAAATCGGTATAACAATAATTACTCTCCCCTCCTTGTTCATATTTTTTACTCCCTTAAATTATAATTTATCTATTTTCCAATCTCCGTCACTATTTTTTACAAACTCAATTGTATATGCATACTCCTTTTTATCTACCAAATAACCAAACTCATACTGACTAATTGTCTCCCCTGTCCATGATTCTTCAATCTCCTCCGGATATTTTTCATAAATTTCCCCAAACCTCCCCTCGTCAAATGCTTTTTTTATACTCCCCATATTTTCTTCATAACGCACGCTGTCTTTGCTCAATTGAGCAAGCACTTTATCCAAATCATTTTCTTTCAAACCCTCGCGAAACAAAGCGTAGGTTTGCGTGGGCGCAACGCGGGTCGGCACATCGGCGTTTTTAACTTGCGGGTGCATGTTTTCAAGCTCTGCCACAGAATAATCGCGAAAAGGAAATTTGGCGCTTGAAAGCCCAAGCTCAATCTTTTGCGCTTTCACTTCACGCCAAGGAGAATAAACAAAACGATAAAAAACAAACCCAATCGCGACAACAATAATCGCAAATAAAATGGCAATTAATATTTTTTTCATATTATTTATCAAAATATATTTTTTAAAAAAACAACCCTGATTAAGGATTGTTTCTCCCCCTCCTTCTTCAATGCAATTATTATATCACATCACGCGCGTACAAAAAATAAAAATGTCTGTGGATAACTTTATTTTGACTCTCCCCTAACCCCTCTCTTAACAAGAGAGGGGAACTTGTTGTCTCCCTCCTCTTATAAAGAGGAGGGTTGGGGTGGAGTCCTCTTTCAAGTAAAACAAAACTCCCGACCCGAAGGCCGAGAGTTTTGTTTTACGATTATTAGATATCGAGAAACTTTATTTCCTAACCAATAATACGATTAGTATTTCTTGGTGTTGGAAATCGGCAATGTGTACAGGAATTCAGCATTACCTGGGTTGTTACCCTCGATAAAGTATTCTGCCCACAAGATATTGTTGTTGCCTGTGCCCTTGGCTAACTCAAGACCGAATGTCTGATCAACAGCAATTGCTGATGTATCGGCTTTAACACTAAACGTCTTGGTTGTGCCCTTGGAAATTACCAAGTTCAAACCGGAGAAGTTAGCGTTAGAGCTGGTCGCTTTTTCTGTCGTGCCTTCATACAATAAGAATGAAGTGGAAGAAGAAGAACCAACTTGAGTGAAGTTCAATGTAGTAATATACACGTCTTCATTGACATCGGCTGTAACAGTGAATTTAATCACTTCTTCTTGAGTGCTCTGGCTACCAACAGTGCCGAGAGAAATTCCGGCGAAGACCGGTCTGGTCTTGCGGATTTGCATCTGTTCACCAACGATACCGCTTGTGGAAAGGTTCTTTGTTTCCTCAGAACCGGCTGAACCCTTGTATTTCAAGGATGTCAGTTCCGCGCGGAATGTGCTGGAGCTCTGGGCTGCTTCTGAAATCGGATTCAAGACGACTTTGACGATGACGGTTTCGTTTCCATTGGCCGGGACAATCAACGTGTTAGTGTCGATCTTCACGGTTGTGGAACCGCTCATCAAGAAATCTGTACCGATTAAAGTAGTACCCTTGTAGAGTTTAACAGCGGAGATTCTGGCGTCTGATGCCAAAGTTGAAGAATTCACAATGGTCATTTCCGTAATATTGGAAAGATCATATTGAGAAGTCAAACGGAATTCAGCAACATTGTATTCAACACCGGTCTTGGCAAGAATAATGCCGGAGTCCGGAGTATCAGAACCAGCTGCCACAGATAACACACCGCTTGCAATCACCGTATTGGTGACAGTGGCGGATGTAATACCTGTCAAACCGGATGTTTTACCCAAGCTATCCTGACCGTTGAAGGTCAACACAGTCTTCAAGGTGCCGGTTGAGGCAGTATCAAATGAAGCCCTAATTTCAAATGATTTGATTACATCTTTCGGGATAACTACGCTCAAGCCACTGAATGTGGCACCGCTCGCGCCAAAATCGCGGGTGGTTCCAACTTGTGTTCCGTCAACATAAATCTTAGCATCATAAACGGAAGTATCAGCAACTTGTGAGCCGGCAGCGCTGTTAGCGCCGGCAGCGATTGAAGTAATGGTAACCTGATCACCAAGCGCTTTCACATTGAATTTGCCCAAAACAACCTCAGTGGTGCCTTGAACAACATTGCGCGGGTCAGTATAACCATCATTGCGAGCGATAGATAAACCGGCACCCTGGATTGACACGATTGCACCAATCGGACTGCCGTTAATTTCGCTGGCTTCAACGCTATTGCCGGAAGAAACGTATTCCGGGTTTTCGCCATCAAGGAAGCTGGTGCCTACGACTTTGAACTTAACGTTCGCGCCGGAGACAACATCGCTTGTTGATTTGGCATCAATGGTAACTTTCAACTCATTGTCGCCTTGGTTAAAGGTGACTGAAGTTTCAAGTTCATAAGTGCCGGCGTTGGTATCCGCATCCGGATCAAATGAACCGAGCAAATAACCATTTAAGTACACTTTGGCATTCTGGAAGGATGAGGTTACGCTTGAACCTTCCCAACCGATTCGAATACCATCGGCAGTAATCTTTTCATCGGCGCGAATGTTCGCGAGCAATGAAACGGTGCCGGATGTACCCTTGATAACTTCGGCGTCAGCCGGTTGTGTGGTTTTCTTGGTAATTGAAATTGCGCCGGCTTCGATGTTAACATCTCCGGTGCCACCAAGATTGGTGATAGCGGCGCCAAAACCGGTTGATTTTTCAATAATTGAAATGTCATCGGTCTTATTGACAATATAGCGCAAGCTCGGGAAAGAAGTATTTTCTTTTGCCATGATATCGCCTTTTACTATAAAGTCAGCGCTGTCGCCTTTTTCAATTTCCAAACCACCGCCATTCAAAGTGAAAGTGATATATCTGCCATCAACCACGCCGTAAGAAGAAACTTTGGTTCCGGCTTTCTCCAAATATACATTGGACAAAATCTTCACCATGTCTTCTGTACCGTTATTGCGTAACATGATTGATTTAAAGATTACATCTTTTGATGAAGTGGCTGTTTGAGTCACTGTAAATCGGCCCAATTCAGCTTCGGTATCTCCAACCTTCGGAGATGTGGTAGCTGTATTGATCAAAACTGAAGCTGTCGCCACATTGTAATCGGCGAAAGACATCAAGTTGCCCATAACCGGGAAAGAACCGGCTACAGTTGTACCACCTGTGGAAACCGCGGTAGCGGCAGCAATGCCCAAAGCGGCATTACCGGCACCATCATTCAATGAGGCAACGATTTCTAAAGTGACTGAAGTTCCGGCCGGGATGTTCAAAACAGGAGAGAAAGTCAAGTTGACTTCATCTGAGCTGTTCATGCTGGATTGAGAAGAGACGCGAGCGCCATCTTTTTCCATCCAAACCTTGCCGGAAGTACCAGCGAACACAGTGTAAAGACTCAAACCTGTTCTTTTAACAGTGATAGCATCGACATTAATCGCGCTGTCTGTACCGGCTGTCAAAACAACCTGGGTAAACGGAACGCGAGTACCATTCTTCGGCACGCTCATGGCGGCCGGAGTTGTCGCGGCTAAAGCGACTGTTAAAGTACCTTGTGCTGTCGGGGTTGTGGTAATACCACCGCTCTGTGTTTTGTCAGTAATTGACGGAACTGCGGAAGTAATAGCATCACCAGTGGTAAATCCCGCGATGGCGGAAGCAGGCACGGCGCGAACAAATTTCTCTTGGAAACCGTTGGCGGTAAAGCCGGTAGCGGTAACTTCGCGAAGTTTGCTGTCTTGGTCAAGTAACCAAGTGGTGCTTTCACCAACAACCTGGAAGAGGAAGCCCGGGTGGACTTTAACTTCGGTAATCGGGGTGCCATTATTCACGTAATGTGGCCAGAAAACATCTGACACAGTCATTACTTTTGTGCCAACACCATCGGCATAGACGGAAGTACCATAAAGAATGTTAGCTACTTCCGCTGTGATTGTGGCTTTGGTGTTGTTCGGTTCAACAACATAAAGCTGGTCCGAAGACGGTCGCTTAATGAGGTATGAACCCGGGTGATAGCTCACCGCGCCAGGATAATTTGACGGCACTGAAAGTGAATCAAAACATTCCTGGGTGATGGAGATGTAACCACCATAGGTCGGTCTCCATGATTTGAACTCATCACCGGAAGGGAAATACAAAACTTTGAGGTCGCTGCGGATCGCGTAGATCGCGGCCTTGCCAGTAACTTTAATCATATCGCCGGCAGCCAAGGTCGGACAAACCGCGCCTTGAGCCACTGTCGGGATTAAAGCGGCAACACCCACTGACCATAAAATGGTAGCGGCAACAACGCCATAGCTGAAAGTTCTTTTGATAACGTTGTACATAAATAAAAATATATATTACTCCCATATTGTTGCGCGTTCCGATAAATCGGAAAGTCAAAAGATGGGAATTTTCGCGAAAACTTTCGTTCTCGCTTCACAATAAGTCTATGCGAGGACCATATGGCCCCTCGACCTTTGCAAAGACCGAATAAACAAAATATTCTCTCTCTGTTTTGCGCGCAAATTTAATTGCAGGCAAAACAGAAAACAATATTTGAATTTTATCTGGAACTGGTCGCCGTGGTACCGGTGGCCGTACCGGCAGTTGCGCCGGTTGCTTTTTTATTATCATCAACAGTGGTCACAATAACCAATACCGATAATTTTTCAGATCCAGCGGTTTCAGTGGCGACGGTGGTGGTGGCTGTTACCAAAACCGTTGAACTGGCAGATGATTGCGCGACTATGGCTGTCGCCTCTCTCAATTGATTTCTGGCCGTGGAAACAACGGAATTTGATAAAATAGTTTGCGCCGCGCCAATGGCGTCATCCTGCAATTTATTTATTTCTTTGGATTTTTCTGAAACATATTTTATTAAATCCATCACCCCGGTCAAATCATCGTTTTCGATTTTTTCTTTTATTTCCAAAAGTTTTTTATCAAATAATTCAACCGCTTCATTTGTTTTAGCCAATATCTGTTCGATATTTAATTTTGCCTGAGCGACTATTTCTGATGTTGACGCGTTAGATTTTATTTGTTCTGAGGCCGCTTCAACGGAAACACTAACCACGGTTGCCACACTTTCCACGTTTTGTTTGGTTTTGGCAACTTCATCAATTGAATTTTTAATAATTTGGTCAATGGCGGAGAGAACTTCGTTTTTATGAACCTTGCCAATTAAATAATTTGAAACCAAAACTTCCATCGCTTTTATTGATGTGTCTTTGGAAAGTTCCGTGGCCTCGATAATTTTGTTGGAAATTATTTTTATTTCTTCCGAATTCCGAGGCGTTTAGTTCGTCTTTTACTTCTTTGAGAAGATTGCTTATTTGTTCGGTATTTTTTTGGACTTCTTTTGCCATTTCCGCTGTGCCATCGGTTTGAGCAGTAATTAATTTATCCAGCTTATCATTGGCTGAATTTATTTCTTCGGTTAAATCCGCCACTACTGAAGCCACTCTTTTTTGAACCTCCGGGTCGGTGCTCTTTATAACTGTTTTGATTTCATCGGCACGACGCTTGGCAAATTCGCTGTGCAATCTGGCTTCTGTCTTTTTTGCTCCGATTATGGCGGCGGTGACCAATTGGGTTTTTTCTACCACTCGTTTGGCAGGATATAACCAATCACCCGGAAGCGAACGATATGAAGCATCCACTGTGGCAATCCAACCGCTGGTTCCAACCATAGCGACAACCAGTAAAACCGCGACCGGACGAACCACGCCAAAAACAAATCTTTTTGGTAAAAAAATTGACATGCCGAGCCAAACATTGTTCCAAGCATTCGGTTTTTCACTTTTTACGGTATTGGAAATTTGGGATACCAAACGCGCCCGATCGGCCTTGAGCCACTCGGGTCTTGGAGTCACTTCGGACTGCTTAAGATTTTTCAGTTGTTTGATTATTTCCCGCGACATAATTATTTTGCGTAATTATTTTTAAGCGCTTCATCGCCCGGTGCAGAGTAACTCTGACCGCCACTTTGCCTTTGCCGACTATTTCGGCAATCTCATCAATGGTCAATTCATCAATATATTTTAAAGTAAGAATTTCTTGGTATTCCTGTTTTAATTTTTTGATTTGCGCGATTATTTTTTTTGCTTCTTCTGAAGCATGCAGTTTTTCAATTGCCATTCCGCTATCGCTCGGGTCGGACGCCTCGTCCAATTCAGAAAATAAAAGTGGACTCACTCGGACTGATTTGGCTCGATACATATCAATGATACAATTTCGCGCCACTCGATAAAGCAAGCCGCTAAAACTTTTTAATTCTTTACCTTCAGCCAAGTGATTCCAAACCTTCAAAAAAACTTCCGACGTAATATCTTCCGCTTCTTCATGTCCGGATACTTTAAAAAAAACGAACCGATAAATTCGTTGTACGTATAAATCATAAAGCTCAGCGAAAGCTTCCGGATCCTGTTTTGACTGTAACCTATATAACAGTATTTTTTCCGATATTTTGCCTTTCATTTTAGAAGACGAAATAAATAGAAAAATGTTACACTTTTATAAATTTGGATATGTATACAAATCCTGTTCAACCGCTCTCTAACAAAAACGACCGGATTCAACCAGTCAGTATCATTAATGCATATAATGATAGCAACTGCGAGATTGCTTGTCAAATAATTACACATTGTAAATTTTTGACCAGTCACTCGCGAGCGACTGGTTTTAATTTATGAATGATATATTTAATTATTAACTAGTTAAATATTTTTATAGTTAACGAATATTTGTATACACAAGTGTATACAAATAGTGAAATTCTCGAATTTGCTAAAATTAGCCAAATCTTATTTTTTTTGTATACACAAGTGTATACAAAAAATTATCGAATATACATATATAGCATTAAAAAGAGAAGCAGAAAAAAGCGACTGCTCAAGTATTGACAAGAGGAAGGCAAAATGATAGAGTTTGTATACACAAGTGTATACAAACTTATGCCTGTTGACCCAAAAAATCAAAAAAACGAAGGCAATTCAAAAGAGATAATCAGGTTATCGGTTTCTGAAGCCGCTAAATTATTTGGCGTCAATTCGCAAACAATCAGAAGGGCCATACAGGCGCAAGAAATCACATACGCTGTTGTGGCCGGAAGATACAAAATCAATTTTGAAAGTTTGGTAAAATGGTCGCAAAGGCACACCACAATCAAAAATAAAATGGCACAACGCGGAATCGGGCAATATGTGGAAAGGTGGAAAATCAAAAATCCGATGTATTCGCCAAATCCCAAATCAGTCAAAAAATCACCAAACAAATAATAATCGACTCCCCCTTTCGGGGAGTTTTTTGTTGACCACAAGCCCTTGTTTGGAATATAATACAGATACAATATGCACAAAAAAATATATAAAGCGCTTCATAGGCACTACAAAAACAAATATGAAGGCATATACAAAAATGCTAAAAAACTTTTTGTATTTGATTTAATTTTACTTGCCGGTTCTTTGATTCTTCTTGGCGCTTCTTTGTTCTTCTTTTTTTGGAAACCAACCATTGTGGACTTGGTTGATGTTAATTTTAGCGTACACGCGGAAAGAATCATGGCCGGAGACGAAATTAACATTTCAATTGATTACAAAAATAGAAGCAAACATAAATTGGAAGATGTTATTTTGGCCGTTCACTTACCAGCCGGCTTTTTAATTGACAGGCAAAAAACACCGGTCGAAATCTTTTCATTGAATTCAACAGCCGACATCGGCTCGCTTGAAGCCGGAGCAACAGGTAAAATTGTTATTTATGGAAGATATTTTGCCGCTCCTTTAACAGACGAAAAAATAACCGCCTATTTTTCGTATAGGCCGGAAGACAAAAAAAATAAGGAACAAAAAATTGCCGGCGCATATATAAAAACAGTCGGATCAAACCTGGCGATTGAAATAGGCTCACCAACTTCTTCTTTACCAGGATATAATGTGCCATTCACAATCACCCTCCAAAATAATGGGCTTTTACCCATGGAAAATATTAATGTCAACGCGAATAATTTGGAGATTGTTTTTAATAAGCCCGAAATCAGCGAAAAATATTTCTATCGGCCCAAAGGAGCAGATAAAACTTTCCGGCACATTACGTGCGCCATCGACTGCTGGCGACTATTTGTTTTCTATTTTTGCCACCGCCATAATAAACAATACGCCGATTGTTATTGCGGAATTGCAAAAACAAATTCAATCAATTTATCCAAAAATTAATAGCGGAATTAATCTTCAATTTGATAAACCTTATGCCGACGGTTCTGATACTATTCCCTTGCGAGTATATTGGAACAATTCCGGGGACCGCGAAGTGGCCGAACCTCGACTGCGGTTTGTGTTTACGCCGGGTGTGGTTGATTTAAGCGCAACGGCCAGAGAAAACAAATTAACAATTTCGGGAAACGAACTTATCGCCGATAAAAAAACCAGAACGTCTTTTTTTGACGGTTCACCCGGCGCTTCGGATGAATTTGTTATTAATCTAAAATTACTTCCATTTTTCAAAACCGACGGTCAAAAAACATTAGAGATAAAAGTAGTCGCCGAAGCGGTATTACCGGAAAATGTCGAACAAAAAATTACAACGGAAAGCTCGGAAAAAATATCAATTAATCTTGCCACGCAAATTAATTGGCATATTAAACCGGTCTATTACACGGACGAAGGCGATCAACTTGGCCGTGGCCCCCTGCCTCCGGTCGTCGGTGAAGAAACAAAATATTGGGTGTTTGTCGAAATAAATAACGGCCTTAATCCAATAGAAAATAATTATTTTAAGGCGGAACTTGGCGATGGAATAAAATTTACCGGCAAAGAAAGTGTTACAATTGGCTCCAAATTTACTTATAATAACGACAGCAATTCAGTATCATGGAGCCACCCATCTGTTCCGGCAAACAGTTCCGTTGGGTTATATTTTGAAGTAGTGGTAACACCAAACGCGTCGCAAGCGGGTAAAAATATAATATTAATAAAAAACGCGGAATATCGCGCCAAGGACAGCGCTGTCAATAAGGAAATAAACCTAAAATACGGCCAAATCAACAACACACTCTCCAAAAGCGACCGCGGTTCTGAATACAAATCTCAAGTTCTGCCGTAATCTCGCCTATCAAAAAAACCCCGGTTTCAACCGGGGTTTTTATTTATTAATTTTTAATTTAGAAAAACTTTAATACCGAATAAATTGTCGCGACAATAAAAAATAAAATAACAGGTATGGCGACTAACCAAAAACTTTTTAAACCATACCTTCGGCCATCCAAATCCCCTTTTTTGCGCGCTTGATAACAAATCATCACAACCATTAACGATTCAATGCCAATAAATAATCCGCCAACAAAATCAAGTACCGCCACAAAACTTCTGAATCCGAACAAAAATAATAGAATCGGAACTGTAACAACGGCAAAATCGGCAATATGCCTGCTTATTTTGTGGTCCCACATCAAAGATTGCTTCAAGGCTAACCCCATACCCATAAAACAAGTCGCCATGGCCATCACAGCAAAGGAATTGGCAATTATCGCGAATGGACGGCCAAAAGCGTTGCCAAGCCCGATTGTGGCCACTTCGGTGGTGTTCAAGCCAAAATAGCCGACCACAGCTAAAGAAAATAACACATAGACGGCTGTTGGTATCAAAGCGCCAATAATAATCGCTTTTTTAAATCGTTTCTCCGAACCCGGCAAAACAGCATGCGCTTCAGCTATTGATGGCGTGGCGTGTAAGGCGAACAAAATTACGCCGAATGGTAAAAAGAAATTACCAACCTCAATAAAATCAAAATTTATCGGTTTGATATGAGGCAATAAAAACAAAGAAAGCCCAACAATCAAAATAATGACCGATAAGCTCAAAACTCGATCGACTTTTTTTATGGAATCAAGCCCTTGCCAAATAAAAAAACTGCCTAATGACCAAAAAAACACGCTCCACCACATTGGCGCTCCGCCAAAAATGGCCGATAGTGCGTGCCCTTCACCGATAATATACGCAAGTAACGAACCAAATCCGGCAAATACAATAACAAAACTAAGCAAAATTTTTGCAAACCGGCCAAGATATTTGCCAGCCAAACCGGGTAGTTGAAAACTCTGTTTGGTTCGCACCACAATATCCCCAAGCATTAAATTAAGAAGCAATATTACCAACCCCCAAATTACTATAAGCAACAAGCCAATTACAAGACCGGAGCGAGCGATAACATAAGGCAAACCTAGAACACCGGCACCAATGGTCATTCCGGTGATCATAAACACAGCTTCACTAGTGCTGGCCGGTTTTTTAAAAATACCCTTGTGAGAAACTATGGGCTGATCTATTTTCATCATATATTTATATGGACATATTATAGCATATTATTTGTATAAATCATTGTGTGTATGGCCATGCAATACTTTTGTTCTCGTGGCTACAACTATTTACCGCAATTATCAAAAAAAAAAGGCCCCCGGCGATATGTAATTATACCGCAAGGGGCAGAAAAAATGTGCTTTCATCTGCTCTGGCCCTATTCCTGATGATACAGGGCAAACAGACGGTTCATGACCTCGCTAAAATCCATCAAAGGAAAAATATTGCGCGCATATTCTCGCATAACCAGGAACTGTCTCGCAACCTTGGTCATGTGGTTTCTCTCCCTCTCGCTTCCCGGATCAAATTCAACATCCCAGCGCAGAGGAACAGCCCTGCCAATCATTCCCCAACGGAAATTGCCATTGGCTTTCATGATTCTTAAGCAGGCGTGGAAATCCTCCATACCGGCCAGCGGAACCTCGCCAAATTCCTCGGTTCTAACGGTCCTGCCGATGCCATTGCATTCCGGGGCGAAGCCACCCACGCCAAGAAGGACTTCTGAATTCCAAATGGCAGCGGTGTTTTGGACGACGTTCCATTGCGGTCTTTCCCACCAGCGTTCACGGAGAAATCCGGCTACTGCCAGATTCCTACGCTCGATGAAATTGAGCGCCTGAGATATTCTTAATCCATCCACATCGATTTCCGGCGACCACATCATAACATAATTACCGGGATAACGCTCCTCGGCGATACGAATGCCGTCGTTAAGGGCGTTTCCGCTACCGGGGTTTCTACCCCAATTCTCGCAAGTCAGCGGGATGAGAGAACCGTCAGTGATTTCATTGGGGAATGTTTCCCTAAGTGCCGCTATGGTCGGCGTCACTCCGTCTTCCGCATTCTCAGCCATAGGACTTTTGGGGTCCCCATTGGTCACGACGACAACCGCCCGGACCACTTCGGAAAACCGCAAGATGTTTCTGAGCGGACGCGCCACCTTGTTGGCAAACAGAACCGGATCAAAACTCTTTCCTTGTCCACCTGTTCCGGCCTGAAAAGACCGGGTTATAACTGTTAACGCAGTCATTCAACCTCCTTTTTCATGATTTTTAAAGAACAGTTAAAGAAATAAAATTTTAACTAGCAAGATTAACACAAAAAAGGCCCTTTGTCAAGCCCGTGAGGTGAATATTGAGTGTTAATTTTTATCGGCTAGTTCTTTATTCTTTGCGACCGCCTTTGTAGTATGAGTTCTTTATAAAATAAATATAACTCATTATCTTGTTCATCTTCACTCCAATTCATCATTGCGCGAGCCGTAATATCACCATGTTCCTTAAATGAGGATATATCAGACTCTTGTGTCGCACCAACTTCGGCTCCATAATAAATAATGGGTGGCTGTTTTTGCGCAAACTGTATCTTGGCAGCTTCCTTTAGTTTATTTTTATCCTGGCCTGTTTCAAAAAGAAATCTGTTCATGTCATGATTGTCCAAAAATGTCGGCAAAAAATAATCAGCTGGATATTTTTTGTAATGACGCTTTAGTTTCCATTGGAGTAGCCAGCGTGGCCGAAAAAACGACGGCTTGGCAATATACTGTTTCATTAACTTCTGAAATTCAAAATCCAGCACACCATCCAACTCACCAATATACTCCTTTAACAAAGCATCAGAAATTGATCCAGATAACCATTTGATAATTTTTCCTTTTATCTGAATTGTTCTTAGGTCAGCAAACTTCACACCGGAAATCCAAGCTTCTCCAATCAGAACCGCTTCGGGATATTCTTTCTTGATTTCACTTCTAAAAAATTTCCAAAACAAATGCTTTGGGCCGACAACATGATCCAATCTGAAACCGTCTATTCCTTGGCTTAACCAATATTTTGCGGAATTGACGATGTGATCTCTTGCCGGCTCAAAATCCAAATTTATTTTAGGCAATTCACGAACTTTTAAAAAACACAGGTATTGATCCGGCCATTTAGTAAAATGAAACCAATTTCTATATTGACTATCCTTGTTTTTCTGAGCGTCCAAAAAATACGGATGAAAGCTTGACATGTGGTTTGGCACAAAATCCATTAAAATTTTTATTTTTCTTCTGTGTGCCTCATCAATTAATTTTTTTAATATCGATAAAGAACCGAAACGGTGATCAACAGCAAAAAAATCGGTAATGTGATAACCGTGATATTCGCTTGTCACGTTGAACGGACTAAGCCAAATAGTGTTTATGCCGAGGTCTTTCAAATAATCAAGGCGCTCAATAACACCGGTGAGATTCCCGCCACAAAAAGACGGAGCCTTGCAATTTAACGGTTTCTCGTCTTCAAGTTTGCCTCTGGAGAACCGGTCAATAAAAATTTGATAAATAATTGCGTCTTGGAACCAGGAAGTCATATTTGTACGCCAAGGGATTCGTCACGGGATGAACCCGTGACGCCCTGAGTTTATCTCAGGGCGAACAAAAAAAATAAAGAATTATATTAAACACAGTATATATGTGCACGCCAAGGGATTCGAACCCCTGACCCCCTCGGTGTAAACGAGGTGCTCTAACCAACTGAGCTAGGCGTGCAATTCCGCCGAATCTTAATATAAATATAGTATAAAGTCAATAGTATATACCCGATTCACTCCATTAATTTTTCTTTATTTCTTCTTCAAAGTTTTTACATAATCCGCGAAATCAGAAATGTCTTTTTTCTGTTCCATCCAATACCACCACTCCGCTCCCCACAAATAAGCGCGGGAAAACCCAACTTTTTGCGCGTAATCAATATTTTTTTCAAATCTCTTTATATTCATTGATTTGTATTGTTCGGTCAAATCGACTTTTGCCACATCATTATTACTGACCCATGGCTCGGCCTGCAATTCAGAAATATAAGCATTTTCCGATTTTTGCCCGGTCAACCAAAGTTTGGAGCGATAAAAAAGCGGAGTCAGCCAATCATACGAAAAATATCCGATGGTTTTATTCCAAACGACTCGATACATGGTTGTGCCGAATAAATCGCCGGCCCTCGCGGTATTGCGCCAAGAAGCCAATTCCCCGCTGTCAGTGACCATCACCGGCCTTTCCGAGTCAAAAGAACGGACAACATTTATTTCGGAAATCAACATCTCCAAATCAAAATAACGACACTCGCCATATTTTAAAAGTGGTTCATTTTCAATCTGCCAAATTTCTATGGCCGGATGGTCCACATATTGTTCAACCGTTGCTTTGACAAATCTTTTTACCGCCGCCTGATACTCTGTGTCGGATAATTTTTCCGCCCAATTTGGGGCATGGCATTCGGGCCAACGAGGAGTTTTTTGCCCCACCGCCAAAACGACTTTCGCGCCATATTGACCGGCCAAATCCATAAGCTTATTAAGCTCGGCAAAATTATATACGCCAGGGAGTTTTTCAATTTCATCCCACTGAGCCGACAAACGAATATAATGAAACCCCCAATCGTTTAAAATTGTATTTAAAACCGCGGTTGGCTCAAAACCAAGTTGCTTGGCATATGTCGCATTAAAACTAACGCCATAAACTTGTTCGCTGTTTTTGGTGGCTACGGCATAAAGTCGCACCAAGCCCCAAATAATTAATATCGCCAAAATTATTATTAATATTTTCATAATTTTTTTGAATGTATTTGACATATCTAGACCAATAACGCCAAACCGACGGCAATAATTAAAATCGCGATTGACTGAAACACAACCTCGCGAGGAGTAATTTTTTCTCGAAATAATTTAGGAGCGTATTTTGTTAAATAAAAAACCGCCAAAATTAACACAGCATACTGAAAACCAGCGATAGCATTTACAATCGTAACATCCCCCAAAGCAATGGCCCACTGAATCAAAAATACCCCAACAAGCGCCCCCAAGCGATTAATAAGAATTACCAAGTGACCGGTATTGGCTTTTTCCGGCTTATTCGAACGACCAAAAAAAATATGAAATATTTTTTTAATACCGACTAATAATTCTTGTCTTATCGGGGTCGAAAATAAAAGAAACAGTCCAAAAATCGCGATTGCTCCTCTGGTCCAAACAAGCCCGCTAAAAAATCCATAACCATCATAAATATATTTGGCCGAGACGTGAGAAACGGCAAAAAGAAAACCGGAAAGAACTCCCCAAGCAATCCCCAAATGCCATCCATTGTTTTTTTCGCTTTTTTCTCTTGCGATCAAAAGCAATCCGCCGACTAAACAAGCAATGGCAATAAGTGTTTTTTGACTGAACGAATTACCCAAAAAATAAATACTCAAAAATAAAACAAAAACGGGCGTAATCGCGCCGACCAAAGGACCGGCATGCGAAACCTCGCTTTTTTGAAAACAAATAAACATAGCCCACAAACCCAAAAAAAATGTCAAACCGGACAAAATGGCAATAAACCAGTCAAGCATGCCGTTTAAAAAAACAACACCAAAAGGAATAAGTAAAAAAATCGGCAATAATATGGCGGTCGAATAAAAAACAAAAGTTGCCGAATTATTTATTTTATTTTCTAAAATAAATTTATCCAAAATATTCACCGCCGCCAAAATAAAATATCCAATCAAAGCGATTACAAGCCACATATGTTATTCTTTATTAATTTTTTCGGCGCAAAAAACCGCGTTCCGCATTAAACAAGCCACGGTTACAATCCCAACACCGCCCGGGGTGGGCGTAATTTGTATGCCCTGTTTTTTAAAAAGCGCGCGATCGGCATCCCCGACGGATTTTTTACCTGAAAAAGAAAAACCGGCGTCAATAATTACCGTTCCTTTTTTAACCATATTTGTTTTTATCAACCCGGCGTGACCGACGGCAGAAATAATAATATCCGCGCTTTTGCATAAACCGGCCAAATCTTTAGTTGTGCTATTCGCGACAATCACAGTGGCGTGTCTTT
Organism: Candidatus Magasanikiibacteriota bacterium; assembly: GCA_963840935.1. GTDB lineage: Bacteria > Patescibacteriota > Patescibacteriia > Magasanikbacterales > GWA2-37-8 > JAPLWQ01. The sequence continues at coordinate 720,900 of CAWJAS010000001.1, forward strand.
CCATTAATTCCAAGGCGAGCGGACGCCCGACCAAAAGTCCGGCTCCGATAACCAACGCTTTTTTTCCTTTTAAATTAATTTTTTTATCGTCTATAATTTCCAAAATAGCGTCAACAGTCGGCGGAATAATTTTTGCTCTCTTCATCACTACCCTGCCCAAATTAATATCAGACAAACAATCGATGTCTTTATCTGGCAATAAGCAAGACAATATTTTATTTGCGTCAATTTTTTTTGGCAAAGGCAATTGAATAATTATTCCGGATACGGCGGGATTACTTTGAGTATGCAAAATTAAACTTGATAATTTATTCTCGGAAGTCGTTGCCGACAACTTAATAATTTCAAAATTAAATCCCAATTTTTTGGCCATTTTTTCTTTTTGATTAATATAAACAATTGATTGTGGAGAATCACCAACCAAAAAAACGGTTATTTTTGGATGATAACCTTTTTTTATTAGCCGAGAGACTCTTAACTCGGTGTTTTTATTTATTTTTTGGGAAATTTTTTGGCAATCAATAAACATGGCGATTGAAAAATCTTGATAATTATACCATAATTTGGCTTTGCGAGCAAATTTTATGACTGTTTTTTGCCTTAAATTAGCTTAATTTTTGTATTGACAAAAGCGCTAATTTGTGCTATAATATATAGTTATATTAAAAAAATATGAAAATAGTCATGTTGGGCCACAAAGGAATACCGGCAATTTATGGCGGAATTGAACGCCATGTTGAAGAATTGTCAGCAGAACTCGTCAAACAAGGACACGAGGTTTTTGCTTATTCCAGACGCTGGTATTCGCCAAATAATTTATCTGAACATCGTGGAATTAAAATTATTTATACTCCGACTATCAAAACAAAACATTTGGACGCTATTGTTCATACTTTTACCGCCACATTAAAGGCCATGGCGCAAAAACCGGATATTATTCATTATCACGGGGTCGGCCCGTCACTTTTGGCTTGGATCCCAAGAATTTTTGCTCCAAAAATCAAAGTGGTTTGCACTTTCCATTGTATCGACCGCTACCACCAAAAATGGGGGGTTATCGCCCGCCTGATGCTTTGGCTTGGCGAAAAAGCGGCCTGCAAATTTCCGCATGAAACAATTGCCGTATCAAAAACAATTCAAAATTATTGTTTGAATGAATACCGAACCAATACTTCTTATAATCCAAATGGTGTTTCCATTGAAGACGGTTCAAAAATTGAACATTTGTCAAAATGGAATTTGGAACCGAATAAATATTTGGTTATGGTTTCACGCTTGGTCAAACACAAAGGGGCGCACTATTTAATTGAAGCGTGGAAAAAGGCACGAAGCGAAGAACCTGCTTTGAAAGATTTAAAATTGGTGATTGTGGGCGGAAGCTCATTCACCGATGATTATGTTCGCACACTAAAAAAATTAAGTGAAGGTGAAAATTCAATCATATTTACCGACTGGCAAAATGGTGAACCGCTTAACGCGCTTTACGCCAACACCCTGATGCTTGTTCATCCGTCAGAAAACGAAGGATTGCCCATCACGGTACTACAAGCAATGGCTTATGGACGCCCGGCTTTGGTGTCGGATATTCCTGAACACCAAGAAGTTATTACCGACGGCAAATTTTGGTCGGCCAATGCTTCAACTTTTTCTTTGTCCAAAAAAATAATTGAATTGGTGAAAAATCCGGCATTACTTGAAGAAGCTGGCAAAACTAATTTGGAAACTGTGATGAATTATTTTCAGTGGACAGATATCGCCAAAAAAACCGCCGACTTATATAGCTTGCCAATTACCGAGCGAGCACATAAAAAATTAAGAACCGCATAAATAATTAAAAAAATCCACTGGTTCTAACCGGTGGGTTTTTTTATTGTCATAATCTGCGCTTCGCCGTTTTTTATTTTTTGGCCCGCGCGATTGAAGTATTCTATTTTAATATTTTTGAACCCGGCATTTCTTGCCAGCGCGCGCAATTCCGAATCGGAAAATATATGAATATATCGCGGGTAATCTTTTTTGCCCGTCGCTTTCCAGCCCACATAAACATCGCCCGCGTCATGGCCGGGTTTAATATTTTTTAATTGTTTTTCAATATTAAATTTATTTCTCGCCCAATCTTCAAGCAAATTCCAATTATCTATTTTTGCTGTTGCTCCATTTTTTAGCACGCGAAAAAGCTCATTCATAAATTTTTGCCGTAGCTCATCTGACGGAATATGATGCATCACTGAAATGGAAATCGCAAAATCAAAATAATTATTTTTAAAAGGCAATTTCATGGCATCGGCCACCACGAATTCAGCTTGTTTTGTTTTTATGTATGACGCGTATTTTTTTTTGCATAATTCGATTAATTTTTTTGAAATATCGACGCCGGTATAATAACCCCCTTGATTCATAATAGCGTTCGCCATAAGACCATTGCCACAGCCCAAATCAAGCGTTTTCATTTCGGTTTTTACGCCTTTAATCATTCGCATTTTTATTCCACTCGGCTCAAAACGCGAAACATCCCATTCCTTGGCGATGGTATTGTAAATTCGGCTCATTTGCCGTACAATTGCTAATGCTTTACGTTTTTGCATATGGCTTTACTCCACGAAAAAATTATTAAAAAATTGCTTAGAAAAGTCCCCAAAACAGAGGATGATTTTGGCGCTGTTTTGCGTTCCGAATCCCGCGCTGTCAAAGGCAATCAAGGCACCCCGCGAAAATCGGATTTGCTTCGAGTATATCACGAACTTATTCAGGCGGGCAAGATAAAAAAATCTTCCGCTTTGGAATCTATATTAATCAAGCGCGCGGTCAGAACATTGTCCGGCGTGGCGATTATTACGGTTTTAACAAAACCAAATGAGTGCCCGGGAAAGTGCATTTATTGCCCGAATGAAAAACAAATGCCAAAAAGCTATTTGAGCGATGAGCCGGCGGCGGCCAGAGCATTACTTTTAAATTTTGATCCATTTAAACAAGTAACTGCTCGAATTGAAGCGCTAAAAAATAACGGTCATCCGACCGATAAAATTGAACTAATTGTTAAAGGGGGCACTTGGAATGCTTATCCCCTGTCTTATCAATATTGGTTTATATTGCGATGTTTTGAAGCGGCTAACTCATCATTGTCATTGCGAGCCCCGAAGGGGCGTGGCAATCCCCTGATAATTCAGGAAGCCGTGGGATTGCTTCGTCGCTCCACGGTCGCTCCTCGCAATGACAAAGTTACGTCTCTTCGCGCCGCTCTTCAAACAGCGCAGAAAAAAAACGAAAAAGCCAAGCACAGAATAATCGGCTTGACTTTGGAAACCAGACCGGATCACATCAATAAAAAAAATATTATTATAATGCGCGAACTTGGATGCACCAGAATTGAACTTGGCGTCCAAACGACTGATGAAAAAATCTTGAAGCTGGTTAGGCGCGGGCACGGAACAGATGAAATAATCCAAGCCACGGAATTATTAAAAAATTACGGTTTTAAAGTTGATTATCATTTGATGCCACAACTTCCCGGCTCGACTCCGGCCAAAGACGCGCGTATGCTTGAAGAAATTTTTGACAACCCGAACTACCGACCGGACATGATAAAAATTTACCCCTGCACGGTCACAAAAAATTCTCCACTTTATCTTTGGGTTAAATCAGGCAAATACAAACCATACACAGACAAAAAATTGATTGAACTTTTGATTAGTTTCAAAACCAAAATCCCCCGTTATGTCCGCATCTCTCGGCTTATCCGCGATATTCCGGGGCATCATATTGTTGCCGGAAACAAAATGACAAATTTGCGACAAGTAATTCAAGCGGAAATGGCGCGTCGCGGACTCAAATGCAATTGCTTGCGTTGCCGTGAAGTCGGACATGCCAACCTCCCTCTCCTTGCCAAGGAGAGGGCTGGGGTGAGGTCCTCCTTTGAACCAAAACTATTTATTGATAAATATAAAGCTTCCGGCGGTACAGAATACTTTCTAAGCTTTGAAGACACAAAACGAAAAATGGTGTTCGCTTTTTGCCGATTAAGAATATGTACGTCTGTCATCCTGAACGCAGTGAAGGATCTTGTTCCTCTTGTCATTCCCGCGTCCCGAAGGTATCCCTTTGGGAAAGGTGGAATCCAGTCACCGTTAGATCCCCGTTTACACGGGGATGACAACAAAATGGCATTTATTCGCGAGCTCCACACCTACGGACAATCCTTATTATTAAAGCAAAAAAACAACAAGGCATTAAAACACATCCAGCACAAAGGGCTCGGCAAGAAACTTGTTAAAGAGGTTGAAAAAATCTGCAAAAAGAATAGAATAAATAAGCTGGCGGTAATATCGGGCGTTGGCGTGCGCGATTATTATCGCAAACTTGGATATAAATTAGAAAATACTTATTTGATTAAAAAAATTTAATATGCCCGAACACCATCCCTCACCCGAAGCCCGTGACGCCTCCTCCTTTGAATACTGGCTTGATAATGAGGTAAAAAGACAATATATAGAGCAAGTGACCGCTCTTAACGAGATTGGTCTTTTGGATATCTTGCCCGAAGCCGAAGCCAAGGGCGTGGTTGGTATTGACGGCAAGGAATACCCGGTCCCAAGCTGGGCGGAGATTAAGGCCGAATTAGAGAAAGACAAAGAAAAATATGATACCAAAAGAAAACAAGGTTTCACCGAACTACAGCTCACCTCTTTTGCTGTCCCGCTTGAACGATTAACCCACACTTTAGAGAAACAAATCCTCGAACACCACAAACAAGGCAAACTCCTGGCTACTAAGGACAAAGACACTGACCCGGATGAACCATTGGAATTAGACACCAACCAACCCCTCTATACATGGGACGGTTGGCTCGACCCGAACGCCCCACAGGGCGAAAGAGGAGCCGATGTCACTGGCAAGTGCGTTTACTACCCCGAATCCTTTGATAAAAAAAACCACAACGGCCAGACCAAACAACAAATACTCGACAAACAAAACAAGAATAACTCTCCCTTCCCCGGCTGGAATGTCATCCTCCTGGAAGCCAGCCCGAATATACCGAGAGAGGGCAAAGGCAAAACCCTGAACAACAGAAAACAGTTGGAAGCAGGCAAAGAACCACAGCAATATCTCAAAACCCTACAAACCGACCCAACCTACCGGCATGAACAAGGCCTGACTATCGAGGACTGGACAACCCAAATGCTTACTCACCTGCACAAAACCAACCAGGTGATTGATGATTACCAAGGCAAAGGCAGTATCTGCTATTGTGCCGGCATCTTTAATCCCGCTTTCGGCGACCTGGGCCGCGCCTGCTGGCGCCGCGACTACCGCCAGGCCTACTTGATCTGGTACGTTCCTGGCTCTCGGTACGACTTCGACGGTCTCCGCTCCGCGGTGGGGATTGGTCCTTGATCTTTGGTTTTTAATTCGTATTATAAAACCCGCCAGCATGAGGCTGGCGGGTTTTAATTTATTCTAATTTTTAAAATCTACCGTGCCAAACATTGCCACGACCGCCGGAATTGTAGGTCATCTGCGAGTTCAAATTATCACCAGTGCTCAAATCATCATAAATTTTCGTTTCCGGATCGCCCGAACCGTCGTCCAGCGCGCGCAAGCGCGTCAAAGCAATCGGGTCATTAGTCAGATTATCCGGCATCTTCACCGAACCGCCATATTGGCTGGCGACGGCCAATGTTTTGACCGGTAAACCAACAAACATTTTTTTAACTCCGTCTAAAATCGCCGCTACCTGCTCTTCGCTTTCAATACCCGGGGCGTAATAAATACCATTGAGCATCAATGCCGGTTTTTTATCTTCATCCATGGCGAAACTACCAAAAATAAAACCAAGGTTTTCACTGGATGTTTGTTTAGGCGTATCATACAATGCTTCACCTTGCGGTTTTTCCATGGAGATAACAAACGATAGCGGGTCGGCGTTAATTGAGGCGACCCAATATTTATTTTCCGTGCCATGTTGAACCACCATATTGTAATTGTTGCTCGAAAAACAGCAAATTTTGCTGTCGGCAAAGCGCACCATATTCATCAGTTGTTTGGTTTTGTCCATATAGCGCAAACCGACGCGTTGGTGCTTTTTTTCTTCACCGCGCGACATCGGCCGAACATAAGTCAATGTGTCTTGAATAGTTTGAAACGGCCCCTGCAAATGACTCTCCAATTCCTGCACCAAAGCCACATCGCTTTCGCGCAATCGCTCTTCGCCCAGCACCTGCATGCTGATAAAAGTAAAAATGGCGCTCGGTGATTTTTCTGTCAAGGCGATAATTTCTTGTCCGATGGCTTCGATTTTTTGGCTTCGCTCACTTGCTGACAAGCCGGCAAACCGGTCTTCCACTTTCATTTCCGACACCATCTGGCGCTCATTTTCCAATTTGGTCAGTTCGGCCTGAATATTCGCGATTTGTTTTTCTAAACGCGGTTTGTTTTTTTCATCAGCCCTCTCCAGCCCTTCGCGCAAATTGCCCAGGGCTTTCTTTTTGCGCGCAATTTCACTAACCACGGCTTTGGCTCGCTCATTTCCGCCCCGCAATGCCACCAGCAAATCCTTTTTCATCTTTTTTAAGTCCAGCCGTTTTGCGTCCAGGCGGGGAATCAATTCTTCTCCGCGGATAACAATTCGCTCGTCGTCAAACACGCTGTCCAAAGTGGCTTCGAGCAACATTTTTTCGCCCAATTTTTTCCAATTATCTTTAAGGTCATTTTTGGCGCGGTCACGCAGGTCAGGCCATTCTCTATCAATTTCTGAAATTAACTGTCCGCGATCAGCAAAGGTCTGCGCCGATGACATCTGCGTTAAATATTTTTCAGCCATTTCAGTTTTTTCTTGCTGTAAATATTCGCGGTAGAGAGGGAATATCAAAACTACGCCGAGTTCGCCCCGGCCAAGAGCTCGGCCGATTTCTGCATTGGCATTTTTTATGGCCGCATTTTCACTTACCTCAAAACTCACTTCCTGATAAGCCCGTTCATTTTTTTCACCAAAATAATGACCGTCTTCCAGCCGAGAACAAACCTCAGTTGTTTCGGTTTTTTTTAATCCGCCCCGCTCGAGCGCCGAAGCAAACGCATGCATCGGCTCTTTGTGCGTGCGCAATTTGGCAATCAAATCCAGCATTTCTTTGAATTTGGCAAAACTGTAATTGTTTATTAAATTGAAACGGTCATCCCCACCGTGGAGTAAATAATAAATCATGGCCGAGTGTTCGTCGCGATTAAGGGCGGTAATAAGCGAGCGCGAGTCGGTAAATTTTTCAAACTCGGTTTGCTTGGAACGGATATCGGCCACGCGTTCGGAAATATTTTTTGTCCGCCAATTCTTATCTTCGTAAATAAATTCCAAAATTTCTTTGCTCGGCATCACGCCGAGCTCTCCGACCACGCTCTGCAAAACTTCCAGCCGTCGATTTTCACTTTCCATCGTCACCGGCCCTTGTTTGTTTTCCGGCAATTTTTTTCGTTCAGACCGATTGGCTACTCCGCGCTCTTTCCACCACTCGGCCACATCTTTTGGCAAATAACCTTTGTCGCATAATTTGCCGAATAAATACAAAGCCAGATGATTGTTTAGGCGGGGGTCGCCGGCCAGGCGCAAAATTATGTCATTGCCTCGCCAGTCGTCAAAATTATCCAAAAATACTTTTATAACGCGAGGCAAATGTCCGGCTTCCATTTTTTCCGCCATATCGCCTGGCTCGCTTTCGTCGCGAATCAAATCCAACAGCAATTGGCGCGTATCCTCGCCCAGCGTACCGACGGCTTCGCTCAATTGTTTGGTAATAGCGCGTTCGTCAAATTTTTTGCGCTCCACCGAGACCTTTAATTCTTGATGTAAACGATTACGCACCGCCCGTCGCTGATTTTCTTCCTCTGATTTCTTTTCCACCACCGCTTGGTGAAGCAGGGGCGCCAAAGCCAAATCCAATTCGCGCGACACTGCCGGCCGTTTGTCGTCGGGGATCAATGCCAAAAAATCCGCCCGATCTTTTTCGGGTAAAACCAATGCATAGTCGGCCAAAAGCTGTTTGTCACTGGTCGCTTTTTTAGCGATTTCATTCATGTCAGGCAAAGTGGATTTTTCAACCAATTTTTTTTGCAAACCCAAAAGCATGGCATCTGCCAGCAAACTGGACGGAGCAACTTTGGGCACATTTTTACAAGCCGAAAGATATTTATCAGCGGTCTCCATTTCCACATCCGGATACACACCGGCAACCAAACTCATTTTTGCCGCCCGCGCCATGGATAAGGCAGCCAAATCGGGAAACAATTCAGCCGTGTCTTCGGCTTTGGATATTAAAATTTTATACTGTCCTGTTGCCTCTTCGGTAGATAAATCATCTTGACTTCCACCGCCGGCTTCACTGTTAACTTTGGCCAAATCAGCATCATAGCGCTCGCGCATAGCGCCGGTTGACCATGGTTGTTGCAAATTCAGTGCGTTGATGCGTAATTCTTGAGACCGTTTCCGCATTTCCGCGCGAATATGTATGTTGCCAAATTCGGCCACAGATTTATTGTTGGCTTCTATGAAGTCCGATGGGTGTTGTCCTTCGCCTTTGCGCATATCTTGTTTTTGATTAACCAGTTATAATTTTTTAGATGTTTAAGATGGTGTTGCTTTGCCAGACCATAATAGCTGGGTACATTCCGCCGATTCAATCGAGATTTTGCTCTGCGCCAAATTTTAGCTTTGAGCCGTCGGCCAGTAGGATAGATTTCTACGCCCAAAAAATGGATACCCCGCCGCACAGGTAATAATATATCATTTTTACGGTTTATTTCAAGTCCAAGAGCATTTTTTAAGAATATCAACACTCTCTCTCGTAAATCTTTTGTTCCTATTCTTGTCTGAGTTATTATTATAAAATCATCGCCATAACGAAGATAAAATTGCGGTTTTAAAATATGTTTTACAAATCGATCCAATTCATTGAGATAAATATTGGCGAAAATCTGGCTGGTCAAATTGCCGATAGGGATTCCCCGCTGGTCAGCTTCTCTTTTGTTTTGTCCAGAGTGAATATAACTGCCAATAATTATTTTAAGCAGGTTAGTTGTTTTGGTATCTTTAATACGGCGCGCCATAATGCAAAGCAATACATCATGCTTTACGCTGTCAAAAAACTTGGTAATATCCGCCCGCCAGATAAAACTTTGAGAATATTTTTTAAACATTTTTTCCGTTCGCGCGATTGCCCCAATCAATCCTTTTTCTTTACGGCAAGACCAAGCGTCGTAAATAAAAGTTTTGTCGTAAATCTGCACAAGATATTCATAAACCAAACGATGAAAAACCCGATCGCGAACACTGGCGACCGCGATATCACGGCGTTTGTTATCCGTCACCGTAAAATGCTGATACGGACCATGTATATATTGCCCGTTGTTCAAGTCCGTAAAAAGCCCCCATAAATTGTTTTCCAAAAAATATTGAAACAAATCAAGTTCATTTGTTCTTCTTTTTCCTCGGCGAAATTCAAACCAACTTTGCCAAATATTATTTAAACTTAAATCAACGGGCGCTTTAAACATAATATTCTTAATTGATTCATCTTAATATATGCTAACATTACCCATAATCAATCAGGTTTACGAGGTGTATAAAATAATGGCGGACATAAATATCCACACAGAAAAACGCTGGCGTTATTCATTGGGCTCAAGTTTGGAAAACACAATTTTAGATTGTATGTCCGAACTGATCATGGCCAAAAATGCGCCAAAACCAATTAAGGCCGGTCATCTTATTCAGGCCGGCGCGCATTTAGAAATATCAATCTTAAAATTGCGACTATTTTTGGAGTTAAAAATTGCCAATGAAACAAAAGTTTTTCAGGCGCAAGCCAAAATCCGAGAGATTGGAAGAATGCTCGGTGGCTGGCTGAAGTCCTTGCAAAATACATAAACCTCACCGCGGAGCGGAGACCGTTGTTGTCGTTCCGATTGCCAGGATCGTTCCTGTTCAAGTTGGCCTGGCGGTTGTCGCGGTTCCAGTAGGCGTTGCCCAGGTTGCCGAAAGCATTAGTGATAATATCCGTCCGTAAAATTGAATGACCGCGGTCAATCCAAAATTGCGCCTATTGCGCTAAACAAACCCGCGCGGGGGTATAGATATTACTCATCACGGTGGGATTTATGTGTAAGGGTTTACGCCACACGATATTTGCTAAAATATTTTAGAAATACTTCGCGTTTTTTCGGCGTTTGAACATAGCGGCAGCCCGCCCCAAGGCGGGTGGCTTTTCACCGGGTATGTTATTTTTTTTAAAAACGAAAAACCCCAAAACCAAAAGAAAAAAGAAAAAACAAAGGCCAAAGATCAAGCACCCACCCCCACCGCGGAGCGGAGACCGCTGTCGTCGTACCGACTGCCAGGAACGCTCCTGACCAAGAAGGCCCGGCGGCCGTCGCGGTCCCAGCAGGCGTAGCCCAGGTTGCCGAAAGCGGGATTAAAGGTGCCGGCGAGGAAACAGGCACTGCCTTTGCCTTGGTAATTATCAATCACCTGGTTGGTTTTGTGCAGGTGAGTAAGCATTTGGGTGGTCCAATCCTCGATGGTCAGGCCTTGTTCATGCCGGTAGGTTGGGTCGGTTTGTAGGGTTTTGAGATATTGCTGTGGTTCTTTGCCTGCTTCCAACTGTTTTCTGTTGTTCAGGGTTTTGCCTTTGCCCTCTCTCGGTATATTCGGGCTGGCTTCCAAGAGGATGACATTCCAGCCGGGGAAGGGCGAGTTGTTTTTGTTTTGTTTGTCGATTATTTGTTGTTTGGTCTGGCCGTTATGGTTTTTCTCGTCAAAGGATTCGGGGTAGTAAACGCACTTGCCGGTAACATCGGCCCCTCTCTCGCCCTGTGGGGCGTTCGGGTCGAGCCATTCGTCCAAGGTGTAAAGGGGTTGGTTGGTGTCTAATTCCAATGGTTCGTCCGGGTCAGTGTCTTTGTCCTTGGTAGCCAGGAGTTTACCTTGTCTGTGGTGTTCGAGGATTTGTTTCTCTAAAGTGTGGGTTAATCGTTCAAGCGGGACAGCAAAAGAGGTGAGCTGTAGTTCGGTGAAACCTTGTTTTCTTTTGGTATCATATTTTTCTTTGTCTTTCTCTAATTCGGCCTTAATCTCCGTCCAGCTTGGGACCGGGTATTCTTTGCCGTCAATGCCAACCACGCCCTTGGCTTCGGCTTCGGGTAAGATATCCAAAAGACCAATCTCGTTAAGAGCGGTCACTTGCTCTATGTATTGTCTTTTTACCTCATTCTCCAGCCAGTATTCAAAGGAGGAGGCGTCACGGGCTTCGGGTGAGGGGCGGTGTTCGGGCATATTAAATTATAAAATAAGTATGTCGTCGAATTGACAAAAGTATGAATAAATAATAGCAAATATTATATACCATGTCCAACAAACGCGCAGACAAATAAATTTATCGAAAAATTGACAAAAAATACATAAAAGCTGATAATAAGGTAATTGAAAAAATAAAAAATTTATGCACAAACAAAAACTTGAACAATTTGATACGGAAATTTTCTCGGCCATTGCCAAAGAAAAAGCCCGCGAGGAAAACGGACTGGAAATGATTCCATCGGAAAACTTTGTTTCCACCGCGGTTTTGGAAGCCCTGGGTTCGATTTTGACAAACAAATATTCGGAAGGATACCCGGGCAAACGCTATTATGGCGGATGCGAATATATTGATGAAATAGAAACGCTCGCAATTGAACGCGCCAAACAATTATTCGGAGCCGAACATGTTAATGTTCAACCGCTTTCCGGCGCGCCGGCCAATATTGCCGTGTATTTTGCTTTGCTTGAACCGGGCGACACTATTCTTGGCATGGATTTGGCTCATGGCGGGCATCTCACTCACGGCCATCCTGTCACCTACATGGCAAAATTGTATAATTTTATTCGCTATGGCACAGGTGCCGACGGACTTATTAATTATGAAGAGCTGCGTCAAACCGCCCTTGGACACAAACCAAAAATTATTCTGGCTGGCTACAGCGCCTATTCGCGTCTGATTGATTGGAAAAAAATAAAAAATATTGCCGATGAAGTGGGCGCAATCACCATGGCGGACATTGCTCACATTGCCGGACTTATCGCCGGAGGTGTAATGGAAAATCCTGTTCCGATTTTTGATGTTGTCACCACCACAACGCACAAAACTTTGCGCGGACCCAGAGGCGGAATGATAATGTGCAAAAAACAATTCGCCAAAGCGATTGATAAATCAGTTTTCCCGGGATTCCAAGGCGGACCGCATGAAAATAATATCGCCGCTAAAGCAATTTCTTTTAAAGAAGCGCTGGAACCGGAATTCAAAGAATACGCAAAACAAATTTTAAAAAACGCGAAGGTTTTGGAAGAAGAATTCAAAAAACGAGATTACAATATTTGTTTTGGCGGAACTGATAACCATCTTTTGCTGATTGATTTGACAAACAAAAATATTACCGGCAAGGAAGCGCAAATTGCTTTGGACAAAGCCGGAATTACAGTTAATAAAAATATGGTGCCAAATGACCCGCGCTCGCCCATGGACCCGTCAGGTATTCGCCTTGGCACACCGGCCCTAACCACTCGCGGGATGAAAGAAGATGAAATGCGCAAAATTGCCGAATGGATTGATACGGCGATAAAAAATTACCAAAACGATGATGAACTTCAAAAAATAAAAAATGAGGTCATTAACCTCACAAAACAATTCCCACTTTACTATTAATAAAAAAATCGCCGACTGGCGATTTTTTAATTATTTAATCTCTTTTACTTCCAATAAATTAGTCGTCCCCGGTTTGCCTACCGGTTCGCCCGTGACAAGAACAATTTTGTCGCCTTTTTTTAAAAATTTTCTCTTCTGAACATATTCCATAAATGCGGAAATCAAATCTTCGATTGATTTTTTTGTTGGAAGCAAAAATGGATATAAGCCCCAAGATAAACAAAGTTGGCGCCCGGCAACAATCGACTTAACTCCGACAAAAACAGGTAATTGCGGTCGTACTCTACTGACTAACCGGCCGGTATTACCGGTAGCCGAAGCCACGAGAATAGCTTTGGCGCCCACTTGTGTGGCAATCACGCCGGAAAGACCGGCTATGGCTTTGCTTATTGAATGATGTGGATGAAGCTCTTTCAAAGGGTCCACATCATCATATTTTGATTTTTCCGCTGCTATAATGATTTTGACCATTGTCTTTACGGCTTCAACCGGATATTTTCCGGAAGCTGTTTCATTGGAAAGCATCAAAGCATCAGCATGGTCAATAACCGCGTTAGCCACATCAGTGATTTCCGCTCTGGTTGGCCTTCGGTTTATTTGCATTGAATCGAGCATTTGCGTGGCGACTATAACCGGCTTAACAGCAGTATTAGCTTTTTCAATAATTTTTTTCTGAATCAACGGCATGTCGGACATTTTTGTTTCCATGGCCAAATCTCCGCGCGCCACCATTACTCCGTCCGCTTCTTTAATAATTTCATTTATATTTTTTACCGCTTCGTTTCTTTCAATTTTCGCCACAATAAACACCGGTGCGGTTCGCTTGATTTTTAAATCAGCGATATATTTATTTATTAATTTTCTTGCCTTCTTTATTTCTTCAGCCGTATGCACAAATGACAAAGCGATAATATCCACCCCGATTTTCAATCCGAATTTTAAATCCTTGCGGTCTTTCTCATTCATTATGGGAATTTTTAAATTACTATCAGGAAAATTAATTCCTTTGTGCGATTTTATGAGAAATCCCTCAATAACATCGCAATAAATTTTTCTTCCGAATACTTTTTTTACCCGCACTTCGGCATGGCCGTCATCAATCAAAAGTCTATGCTTTGGTTTGATAAATTTTTCTAATCCCGGAAAATATAACGGCAGTTCTTCGTCTTTATATTCAATAGACGCGGTATTGATCACAATCGATTGCCCGCTTTTAATTAAAACCCCTTCTTTGGGCATAAGTCCGATTCGTAATTTTGGACCCTGAATATCTTGCATTATACCGACCGGTACGCCAACTTCTTTTTCCGCTCTCCGAATATTACGAACTAGTCCGGCATGATTTTCATAAGTACCGTGCGAAAAATTAAGACGGGCGACATTAACGCCCGCTTTAACCAATGACTTGATTATTGCGTAAGACTCCGAAGCCGGACCGATGGTGGCGACTATTTTTGTGCTTTTTTGCATACCTCCTTTTAATTATTCATTGCTTTGAGCTGTTCCGCTTGCTGTGGATTGAGGTTCAGTAAATTTAATATTTTTTGCAAAGCGTTTGTCTCGTCATTTTTATCGGTTGTGACCGATTGAAACTGCCCGACAATTAAATCGTATTGTTGGTTAACTTTTTTTACAATCGGCCAGCCATACCAAGCTCCCCAAATAAGAACAGCTAATATTAAAAGCCATTTGACCCAAGCAATTACAGCCGTAAGAGTCAGCCGGCGTATAATTCGCCTATTTTGTTCGTAAATAATCTGCGACCATTTCAAATTTTTTTCAAGCATTTCTTGTATATCGCTAAAATGACCGGGTTTTTCATCTAATTTTTTTTTATCAAAACCGATGAAATTGCCCTTGTGACCGGTTTTTTCAACTTCTTTTATTTCTTTTCCGGCTGTTTCGGAAACATCTTCCGTGCCGGTTTCTTTTTTAATTTCCTCCATAAACGAGGTGTTAAATTATGAATTGCCGTTTTTTATTTTTTTTAATTCTTTTTCAAAAGTTTTTACGTCTTTAAAATCTCGATAGACGCTCGCAAAACGAATATAGGCCACTTTATCAAAAACGCGCAGATGCTTCATCACAATTTCTCCCAAATCCTTACTGGATATTTCTCGTTTTTTTCTTTTTTGAATGGCGCGTTCAATAGCGTGAATCAAACGATTAAAATCATCAGCCGTATAAGCGCGTTTTGAAAGCGACTGCTTAATACCGCGCTCAATTTTGTCGCGCATATAGCTTTCACGCCGACCGTCGCTTTTGACCACCACAATATCCAATAACTCAATCTCCTCAACAGTTGAAAATCTGTATGAACACTTGTTGCATTCACGTCTTCGGCGGATAACAAGTCCGTCGCTCGTGGCACGGCTATCAACCACACTGGTCTCCAAATTATTACATACCGGACATCTCATAATTATTGCCCCATTTTTCGCCTAATAAAAGCCGGGATTTCCAAATCATCATCAACGGAAGTGGCGGTCTGCGCCGTATCATTGGAAAAATCATTTTTTGATTCTTTCGAAAAATCCGAAGCGCGCGACACTACAGGGGGTTTTACCTCGGGTTTTTTTACGGCCATTACTTCATCAGTAAACTTTTTCTCTTTTTCTTCCTCTTCGCGCTGTTTGAATTTTGAGGCCACACTCACCGCGCCAAAAGGAGAATAACGCGAAACTGTCTCTTCTTCAATTTTTCTGCGGTCATCAAAACCTGTGGCGATTACGGATATTTTCATGTTACCACTCATTGTTTCATCAATAACCGCACCAAAAATTACCTTGGCATCTTCGGAAGCCGAAGAAGTAATAATCTTAGCCGCTTCTTCCACTTCACTCATTGTCATATCCGGCCCGCCTGTTACGGTAAAGAGTATACCTCTGGCTCCATCAATTGAAAGTTCCAGAAGCGGACTGGAAATCGCCATTTTTGCCGCTTCCACCGCTCTGTTCTCCCCGCTTCCCGACCCAATACCCATCAACGCCGAACCGGTATCTTTCATAATTGTTTTAATATCCGCAAAATCAACATTAATAACACCATGCAAAGTAATTAATTCAGAAATTCCCTGGACACCCTGACGCAACACATCGTCAGCCACTTTGAATGCGTCAAGCATGGTTGTTTTCTTATCTATAACCTGATTGATTCGGTCATTGGGAATGGTAATAATTGTATCCACATGCTTAACCAGCTCCTCCCACGCTTTATCCGCGATAGTGGCGCGTTTCTGACCTTCAAAAGCAAACGGTTTGGTGACGACAGCAACCGTCAAAGCACCCATCTCTCTTGCTACTTCGGCCACAACCGGACTTGCCCCTGAACCGGTACCGCCTCCAAGCCCGCAAGTAACAAAAACCATATCGGCATCTTTAATCACTTCACGAATTTCATTTTGTGATTCTTCCGCCGCGCGTCTTCCCAATTCCGGCTCCATCCCCGCCCCAAGACCGCGTGTAACGGTTTTTCCAATATGGAGCTTATTTGGCGCCAAACTGTGGTGCAAATCCTGAACATCCGTATTCATGGCAACAAAATCAACTCCGCGAATGCGGGCAGCCATCATTCGATTAACGGCCGAACCGCCGGAACCACCGACTCCGATAACTTTAATTTTGGCAAATGTTTCGATATCTGGTTTGACTTGTGGCATAAAATTAATTTAAAGGGGAATTGGATTAAATTATTGTTCAATCTTTAAAAAAATTATAATTATTTATTTGAAGATGAACAAATATAGTGTTCAACGTTAGAATATTAAATAGCGAAGACATGGCTTCGCTATTTATTTTATCGCCTTTGACCTATGGGTGTCAAGTAAAATCAAGGGAATAAAGCGCCAATTGTCTTCCTAATTTTGCTTTTGATGTTTTCAACCGTTCGCCCTCCTGATTTGGACGAAGAATATTTGTATGGATTTATGTCAGACATTTCACTACCCCATTTTACCAAGCTAATGGCGGTGCTAAAAGCAGGGTCGTTGATTTCACCGGCAGAAGCCACAATTCCCAATGGATAGCCCATAACTGCCGGCAAACGCAAGTTTCTTTTGGCTTCTTCCACAATACCGCGCAGTTTAGACCCTCCTCCAGTCATAATCGCTCCGGCCGGCAAAAGCCCGCTTCGCTGGACCTTTTTTAATTCCTTGTCCACCATAAACAAGATTTCTTCCACTCGGGCGCTAATAATAGAATTAACATCCTTCATTTTAAAATATTCGTGTTCCGTAGCTCCCAAATCCATCAAATCAATCTCATCTCTATTTTGGCGCGAATCGGCTGAACAATCCCCGTGTTCAATTTTAAGTTTTTCCACCACATCAATCGGGGCCCGCAAACCAACCGCCAAATCATTGGAAATATGGTTTGAGCCAACAGGAATTGTGCCGGCATGGAGCAAATCCCCTTCCTCAAAAACAATCACCGAGGTTGTTTGGCCTCCAATATTAATTAACACCGTTCCCAAATCTTTTTGGCGCGGTGTTAAAAGCAAATTTGATGAAGCCAATTGCGACAATACGATGTCATTGATTTCCAATCCGGTTCTGTATATCGCTCTGGATAAATTCTTTATTTGAGATGATTGCCCAAGAATAATTTTTGTATCCACCTCCAAACGCATGCCGGTCATTCCAATCGGGTCTTTAATACCACTTTGCCCGTCAACATTATATGACCTGGGGGTAACATGAAGAATTTCATAATTTAAAGGCGTGGAAACCGAGCGCGATGAATCAATCGCTCTATCCACATCGGCAAAAGTAATTTCATTATCTGATTTTGCCACCGCGGCATAACCACGGCTATTTTGAATCATTGTTTGAGTGCCGGAAATACCAAGCCAGACCGTCTCAATCGGAGCGCCAATAGCTCTTTCAGCGTTTTCTAAACACGATGAGACAGATGAGACGACATCCTCGATGCTTGTAACAACACCTTTTGACACGCCTTCTGAAGGCACTTCCACCAAACCAAGAATTTGGATGGCGCTTTCGTTGGAGCCAACATCCATAACCTTGCCGATCGCCATGCGGACGTTAGAAGACCCAATATCAAGGCCGGCTATTAAATTATCGTGTCTTTTTGCCATAAATAATGTTAAATCAAGTCAATATCAGTATACATTTATTTTTGATTATTGTGAATGCTTTTTTGCTATATTCGGTCGAGCATCTGATATATCCAAGTAATAAAATAAGGAATAAATATTATTAATCCAACAGTAACCGCTCCGATAACAGTAAGAAAAACAGCCCCGGCCATTACATCTTTTACTATTTTTGCATAATGATGCAATCTGGGCTTTAATAAATCAATAAATTTTTCAATGGCGGTATTAAGAAGTTCTATCACCAAAACCATAAACGTTAAAATAACCACAAGTAACCTTTCCGATCCCTTAAGCGGAAAAATTACAGCCAAAATTAAAGCGATCAGACCAAAAAATAGTTGTATGCGAAAATTAGGTTCATGAAAAAAAGCATACTGAATTCCATCAAACGCGTCTTTAAAACTTTTTAATAATCTGCATTTCATATTTTATTTATTGTGACTGCCAAAATTTCTTCTTGAATTTTAAACATTTTTTGAGCTTCATTTTTTTTGTGATGGTTGTACCCGGCCAAATGCAAAAGTCCATGAATAAAAATTCTCAAAAACTCTTCTGTCGGTGAAACATCAAATTCTTTTGCTTGCAATATTATCTTTGGAAATGAAATAAAAATTTGCCCTATTTGTTCGCTTGGATAAAAATTACTTTTACTCCATTCAAAAGCCAAAACATCAGTTTCTTTATTTATTCCCCGCCACAACCGATTTATTTTTTTGATTTCTTGATTGTCTGTTATAATGAGCTCGATTTTACCTTTTAATTTTTTTTCTTTTTTTACCGCGATTTGGGCTGTTTTATTTATCAGACCAATATTTATCGGATATTTTTTTTTATTAATAACCATTATTTCTATCATATTGCGGACGTTTCCTGCTCCTCGATAAAATCTATGAATTGTTCCCCTATTTCCTCTTGAAACACAGGCTCTTCTTCCAGTTCTTCATCTCCCTGTTCTACCGAATCTTCTTCCACTTCAGTCTCTTCCATATTTGCACCATTAAATAAAGATTCGGCAACCTGTTCAAATTCTTCGGGCAAAACCGGCGGCTGTTCATAAATAGAAATTATTTTCGTAAATACAAAACTTCGCGCCATTACTTCCAAAACCGTTTTGTGATTAACAACCGAATTACCGCCTAAATGATAAATTAAAGAAACAACTTGATTATTTCTAACAAAGAAATAGACCAAACCGTCAAATCTTTTTTTGCCCACGGTTTCAAAACGACTTACAAATTCACTATAATCCGATAATAATTCATCCGCCGGCGCGTTTATGGCAAACCACTGCTCAAATGTTTGGCCATATGGCATATCAAAAACCCTCACTTCAATATTCTCTCCGCTCAAAGCGCTAAAAAGCGCCTGACTACTCCCTTGGTCCACGCTTCCCATTACCCAAGATTTGGGATGATACAATTCATAACCATAATTATTATTTTTATATACACTAACCATTCCGGAATCAACTAATTTTTGCGGTTCAACTCCGGCCGGATTATATAAATAAAATAATTCATGACTGTCGGAATAACCATCGCCGTCAGTATCGGGATTGCCCGGGTCGGAAGCGAATGCTTCTTCGGAAGCGTCAAAAACGCCATCCTGGTCCAAATCGTTTCCAACGGGTAATATTTTGGAAGGTAATTCAAAACCAATTTCTTTGGGTGGGACAACGACAGGCTCTTCCTGAACCGGCTCCAAAATATCACTGCTTGTCGGCGTTTGAACAACCGGAATTTCCTGAACAGGAGTTGTTATTGTCGGTCTTTCAACAATTTGCACCGGTTTTTTTCGGAGCGTAAGCCAATAATATATTCCGCCTCCAATAGCGAACAAAATAAACAACAAAAGAGCGCCAAATATCCAAAATTTTGTATTAGAAAACAAAGAACCGGGACCTTTGGCGGTAGCTGTATCCAAGGCCTTTTTTTCATATGGCTTTAAAGGCGACGCGAATTTATCCAAATTAACGGTTTGTTCAGTTTTTTTGAACTTAACCGTCGGATCGGAACCGCCATAAAAATCATCGGGCATAGCCGCGATTTTTATGTCTAATTCCGGCGCCTTTATTTCTGATTCTTTTTTCCCAAACATATTTTATATAATACCGAAAAAATGTTTATATCGCCGGTTCTTCATTAACCGGAGTTACGCTCTCATTCACTGATGAAGTGGCGGTATTTGGATTTTCAAAAAGTTTTCCCGGCCCAAGTGGGTTATAACCATTACGCACTTCGTCTCCGTCTTTAAAACTGTCTCCATCCGTATCCGGATTCAAAGGGTCTGTTTTCCAAATTAAAACCTCGTCGCCGTCTGTCAAACCATCAGCATCGGTATCGGGATTAAACGAATCTGTTTTAAATGTTACTTCCGCCCCATCAAGCAAGCCGTCACCGTCTGAATCCACCGAATCAACAATAAAATCAGGAACAACATCGGTTGTTGTGGTGGATTCATTTTCGAGCTCATCCATATTCGCCTCCAATTCTGTTTCCGCGTCGATTTGACCGTTATTATAATCAGGGTCATCTTCATCCAAATAATCTACCGGAGTTAACGGCGCTTGGTCATCCGCCACCTCATCCGTAATCGGTTGTGTAACAATTGTTTCAGGTGCTTGTTTATCCGGCGCGTTCAAATAGGAATATAATTTCCAGACACCAAATCCGATGCCAGCAAAAAATAATATAAAAATTATGGCAAATATTATTTTGCCCAAAACCGGTTTGCTGACAGCATAAATTTCCGCCGGTTCAGAACCCATGCCGGGCGGGGGCGACGTGTGAACTGAGGCCTGTTTAGGTCTCAAAACACCCGCATCAAGCGCACTCGGGCCAGACGGTATAGGCGTTTCACCTTCCGTTTCAGCAAACATATCCATTGGTTCAGTTGGTAAATTTTCTGGTATTGGAATATTTTTTTGTGGAGCATCTTCAAACATATATGAATATTTATATTAATAATTATTTAAATATAATGATAACTAGAGTAAAGAAGGAAATACGCAGGAACACCTACATTGATTAGTGCAACTCTTTACTTGACCAAAAACTGTACACGCAGGACAATTGGACGGGTCGATATCACACTCTTCATAAGAAAAATTTATCCATGGATAAGGTGGGATCAATAAACCAGATGCGTAATTTATATTAAGAACTCCTTGTCTTATCCCGTCACCGCAATAACCCCTTCCGACCAAATTGATAGGATCTGTCAATGATACAGGGAAACTATTTACCGCGCATCCGCTAGATATGCTGTTTACCACTGACTTACTAACATCCCAACCGGTACAATCCGTTTTACAAGGAAGACACCTGTCCACTTCATCAATAAACATTGTTCTAGCGAAACCTCCGTTTGACATGCCCGGGTCGCACAATTCACTTTCGTTTAAAATACCATTTCCACAAACAATATCTTTTGTAATAACATTTTTACAATCAGCGGAACAATATGTGCAATTCTGCTGAGGATAGATCGGCGTGCAAATAATTCCATTTTCGTCCTCTCCACGATCGCAAGCTTCAAATTCATCCACTATTCCATTACCGCAAACTCCAACTGTCGGCACAGCGGAATCAGCGATGCATTCCTGTAATTGGCAATTTAAACACTCGGCCGTCCCGCTAAAACCACCATCCGTGGTGCAAGGTACCGGCGTAGTCCCTTCACATTGCTCACCGCTATCCGTTTGCAACATACCGTCTCCGCAATAACCGCCAAAACCCGTGCAATTCCAATTGCATGAAAAGGCATTAAAAATATCATACTGCCGGCAAGGCTGGCTATAATATATCTCGAGCATTTGATCAAGAATTGAATCGCTAGAATCATTAATTGGAATATATTGGTATGTGCCACCAGCCGCCGCCCAATCATTGAATGCCTGAGTAAAATAAGCTACGCCAAACACATATGTTAATACGCCATAACCGGGGCTGTTTAAAAGCGTAATTTCTTCTGTAGGGGTTGGTACTCCCGTTGAAGCACCATCGGTTACTAAAATAAGATTAATTTGTCTCTGTTTATCTTCTTCGCTAAAATTCTCATATATATTTTCTCTCCACCATTTAATTGCTGCGCCGGTTGGAGTACCGCCACTTGCGGCGAAAGTTCCGACTACCCCAGCCACTTCTACCGGCATCGCAAATTTAATATCTGGATCTAAATAATCCACAAAAATATTTGAGCTTCTAAAAGAACCTATGCCTATTTTTGCCTTGGTTTCAGATTCGGCAAATTGTACGGCTAATAACGGAAGTTGTTCTTGCACATACTGCAATCTTGATTTTTCACCGGGTGGAGGCGTGGCGGCACCGGAAAAACTATAATTCATAGAACCTGACAAATCCACCAAAAAGTAATAGACTGGTTCGGTTGTGAATCCTTTTTTTGTTTCTACCCCCGGCCTATAAGCGCAAGTCACGGGTTGAGTTGCGGTTGCTAAAACAGTATCGCAAAATTCACCCGAATCCAAAACTCCATTTCCGCAAGTTTGAAAAATACCGGAACAACCCGTGTTGCATCTGCCCGGCTGGCCATTTAATAATCCATCATCACAAACTTCTCCGATTGAATATTGAATTTTGCCATCTCCACAAGTTCCTCCGATCGCCTCGGCGCAAGTAGTGAGAGATTCGGCTCCCCAAGCACACTGGCTATTGCAGGTTTTTTTGGTAGCTGAGGCAGGGCACGCCACCGTATTATAACTTACCGATCCGGGCGGGTCGCACTCCTCTCCACTACCTAAAACTCCATCACCACAATATACATTATATGGCGAGGAAATCTCATTGGCCGAAGCGCAAACTCCATATTCAAACAATACTTTGTTGAAAGTAAAATCATTTAAAAAATTAAAATAATTCTGAGGCTCCGGACTTTGAAGTGTTTCAAGATTTGCTCTGAGTAAATATGATTGAGTAGTTGAAACAAAACTATAACGATAGGCATATGACGAAGTATTGCAAGCAAAACTAAACCGCCTGTCTTCCGCGCTCCAACCGGTCACTGGATCATGCAGAACGCACAGCCCGGCATATAAATTACCGATTTCAGCAGTATCCAATTCACGAGAATAAAACGCTATATTGTCGATTTTACCGTTAAAACTCTCACCCATTTCAATACTCAAAGTATTTGTGGCATACGGGAATGAAGGCTCTGTGATAGTTACAGAGGCTCCATTCGGAGGGACCCTGAATGTCTCACTAACCAAATTGCCATTGATATACAATTTGCCTGTTTTTGTGTTTTTATTAAAAGTAGCGGAAATATAATACCATTGATTTAAACCGAGCGGTTCCTGCGAATCAATGGCATAATATTTATTCGGGTTAGAAGCTTCAGGGAATATTGCAAAACGAATAGTGCCGTTGTTAAACCTTACTTGTGACCCGGTAAACTGAAGACCGCTATACTCAAGAATAAATCCTCCTAAACTATTTCCATCTCCATCCGAACCACCCTTTTTAATAATTGTGGCAGTGTTTCTTTTGGTCGGATAAATCCACGCTGAAACTGAAAAATTATCGCCATTATATTCATCAAAGTTCCCGGCAACTACTTTGGCCGATGAATCACCAGCAAATTCAAATGCTTTACCGTGCCCCTTGCCGGCAACTGTTTGCACCGTTCCCTCAATAGTCGCATTGTTACCTATCGCCCCCTCGTCTTTATTGCCTTCGTCAGCCGTCCAATAGCTTGATCTTCCGCTAATCGGTATGGTGGCACAATCAGCATCTCTAAAACAGGCTTCATATTGATTGCCCGATACTGGTAAAAAGCATGTTCCACTTTGCGCTAATTTATTTATCGGGTCGACCGGAAGCTGTGTGTTTAATTGCGAACCCAAATCAGACCAGGTGGTTGGCCAAACACTAAAAGCATGACCGGGTAAATATGTATTTTCCGGCAAATTCGGATAACCGCCGTTATATGGCAAACTATCATAAAACAAATCACGCATTTCGTCTGGATTCAAAGCTCTGGCATAAATCCTCACATCATCAATATCGGCTTTAAAAACAGAATCGCAACCCAAGTCTAACGCTGAGCATTTCATACAATTACCAACACTACTGCAAATTGGCGTACCAATTCGAGGTTTCCCTTCATACATATGACCAAAGGAGGACGGATAAGAATCACTACCGGATAAAGCACCGTCGACATAACACGAAACATTTGTTTGCCCGGCTTGTCGATCAAAAACGACTGCTATGTGATGCCATAAATTATCATTAACTTTATCTTCAGAACATAAATAATCCGCCCCGTTATATGAAATTCTATAACTTACCTTTCCATTGCTAATACCAAAATAATATCTATTATTCGTACTATTCGGATCGGCGTCATTTGTAACCGTATACGCCCGATACTGACTCGAGGTTGTTTTTATCCAATGAGCGATTGTAAAAGACCTATTACCAATATCTGTCGCTTTTGTTGCAACCAAATACGCCGGCTGTTCCAAATGGAGAGCCTGGCTAATTCGCCCGCTTAATAAAGATGCTTTTCCTGTTGATTGATTAATTACGGCTTCGAACCCGCGACCGGTACTATCAGGTAATTTCCCATAAGTAACATAATCCATCGGCCAAATGGCGACGGCTCCTCTGCCCCACTCAATACTTTTTATCATTCCACGCAAATCATTCAAACGAGTATAGTTTCTTTGTAATTTATCTTTTTGGTTATAGCAAAAATAATTGCTCTTTGTGGTTGTGGGACTGGCTTTTTTTATTGCTTCCATTTGCGCCAGACAATCCATATCGTTTGAACACTGCATTCCATAATCTATATTTGCGCCACTATAATCGGATGCGCAATATGGATCGTTTTTTAAACGAAGATTGAATTTTAAATACTTAATTATTTGATTAAATACTTCTTTTGTTTGGGCGGTGGCGTCGCTATTAATGCTAAACTGGTAAATATTTGAATAAATATTAAATGTTGTCGGGTTGGTGTATAGGGGCTGAACCAACGCATCAATATAATAATTATTTCCATCGGTCAAAGCGTCAAAACCGTCTATTTTTACCGAGTTCATCTGGCCAGTGTAGCCTTGAGACGCATACCAATCACTTATTGATAAATGATTGGAATTATAAAAAATCTGAATACCAATGGCATCTTTGTTGTTATTATTAATAAAAATATATCTTTTCACATAAGGTGAACCAACTGACGGCGTCCAAATTTGGCTGGTTGTAACATTTGGCAAATCATCGGCTATACCCACCATACCATAATCCATGCAATAATAGGTGGAAAAATCATGTTCCTCGTCCTTGAAAGGAAAATTATCAAGCGAGCCGGAAGGCCAGCGATTCTCGCATAAAAATACTACGATTCGCGACTTTCCAGTAACGATCGGGGAAGCGAGCGGAAAAATATTTTCTGTAAAACGTGATGTGGCTGTTAAATCAACTTCTCCATTGCGATTTTTGGCAGTAACCACATTCACGGTGCCGGTGGCGTTTGCTATGGCAATAAATTCATTTTGAGCAGGGCCCCAATCATATTCCCACGAATAACCGGCCACCGGTTGGATGTACTGGTCATTTTGAGAAATTGATTTTACCTCAAAATCTTCTGTAACGCCGGACTTATTAAACATGTGTTCATCCGGATCAATTTCCGCTTTGTCCAATACACATATTTCATTACCGGTAATAAATTGCCATTGTGCGGTATTGCCAATACTCACTCCGCGAACATCTTTTGCGCCGGGTCTAAAAATAATGGCGTAGTCGCTGTCAAAAGCGAGCGGTTTATTGAGACTAATCAAAACAGAGGAGGTTGAATTAACACCCTTTGGGTCATTAACAATAACGCTGGGCGTTCCTGTTTCATCGCCAACGCAATAAATATTAGCATTAAATTCACTACGCGGTGTGTCAGCCGATGCTTTTATGCCGAATAAATTTTTAACCCAACCTGTAAAACCGGCCCATAATCTTTTATACCATGGTTGTATCTGGTCACGCGCGTCCGCGATATAGCCCCTTACAAGATCCGTCACATCAATTTGACCAACCGGACATTCGGGGGTTGTCGTGGCAATATTATAGCCACGAGCAATATAAACTGCACCTGGCAGTGTATTAATATCAATTACCTTGTTAAAAGTGGCTTCAATATATGTATTTGGGCAAACATCAAACGCGGTCGCAACCTCAGAACTTGAAGGCATGGTGCGAGCGGGATAAGTATCAATCAAGAGCGCGCGTTCATAACAGCATGAATTTTCCGCCACACCCATAAGAGGATTATTTGTTTGTATTTGACATTCAAGATCAGTATTAAAACCGCATAAAATTTCGAATTGTCCTTTGCCGGATTCGGTATAAATTTTTTCATCAACTTCTTGCTCACCGGTTGCGGTAATATCTGTAATTTGCGTATTGTTGGGCGTGGTAGTACCAAGACCGATTCCAACTGCCAAGGCCCAAGGGTCAACAAACTCGCGAACATAAACAAAATTCTTTTCGCAATCGGGATCTTCGCCAATACCGACAATACCGTCTCCACAAAGCGAAGAGGTAGAATACATTAAAGACGATCCTTCATATTGCCCGATTGAGTTACATCCTTCTGATTTGATTACACTTGTATAAATTGGATTATTTTCAATATCTCTCACTACTAATGTGGTGGTAGGTGAACATTTTTTTAGCGAATCATCAAACACATTTATCAAACAACGGTCTGTGCAAATGAGCAGAGGATTAGTTGCGTCCTCGCAGGCCTTATCTTCATCCGGACTGGCTATATCATCACCGCAAATACTTTTTGCCTTGGCGCAAGCGGTGTTGAATTCAGACATTGAAAATCCGCCATAGGTGGTAGTATTATTGTCATCAACGCACCAACCGGCATATAGCGCTGAACCTAAATGCAAACACTTTTCAGAACAAAATAGCGATGAAGTCGAACGCCAAAAATCGGGCGAGGTTCCAAGGTCGCAATCTTCGCCCACGCCAATCATGCCATTTCCACAAATTGATGCGCCAGTATCTTCGGCTCCGGTTTGAGGAGATGAACCGGCATAAAGACAATTTGATGTGCATCCAGCGGATGTGGCTGGATTATTTGGGTCACATTTTTCGCCTTTGAGCGGGTTTACCACGCCATCTCCGCACAAGCCGTAATCAATAGTACCACCATAAGATATGGTTGTTGTTACATTATTATTCCCCGGTCGCAAACAATTAAGAGTACACGCCACTGTATCACCTATTTTTCGAGGAGGGTCGCAGTCTTCCCCGGCTTCCACCGCCATATTCCCACACAAAGGTTCCATTACTCCACCATAGGGAATTGAACTTCCTTTTTTAACACAATTGGCGGTGCAAAAAGAATTTTTTCCTTTTGTTTTAAATTCCACAACCTCGGCAACCAAAATATCGCTTGATGCCCAATCCCAATCAAGCGACCACGCGTTTAGCAATTGGCCTTCCGGGTCACAAGAATCCGGCGCTGAACGAGCCTGGGAAGAATAAACTTTGCGCGAATCAATGGTCAGGGCTCTATACAAAACCGGAGTTACCGTCACGCTGTCAACCGTGCATTTTTCACTTTTTGTTCTGAACCTCCAGCTAAACGCCTCTTGCATTGGCTTACCTTGAGATGATGGTTCATTAATTGTTTTTTGAGACCAAAGCTGTGAAGTTTGGTCGCCCACACTATCACCCGTTTTGGACAAAACCACCAAATACAAGGTATCTTTTTGCCATTCAGGATTTGGGTCTTCTGTTGTCGCCATCGGAACAATACTTAAAAACCTTAAATCATCGCCAAACTTCACATCCAAATCATAAGACGGAATCTGAACAGTAGAAGAACAATTTTCATCAAAACACTTATAAACTTTCACGCCATTATCAACATTATATGATGACATTCGAATATTAAATCTTGCTCCAATTTCCGCGTTAGTACATGCTTCCAAGCAATTCGGCCAATAATCAACCACGCGCGGTTTTGACAAATCAATTGTTAACGGACTAACACCGATTTTTTGATCATAATCAAATTCATTTATACCTTGATAAAGGGCAAAAACTTCTCCGGGCGTTAAATCTTTTTTGTATATTCTCACGTCGTCAATATCGCCGTGCCAAAATTCATTTGGGGTTGGATGAATTTGCGCGCCGATGTATGCATATTGTTGTACCAAATACCACCCCGGTTTGGCTTCTTTCGCCACTTGAACTCCGTTTGCATATAATGTGGCATAAGTTCCGTCATAAGTTAAACAAATATGATTCCATATATCCGCCTGCCAAAAATTATTGACTTGAATATCATCTCCATATCCACCGGCAACCAAATGACTGCCCAATCTTCCGATAAACATCGCTCGTCCGGTTCCCATCGAACCATAGGCAACCAGCCATTTATATGAAAAATTGACATCGGACGTTTTACCCCAAGCGCACATGGTTCGCGAATTTTTTGCATCCGGCAGAATCCACGGATTTGACAATACGACTACGCCATCAGTACCGTTCAATCTTATTGCCCTGTTTATTTTACCATTCACAAAAGTAACCCCGCCTTGAATAACACCGTTATTTTCATCACCACCCATACTCATATCCAAAACATTATCTCCATCAAAAGTCCACCAACTTATCAAGCCATTCTCTGAAGCAAGACTGCCCTTAGTGGCGGTTGCTTCAATGTTTGCCGCGTCTTCCGGATTTACTAATCCCACACTTACGGTATTGCTCAAGGCTGAAACTTGTTGCATATTGCCGTTCGTGCCTGTTGAAGCTCCGTACAGTTCAGCGTAACTATTTCTGCCGGCCTGAACCGACCATTCCCATTCATAACCATCCATATTCATCATTATACATTTTTGGTCGCTTAGCCCAGTCCCGCGATAATAAAAATCCGTCCCCAAATCGTCCGTATTATCTTTAATATCTCGCCTCATAATCGGTTCTTCCAAAATTGACGTCCAATATGTATACGGGGTAACCACTACTCGTGCCAATTTACAATCCCGCGCGTCTGTTTTAAAAACAAAACAATAAGCCGAATCTGCTCCGCAAGTGCTTTGTGGTTTTAGATTTTGGGGGCCCAAAGCAATTTCATCATCGCCATACATATATGATGTCGGCGCCGACATTAAATCTGTTTGCAATACAACATGATAATAAGTATCATCTTCCCACTGTCCGCTTTGCGGAAACATTTGAACATAGTCATGATTGGCATTTTCCACGGCCGAAGCGGGATACAAAACATAGCTATCATTTTTCATTTGTACTGGCCCGCCAACATGTACACAAGAATTGACTGTTGGAAAAAAAGCTCCTTCTAATGAAGATGTGGTACATTTAAAAACTTGGATATTATTCGCATTTACAGAACTCTGTAACATTCTCATGGAAAATTCAACCGTTATTTCAGCTGTCCGACATACATTAAAATGATCGTTGTTTTCAGACAATGACCAGCGAATATTCGGTGATGGTGATGGTAAATTCAATCCTAAATCCGTTTCGCTATTACATCTTTCAACAACTCTCGCGGTCGGAGGGAAAGGCCCTGTGTTAAATCGCCACATATAACCGGTGGATCGCGTTTGTCCATCGCACAATTCCGTATTCAAACGACAAATTCCGGCATCATTACCGGCAGTGCAACATTGATAAGCCGGACTAGCACAAGTATTATTATTTTCTAAACAATTAAAAACAGTAAAGGGCATGCTGTTGCCCATCTTTCCATCAGTTGAGCGATACATGACGACCGGACCCGTCTCTGTATCCCAAGGCGGTTGAACAACCGCACGAGTATTGGAAACGGAAATGGTACCAGTGGTTGTTCTTCCGGTGATCGACAAAGGATCGGCGGCTGATAGCCAAAAATACGGCACGGCCAAAACACTGTCCCTGGTATAATATTCACCAAATATCTGCATTGTCGCCGTTTGGGCAAATGGAATTGGACCGCTGGCAGGGTCAATTTTACAAATACCCGGAGCGGGGTTACCTGACTCCAAAGCAAAAGTTGCTCCAACCGGACTAATTGCGTTATCGCTTGAACGTTGAATTTGAACTTTATAATTTCTGCCCTCCTGTACGCTTGAAGTTGGGAACTTCACTACCACTTGCTTGTCACTCCAAGTTGCGCCTTCACACTCTTCCGGGAAATCAAAAGTTCCATAAACCGCTTCGGTTTCTTCGTATTTAAATAATACTTTTCCCGTATAACTGCCAAAATTTTTACCGGTGATTGTAATGTATTCCCCTCTCGCGCCATCTTCAGGATAAATACTCTCAATCATCGGCGCGCCTGAATCCAAAACTTCTCGCACGTTAAACTGAACGCTGTTACTATTTTTATTATCATTCATTAATTTTACGGGAACAGCGCCGGTTCCAAGAGCCGGCACTCGAGCTGTCACGCTATTGCTTGACCAGTTATAAATTATCGGAGTGGAAGAAGCAAAAAATACATTATCTTGGCCTTGCGTTTGGCTTGACCCAAAATTCTCACCAATCAAAACAACATTTGTATATGGAGCGCCATAATTTGGCACAACGGCGCAAAGCCCGGGCAACAATTCATCATTAACAGTAAAATTCCCTTGGTAGCCCCAACCATCGTTATCTGTGACATCAACAAATTTTGTTTCTTCCGTGCCCGCGGTTTCCACTTTAATCGGACCGGTTATGGCATCAGGAGGAACTTTGACAATAATTTGCGATTTAGTCCAATTATCAATTCCAGCTCCGCAATTCGCCACAAATGCTTCCGACCACCCGTCCCCTTCTGATTTTCTAAAATAAACATGACCGCCGTCATCACCAAAATATTGACCCCAAATTGAAACATAGGTGGTGCTAGCGGCACCTGCGGTCGGACTAAAACCGTTGATTCGCATTCTATCGACACAAATTCCTTCTTCACACCAACCACTAGCGCAATCGCTATTCTCGGTACATGATTCACCGGCGCACGAGCCACATTCGCCTCCACAAGCCGGCGGACCGGCAATAGTTTCTCCAAAATTTAGCTGGTCATCAAAACAATGGCCGGCTAAAAGCATAATATCGCGTGAAGTTGAAGCAGACAATGCGGCATTATCAAAAACAATTGATTCTAATGAATATGTACCAGTTGGTGACGTGCCGGACGACCAATTTAATGTGGTGGTGCCAGATTTTTGGCACCCGCTTATTGACTGGCTATCGATTGGCGTACCGTTAACATATAATGAAACATTTTGAACACCAAAATTATCGGTATAATATATTTCTACCGGTACCACCGAACCTTGGGCAAATGATTGATTGTTAAAAGGATTGATTATCGCAATGGTCGGCGGGTCGACATCGACACTATCTCCGGTAACAAATTCAACCGCCGGAGTGTTTTTGCATTGAAGTTTATAATTCCCAACATTACAATTCAAACTTAACGCATCCTGACTTTTTATATTTGAAGAATTTACAAAATATATTTGATAAGTAGTGCTGGCATCTAAACAATCATTTTGTGGCGGTTCCACTCCGCAATCTCCGATTGGGTCAAAAACAATCGCGTTTTGTTTATCAATAGAAACCAAGCGCCAAATTCCCTCTGCCGGCGCACCCGTTTGCTTATTTCTTATTACCAAATTATCGGGAACTGTGGCAATGTCAATCGCTTTATTGAAAGTTATTATCGGGTGAATATTCCTGATACCGCAACCCAAATCATCGCCCGGCATTGAGGTGATATACAAAACATTGGTAAACGACCCCGGAGGGCCACCCGGACCGCCAGGACCCCCTTCTCCGCCGGTGGTGGCGCTGACCAATGCATTAATAACAAAACTGGCAATGGCATAGGCGGATAAAATAATCGCCAAACCGATTGCCGCGTTAACCAAAATCTTTTTTGCTTTTTGTATTTTTTCTTCATTTCCGCCGGCTGTCATCCAGACAAATCCGCCATAAAGAATGAGAACCAGTGCGACAATTCCCAAAAACCCCAAAGCCACCCTAATAATTCTTGCCACCACCAAACGAATGTCTGTGGTCGGTAGCCCGATAGTCTCCCCGATTTCATCCATTTGCATCTCATCGACAGTGATGAGTCCTGTGGCAGGCTCTGTTTGAGCCAACACTTGAAGAGCAAAAAATAGACCGGCCCAAATTATTACGACCAGAAGCAGTGAAGATAAAATTTTTCTTTTTTGGCCGATCATGAAAACATTTAAAAATTATATTGACGGACTGGTAAGCGGTATTAATAAATTTGACCTGCAATTATCCGGGTCGTTTTCCGCCGGATTTCCGTTGCAACAGAAAACAAGTGCCCCATCTTTAATACAACAATTATCGGGATTTTTATCGCAATAACCGGACATTTTTGAAATATCATAATTTGGCCCTTCCAAAGGCCCCTGGCCCGGATACAAACAGTTGAAATGCGCATCTTCAACATTGGAATCAATATACGGAATATAACCCTGAGGCAAACCATCCAAAAATGGACCGTGATTCATGATTGTTCGCGTAATTGGGGTGGTTGAGCTAAAAACAACAAAAGGCACTTTCCAGATTAAATCCAAAATACATTGTTCGGATGATAATTCATAATAAACGCATCTTTCTTGCGGTGTCGGTGATTCTTCAATACTAATATAATACATCGGGTCGATTCGCATGCGCTTGTCAAACCACATATTCCAGGCTTCGTTAGCCGAAACCCATGGCGCTTCGGGCCCGGGAATAATTTGAGAAATAATTGGCGGGGTTAAATCCAATTCATCTTTGAGTGCAAATCCCCAAAAATAATGGTCTGGCAATTTCCAACCCTGTCCGGTCGGCACAAAAACAGGTTCAATTGTCGGGCCAACATCAACCAAGCTATTCTTATTACCGTCAAGCGCGTTGCCACAAATATCAGCCACACCGGTAAAAGGATTTGATTCAAAAGTATTTGGAGAAATAGTGGAGGCGGCTTTTAATAAAATTTCATAACTGTCTTGACTGCAATCCGCTCCCTCGGCATCGCAAACAGGCATGCAGTAAACCGTGTTGCCACAAGCATTTTTACCGCAAGGGACTGAAGGGGTAAATTCCAAAGTCTGATAATTATTCACCAGATTAAAAGCGCCGATCGGCATGGTGCTCTCTTGATTTTGTATGAATATAAATCCGTTTTGCAAATAATAATACCCATAACTTGAGGTGGCAAAAATACCTTGCACGCCAATCGGATCCATCGGTTCATTAAAACTAATTTGAACAACCGTATTTTTGTATTCAACGG
This sequence comes from Candidatus Magasanikiibacteriota bacterium, assembly GCA_963840935.1. GTDB lineage: Bacteria > Patescibacteriota > Patescibacteriia > Magasanikbacterales > GWA2-37-8 > JAPLWQ01. The sequence continues at coordinate 754,031 of CAWJAS010000001.1, forward strand.
TATCAATTCCCGGATAAACATCAATCACATATGGTGGAGATAAATCCAATTCAGTTCCGCAAGTAAATTGCCATTCATAATATTTTGAACCGGACAATCCGTCAAAAATTCCCGGATTACCCAAATCCGGTTCATCGCGCTTAATGTCTTTGCCAAGGTGCACCAGATATGAAACATCTTCGGTTTCAGAGCCAAGATATTCAAGCGGACGAATTACTATTGTGTAAACACCGGCAATACCAGTGGCCGGGTCCACACTCGGCGATGCCATAATAGCCGCCCCGCTTATGGGAACATATGTCGGGGTGCCGGTGGCTGATTCCGCCGGAATAATAGCCGTAATATTTATTAAATTATTATCCAAAATTATCTGGTCGCAATCTGTCGACCAATCGTTAAGTGGGGTTTTGCATGTACCAAAAACACCGTCATAATTAGTGTCTTCTGCCAAATTACTCATTTGAATAGGACGGAAAAATGAAATAACTATTTTGGTATTGCGCGGAACATTAGTTTGATTACGATTTGGATAATGGTCTTTTATCACTCGTCCCAAAGCTCCACTTCCGCGGAAATTTTGTGTTCCGGGCGCTGCCATCGGGCCCATCATTCCTTCACCCATGCCGATTCCAAGCATGCGCATTACAAAAAGAACGATTGCATAAGCCGACAAAATAATAATCAAACCAATCACGGCGTTGGTCAATGTTTTTTTGGCTTTTCCAATCTGTTCCTCGTTGCCCGCCGCAGTCATCCATAGAAACCCACCATAAATAATAATTACCAATAATACAATGCCCACGAGTCCAAGAGCAATCCTTATAATATTGGCAATAATCAAACGGATATCGGTCGCCGGCAACCCAATCGGTTCTTCAATCATTTCTATCCCTTGAATCAATTCGGAATTGGGATCGGCCTGACTGACAATATCTTCGGCTTGAACTTTTAACGCGTTACCAAAAGCAAAGTAAAAACAAAAAACCGCCACAAATAATAACCCTCCTATTGTGGCGGTCCTTTGAAATTTTGAATATGGTCTATTTATCCATTGAAGCATGGTAACAATGAAAAAATACAAAAAGTACGCGTTTGAATTATTTAGCGGTGTTTCTTAAACTTTTCTTCCGGCAAGCGTCCTATTTTTTTCAGATAATCCATTTTGGATGAAATTTTTAGGCGATGCAGGGCGCTTTTTTTGCGCATGTTTTTACTTTTATCCGCTTCGTGAAATTGAATTTTTTTGACTTGCAGGACTTTGCCTGATTGTTGCCATCGCTTCTTTACACGACGAATAAAAGCTTCGAATGATTCGTTTTTCTTTCTTTTTATTTCTGACACAAAAGTCACCTCCGTTTCTAAAAGATTATACTGATTTAATACATTATATTATAATCCTATTTTACGGTATCGTCAAATTTTTTAAGCTTTCTTTTGACCAAATTTTCGACTTTCTTTTGGTCCACGATTTCCTGAACGCCGGATTCCATGTCTCTGATAATAATTGTTCCTTCCTGCACTTCTTTTTGCCCTAAAATAAGGGTATATCCCACCTTCAAATCATTGGCAATTTCCAACTGATTTTTTAACGAACTTTTAAACAGGTTGAAACCGATTTTTAATCCACTATGTCGCAGGTCCTCAATTATTTTTAGCGCCCTTCCTTTTGCCCTATCCCCAAGCTGGGCAAAAAATATGTCGAAATTTGATTTTGGCAAATTAAGAATATTTTTTTCGGCAAACTGTTTCAAAACAGCCACTGTCCGGTCAATGCCCAAGGCAACTCCAACCGCGGGAGTTGCTCGACCGCCCATTTCTTCCATAAGTAAATCATAACGCCCTCCCCCGCCCAAAGCGCTTTGAGATTTTTCATTATTTTTATTCTCTTCTCCATCCGACAACTCATTTAAAACCGGATAAATTTCAAAAACAGTATGGGTATAATAATCCAGACCGCGAACCAATGAAGGCTGAAGAACGTAAGGCACCTGCAATTCATCCAAATATTCCAAAACTTTCATAAAATAATTTTTTGAACTATCGGAAAGCCAATCAACAATTTGCGGGGCCTCGTCTTTAATCGGCTGGCATTGGTCTTCTTTGCAATCAAGCAAACGCAAAGGATTCTTAAGCAAGCGTTTTCGGCAATCCTCGCATAAATAACTTTTTTTGGTACGATAAAAATTCGCCAGTTCGGCTTTATAGCGCTCTCGCTCATCGGGCAAACCAATACTATTGATTCTTATCTCGACCGGAAGACCAATGTCTTTATAAAAATTATACGCAACCAAAATCAACTCCGCGTCACTGGCCGGGTCAAGTACTCCTATGGTTTCAAATCCAACCTGATAAAATTGACGATAACGCCCGGCTTGCGGACGGTCATGGCGAAACATCGGCGCCCAATACCACATTTTAACCGGCTGAGGGTAATTCCACATTCCGGCGTTAATAAAAGCGCGGGCGACCGGCGCGGTTCCTTCAGGTCGCAGACAAACTTTACCTTCCGACAAATCAAAAACATACATTTCTTTTTCCACCACATCAGTTCCTTTACCAAGCGAACGAACAAACAGTCCGGCCTCTTCCATAACCGGCGTTTCTATTCGGCCGAACTGAAAATGTTCAGCTAAATTTTCTGCATTATGATACAACGGCTTCCAATATTTTTCTTCTCTGGGCAAAACATCATGCATACCACGCATCACCTGAAAAGTTTTTTTGGATTTTGACGCTCCCGACAAATGTTCCTTGGCGCTTTCCGTGCCGGTCTTTTTTATTTTCTGCGCAGGCTTTTTTACAGATTTGGTTTTGGTTAATTTTTTATTCTTTTCTTTTTTCATAATAAAAAATAATTATACTATAAACTGCAGTAATTAATTTGTTTTTTAAATATTCAAATTTGGAGCGCTAAATATTTCCGCTCGTGAAAAAGGCCATCCTCTTATCCAAGCTCGGCCAACGATAAACGAACGGTCGACCGGGCCAAAACGCCTTGAATCAAAACTATTCGGACGATTGTCGCCCATTAAAAAGAATTGGTCGTCCCCTACCGTAACCAAACGATCACCTTCGGTGGCAATGTCACTCGGTAAATAAAATTCATCAATGGCCATTCCTTCGGGATGTTCATCATTATAAATTATCACTTTGCCCGATGATATTTTAACTGTTTCTCCTGGTAAGCCGATTATACGTTTTAAAAAATGTTCTTTGGGGTTATCGGGATAGCGAAAAACAACCACTTCACCTCTAATCGGCTCCCTTAAACGATAAGATAATTCATCGATTATCAAATATTCTTTTTCATAAAAAGTAGGTTCCATGGACGCACCTTTAACATAAAAAGGTTTGAACAAAAAATAACGAATGAGCCCGATAGTAATGCCGGCGATAACGGCAATTTTTACCATTTCAAACAAAAACAAACCAACCGAAGCGATTATTTTTATAAACCTTTTTTTGAATTCACCGGATTTTTTACCGGTATCTAGTTTGTTTATTTCTTCGTTGTTTTCTTGGTCTTCCATAAGAATTTTTGATTTTGTAAAAAATGACAACAAAAAATTGCCACATGTATTAATATACACCAATTATTTATGATTGGCAAGAAGAGAAAACAAAAACCGGCGGCGTTATTTTATGGCTAAAATAAGCGCGCGCCGGCAATATACGAAAGAACAAAAAGAAGAAAAACGAATTATTCACGCATGGCCTTTTCACGAGCCACCGCCACAATCGCATTTATGTCAAGAGTGGACTTCTTTGCTCGCGGTTTGCTTGACTGAACTACCTCGGCGCCATTGATCTCACCTGCGGTGTCGTTCGATGCTTCAGGCGCTGTTTCAGTCGATTCAGGGCCGGCCAACAAACCGGCCGCATAAAGATTTTTAACTTTTTTTACCAAACGAAAATACAGACCCAGTCTATATTCGGCGATGGCCCAAACCTTTTCGCCCGGATAACATTTACCGGACATGTAAACCAGCAAAGCGCTTTGAAGAGTTTTTGATTTGCAAGCTTGAACAAGAGAACTAAGATAAATTGCTCCGCATTCCATTTGCCCGTGGGCGCTTGCCAATTCACACCCTTGCTTGGCTACTCCATGTACCTGCGGAATGCCGATTTCTCCTCGCTTCTTTCCGATTTTGTGAATATCAAACCGGCTTTCCAAATAAAATTTGACTACCAGAAGAAGAGGCGGGAGATTATGAATTTTCGCCAGAGAAACAATGCTCGCCGACACTTCTTCGCGCTGTTCATTGTTTTTACCGCAAAGCCAACTTTTCGGGTCTTGCCCGCAAAGCAAAAATTCGATCATTTTATCAACGGCTTCCGGCGTCTGGATATCAATTGATTCAAATATACGCGCTTCAACTTCCGGATTTGGCCGACACACCGAAGGACCAACGGGTTCGGACGAAAAGGCGCTAAATGGAACAAACGTAAACACAAGCACGGCCATATATTTTGCCATGTTTTCTCCTTTTTTTATTTTGAAAGAACGGGTTATATTCGCATAAATACAACATTTTGTCAATAAGCTTGTTTAAAATGAGACACAAATAAAACACACTCTTTTCCACATTTATCTCTTGATTATTTGCATGCTTTTTGCTATACTTGTCAAAGTATAATATTTTTTATATAATTTCGGGCGTATAGCTCAGCTGGTTAGAGCGTTTCGTTGACATCGAAAAGGTCTCCCGTTCAAGTCGGGATACGCCCACAAGTAAGAGTTTCACAATAAGGGCAATTAGCTCAGATGGTTAGAGCGCGTCACTGATAATGACGAGGTCGGAGGTTCGATTCCTCCATTGCCCACATTATAAAATTACCACCTTTAAGAATAATAATAAAAACACTGCCAAAATAGGCAGTGTTTTAAATTAACAATATAAACGTGACAAAAACCTAAATCGTTCACCCCGTTCCGAAAGAAATTAATCTTAACTCGGAACTCGACTGAGAATCGTCTGCCTTTCGGCAGAAGTGTCTCCAGAAAGGAGGTGATCCATCCACAGCTTCCGCTACGGATGCCTTGTTACGACTTCACCCTAGTCATTGACCCTGCATTCATTCCGACAGAATCGAAACTTCGTGCATTGCCAACTTCCGTGGTGTGACGGGCGGTGAGTACAAGACCCGAGAACGTATTCAACGCCCCGTGGCTGATAGGCGTTTACTAGCGATTCCAACTTCATGCAGGCGAGTTGCAGCCTGCAATCCGAACTGAGACCGGTTTTGATGGGATTAGCTCCATCTCGCGATTTGGCGACCCATTGTACCGGCCATTGTATCATGTGTGTGGCCCTGGACGTAAGAGCCATGCTGATTTGACGTCGTCCACCCCTTCCTCCCAGCTCGCTGAACACAAAAATTTTATGCTCAAAGAGCTGGGCAGTCTCGTGTGTACATTTAACACACGATATGGGTTGCGCTCGTTTCCCGACTTAACGGTACACCTCACGGCACGAGCTGACGGCAACCATGCAGCACCTATCTAGCACCCTCGAAGGCTATGTCCATTTCTGGTCATATGCAGCTAGTAGTTGAGCCCAGGTAAGGTTCCTCGTTTATCATCGAATTAAACCACATGATCCACCGCTTGTGCGGGTCCCCGTCTATTCCTTTGAGTTTTAGCCTTGCGGCCGTACTCCCCAGGCGGTGCACTTAACGCGTTAGCTTTTTTGAACGACACTGACAGGGTCGATACTGCCAATATCTAGTGCACATCGTTTAGGGCGTGGACTACCAGGGTATCTAATCCTGTTTGCTCCCCACGCTTTCGTCCCTTAGTGTCAGGAGTGTACCAGTAAGCTGCCTTCGCATTTGGTGTTCCTGCGGATATCAACGCTTATTACGACTACACCCGCAATTCCGCTTACCTCTTCCACCCTCTAGATTGGTAGTTTCAAGAGCGATCTCCATGTTGAGCATGAAGTTTTAACCCTTGACCCGCCAACCCACCTACGGACCCTTTACGCCCAGTAAATCCGGATAACGCTTGAGGTCTCTGTATTACCGCTGCTGCTGGCACAGAGTTAGCAACCTCTTATTCCTCTCTTACCGTCACTCTGCCAAAAGGCAAATTCTTCAGAGAGAAAAGCAGTTTACAATCCGAAAACCTTCATCCTGCACGCGGCGTCGCTCCCTCAGACTTTCGTCCATTGGGGAATATTCTCGACTGCAGCCACCCGTAGGTGTCTGGGCAGTATCTCAGTCCCAGTGAGGCAGGTCACGCTCTCACGCCTGCTACTGATCATCGTCTTGGTGAGCTTTTACCTCACCAACTAACTAATCAGACATAGGCCCCTCTCCAAGCGTCGAAGCTTTAAATGCGAATGACTTTTGTCCCCGCATTACTATCGGGTATTAATCCGCCTTTCGGCAGGCTATCCCCGTCTTGGAGGTGGGTTACCAATGTGTTACTCACCCGTTTGCCGGTCCGTACCTCAATATTGCTATAAAGGCCGATCCCTCGACTTGCATGCCTTAAACACGCCGCCAGCGTTCATCCTGAGCTAGGATCAAACTCTTAAATAAGATATTTGATTTTATTTTTTGACGCCTAAGCGCCAAAAAAGAATTTGTATTTTTTGTTTTTAGGAATAAACGATTATCTATGAACAAACCGAAATTTGTTCATGTGGTTTTTGTCACATTTATATTGTCAACGATCGTTCTTTTCGCTTTCACAATCGCGTACTCATACGATTCTTGTATTTTTCGAGTTTGAATAAACTCGCGCGGAAAGAAAAAAGAGGAAGCCAAACTGACTTACTCTTTTCTCCTTCCAGTTTCCTCTTTTCGCAAAAATCAACGAGGACTTAGAAAAATATTTGATTTATTAAAGATGAAATTTTTGTCAGTATTTTTTTAGCTTGTTAAGCTTACCTCAAAGGCAAAATTTTGTCAAGAGCTAGCCAATATTTTCTTTTTGGATAAACTGTGGATAAATTCCAAACAATAATTTGGCTTATTTTACACGTTTTTTACGCCATTCCGCGATTTTTGCATGGTCTCCTTCAAGTAAAACCTTTGGAACTTTAAAGCCCATAAAATTTTCCGGACGAGTGTAAACAGGGTATTTGCCAGAAATTTTAGACTTGTCGTTCGCTAGCGACAGATTAGATTTTAATCCGCCGGCTGACGGATTGATTTTAGATCGACTGTGAGTTTCGCCAATCAATGATTCTTCATTGCCCAATACTCCGGGCACCAATCGACTAACGGCTTCTACAATCGTGAGCGCCGGCAATTCACCACCGGACAAAACATAATCGCCGACAGATATTTTTTCATCCGCTAATTTATAGACACGTTCATCAAATCCTTCATATCTTCCGCAAATTAAAATAATTCTTTCCAACTTGGAAAATTTTTCAGCCATACGCTGGTCAAATTTTTTTCCGGCCGGATCCATAATGATAATTCTTGTTTTTCTGTTTTTTCCTTTCCGGGCTTTGATTGCCTTAAGACAATCGTAAATCGGCTGAACTTGCAGAATCATACCGGCTCCCCCACCATACGGCCTATCATCAACGTGACGCTGTTTGTCTTTGGTGAAATCACGAAAATTATGAGCCAAAATATTAACCAAGCCGGCTTTTTGGGCCCGCTTCAAAATACTTTCCGAAGCATAGTCATAAACAATGTCCGGAAAAAGAGTCAAAATATCAAATTTTATTTTTGGCCTCTTCATATTGACAAATTCTTGATTATGGTATAGGGTTAAGGTTAGCGGTAACTGGGCAAAATCCGCTCCCATCTGCAAGTAGTAGCGAAAGCGAAACGGCCGGATGGTTCTCTCAGATCGACCAAGGATTGACCTGACAAGCCCCAAACAGCCACGTTCCTTTTGCCCAGCCATCGGCGTGCAAGCATATATTACGGCGAAGAAGAGTTCCCCCTCCTTTCTCTTCAATCGTAGTATCAAATGCTTGGCGCTGATGGCTTCTTTTTTTTATAAAAAAATAATCCCGCCAACATTTAGCTGACGGGATCAATTTTAGATATCCAAGTTATCAACTGCGCTGGTGTCAACCGCTTCTTCTCTGGCAGTGCTTCTGCCACGGCCACCTTCAGGTTCGTTAATTTTCAAATTAACGCGGGCGTTGTTCTTCGCTCCGACAATTTTGAGCAAAGTTCTGATAGCCCTTGCGGTTTGACCGCTTCTTCCGATCACATAACCCATATCGCTCGGATTAACGTCAAGCGTGAGAAGTACTCCGCGCTCGTCAATCATGCGTTCTACCTTCACATCGTTCGGATTGTTTACAATCGCTTTAACGACGGATTCCAAGAATTGCTGATCGCTATTCATAATTAACAACTTAATTTTAAACGAACGAGACAATTTGTCGACATGCGGTTTCCCGCCCAAATCATCTTCATTCTTAATATGTATATTATACCATTTTTTCGACTTTCAGTCAAGATCTTTCGCGCCGTTCAATTAAACGGTCTCTTCACTAACCGCTTCAGGCTTTTTTTCTTCGGTGGCAACCGGCGTTTCCACAACCGTTTCCGGCGTTGTTTCCACAACCGTTTCGGCCGGTGAAGATACTTCCGCTTTTACTTCGGATTCTGCCGGAACCTCAGCGGGCTCTTCAACAGCAACCTCGACCGGCGGAGTTTGTTCGGCTTGCTTTTTGGCGTCAGCTTCTGCTTTTTGTTTTGTCTCTTCTTCCAATTTGGCTTTTCTTTTTTTAGACAAATAAACAGACTTCTTTTTTTTGCCTTCGATAATTCTGGCTGAAATCAATAAATTATTGACGGTTTCCGACAACTGAGCGCCTTTGGAAATCCAATATTTTATTCTGTCGACTTTGGCCGACAATTGTTTTCCTTTGGAATGCGGGTCATAACTTCCAAGTTCTTCCAAACTTGTGCCCCAAGTATCTTTGGTTTTTTCGGAAATAATAAAACGATAGGTGGGCAATTTCTTTTTTCCTATTCTTTTTAATCTGATAGTTAACATAAAATATATTCAAAAATCAAAATCCGCCAGCTGGCGGTAAAAGTCAAAATTAATAAATTATGACTTTTTTCATTTTGACGGGTTGGGCTTAAGGCCCAGAGAGCTTGATTAATATACATTAAAATAATATTGCTGTCAACACCGCCCGTAGCCTCATTCTTGATTCGGCACATCATCGATTTTAACGCTCAATAGCTTCGAAATTCCATCCGAGGCCATGGCCACTCCATAAAGCGCGTCAACTGCGTGCATCGTCACTCGATTATGAGTAATCAAAATAAATTGAGCGTGCTTGGATAATTCGGAAATAATTTTGGTAAAACGAATTGTATTTGCTTCATCAAGAGCGGCTTCGACCTCGTCAAGCACCACAAAAGGCGAAGGATTATAATTCAAAACAGCACAAATTAAAGCAATGGAGGTGAGAGTGCGCTCCCCTCCAGACAAAGAATTCAAACTTTTTATTTTTTTACCCGGCGGATTGGCGGTCACTTCAATACCCATCAAAATCTTTTCTTTTTTATTTTTTAATCGAGTATTTTCCGCAGAAATAATTTGTTCTTGATTTTCAAAATCAATATTTTCGCCAACATTTTCCGGCACTTCTTCCTCGTACACTTCAACCAAATCCGCATTACCCCCTTCAAATAAAATATTAAAAAATCTGTTAAATTCTTTGCGTATATTTCTAAAAGCGACCACTCGTTTTGATTTCATCAAATCATCAAGTTCAGCGGACATTTTGGTCAAATCGGCTGTCGCCTGACGCAAGTCAGTCAACTGATTAAACAAGAAGTTAAATCTCTCTTTGGTGGTTTCGTATTCGCTTATCACTTCTTCGTCAATACCTCCGATTAAATTCAATTGGTATTTTAATTTTTGAATTTCTAACGCCAATTTTTCATAATCTTCAACTTCCAAAATATCCTGGCGCCGGCCAATAATTGATTCCAAAGAAATATTCATGTCATTTCTCACTTCTTCATTCAGCGATTCCGCTCTGGTTTCAAGCCGAGCCAAAGCCACCCTCAGGTCATTGCGAACCGTGGCAATGCCGTTCAAATCGTTTTGTTTAATTTGCATTTGTTCTTGAAGAGAAAAAACATGTTGTTTCTTTTGTTCCTCGCGTTCATTAAAATCCCTCATTTCATTTTCGATTTTTTGGACTATGGCGACTTTGGCGTTCATCTCGGCCATCAATCTTTCTTTCTCGCGATTTAATTCCGATAATTTTATTCCATACTCTTCAGGGCTCATTTCCACAAACGATAATTCGCGTTCAATTTGCGCCAACTCTTTGTCCAAATTTTGTTTTTCGGTTTCAACAAGCGCCCGTCTGGCAACATTTAACTCGCGCTTAACCTCCAAATCAGACAATTCTTTTTTGGCTTGTCCAAGCATTTGTTCAATATCCAAAAGATTTTGCTGTTCCAGAGCAAGAGAACGTTGGCATTCTTTGATTCTATCTTCCGCCCCCATCATTATTTTTGTGGCAAAACTGATTGAACCAAAACGGTCTTTCCGCCACCCTCCTTTCATCACACCTCGCTTTTCAATCAAATCACCATTCAAGGTGACCATGCGCGCCCGACCAATGCCGATTAGCTGGGCGGTTTTCATATCTTTCACCACCAATGTATTGCCAAGAACAAATTGAAAAATATTTTCAAATTTTGAATCAAATTTTATCAAATCAACCGCCTTGCCGACAACACCCGGCTCGTTTACTAATTCGTTTAAAACCGCGTCTTCCTGCCTGGCGGTAATTTTGTTAATCGGTAAAAATGTGGCCACACCCAATTTGTTTTCTCGCAAATAATCAATCGCTCGCTTGGCAATATCATCCGTTTCCACCACCACCGAAGAAAGATTGCCTCCGGCAGCCACATCAAGAGCCAGCCGATTTACTTCGTCGGTCTCACCAAGCTCGGCGACAACACCGAATATTTTTCCAATTTGAGATTTGTTATTCAACACCGCTTTTATGGCCGTAAGCCCGGAAACCTGCAAAAAATTCTGCTCTGATTGGTAGACCTGATCTAGCCAGGGATGTGCTAAGTGATGTGCCTCATGTGGTTTTAACAAAGCAGCAATCAGCGTTGAAGTATCAAATACTAGTCTCATGACATCAATGCTGCCAGTCGCTGTTCACGGTCTTGTTGCACAAAATCTGTTTCCTGGTCCGTCAGCTCACCATTATAGACCAATACATGATTTTCATAGGTCAAATGAGAGGGCATTTCCTTAACCCGCACCTCGAATGCCATCACTCTGGCGTCTTCACAATTAGGGACATCCCGGTACCCCAGTCCAAATTGTTTTCGCAAAGCTTCCGAAACAGCGATAATTCCTGGCTTTTCCAGAGTAATCTCTACCGTTGAATTCATGCTTTTTCTCCGATCTCAAAGTACAGGCCCTGTTGTGATGAGCTTTCCGAGTCTTAACTCAATTCTCACTACTTTTCACCCATTCGTCAAACTCACGAAGCAATTGCTGTTTCACAGGAGCTGGTGCGACACGTCACAAAGGCATTGCGCGCCCACACGGGCCAGATCAACCTGATCATAGCCAAATTCTGTGGCCAGCACCTGATATTCCTGGGTGAGCGACGTGTTAAAGAGCGGCGGGTCACTCACTGTTGACCGTGACCAGCAGCCCCATGCGATCCAGTTCGGGGAAGGGATGGTCCGCCAGGTTGGGATAGACGTGCGGACAGATGTTACTGGTCGGGTTGAGTTCCAGGGGAATCTGGCGCTCTTTGAGCAGGGCCAGCAACTTCTCATCTTCAATGGCGCGCACACCGTGTCCAATGCGGTCGGCATGTAAGGTTGTCACCGCGCCCCAGATGCTGGCCGGTCCCACCGTTTCCCCGGCATGAGGCACCGAGAGCAGACCAGCCGCTTTGGCGGTGCGAAAGACCTGGGCAAACGGCTCCGGCGGCGCACCAACTTCATAGCCGCCCAAGCCAAAGCCGACCACCCCTTTGTCCTGACCGGCTAACGCATACGCCAGTGTCCGTTCAGCGGGATAAGCGTTGTAATATTCCTTGGTACGCAAACCCAACCGGCGTAATTGGGCGTCCACCACCCGCTTGACGCCACGCACCTTGCTCGACTTATGCCACGGTTTGAAACTGGTGTTGCGCGGAATGTCAAAAACCCAGCGCATTTCGACGCCAAAGTCCCGTTTTGCCTCGGCAAGGCGCGGCCAGTTTCTAACCCTTCAAAGAGCGCTTCTATCGTTAACCCTTTCTCCTGCGAAGTCAGTGTGGGTAAAAGGCGTAAAGGTCACCTTCGCGGTAGCGGATATTCTGCGCCGCCATATCCGCGCCACAGGCATGGACGATCAGCGCAAAATCTTCCGGCGTGCGCAAGAGATCCGAAATCGTCCAGTAAATCTGGATAAAGTGCGGGAAATCGGTAAAGGTAAACCAACGGCGCAGGCCATCCAGATCGGTCGTGGCAGCTTACTCTTCCCGCCGGTGCCGGGGCGCGCCAGTTCCAGCAACGTCTCCGGTTGGATTGCGCCTTCCAAATGCACATGAATTTCCGCTTTGGGCATGGCCTGGATAAAATCACGGGTTGAGGGCTGAAGGTTGAGTGGTACATTCATGGGATTCATCGTTGATCAAAATTTTGTTTGACGTGAATGGCAGGTAGAATGGTAAAGGAAGTGCCAGTTCAACGTTCGCTAAAGAATGGCTGAGAAAGAGAAAACCCTTCCTGTCAATGGAAGCAGTATGCTTTAAGCTTGCGAAATGCCCCCTGCGTATGATCTGGCCAGGCGATAACCGTTAGCTCACTTCAGAAATTCTAACCGAATTCATGTATATTGATCAAACTCAAACCGATTCGACGCAAACCATTCAACCGCTTGCATACAAGTGGAGTTGGGTAAGACGCGCAGAAGCGTTTTTTATCTACTGATGTTCACTATTGCTTTGATGTTGAGTGGTGGCAGCGCCCTGCCGGCCACGCAAGCCCGCGACCGCGGCATGGCGATGATTGTCGCCGGCTGGGGCTTTGATCTGCTCGGTTGGGAAGCGGAAGCGGTTGCGGCCAAATTACGTGCCCTACTCAACCAACCCGCTGCTGGATTGACCTATACAGAAGCGGTCAGTCTGGTTCGCCAGTATCTGGATCACGCCCAGCAAATTCGTGAGCCTCGAGAAGGAGATCAATCGTAGCTTTGCTGAAAATCAACACAAGGCCACATCAGAGATAAAACAACAGCAGGCCCAAATTACTGCATTACGGGCGCAACAACAGCAGAAACGCCCTACGGTTGAACAGATCATCGAAGGCCAGGTCACCTATGAATTGCAGCAAGAGGGGCTAGAATGGGCAAACTGGGCTTTCCCACCCGTTCAGTTTACCTTTGTCGAACCACCGCGGTAAATTGGTCGTCAGCCCGCGTGCGATAAAATCACCACGATGTATAGCCAAATGCTGGATGCCGAAATGAGCATTGACCAGCTTGAGCAAAGTGAAGCCGCTTATCGCCAACAGTACAATGTCAGTGCCTATATCGCCAATATCGGCGGGTTAGGCGCCTTCCCCACCATGGTGATTGACCGCGCTGGTCTCTCATGGATTTTGAGCACGGTCGCCCACGAGTGGTGTCATAACTATCTCTCGCTCTTTCCGCTGGGCCTCAACTATCTCACCAGCGCCGATCTGACCACGATCAATGAAACCGTAGCCGAGATCGTCGGCAATGAGAGTCGGCGACCGCGCACTGCGTACCTTCTATCCCGATCAAGTGCCACCCCCGACGCCGCAAGAATCACCGGTCCAACCAGCGCCCAATGCGCCGACACCGTTTGACTTTTATCAAGAATGCGCGAAACCCGCCTGCGGGTCGATGGCTTACTAGCCGCCGGCCAAGTCGAAGCCGCCGAGCGCTATATGGAAGCCCGCCGTCAATTTTTTGTAGCGCATGGCTACCCCCTGCGCGTCCTTAACCAGGCATATTTTGCCTTTCACGGCAGCTATGGCACCAGTGCTGCCAGCACCAGCCCCATCGGCCCTAAGTTAGAAGAATTGCGCCGCTTGACGCCTGATCTCCACCTTTCTCCAGGTTGTACGCAGAATCACATCAGCCGAAGAACTCGACGCCATTCTAGCCGACTGGCAAAGGCGCTGATCGCTCCGGCCAGTTGCAATCACTAATCACCCGATCACCCAATACCGAATCGCTATGCGCTTTTCTTTCACCACCCAACCGGCGACCTTCTTGGAGCGGCCCAATCGCTATCGCATTGTCGCTCAACTACACGAAAATCAGCAGATCGTCAACGCCCACTGCCCTGACCCTGGCCGCCTGCGCGAGTTACTCATTCCCGGCGCCACCGTTCACCTGAGCAACGCCAGCCACAATGAACGCAAAACGGCCTATGACCTGCGTTTTGTTGAACATCCAGAGCACGGTCAACTGGTCAGCCTCGACACCCGCATTCCCGATCAAATTTTCCAAGAGGGACTGGAAACCGGCTTTTTCAGCCCCTTCCGTGGCTACCACGCCATGCAACGCGAAGTCCCTCTCCCCCATCCACCAGCCGATGGCGGTGTCCATAGCCGGATTGACTACCGGCTGATCGATGCCAATGGACAGCCCTGTTGGATCGAAGTGAAGTCGGCCAGCCTGGTCGAAGAGCGCTGCGCCCGCTTCCCTGATGCCGTCACGGCGCGTGGACGGCGCCATGTGCTGGAGCTAGCCGAAATGGCGCAACGTGGCGTGCGCACAGCCATTGTCTTTATCATCCAGCGCCCCGACGCCGACCTGCTGCGGCCCCAGTGGAGCACCGATCCGGATTTTGGGTATGCGTTAATAGCAGCCCAAGTTGCCGGGGTCGAGATTTATGCCTATACCTGTATCCTCACCCTGGAACAGGTTACGCTAGAACGAGCAGTTTCGGTTGTTCTAACCATCGACTAACCAATTACCAACAAAACGCCAACATTTTCGCGCTTTACAAAAACGAACTCCTGTGCTATACTAGTATTGTCAGTCAAGGGGATGTCCGGTTTCGACGGGGCAGGAAGTGCTTTGATTGCAGGTCGTAGAGCGTGTGGCTACGTAAAAAGACGCAAAACATATAAATGCCAACACAGGCAAATCCTTCAACTTCGGTTTCGCTAGCGCCCCTATGGCGGTTGCAGCCTAACTAAAAGTGGAAGATTGATCCTTTAACCAGGATCACGGCCCGTTCTAGTGTTACTCTCAGGCTAGACGCAAGCTGAAATATACTGCTGAGTTGCGGGGGCTAGACGCCGATACGGCCCCTTAAGACACATCGGCTAGTTGGGCATAGGAATCTCGTCGCCGGAGTCCGCCAGCGAAACAACAAATGTGCAACTAAACCTGTAGACGTCTCTGTACAAGTGTTTCGGACGGACGCGGGTTCAATTCCCGCCATCTCCACCTATAAAAAGCGGCCCGGATATGATCCGGGCCGCTTTTTTATTTATACTATAATAATTCGTGCGTTAACAGAATTTCCTCTACTTCTGCCGCAAATTGCAGTAAAGGTCGGGGGGACATTCCCATTGGCAGAGGCGCATGTACATCAGTTTGGCCAAAGGGGTGGTAGTGCCAAACACCATAGTTCATAATCGCAGCCATAAAGTCTCCCCGCAGCACTTACTAAAGCAAGGCTTAACCGATTACTGCGCAAACTCAAAAAAGTCTGGATGAACAAGTCATCGTTGATTTGCGATCCGTGGTCATTGTACGGTCAGTACGCTCAACAATCACGAATGAACGCACAAACCAGAATGTATCGCTAACTTCAATTGCTTCAAGCAGTAACTGGTCAATTGTTGGCATGGCAAATCAGTTAGCTGCCGCTGGATTGTTTCAATACCGTCAACCGCCGTCTCCCAGGCCATCGCATCGATTCAACTTCCCAGCTATAGTTCTGCTGCTTGTCATATGCTGCTGCTCAAATTCGAGCAAAGGTCATTCCATATTTTTTCTGCAACTGCCGATCCGTCAAGCTGACCACGCTAAGCGGCGACGAATGTCAGTGGAGCAGGCTACTCAATTTTTGGTCAATTTCGGTAGCCTGTCCAATGATCGATTGTTTAAATGCTGGGCAATATTGTCAGAAATCTGAATTGTCACACTCATAGTTCCTCCACACCAACGTTTTCACGATTGATGATATTAACACCAGTATACGAGATGATTTCTATTTTGATTCAGCAAAAGTCGTTGCCCAGTCGTCTGTCTGACCGATCAAGCAGCCACAACCTCGCGAATGGCCTGGCTGATCCGCCCCACATTCGGGATCGAGCATCCTCCAAGGGCGGGCTATAGGCCACCAGGGCGCCACCCATGTTGACCCGTTTCACCGGTGCGTCGAGATAGTAAATGCCCATGATCGGCGGCCAGCGACACAATATCACCACCCCAGCCCGCACCATGGGGCGCCTCTTCCACAATTACCAGACGGCTGGTCTTAGCAATCGAAGTCGAGTATGGTCTCTTCATCCAGCGGGACCATGCTGCGCAGATCGATCACTTCCACGTCGATGCCTTCTTCGGCGAGCGCTTTTCAGCGGCTAGCGCACGGTGCATCATCAGTTGCGATCCACGACCACCGTTACATCTTTGCCCTGGCGGCGCACCTTGGCCTTGCCTAGTTCCATAGGACCGGTGTTGTCGGGGACATCTTCACTGATGTTATCGAGCCCCTTGTGTTCCAACACAAAGACCGGATTGTTCTCCCGAATCGCGCCACGCAGCAGCCCATAGGCGTCGGTCGGCGTGCCGGGGGAAAGGACTTTAATGCCAGGCGCACTCATTAACCAGGACTCAGGCGCATTGGCTGTGCTGGGTGCCAAAGCCGCCGGCCACGCCTTGCGCCGCGCGAAATAGCAGATCGTTGG